>JBCCWC010000010.1:0-135019 GCA_039194325.1 Myxococcota bacterium
AGTGAGCTTCCGTCGGGTGTCGATGTCCCGGAGGTCTTGCTCGATGCCTCGTCAGCTTGCTGAACGCGCCAGAGCCACATCGACGCTGGCGGGTACACCATTTGGCCTGCGTCGTGGGGAGGCACTCCGTCGCGGGCTTACGTTGATTTGGCGTACTTCCTTTTTATTGACGAGAGCGGCATTGACCGAAAACGGTCACCTTATGAGGTTCTTGCGGGTATTGCGATTGAGGCGTCTCGGGCTTGGTCGTTGATCACTGCGATTCATGACGCTGAAGAACTCCATTTTGGACAGCGCATCTCCGACAGCGCCTTGGAGCTCAAAGCAAAGAAATTGCTCAAGGCAAAGACCTTTCGCCTTGCGCAATGTCTTCCGCCGCTGCCCAAGCAAGGAACGCACCGCTCTTGCACGAGAGTGCCTTCGCGAAGGCGCGTCTGCAAAAGCAGAGGCTAGGCAGGCCGTCGTAAGTCGACGTCATCTGGCCGCACTTGCGCAAGCAAAGCTTGATTTCTGCGAGCGCGTGCTCGAACTCTGCACACAGCACCACGCTAAGGCATTCGCCAGCATCGTCGACCAAGAAGCGCCCACGACAATGGGTAAGGGACTTCGCAAGGACTATGCTTACTTATTCGAGAGGTTCTTCTATTTTCTTGATGAGCGTGGCAGGTCACACCAAGGCATTGTGGTGTTTGACGAGAAGGATCGGCAGCAATGTGTAGTGCTGCTGGAACAGATGGCCTCGTACTTCAAGAACACTGCGAAAGGCCGCCATCGAGCATCTCGCGTGATCCCAGAGCCATTCTTTGTCCGAAGCGAGTTGAGCACGCTCGTGCAAGTTGCGGACATCATCGCTTACGTGACCTCCTGGGGTGTTCGGATCAAGCCGAAGATGACTCGGCCAGCGCGCGGTGAACTCAAGCGGCTCGCAGACTATATTTGCGAAATCGGGCTGAGCGAGAGCGCGATGGGCAACGCTTTTACGTCTGGAGCTTTGCCGTTATTGATGACCTTCGGACTCGCGAGGAGCAGCTAGGCTAAACCACAAAAAAAAGGCAATGCCGATTTGCATCGTACAAAGCCTCCAGAGAGAGAGTGGCTCGCCCAGCTGAGCACGTCAAGGGACACGGCCACAGGCGCCACGAAATGGAAATAGGCAGCCAATTTTACGCGTCTTGGCACTATTGTCATGCATCGCTGCGCATTGTGCGCAGGAGGGGGGAGCAACCGACTGTAACTTGTGCGCTACAGCCGCATTTCGGTAGGAATCGGTTAGTCAGTAACAACGCGATGGGCAATCTGGGTCCGCTGGAGCGCCTGAGTCCGGTTCGGCGTGATGTATGCGCAGTACCCAGCCGCTCGGGGTTACGGATTCACCGAAATATCGGTGTTTCATCGAAATACCGGTTCCAGAAGCTATATATCGTTGGATTATCGACCGTTGGTCTCATAAAGTGCTGAAATCATTCGCACACCGTGCTGGCGCGCCGCTTGGAATGTCTTTGGGCACCAACCCTGGAGACATCCCCCATGTTCGAGAATCGACAAGGACAGCGTATCCCCGAGGTCACCTTTCGCGCCCGCAAGGATGGTCAGTGGCACGACATCTCCACGGCCGACGTCTTCGCCGGCAAGACCGTGGTGGTGTTCTCGTTGCCGGGTGCATTCACGCCGACCTGCTCATCGTCTCATGTGCCTCGCTACGACGAGCTGGCCCCGCTGCTGAAGTCGCGGGGAGTCGACGAGATCGTGTGTATCTCTGTCAATGATGGCTTCGTGATGGACGCTTGGCAGCGCGATCAACGAGCCACCAACATCCGCTTCTTGCCCGACGGCAACGGCGATTTCACCCGACAGATGGGGATGTTGGTCGACAAGCGCGAGCTGGGCTTTGGGCCCCGCTCGTGGCGTTATTCCATGCTGGTCAAGGATGGCGTGATCGACAAGATGTTCATCGAGCCCCAAAAGCCTGGCGATCCCTTCGAGGTCTCCGACGCGGACACGATGCTCGATTATGTCGATCCCCAGGCCGAGCGACCGGCCGACATCGTATTGTTCACCAAGGAGGGGTGCTCGCATTGCGCCCGGGCCAAGGCTGCGCTGGAGGAGCGAGCAATGAGCTACTCCGAGGTGCCCGCCGAGCCGCGGCTTCTGCGAGCGGTCTCGGGAGCGGCCACCACCCCGCAGGTGTTCATCGACGGCAAGCACATCGGCGGGGCTGACGAGCTGGTGGCGCGGCTATCGAGCTGACGGGACTGGGTCTGGGACTGGGTCTGGTCCTGGCCCGGGTCCTGGCCCGGGCCCGACGATCCGGTCGGTCGCTCGGCGGCGCCAGGGGCAACCCTCGGCGCAGGAAGCGAGCTTCATTTTTTTCTTCGGTGGGGGGAATTCATCCGATGGGCCCGCTCACTACCGGAACGTCGCGAGCAGGGTGCGCCTGGCTCGCGAGGCCCCACCGGAGAACGAATCAGTGCTTAATGTTCAAAACCTTAGCGTAGATCGGTTGCTCGTCGTCCTGCTTGCCCTCGGCTCGGGTTGCGAGGCTGCGACCTACGACGATTTCGCCCCGGCCTCCGAGTCCGATTGGGGGATCGATGAGAGCTTCGGAGACGACCTCACCGTGGCTGCCAGCCCATCGAACGCGGTCCCCAACTATCCCGTGTTCGAAATGGCGCCTCCGATCCGACCCGAGGATCTCAAGCCGGGCTACGTCGCCCGGCTAAGCGACGACACGGGGCATCGCTGGCACGACCTGACCATCATGCGATGGGACGGCGCATGGGAGAGGTACGAGCCCGGCGCCACGACCGAGCAGAACGAGGTCGACTGGGGGGTCCCCGTCTACTCGGGGGTCGATGGCGAAGTGATCGATTGCTGGCGTAACTCCCCGTACGTGGAGGATCACGCCGACGTCGCCGACATCCAGCCTCACGGCGGGAACTATGTCACGATCCGCACGGCCGACGACGAGTTCGTCTACTACGCCCACTTGGACACGGACTCGATCCCGAGCAGCGTGTGTCCCAATGCTAGCGCCGATGGCTGGATGGATAGATCCGATCGGATCGACTGCCTGCTCGCCTCCAAGTGCATGACGACCGACACCTACCTCGAGCCCGGCGAGCGACCCCAGGTCAAGGCCGGGCAGTACCTGGGTCGGATCGGGGCGCATGGCAACGCTAGGGGCGCGCACTTGCACATCCACGTGGGCTACATCATCGAGGACGCCAGCGGCCTGCTCAACACCTTCGACGACGATCCCCACCACCTGGTCTTCGATCGCTCTTGGTTCAAGCCGCAGTCGGGTTCGACCGACGTCACCGCCTGGACCCCGGCCCATGACGACGCTGGCCAGTCCGATCTGCTCCAGGAGGCGGACGAGGGCTATACCCTACTGTGGCCTGCGGCCAAGGCTCAGGCCACGTTCTCGGCCTCGTATCGCATGGGCGACTACGACGGGGACGGCGAGGACGACCTCTTGTGTCAATCGACCAGCACCGGGACGGTGTGGGTTGATCTGGCGTGGTCGGGGCAGCTCAACGGGACCAACTGGAGCCGCACCGGGGGTTGGTGCAACGGCGCCATGCAGCGCGTTCACACCGGCGATTTCAACGGAGATGGTCGTGATGATCTGCTGTGCCACGACGTCGACAGCGGCAACCTCTGGGTCGATCTCGCCAACGCCTCGGGGCAGTTTCACGGTACCAATTTCACCACCGGGAGCGATTGGTGCAGCGCGGACACTCAGCAGCTGCTGGTGGGTGACTTCGACGCCGACGGGGACGACGACCTGCTGTGTCACGACTTCATCGACGGCCGAATGTGGATCGACCACGCCGAGCCGGGCACGATCTTCGCTGGCACGGATTCCTACATCCCGGGAGGCTGGTGTCATGGCAAGTACCAGCGCCTGCACACCGGTCGCCTCGATGGTGACATTGACGACGATCTGCTGTGTCACGATACTCGCAGCGGAACCTTGTATTTCGACTACGCTCAAGGGGGGACCTTCGGGGGGACCGACAACGTCAAGGGAGCGTGGTGCATGGGCGGCGGCCAGCGCCTGATGATCGGCAACGTGCAGGGGGCCGGCAACGCGGAGCTGGTGTGCTTCGACAGCGACGACGGCAAGGCCTACGTGGACATGCTCCCCTACGACGGCACCGACTGGGTCAGCGACGGCAACGATTGGTGCGACGAGCCGCATCAGCGGGTTCGGCTAGGGGACGTCGACGGCGACGGGCACGACGACCTGCTGTGCTATGACGAGGTCAGCGGCCAGCGATGGGTCGACTACGCGCAGGATCCCTTCGTGCACGGCGTCGTCTTCGACGGCACCGACTGGTCCTCGGCGGGCCTCGACGGATGGTGCAACGGCAGCACCCAGGGGCTGCACTGAGGGGCTGGCTCGACCGGGGCCGCGCCGTGGTGTGGCCCCGGTCGCGATGGCGATGACACGCTAAGGTTGACTGTGGTGGAGCCCCTCTTACCCGAGCGCAGCGAGACCTCCAGCGAGCGGCTGGAGCACCATCGGGCGCAGCTCATGGCTCGGATCGCGGCGGGAGAGATCGGCGCCAACACCCAGCGGGTGCCTCCCAGCGTGCCCGGCTACCGGCTACGAGAGATCCGCGGTTCGGGAGCGGCGGCCGAGGTCTGGGAGGCCGAGACCTCCGAGGGTGCACGGGTCGCGCTCAAGCTCTTCCATGCGCGCACCGACCGGGCCACCGAGGTCGAGCGCGCGCTGCGACGAGAGCTGCACGCTGGTCGACGGATCGAGCATCCGGGGATCGTTCGAGTGCTCGACACCGGCGAGACCGACGACGGTCGCGCCTTCTTGGTGATGGCGCTGCTGGCGGGGGTCGACTTGTGCGAGCTGCTCGCGCGTGACGGGGCGCTGCCATGGTCGCGAGCCCAGCCGCTGCTCCGGCAGCTGTGTGATGCCCTGGCCTACGCGCACGAGCGGGGCGTCGTCCATCGCGATCTCAAGCCCACCAACATCATGATCACCCCCACCGATGAAGGGGCAGAGCGCAGCGTAGTGGTCGATCTCGGCCTGTCGCGCCTGATGGGGGACAGCGTGGTGAGCACGATCGACGGCAACCTGGTGGGCACTCCGGCGTACATGAGCCCGGAGCAGATCCGTGGGAGCGCGGTCGATCATCGGGCCGATATCTACGCACTCGGCTGCATCGCCTACGAGATGCTGGTGGGGACACGTCCCTACGGGGGCGTTACCCCCGGAGAGTGCGCGGTTCAACACCTCGTGGCCTCGCCACCTCGTGTCCGAGTACCGGGGCTGGGGCATCGGCGTCGGTCGGTCGAGTCGGTGATCCACCAGGCCATGGCCAAGGAGCCCTCCCGGCGCTTCGCTGACATGCGAGCCTTTGCGACGGCCCTCGACCGGGTCGACGAGCAGCGCCGCCCTCGTCGTCGGTGGTGGTGGATCGTCCCGGCGGGTGGAGTCGTGCTGGGGTTGGGGGCGATCCTTGCTCGGGCCGATCGCGACCGGCCCGAGCCGACTCCTGAGGCGGCGCGCGGATCCGTGCCGCCGCGATCTCCTCTGCCCCCGCGCGTCGTCGATCTCACCCTGGGCCTGAGCCACACCTGCGCCTTGTCGGAACAGGGTCAGGTGACGTGCTGGGGGATCGATGCCATGGGCCGGCTGGGGCGGGGTACCGAGGGGAGCAACATTGGCGACAACGAGGTGCCGGCCGATCTGCCCCCCTTGGGGCTCGAGCGGGTGGCCCGGGTCGTCACCGCCCCCAACGCGCGGCACGTTTGTGCGCTGCATCGTGACGGGCGGCTTCGGTGCTGGGGAAGGGGGATCCACGGCGCTCTGGGGCAGGGCTCGACCGCGACCTTCGGGGATCGAGTGAGCCACCGACCTGAGCAGCAGCCCCCGGTCGCGCTGCCCGGCAAGGTCGTCGACGTGGTCCTGAGCACGGCGCGTACGTGTGCGATCGTGCAGGTTGCCGAGCGTCGTTCTCTCTATTGCTGGGGGCGCGGAGCCAACGGGGCGCTGGGGCAGGGGTCGACCCAAGACATGGGCGACGACGAGGGGCTCGACTCGGTCGGCCCCGTTCCGCTGGGGGCCGACGTGCTCGAGGTCGCGATGGGCAACGAGCACACGTGCGCTCGACTGGAGGTCCAGCAGAAGGCCCGCCAGGAGGCCCGCCAGGAGACAGGAGCGATCCGTTGCTGGGGATCGGGGGCCAAGGGGCAGCTGGGGGTGGTGGGCTGGTCCGCGAACATCGGGGATGGGGTGGGTGACGGAGCCGGCCGGGGCAAGCGGCCCGACGATCCCACCCTCGGGGTTCAGGGGCTCGACGAGGTCGAGGTGGTGGCGATGGATGCGGCGGGCGATCGTACCTGCGTGCTCACGGCCCGCGGTGGGGTGCGCTGCTGGGGCTCCAATCAGGGAGGGGCGCTGGGCTACCGCTGGGACGAGCTGCCGGGGTGCCGGGCCGACGATCCGCCCACCGCCTGCAACCTGGAGGCGCCGCTGCCCTTCGACATCGATCTGGGAGATCTGGGGGGGGCGAAGGTCGTGGGGCTGAGCACCGGTCAGCGCCACACCTGTGTGGTCGACGAGCGCGGACGAGCCCGGTGCTGGGGCGAGGGGTTCACCGGGCGCCTCGGAGATGGCCACTCGCAGGACGTGGGACACTGGCGCAGCCCGGGGGAGGTGTGGCGGTCGCGTGGCACCGGCGGGGTGATCGACGTGGGCGATGTGGATGGCGACGGCTCGATCGACCCATTGGAGCGGATCGTGGCGGGTATGGAGCATACCTGCGTGCTCACCATGGCCGGTACCGTTCGTTGTTGGGGTGCCGGTGGTGAAGGACGGCTTGGCTATGCATCCACCGATTTCATTGGGCTCGGGCTGACGCCGGGCGACGACTACGCTCGCCAGGGGGTGCACGACATTGAGGTCTTCGCTCCGCGGTGACCTCGACGGACCTAGGAGGTTCAGCGGGGGTGCTGGGGCAGGGCGCGGAGCGCCTTCATGTATGTATCGAGCCCGGTGAGCGTTTCTTCGGCGAGTTCGGGGTTGTCGGCGAGCTCGCGGATCGTCCGCTCCAGACGCTCTCGCGTGCGTCGGATCCGACTGGCGATCGTGCCCACCGGGGTGTCGAAGACCTCGGCGAGCTCGCGGAGCGTCAGCTCCTCGTAGCCCTTGAGCTCGAGCAGGATCTGATCGTCGAGAGGCAGCGAGCGCAACGCAACGACCAGCAGGGATTCCTGGCGGCGCCCCTCGAGCCACGAGCCCAGCGTGGCGCTGAGGGCGGGCGGCTCGTCACCGTCGTCGGTCGGGCCCTCCAGCGTCACGAAGCGTCGACGCTGGGCGCTCTGGCGGCGGAAGTACTCGACCAGCTTCCAGCGGGCGATCGCAAAGATGAAGGTACGGACGCTGGAGTGGCGGCGAAAGCGATCGAGCGCCTCGACGAGCCCGGTGAAGGTGTCCTGGGTCAGCTCGGCGGCCTCGTCGTCTCCCACCTTGTTGGCGAAGAACGTGAATACGGTGTCGTAGTGTCGCTGTACGAGCGAGACTCCCGCGGGTGCCTCTCCGCGTGCCCATGCCTCGAGGAGCGCGGTGTCGGACGGATTAGGAGGATCGGCGGGACCAGGCATGACCAGGGAGGCGCTCGAAGACGCGACGGCCGAGCAACTCGACCCGTAAAGTGGGTATAGCCCTGGATCCGCCCCATCGGCAACGGGCGAGCAACGGGCGGGCAACGGAAGGGCGGCGCAGGCCGGTGAACAAAGCGAGCTCGGTGTGCTCATCCAAGGGCGTGATCCCGCTACGAGGCGCTCAGAACTGGTAGCGTGGTCTCGCTCGCCATGGTTCGCACGCTCGAAAAGCTCGCGCTCTTGTCCTTCGTGGTGTTTGCCGTGTTGTCGTGTCGCAACCGGAAGGATCCCCTGACTCCCGTCGATCCCGATGGTACGGCGCCGCCGGTGGTCGCGGCCGACGAGCCCGGCTTGGTGCTCCGCCTGTCGCACGCTGACCCGGCGGCGGCCGAGCGTGTGCCCGTGCGCTTGGCCGAGGCCGCTGCCCTCAGTGCCGTCGAGACCTCGCGGGTGCTCGCTCGGCTGCCCAAGCTCGACGCCGAGCCCGACGACCAGCGGGAATTCGCGCTACGCGAGGGCTCCAAGCCGCCGCCTCGCACGGGCGTGACCGTGCTGGGGGAATTTCCTCCGCCGCCCCGTAGCGCGGGCCCCAAGCCCCGCCCCAAGGATCCGCTGGCCGTGGTCCGCTTTGCCCCCGAGGGCGAGGTGTCCCTGGCTCCTCACCTGAGCGTGACCTTCAACCACCCGATGGTCGCGGTGACCTCGCTCGATGCCCTGGCGGGCAAGGACGTGCCGGTGAAGCTGACGCCCACGCCGGCCGAGGGCAAGTGGCGCTGGGTGGGTACACGAACGCTGATGTTCGAGCCCTCGGCCCGCTTGCCCATGGCGACCCGCTACGAGGTGACCGTGCCGCAGGGGACCACCTCGGCGGTGGGGACCAAGCTCGCAAAGGCGCAGGCCTGGAGCTTCACCACGCCCACGCCCACACAGGTCACCGCGTACCCCAAAGATCAGCCCACGCGCCGGCAGCCGCTGATCTTCGTGGCCTTTGATCAGCAGATCGAGCCCGAGGCGGTGATCCCCACGATTACCCTGCGCTCGGGCAAGAACAAGCGGGTATCGGCTCGTCTGGCTCGCCCGCAAGAGATCGAGGCCGATCCCACCGTGCGGCAGCTGGCCGCCCAGGCCGAGGACGGGCGCTGGGTCGCTTTCGTGCCCGCCTCGCCGCTGCTCGCCGATCGCCCGGTGATGGTGAAGATCGGGCCGGGTACACCCTCGGCCGAAGGCCCGCGTAAGACCACCGAGGCCCAGACCTTCGGCTTTCGCACCTACGGGCGCATGAAGGTGACCGAGCATCGCTGCGGCTACCAGCGCGATTGCCCGCCGGGTGCGCCCTTCGAGATCGAGTTTAGCAACCCCATCGATCTGGAGGCCTTCGATCGCTCGCTGGTCACGATCGAGCCGGCGTTGCCTGAGTTCAGGACCGAAGCCTACGGGCAGCACCTCTACATCTATGGTCCGACCAAGGGACGTACCAAGTACACCGTGCAGCTGTCGCCCGATGTGCGGGATGCGTTCGGCCAGCGCCTGGGCGAGACCCGGCCGCTGACCTTCAAGGTGACCGAGGCCCCGCGCAACCTCTTCATGGCCGGCGCGGGGCTGACCGTGCTCGACCCCGCCGCGGGGGGCAAGCTCTCGGTGTTCTCGGTCAACCACAAGAAGCTCCGGGTGCGAGCCTGGCAGGTGCAGCCCCGAGACTGGCGTGCGTACCTGATGGCCATGGAGCGCGTGGGGAGGGACTCGCGCGACCTGTCGTTCCCGGGCAAGAACGTGATCGATCGGGTGATCACGGTGCGGCGTAACAATGACGAGATCGTGGAGTCGCTCGTTGATTTGACCCCCGGCTTGCGCAAGGGTCGGGGGCACCTGGTGGTGGCGGTCGAGCAGACCGAGCGCGCCCCCCTCCGCAATGGGGATCCTTGGCTCATGCAACGGGCGGTGGCCTGGGTGCAGGTCACCGGGCTGGGCCTATCGGGACACATCGACGCCGAGCGCATGGTGGTGTGGGCCACCTCGCTGGCCGACGGTGCGCCGCGGGCAGGCGTAGAGGTCGAGCTTCGGCATGTCGGCGTCAAGGCGCGTACCGACGCCCAGGGGTTGGTCTCGTTGCCGCTGACTCGGGACAACGCCCAGATGATCGTGGCTCGCCAGGGCGACGACGTGGCCTTCTTGCCGCAATCGCCGTCGTGGTGGGCCTCCTCGGGCTCATGGCACACCACCTCGACCCAGCCCGCCCTGCGCTGGCACGTCTTCGACGATCGAGGCCTATACCGGCCCGGCGAGGAGCTCAAGCTCAAGGGATGGTTGCGGATCGTCGATCCGGCCAAGGGGGGCGATGTGGCCGGCTTGCATCGCCTCGGCAACGAGCGGCGCCAGGTGAAGTATCGGCTGCGTGATTCCCAGGGCAACGAGGTGGCCAAGGGCAAGCTCGAGCTCAATGCCTTCGGGGCCTTCGATGCCTCGCTCGCGCTACCCGACACCATGAACCTTGGGTATAGCTCAGTCGAGCTGGAGCTGGTCGGTAGCACGCTGGATAATCGGGGTCACTGGCACCAGTTTCGGGTGGAGGAGTTTCGGCGGCCCGAGTACGAGGTGAGCGCCCGGCTCTCTGAGGGTCCGCACCAGGTCGGAGAGCACGCGGTTGCCACGGTCGACGCCGACTACTTTGCGGGCGGGGGCCTGGCCAACGCGGAGGTTATGTGGCGGGTCACCGCCTCGCCCGGGTTCTACCAGCCTCCGGGGCACGATGGGTTTACGTTTGGGCGGCAGCTCCCATGGTGGATGTTCTGGCGTCACTGGGGCCCGCCCGATCCCGCCGACGAGCCCAAGTCTCAGATCTTCGAGGCTCGTACCGATGCGGCCGGCGAGCATCACCTGCGTATGGATTTCGTCTCGGTCGATCCGGCCCAGCCGATGTCGGTCACCGCCCAGGCCACGGTCACCGACGTCAACCGGCAGGCGTGGGCGGCGAGCACTAGCACCGTGGTGCACCCCTCCTCGCTCTACGTGGGGCTGCGTAGCGATCGCGCCTTTGTTCAGGCGGGCGAGGACATCGACCTCGATGTCCTCGTGGTCGATATCGACGGCGAGATCGAAAAGGGTGTCTCGGTGTCTGTTCGAGCGGCCCGCGTCGAGTACGTGCAAGAGCACGGCGAGATGGTCGAGAAGGAGCGTGACGTCCAGACCTGCGAGCGCGACAGCGCCGATGCTCCGGTGCGCTGCTCGATCCCCGCCGACAAGGGAGGGACCTGGCGGATCGTCGCGGTGGTGGTCGATGCGGAGGGCCGGCCCAACCGTACCGAGGTGACCCGGTGGATCGCGGGTGGTGAGCTACCCGCGCCCCGCGGCGTGGAACAAGAACAGGTGCTGCTAATCCCCGATCGCGACCAGTACGAAGACGGCCAGACCGCGAAGATTGCTGTCTCTGCGCCGTGGTCCCCGGCCGAAGGCCTGGTCACGATCCGGCGCTCGGGGCTGGTCGACGTGCGCGCGATCCACCTCGACGGTCCGTCGACCACCCTCGAGGTGCCGATCGACGATGCGATGACGCCTGGGGTGACGGTGCAGGTCGACTTGGTGGGAGCCGCCCCGCGGCGGGGGGCCGACGGCAAGATCGACCCCGGCCTGCCCTCTCGTCCTGCTCAGGCGGTGGGCTCGGTCATGCTGAGCGTGCCGCCCCTGCGGCGCACGCTGGCGGTCTTCGCCGAGCCCTCTCGGGCCAAGATCGAGCCTGGGGGCAAGACCTCGGTCCGCGTGTCGGTCAAGGACGCGTCGGGCAAGCCGATGCGCGGCGCCGAGGTGGCGCTGGTGGTGGTGGACGAGGCCGTGCTGGCCCTCACCGGCTACTCGCTGCCCGATCCGCTCGCCACCTTCTATGGCTGGCGTGACCCGGGAGTTCGCGACCACTACCTGCGCTCGCAGATCCAGCTGGCCAGCGCCCAGGAGCTCACCGAGCGGTCGGGTGAGGGCCCCGGTCAAGGAGGTGGCGGGTTTCTAGGCGACGACGCGGCGGCATTTGGCGACGGGGGGGAGGTCTTGGAACTGGAGACGCGTAGTCCGCCGGCTGACGAGGTCGTGGCCGATGACCAGGTCATGCAGCTCGACCGCAACGAGTTCGAGCGCGCCGAGGGCGGAAAGCGCAGCAAGGACCGCAAGCCCCCGGCGATCGCCCTGCGCAAGGATTTCTCGGCGCTGGCTCTGTTCTCGCCCAGCGTGAGGACCGACGACGAAGGCACGGCGACCGTGCCCCTGACCGTGCCCGACAACCTCACCCGGTATCGGATCATGGCGGTGGCGGTCGACGAGGACCGACAGTTCGGGATCACCGAGTCCACGGTGACCGCTCGGTTGCCGCTGATGGTGCGGCCCTCGCCGCCGCGCTTCTTGAACTTTGGCGACGAGCTGGAGCTGCCCGTGGTGCTCCACAACCAGACCGAGGACCCCATGACGGTCGACGTGGCCGTGCGGGCCCACAACGCCGAGCTCACCGCGGGCGCGGGCCGTCGGGTGAAGCTCCCCGCCGGTGATCGGGTGGAGGTACGCTTCCCGGCTCGGGCGGCGTATGCCGGCACGGCGCGCTTCCAGGTGGGGGCGACCGCGGGAACCTGGGCCGACGCCGCCGCCTTCGAGCTGCCCGTGTGGACCCCGGCGACTACCGAGGCTTTCGCGACCTACGGGGAGATCGACGAAGGAGGCGTCGTCCAGCCCGTGGCGGCCCCCCCCGGCGTGTTTCCGCAATTCGGCGGTCTGGAGATCACCACGTCGTCCACCGCGCTGCAGGCCCTGACCGACGCGGTGCTCTACCTGGTCACCTATCCCTTCGAATGCAGTGAGCAGACCGCCAGCCGAGTGCTGGCGATCGCCGCGTTGCGCGACGTGCTGTCGGCCTTCGAGGCCGAGGGGTTGCCGTCACCAGCCGAGCTGCAGGCCACCGTGCAGCGCGATCTAAAGCGACTGACGCAGATGCAGGCCGACGACGGGGGGTTCTCGTTCTGGGGGCGGGGATGGCCATCGTGGCCCTATCTCACGGTGCACGTGGCCCATGCGCTCGAGCGGGCCAAGGCCAAGGGCTTTGCGGTGCCCGGGTCCATGCGCACGCGGGCGCTGGACTACCTGGCGCAGATCGACAAGCACTTCGATCCTCGAACCCCACCGGACGTGCGTCGGGTGATCCGGGCCTACGCGCTCTACGTGCTGCGCCTGGCCGGTAAGCCGGACGTGCGTAAGGCCAGCGCGCTCGTCGACGAGGCTGGCGTCGAGCGGCTCCCGCTCGAGGCGCTGGCGTGGGTCTTGCCCACCCTGCAAGGCAGCTCCCGCCACGCTGGCGTGGTCACGGAGATCGAGCGCCACCTCGGCAACCGGGTCACCGAGACGGCAGCCGCGGCTCATTTTGCGACCGGCTACGACGATGGGGCGCACTTGGTGCTGCACTCCGACCGCCGGGTGGACGCGCTGGTGCTCGAGGCGCTCACCTATACCGAGCCCAAGAGCGATCTCGTCCCTAAGCTCGTGCGCGGCCTGCTAGCGCATCGCCGGGCCGGTCGTTGGTCGAGCACCCAGGAGAACGCCTTCGTGCTGGTGGCGCTCGATCGCTACTTTGCCGAGTACGAGAAGGCTACGCCCCGCTTCGTGGCCCGCGCTTGGCTGGGTGGATCCTATGCGGGGGAGCATGCCTTCCGCGGTCGCACCACCGAGCGGCACCACATCGACGTGCCCATGGCCTGGTTGGCCGACAAGGCCGGCAAGTCTGGCAAGAGCAGCGAGCAGGACCTGGTGATCAGCAAGAAGGGCAAGGGGCGGCTTTACTACCGCGTTGGCATGCGTTACGCCCCGCGTGACCTGAAGCTGCCGCCTTACGACGCCGGCTTCGCGGTCGAGCGATCCTACGAGGCGGTGGATGACGAGGCCGACGTGCGCCGCGACGCCGAGGGCACCTGGCACATCAAGGCCGGGGCCCGCGTGCGGGTGCGCGTGAAGATGGTGGCCGACGGCCGGCGCTACCACGTGGCGCTGGTCGACCCGCTGCCCGCTGGCCTCGAGGTGCTCAACCCGAGCTTGGCCACCACTGGGGCGCTGCCGCCCGATCCCGAGGATGAAGAGCGGGGTGGGTATTGGTGGTGGGCCCGCACCTGGTACGAGCACCAGAACATGCGAGACGAGCGAGTCGAGGCGTTCACTTCGCTCTTGTGGTCGGGGGTCTACGACTACGACTACGTCGCTCGGGCGACCACGCCGGGGCGTTTCGTAGTGCCGCCGAGCAAGGCCGAGGAGATGTACCACCCCGAGACCTTCGGGCGCGGCAGCGCAGACGTGGTGGTGGTGGAGTAGGTGCTACGATCGGCTCGCCGATGACGCGCTTCTTCAACACGGCCGGCCCCTGCGTGGCGGCCGATCACTACATGCTGCCGCCGCTGTCGCGGCTGCCCGATCTGCGGCTGTTCATCGAGCGCAAGCAGTACTTCGTGATCCATGCGCCGCGACAGACGGGCAAGACCACCGCTTTGCAGGCGCTAGCCCGGGGCTTGGCGGACGAAGGGCGGTATGCCGCCGCGTATGTTTCGGCCGAGGTGGGAGGGGTCTATTCCGGGGTGAGCGAGCTAGGGGCGGCCGAGGCGGCGCTATTGGGTGCCTGGACGATCGGCTCGCGGACACTATCGCAAGCGCTGCGGCCGCCTCCGTGGCCTTCGGCCGAGCCCGGGCAGCGCATCCTGGCGGGGCTCAGTGCATGGGCCGAGCACTGCCCGCGACCGCTCGTCATGCTCATCGATGAGATCGATGCCCTTCGTGACGATGTGCTGATCTCGGTCCTGCGTCAGCTACGAACGGGCTATTCGCTGCGTCCGGATCTCTTCCCGTGGTCGATCGCCTTGGTGGGCCTGCGCGATGTTCGGGACTATCTGGTCGGCGAAGGTGAACCACGCCGTCAGGGAACGGCTAGCCCCTTCAACATCAAGGTGCGCTCGCTGACGCTGACCAATTTCACGGCGGATGATGTGGCCGAGCTCTACGCCCAGCACCACGAGCAGACCGGCCAGGCGTTCGAAGGGGCCGCGGTCGCGCGGGCTTTCCAGTGGAGCGGGGGGCAGCCATGGCTGGTCAATGCGCTGGCGGGCGAGATCATCGATCACCTGCGGCCCGATCGAGCCGAGACGATCACCGCAGACGACATGGATCGTGCCGCACGGATCCTCATCGAGCGCCAAGACACCCACCTCGATAGTCTGGCCGCCAGGCTGCGCGAGCCGAGGATCCGTGCCGTGCTCGAGCCCATGCTCGCGGGTGAGTCCATGGAGGCGCTCGCCGAAGATGATCGCCGCTTCGTCCTCGATCTGGGCCTGGTGCGACGCGTCGATGGTGGTGGCCTCCAGGTGGCCAACCCGATCTACCGCGAGGTGATCGTCCGAATGCTCGCGAGTGGGCCGCAAGACAGCTTGCCCGAGCTGTCTCCCACCTGGCTCGATGGTGAGGGTCAACTCGACTCAGAGGCCTTGCGCGATGCATTCCTGGCGTTCTGGCGTCAGCATGGAGATGCTCTGCAGGCCAGCGCGCCCTACCACGAAGTCGCCGCGCAGCTGGTGCTCATGGCGTTCTTGCACCGGGTCGTCAACGGAGGGGGGTGGATCGAGCGCGAGTATGCGATCGGGCGAGGGCGCATAGATCTGTGCCTGCGCCTGGGTAATGTCACCATAGCTATGGAGCTGAAGGTCTGGCGTGGCAAGCAGCGTGATCCGCTGGCATCCGGCCTCGAGCAGCTCGATCGCTATCTCGACGGGCTCGGTTTGGACACCGGCTGGCTGGTGATCTTCGATCAGCGCGAGCAGGCTGGGCTGACCGCGGAGCGAACGCGGTGGGAGAGGGTAGATTCGCCGAAGGGTCGGGAGATCACGTTGGTTCGAGCATGAGGCCGCCGCTGGTCGCCTTTACGCTCATCGTTGAAGTCGAGTGGCTCGATCCACCACCTAAGCATCAAGGGGCGTGTCCTACTCGGCTGTGTCCTACTCGGCTATGGATCAGCGGCGAGCGACCCATACGTAGTGCGTGCGCCCCCGGCCCTTGCGCGACGCGGGCACGCGCTGCACCCGGGCGGTGAATCCGGTGCCCTTCAGCCTCCGGCTGAAGCCTCGATCGTCCGAGAAGGACCACACCGCCAGCACCCCCCCCGGTCGTAGCGCTCGGCGGGCCTCGGCCAGTCCGCGACCGCCGTAGAGCGCTTCGTTGCTCGCGTGGGCCAGCGCGTCGGGCCCGTTGTCCACGTCGAGCAGGATCGCGTCGTAGCGATCGGCACCCGAGCGAATGCGATCGGCGACGTCACCCACGTAGATCTGCGTGCGGGGGTCATCGAGCGGGCGCTCGGCCACCGGCGCGACCGGCCCTCGATTCCACTCGACCACCGCGGGTACCAGCTCGGCCACCTCGACCACGGCCTTGGGATCCACCCCGTCTAGCGCCGCCCGCAGCGTGAAGCCCATGCCCAGACCACCCACCAGCACCCGACGCGCCGGATGCTCCAGGGCACGGAGCGCCAGGCGGGCCAGCGCGCGAGACGACTCGTCGTCGTCCGACGACATCAGGTCGTAGCCACCGGCGCGGATCAGCAGCTCGTGACCGCGACGTCGCAGCTCGATGGCCGTGCCGTCGGGGGCGAGAGTCTGCGCGAGCGTTTCCCAGGGGAGCATCCGAGGCGCGGACCGTAGCACCCCGCCGCACCGTGTGTGGTCACCTACGGCCTGGCCCCTGTGCACAGCTGGCGCGGTTGGGCCTCGGGGTCGCGGGCGCCGTGCTCCGCTTCGTTTTCACGCTGCTCTTCTTGTCACCGATGGTGCGTTTCCTGCTCGGAGCGACGCCCCGCTGATTCCCGCCTCTTCCACGCTACTTTGCTCCCGCTCACCCCGACCGGCGCGGCCCGGCTCGATCGGGTGGGACCTCCGGCCACCCGGGCGCGCTCGCGCACGCGAGGGGGGCTCGGGTGGGTTACCCTGAGCGCCGCGGAGCGAGATGAGCGGCGAGGGCCATCGGACGCGCGGCCCGGACGGGCTCGCGAGGATCGATGCGGGCGAGCAACCGGGGGGAACGATCGGACGCTACGTGGTCGTGGCGCGCCTGGGCGAGGGCGCGATGGGCATGGTGTACCTGGCCTACGATCCTCACCTCGATCGTCGCCTGGCTCTCAAGGTGCTCCGTCGTCGGCTTCGCTCCTCGCGGAGCGCCGAGGAGCGAAAGCAGCGGCTGCGTCGCGAGGCGATGGCGATGGCGCAGCTCAATCACCCGCACGTCGTCACGGTGCACGACGTCGGCGTGGCCGACGGTCGGGTGTTCTTGGCGATGGACTATGTCCCCGGGCAAGATCTACGGGAGTGGCTCGAGTCCCAACGCCGCCCCTGGCGGAAGGTGCTGCGGACCTTCATCTACGCCGGGCGAGGGCTGGCCGCGGCCCATGCCGCGGGGGTGATCCACCGCGACTTCAAGCCCGAGAACGTGCTCGTGGGCGAGGACGGCTCGGTCAAGGTCATGGATTTCGGGCTGGCGCGCCCCTGTGTCGATCGCTCGCGCTCCTCGGGCGTGTCCGATACCCGCGATGTGTCGACCGATGGTCCCGCCGAGCAACCGGTCGACGAGCCAAGCTCGGTCGACGAGCCGAGCTCGGCCGACGGCGCTCCGCGTCTGGCGATCTCCACCGACGTCCCGCCCAGCATGGTGTTGACCCGCTCGGGCGACGTGCTGGGTACGCCGAGCTACATGGCCCCCGAGCTCTTCGAGGGGGGCGAGGCCAACGCTCTGACCGATCAGTTCGCGTTGTGCGTGGCCCTCTACGAGGGCCTCTACGGCGTGCGTCCCTTCGCCGGAGAGTCGATGGCCTCGCTGGCCTTCAACATGCACCGCGAACGGATCACCCCGCCGCCGCGTGGCTCTCGAGTTCCCGCCTGGCTGGGCCGGCTGGTGCGGCGGGGCCTGGCGCGCCGGCCCAACCGCCGCTACCCCTCGGTCGAAGCCCTACTCGACGCGCTGATCCGAGGCGCGGCTCGCCAGCGGCTTCAGCGAGCCGGGGTCTTGGGGCTAGGGCTGATGCTGGCGGGCGGGGGTCTTTCGTATGCCCTGGTGCCCTCACCCACGCCGTGTCGCGGGGGGCAGGAGCGCCTCGCCGAGGTGTGGAACGAGGACCGCTCGGCCGCAATCGCCGCGGCGTTCGAGTCGACCGGGGTACCCTACGCCACCGAGGTCCTGGCTCGGGCTCAGGAGCGCGTGGACGACTATGCCGAGTCGTGGGTCGGCGTCTATACGCAGGTCTGTGAGGCCACCGCGGTCCACAAGCACCAGACCCCCGTCGAGCTCGACCGGCGGATCGCCTGCCTCGATGACCGCTTGGCCGAGCTCGATGCCCTCTTGCAGGTGCTCGGTGAGGCTGACCAGCGGGTGGCCGAGCGTGCGGCCCAGGCTGCCAGCGATCTGCGAGGTCCGGGGACCTGCGCGGCCGAGTCCGTGGCCCGAGACTCCGCGGCGACCAGCCCCGACCACCAGCGCCAGGTGGACACTCTGCGAGGTCGACTACTACGAGCAAAAGCGCTCGAGAACGGGGGCCGCTACGAGGACGCCGCCTCGCTCTCGCGAGAGATCGTGGCCGAGGCCGAGCTGCTGGGCGAGGTTCGGCTGCACGCGGAGGCGCTAGCGCAGCTGGGTACGGCCGACGCCAAGGGTGGTGACTACGAGGCCGCGGCCCTTCACCATCGCAAAGCCTATTTCGTGGCCAACGAAGCGGGAATCGACGACGTGGCCGCTCAGGCCGCCGTTGGCATGCTCCAGGTCGAGGGCGTCCAGCTCCATCACCGAGATGAAGGTCTCGCCTGGGCTCGACACGCCGAGGTTGCGCTAGGTCGTAGCGACGCGAGCGATGCGCTGTGGGGTCAGTATCACACCGTAATGGGCGCGTTCCACTTGGAGGACTACAAGCTCGACAAGGCTCGCCACCACTTCGAGAAGGCCCTGACCATCGCACGGCAGACTCGGGGTGCGGAGCACGAGGAGGTCGCCTCTTTACTGGCCTATCTTGCGTTCGTGCAGGAGCAGTCGGGTCGTTCCGAGGACGCAATGTTGTCCTTCGAAAGGGCGCTGGAGATCACCCGCCGGGCCCTGGGTCCCAAGCACCCGGCCCTGGCCAACCTACACAACAGCTATGCGGTGGTGCTCTTTGGGCGCCAGGATCTCGCGCGTACCCAGGAGCAGCTCGAGAAGGCGGTGGCGATCCAGCGCGAGGCCCTCGGTGAGCATCCGGCCACCGCCACGTACATCGACAACCTCGGCGGGTTGCTCTTGTCCCGGGGTGAGCGCGAGCGAGGGCGCGCTCTACTCGAGGAGGCCTTGGCCATGCGTGAGCGCATACTGGGCCCCGATCACTACATGCTGACATTCTCGCTGAGCAACTTCGCGGAGGCGCTACGACTCGAAGGCGATCTCGGTGGTTCCCGCAGGCACTACGAGCGCGCGCTGGACATCCTCGAAAAGGACGGAGGTCCCGACACTCCTATGCTCGGGCGCACGATCGCCTGCCTGGGAACCCTCGCTCTGTTCGAGGGCGCGATCCAACGGGGCCTTGACCAGTGCAAGCGCGCGGTGGACATACTCGAGCCGCTGGTCAGTGAACGGCACGTCGCCCTCGTTGAGCCGCTGGCCTGCCAAGGCTGGGCGCTGCTCGAGCTGGAGCAACCCGAGCCGGCCCTGGTCTTGCTCGAGCGAGCCTACGGCATGATCGAGCTGGCTCAAGCCGATCTTCCCGCGTTGTTGCGGGTGCTGCTGGCCCGTGCGCTGACCAAGGCCGGGGGTGACCCTGAGCGAGCCGCGCGCCTGCGGGCCGAGGCGCGGGAGATCTACGCCCAGGGGAGCTACGAGCCTCCCGAGCGGGTGACAGCGTGGCTCGAGGATCCAAAGTAGCTCCGGTGTTTTGGTATCAACGTCGTGATGTTCCAGCCTCCCGATCTCCACGGACGCGTCGCCATTGTCACCGGAAGTAGCCGCGGGATCGGCAAGGCCGTCGCGCTGGCCCTGGCTCGGGCCGGCTGTGATGTGTGCGTGGCGGCCAAGACCATCACCCCCAATCCGCGGCTGCCCGGAACGATCGTCGACACCAAGGAAGAGATCGAAGCCCTCGGTCGTCGGGCGATCGCGGTGGCCACCGACGTTCGCCAGGCCGAGCAGATCGACTCGATGGTGCAGCGCACGGTCGATGAGCTGGGGCGGGTCGACATCCTCGTCAACAACGCCGGAGCGCTGTGGTGGAAGAACGTGCGCGACACCCCGGCCAAGCGCTTCGACCTGGTGATGGAGGTCAACGCGCGGGCCTCGTTCCTCGCCGCCCGTGCCTGCCTGCCCCACATGATCGAGGGCAAGTGGGGGCACATCGTGATGATGTCGCCGCCCATCGACATGGGCATGGTGCCCGGCAAGGTCGCCTACTCGATCTCCAAGTTCGGCATGACCATGCTCGCGGTGGGCCTCGGGCAGGAGGTGGCCCGGCACGGGGTGGCTGCCAACGCGCTGTGGCCGACCACGATGATCGAGTCGCTGGCCTCGATCAACTTTGGCCTCGGTGGTCCGGCCCAGTGGCGCAAGGCCGAGATCCTGGCCGACGCCACCCTCGCCATCATCGGCCACGAGCCGCCCTCGCTCACCGGGCAGGCCCTGCTCGACGAGGAGATCCTGAAGAAGGTGGGGGTGGAGGATTTCGAGCCCTACCTGTGCGTGCCTGGGGGCACGCCGATCCGGATCGCCGGCGAGGGCGCGGTGGGAGCCAGCTTTGGGCAGGGCACCGGCGGTACGGCCACGCACGGTCCGGGCAAAGGCCCGGGCAACCCGCGATAGCGCGCGCTCGCAGGCGCTCGCGTGGCAGTACGCAAATGCGTGACGGTGCGCGGTTGTTCGTCCGAGTGCAACGGCGGCCTGGTGATCTCGTCACCTCATGCGGAGTCACCTCATGAGACGCGCCTCGACCTTGCTTGCCCCCGTCCTGACCGGCCTGGTTGCCCTTTCGCTCGCGGCCTGCGACGCCGAGGCGCCGGCTGCGGATCCGCAGCCGCAGCCGGAGCCCGAGGTCGAGGCGCCCGCGCTGGGGATCGCAGGCAAGGCCGACAACGCGAGCGCGAGTGCCCTGGCGCAGGGCGTGTGTCCCGAGGCCGCTCGCTACGCCACCAATGGCGCCGGTCAGGCCTTCTGTATCTTCGAGGACATCACGCTTCCCGACGCCGAGGTCGATCCCTACTGCCACTACCTCACCGACGGTTACATCGGCTTTTCCTGGACCCAGAGCCCCGCCACCGCCGGCTATGCTTGCCCCGAAGGCTCGTACTACGGACCCAACGGGCAGGGCACCGGCTACTGCGTCTTTGACGACCTCGGGTTGCCCTCGGCCGATGGCCTCGCGCCCTACTGCTACTACCTCGACGATGGCTACCTCGGCTACTACTGGGATATGTGCCCCGCCGAGGCCCGCTACGCGCCCAACGGGCAGGGCACGGGCTACTGCTTGTGGGAGCAGGTCTCGCTGCCGGCGGCCGACGATCTGGCGGCCTACTGCGACTACCTGCACGAGGGCTACATCGGCTTCAGTTGGACCGACACCCCCGCCACCGCCGGCTACACCTGCCCCGAGGGCGCTCGTCAGACCGACAACGGGGCCGGCCTGAGCTTTTGCTTGTTCGAGGATCTGTGGCTGCCGCCGGCCGACGACCTGGCGCCCTACTGCCACTATCTCGATGACGGGTACCTTGGCTTTAGCTGGTCGCTCTAGCCGTGGATCGAGCGCTGCGGTGCGCTAGCGAAAGTACGCGCGCCCGCTGGCGAAGCCGACCACGCCTCGGGCGCGCGGACGGATCAGATCCACGGGCATGATCTCCTCGGCCTTGCCCGGGCGCACCGTCTCGATCTTGAAGCGACCCCCGCGGGGCGCCTCGAAGGTGCGTAGGTACTCGAGCGAGTACTGCCGCGCCTCGTCCTCGTCGGTGGCCAGCACGGTCAGGCCTCGGGTGTAGCCCTGGACGTCCTCCGGCCAGAACTCCGGGATCTCGCCCGCTTCCACCCGCGCGGTCACGGTGAAGGCGCTGACCTGCGGGGCCTCGCCGTGGTCGGCCTCGTTGAGCGTGTTGAGCATGTGCGCGGTGATCCAGTCGCGCTGCCCCGCTCGCTTGGCCACCTCGCGGGCCTCGCCGCGCAGACCTTTTTGCCACAACGCCTCGAAGACCTCTTCGAACACCAGGCTGGCGTAGCTCGGGCTGAGGTCGGACATGGCCGACTCGGTGAGCAGATCGAGCGCCCCGTAGAGCATGCTCAGCGCTTCGTCGAGGTTGGTGGCCTCGGGATCGTGAGCCAGGTACCACGAGCCCAGCACGGCCAAGGTCAGCGGGCTGTCGGGATCGGCCCGCAGGGCCTTGTCCATCGCCCCCATGGCGTCGTCGGGCTGGCCCATGCGGTACAGCGTGATCGCCAGGTTGTACCAGGCGCCCGCGTGCTCGGGCTCGAGGGTCAGCGATAGCTCGAAGCGCTCCACCGCCAGGTCGAACTCGTCGAGATCGGACAGGCAGATCCCGTGCTCGACGAGGATGTCGACGTTGATCGGATCCTCGTCGAGGTAGGCCTCATAAACAGCGGCCGCCTCGTCGAGGCGACCGTTGCGTCTTAATAGGGCTCCGAGGGCGGCGGCGGCCTCGTACATCGTGCCGGGCTCGTCGTCGGAGGCCAGCGCCTGGCGGTAGCAGGTCTCGGCCTCTTCCTCTTCGCCGAGCCGCTCGAGGACCGCGCCGAGGTTATAGTGAGGTAGCGAGCCCGAAGCACCAGCCGCGACCGCCTCGCGGAACGCGTCGCGGGCCGCGGGCAGCTCGCCTCGCAGATCGTGCACGTTGCCCAGCGCAATGAGGATGTCGGGCTCGTCGGGAAACTCGTCGGCCGCTCGACGCGCCAACGTAATGGCATGATCGAGATCCCCCGTGTCGCACAGCGCACGCGTCCACATGCAGTACAAAGGGATCAGATCTTCGGTAGGCAGCTCGGGTTCCCACGAGCTGCGGAGCATACGGACAGCCGAGCTGGCCGCTCCCTCATCCAGGAGCGTAGCTACGGCATCGAGCTGAGCGCGGAGCGGCATCGTCGACGTCTGCAGAGCGGCGAGGAATGACAGGGGTGACTACGGGGATTTGTGGCACGACGGCGCGTCGCTGGCAATTCCTGATTTCGTCCTTTGGAGTGGTCGCAGGCCGGGCCAAATGGACGTTCGTGCTCTGGCGGCATGGCTCCTGGATCGCGCCGACCATGGCTCCATGGGTTTGCGCCAATTTCGATCGCTGCCGCGCATCGACCCGCGTACGGACGAGCGCGAAATAGACCTCCAGGTTGCCGAGACGAAGGCGTACACGACCGGAGGGCATTGCGTAGCCCCCGGTGCGTCTCTTCCCGGCGGGATCATACCGCGTGAAGCCACCGGCGGGGGCGAGAAATGACCCTCGAAAGTGGATCCGTGAGGAAAGTGGTGGCCGACCTCTATGCTTGAGCACGGCGAGCGCGGATGACCCGCACGATGGACGCGGTGAACGCCAGATCTCCACCCACGGCAGGTCTCGAGCGGCCCGTCTCGAACGGTGGATCTCGAGCGGCACGACCCGGCGATCTCAGCGCGGGGGCGCTAACCCGAATCGCGCGAGCGGTGATCCGATCGGGCCAGTCGCAGATGACCACCTCGGTGGTCCTCTGGGTGCGGACATGGGGTGACCGAAGGTTCGTGGACCATGATCGCCCAGCACAAGGATCGGTGTGGTTCGGCCGGCCGGGTTCATGGCGCGTGGATGGGCGGCCAGGTGTTGACATGGAGCAGAGCGGTGCGCCGGCGGGGCGGGCGGCCAAAGCGTGCTGTTCGGTCGTTCGGTCCGCGTGTTCGTCCCTCGTGGGTGCTGCTTGGGCAAGACCGTAGCCGGGCGCGACAGCCGTCGCGCATTCCGAGCCGGCCTCGGCACAGGTAGCTCCGCTGGCCTCGCTCAGCTGGCCGAGGGCATGGCGCAGCCGTCGGGTCCACACACCTCGGCCGAGGACGCGATCTCTGAGGGTTTACCTGTCATGTCGCGCCACGCTCGCTGCATGGCTTGTAGGAGTACCTCGCTGGGTTGGGCACCCGATACTGCATAGCGCCCGTCGATCACGAAGAATGGTACGCCGGTCACGCCGAGCTCCGCCGCGGTTGCTTGCTCGTGGCGTACGTCGTGGGCGTGTTCGTCGCTCGAGAGCAGGGCCTGGGCTCGCTCGGCGTCCAGCCCCACTTCGGCCGCGAGATCGACCAGCACTTCGTGGTCGGCCACCGACTGG
Organism: Myxococcota bacterium; assembly: GCA_039194325.1. Classification (GTDB taxonomy): domain Bacteria; phylum Myxococcota_A; class Polyangia; order Nannocystales; family Nannocystaceae; genus Paraliomyxa. The sequence goes on from JBCCWC010000010.1 coordinate 23,962, forward strand.
CCCTCATGCATGTACGCGGAGAACAGTCGCTCTTTGAGCGCGTCTTGCTTCCCGTGCTCGCCGGCCCAGTGGAGCAGCCGATGGGCATCGAACGTGTTGCCCGGCCGAGCCCGGTCGAAGCGGAAGTCGAGCCCGTTCTCGGCCCCCACGCGGGTCATGCGATCGATCATCGCTTGGGCTTGGTCACGGGTCGTTCGATATTTGTTGGCGAGGCGTTGCACATAGTCCGTGCCCGGAGGGTGAGCCTTGGGGGCGGATGGGTCGAGCTCGAAGGCTCGCCACACCACCTGGGCCTGCTGCCCGAAGCGCTCGAGCGCGGCTTCGAGGTGGCGCTTGCCCACCCAGCACCATGGGCAGGCGACGTCGGACCAGATCTCCACGCGCAGCGTTTGCATCACCGCGAGGGTAGTCATTCCATTCGTGGGCGCAACTGCGGGCCGTGCGTCGTGGGGTCGCCGCCGATGCGGGCCGGTTCGTGCCGTATGGTCGTCGGAGCGCATCTTGCCGGCCCGCTTGTCGACGTGAGCGGTGGTTGCTCGGGGTGAACTCAGGTCAGCGTGCGTCGAAGCCCATCGAGCGTGCTCAGGCCGTCGCCAGCGCCGCGAATGCGCTCCGCCCAGCGTGGGTCTAACGGCTGGCCCGCGACCATCGAGTGGAAGCGCAGCATCACCATGGTCAGTAGCACGGGCTGCACCAGCGACTCCCGTACCGTTCGGACCGCAAGCGCGGCGAGCAGTCCGCCCACCAGCACGGCGGCAGCGGCGGCGATCACGAAGGGCAGCGGGGCGGCCTTGATGACCGCGGCGGTGTTGGTCGACAGCGCGGTCAGGCTGCCGCCCTGGGCCGCGTAGGTGACTGCGAACACGCCGGGGATCGCAGTGACCACCGCGCCGGTCCACACGGGGATCATCAACACCTTGTCGAGCACCATTACGCCGATGGCGGTGCGGAACATTGCGCGGCTGTTCTGGGCGCAGTATCCGATCCCGTCGATCGCCGCGTCGATGAGGTTTCGATCGCCACGGGCGAAGCCGTACGAGAGGACGACCGCGTCGAGATATCGGTTCGTACCCCGGACGAGCCGGTAGATCACGCTCTTGACCGCGGATATGTCGATCGGAAGTAGATCATCAAGAGTGTCGAGCAGCTTGGTCGTCTGTCGCAGGGTACGGCGGGTGGCGCGGTGGACGTCGTGGAGCGTGGACAGGTCGCCCAGTCGAGTCTGCACGATCTGCCTGGCGTAGGCGAACAGACCCTGGCTGCCGTTGCCGATCTCGCCCTTGGTAATGAGCTCGGTCAGCAGTCCGATGTGGCCACACTTGGTGCCGAAGGTCTTGCGGTCGACGAAGGGGAGCCACAGCAGGGCGAAGGGGATGAGGCATCCGAAGAGCACCACCACGCCCACCCACTTGTGGACCGCGACCGTCAGCCATGCGCCCAAGCCGACGGTGGCGATCAGCATCAAGGTGCTCGCCGCTGCGAATGCGCTCCAGTGAGCGAAGCGGAACAGGCCATAGGGCAGGACCTGGAGCGCCAGCCGTAGCGCGGGGCCGAAGCCGGGCGTCTTGGCGATGACCGGATAGGCGTGCGGGCAGCCTTCGACATGGGATGTGGCGGGAGCGGGGTCGGCCGGTGTTGCGACGTGAGCCGAAGCATGCGTCGAGGGATGAGCCGGAGCATACGCCGAGGCGTGTTGCTCTGGAGCGGAGGGTTGCGGGTGCGCGGGGTATTGCGGGTGCGCGGAGGGTTGCGGGTACGCGGGGTATTGCGGGTGCGCGGAGGGTTGCGGGTGCGCGGGGTACTGTGGATGCGCGGAGTATTGCGGGTGCGCGGAGTATTGCGGGTGCGCGGGGTATTGCGGATGCGCGGGGTATTGCGGATCGTGAGGGGCGGGCAAGAGCGATACGGGATGGGCGGGTCCCCCGGGGTAACGGGCAGATCCAGCGGGGTCGAGCGATCGGTGCATGGGTGGTGTCAGCTCCCGCTAGAAGGAGCCGGTCACCCGGAGTTGTGACGGGATTCAGTGCCGGGGGGTGCTCGATGGCCCGGGAGCATGCGCGGGACGCTCGCCGGGGGTCACGGCCCGGGATCCACTATATGGATCGGACAATCAGAGGCCCGTGCCGTGAGGCTCGCGATCGCTCATGCCGGGTCGAGCACGAAGGGGTAGGTCACGATTGCGACGCCGCCATCGGAAGGTTTGGGGAACCGCCAGCGCTTGGTGGCCTTGGCGATGCACTCGGCGACCTCGTCGTCCGAGAGGCTGGTGCTCTTTACGTTTGCCGTGGGGACCTTGCCTGAGGGGTCGATGGTCAGCTCAATCGTGACCCGCCCGGCGAGCGTTGGATCCTTCGCCAGTCCCTGGCGGTAGCAGTAACGAACCTCGTTGATGTGGGATCGCACGATCCGTCGAATGATGTCCCGGTCGAGCGCTCCACGGACCGTGGCCTTGGCTTGCCGAACCTGGGGTACTCGCCGACTGCGCCTGTCGTTCCTCGTCCCGCGGCGACTGCTGGGGGACGTGCTGCCGCTGCTGATCGTCTTGCCTCTGCCCGCGCCGGTGGACGAGGGCCGGGTGGTCTCGATGGCATCACCGTCGGCGAAACACAGCGTAACCGTCGGCATGAGTGCATCCGTGAGGGAGATGTCGAGGCAGCGGCGATCTTCTTGGGCGCGGTGGGTGGCCTCGAAGGTATGAGCGGCGGTGACTTGGCCCGCGGGGGTACCGTTGGCCCAGAGGATGGGCGTCCCTGCCTTCACCGAGTAGGTCCCTCTGGTTTCCAGCGTACCGAGACCCGCTCCCCCTGGGGGATTGGTGTTGCTCACGCCACTGGATGAGGAGAGGAGGTTGCCGCCCTCTCTTCCGGCCGCGCTCAGGATGTGCGCATGCATTTTCGTCATCTCGGGATCGAAGTTGCGGGCCATCTGCGGGATTGCGGAGCTGCCCACTTGCCTGACTGCCAAGGCCGTGACCTCCAAGCAGGCGTTACGCACCGTGAAAAGAGAAGCCCCGCCCTTGTCGACGGTGCCAAAGAGCTTGGGCGAGGTGCCGGTTCGACCCGTCGCTCCATCGGCGGCATAGAGCGCCCCTTCGGCCAGGATGTGTCCGTCGTCGTACGATAGCCAGTACCCCTTCTTCTTGGTGCGAGGGCGCGCACCTTTGCGGGTCTGTTCCGAGAAGGGCTCTGTTGGCTCATAGAAGAGCCCGAGGGAGATGCCAGGCACGGTCACCTCGATCGGAGTGCCCGCCGCGACGAGCGAGCCCTTGGCGTTCGAAGGGACCGGCACCCCTCGCCCTAGTCGGAGCTTGGTGCCGTCGGCGAAGTCATACGAGCTCTCCTCGATGGTCACCGGCAGCAGGTGATCTCGGCTGACATAGAGGCGCAGGCGGAAGAGCGCCAGCCCCGGGAGCGTGCCGGCGCAGTGGTGCTCGGGAGGACGTTCCACCAGCGTCTCCACCTCGAGCCGACCGTTCTTCTCGCCGACGACCCTCACCGTGACCCCAGCCGGCTCCGTGGGCTCGTCGCCTAGCGGCGGCAGCCTGAACAGCTCAGGGCCCGTGCTCGAGCCAAACACCTGAGCGCCGACTCGCACCACCGCGTAGCCCGAGGGCCGAGCCGCGATCGGCTTTGGATCGGGGGCGGGCTGCGGAGCGGACTCGGAGTTTGCCTTCGGCCGTTGCCCGGTCTGGGCAGCCGCCGGCGCGTCGGCGGCCGCCTTCGTCTCGCCCTCGACCGATCGGCTGCAAGCACCCACCGCGAGCAAGGACGCCGGTAGCACGATCCGCCAATAAAGAGGGTGCATCGCCCCAAACATACACCGGTCCGGGCCCGCGGCTGGCCCAGCACGATCATCGCGTCGCCCGGTCGCGGTCGGGCGAGATCGCTCCGTGCTGGCGCCCGATTCCTTGCGCCCGATCTCTACCCCAAGTTGTGAAACACCTCTTGTACGTCGTCGTCTTGCTCTAGTCGGTCGACCAGCTTGAGCACGTCGTCGACCTGCTCGTCGGTCAGCGCCATCGTGTTCTTGGGCACCCACGCAAACCCCGACGAGACGATCGTCAGGCCCTTGGCCTCCAGCCCCGATTGCAGCTCGCCGAAGGCCTCGCGGGCGCAGCGGAGCACCAGCTGGGGCTGGCCCTCGTCGCTCTGGCCGTCGAGCATCTCCTCGAGCCCGTGATCGATGAGCTCCAGCTCTAGCTCGTCGCGCTCGATGCCCTCGGGGCTCAGGCGAAACACGCCGAACTGGTCGAACAAGAAGGACACGCTGCCCGAGGTGCCGAGGTTGCCGCTCTCCTTCTTGAACGCGAAGCGGACGTTGGCCACCGTGCGCGTGGGGTTGTCGGTGGCCGTCTCCACCAGCAATGCGCTGCCGTGCGGGCCGTAGCCCTCGTAGAGTACCTCGTGGTAGTCGGCGGTGTCGCCCACGCCCAAGGCCTTGTCGATCGCGTTTTGGATCTTGTCCTTGGGCATGTTCACCGCGCGCGCGTTCTGGATCGCCCGGCGCAGCGCGGGGTTGCCGTCGGGGTCGCCGCCTCCGGCCTTGACCGCCATGTTGATCTGCTTGCCCGCGCGGCTGAACGCCTTGGCGTCGCGGTCCGACCGCTTGAGCATGGCCTGCTTACGGTTTTCGAAGGTGCGCCCCATGGCAGGGGTCTTCTACACGGAGCAGCGGCGCTTGTGGAGTCGAAATTCGGGCTCGCTCGGCTTGGCCTCGGGGGCCCGGCCTCGTTCAATGACGAGCCGCCGGGACCCCTTGGCGCCGCTACGATCGGTGCGGCTCAGGTCTCGCAGACCAAGAAGCGCTTGTTGTCGCAGTGCGTGCCCGTGCACCACATGCCCTGGATCGCATCCCCGACGTCGGCGAGGAAGGGGCTCGGGTTCTCCTCCGAGTACCACCCCGTCCAGGTGCAGCGGGCGGTGTCCAGGCCCGGGGCCGAGGTGCACTCGATCGAGATGTTGTCGCAGTACGAGCCCCAGCAATCGATGCCGGTGACCTTGCTGCCCGAGGGGCACACGTGGAGGCCCTTGCCGTTGTGCTCGAACCAGGCCGACCAGCTGCCCGACCCCGCCACGCTGGCGCCCGGATAGGCGTGGCACTCGAGCCGTACGTTGTCGCAGTACGAGCCCGAGCAGTCGAAGCCGGTCACCACCTGGCCGGCGGGGCACTGAGACGACCCGGGTGTCTCCTCCGAGTGCCAGCCGAGGAACGAGAATTCCGTCGGGTCGTCGTCGAGCTTCAGATCCGTCACCGCGCGCTCGCTGGCTCCGCGGTACTCCTCACCCTCGTCCGGCTCGACCGGTTCGGGATCCTCACCCTCGACCTCGACCAGCCCGAGCTCTTCGGGCGAGCCTTCCTCTTGCATGTCGCACGCGGCAAAGCCGAGCATGGCGACGGCGCTCAGGGTGAGGGGGGCGAGGACCTTGATGGATGGACTAAACATGCGCACTTCTCCTTGGGGACATGCCGAGCTCGCTTACTTCAGCCAGCCTCGGCGTTCTCGCCGGCGGTAGAGGGACCGGGCGAGAAAGCGTTCCCAATGAATTTCCAAGGAGAGTGCGCGGTCGTTTTCGACACGCGCATGCCGAGCCGGTCTCGGCATCGACCGCTCAGCCGTGCAGCCGGCGCGTCACCATGCCTCGCATGATGGGTGGATAGCCAATGAGGCTCGCCAGCGCTTGGCCGATCGCGTGGAGGGTCGAGGAGACGGAGTGGGCGGTCTTCGACATGGTGCTCGTCCCTATCCGCGCGTGGGCACGGTGGGTTGGTTTGATCGCCCGAGAAATTCAAGGAGCCGGCGCCAAGCGCGCCGATCCTTGTCATCTACCCTACGTCCACGTATAGCCGCCCCATGTAGACCCCCTCTGGCCCGAACAGCGAGATCGCTCGCTTCCCCGCGTCGGGGAATTCGCAGCGCATCTGGGTCCGTTCCTGGTTGGTCTCGCAGTGCTGTCCGCTCGTTCGGTTCTGCAGCTCCCGTACGCTCCCGGAGATCCGAAACCCGTGCGGGTTGGCGAAGCGCAGCGTCAGCGACTCGCCCGGCTTGACCGAGTGGCGGGCCCGCATCGGCTCGACCAGCTCGAGATCCAGCGCGGCAAAGACGGGCCGCAAGTGCGGCTGCCGAATGAAATCCCCTTGCGACAGCGGGGTCTCCAGCAGCTGCCACTTGGGGTCGTCGGGCATGTGGTCGGCCACGAACACCTCGGGCGGGGTGAGGAAGTAGGTGCTCTCGTACTCCTTGGTGAAGGTGTCCCCGTCGACGTGTCCGGCGTCCCAGGTGGGATCGGCCAGGTACCAGCGCCCTTCCAGGTTGATCGCGTTCCAGGCGTGGCCGGTGCCGTCGAACAGGCCGTCGGAGTCGCGGGCGTCGCCCACCACCACCACGATCTCCATCCCCGCCGCCTCGCCGAGCGCGGCCAGCAGGGCGGCCGAGCCCGCGCACACGGCCGTGCGTCGTTCGAAGACCGACTGGGCGTCTTGCGGAGGGAAGTTGCCCGAGCGCAGCGCCGGCACGTCGTAGGCGACCCGGTCGGCCACGTAGTCGTGCAGCGCCTTGACCCGCTGCACCGGATCGGCCTCTTGCTGCACGAGGTAGGCGGCCACGCTCTTTATCGAGGTCTCGTGCTCGGGGGGCAGCGCCGTCACGGCCGGGTGCAGCGTGGGGGCGAAGGGCCAGCCGTCGGCGCGGTAAAGATCGCTCGGCGACACGGCCGGGGCCGAGGGCTCCACCACCCGCCGGGTTCGGCCCGCCCGCGGGTCGCGGCCGTCCTCGGAGCGGGTCTCGGTGAGCGAAGGATCGATCAGCTCTTCGTAGGCGTTGTCGTGGGTCGCCTCGTGCAGCCAGCTCAGGCGCTCGGCCGTGCCAAAGAGCATGCTCCGGGTCGTCTGTGCCCACGGAGCCGACGAGTCGCCGAGCATCCAGTCGCCGCGAGTCGACAGCGCTTCGAACACGCTGCCGGGGAACAGCGCGAGCAGGCTACCCACGAACACCACGTTGACCGCCAGGGCGCGCAGCACGAGGCGGTCGAAGGCGGTGAGGATCCGCGGGCGGACGCGGTCGCGTTGCTTGCGGCGCCACGTGGCCCAGGCGTCCCATGCCAGCGGCAGCAACGGGAAGCACAGGCCACCCGCGACCAGGCTCACCCACAGGGGTCCATCGTGGTGGGCGGCCAGCGACGACGCGATCCATACTCCGCAAAGGGGCAGCAGCACCGCCAACGCCGCAAAGGCCAGCTTGAGCAGCAATCCCGTGATGACCAGGGCCGTGCCCACCTTTGTTCGTCTGCTCGTGCTCATGCGCTCCCAGCGTACTGTCGACGCACGGGGATGCTTCCACACCACGGCGAGCGACGCCATGCCTGGCTGTCATGGTCGCGATGGCAGCCAGCGATGGCTCCAGGAGTCATCCGCGCTCGTTCGATTTCGGCTCGATCCACCGGCGTGCGGGTAGGTCCCGAGCAGGTGCTGGAGCGGGCAGTGGTCGACGCGATCGAATTGACGAGCTTTAGGGCATGACCAATAGTGTCTGCTCAATGGCTCGGATGGCTCGGATGGCTCGGATGGCTTGGTTCTTGGGTCTTTGTGCCCTCCTGCTTGGTGGTTGCGATCGCGAATCTCCCGCGGAGGCCGAGGGCTCCGACGTCCCGGGTGAGCACCTGGAGTCCGAGGTCGACAAGGGGCGGGCCGCGAAGGCAGGTGGGGCGAAGGCCGAGCCATCCCCCTCCGCTTCCCCCTCGGGCGAAGTCGCGCGAGGGCATTCCATGCTGTCGCCGGTGGCCCGGGCGAGGGCCGAGGCGGAGGAGGTCGAGCGCCGGGTTCGCCAGAAGCAGGCGCAGGAGCAGGAGCAGGAGCAACGCAAGCGGGAGCAGCTTGAAGCACGCCTGCACGAGCTGGACGAGGAGATGGCTCGTCGCGAGGGTCGGAGCCCCAAGGCCGCGCCATCCAAGGCCGCAGCTCCGGTGGAGTCGGCCCCGATGTCACGTCCCGAGCCTGCGCTGGTGACCTTGGCCGCGCCGCCGTTCAAGTACACGTTGGTGCGGGAGGTACCGGTGTCGCAGGGGCCCGAGCCTGCGCTGAAGAAGATCTCGAACAAGCGCAACGCTATCACCGACGACGCCGCGTGGTTTGCCACCCACGGCTTGAGCCTCCCGGTGTGGGAGACGCCCTCGTCGTTCGGGACCAGCACCAGTGCCCTGCCGTCGCATGTGCCCGATGCCTATCGAGGCGAAGCGATCCAAGGGGCGATCCAAGGCAAGAGCAAGGTCACGAGCAAGGGCAGCGATCTCTCCATTGCGATCTACGCGGCGTCGGGGGCAGATCGTCGGGTCGTAGTGGTACGCGATGCCGTCGGCGATGCCCTGGGTGCGTTCGACTTTGGCGCCTACCGGCACGGCCCCAAGGACGTCCCCGCCGATCGAATGTTCAGCGAGCAAGAGGTCACCTGGGCCCAGGTTCAGGATGGGGTGCTGTTCGCGTGTACGTCCCACCTCACCTACGCTCGTAGCTCGGGCGGGCTCAACGCGTTCATCACGGCCATCGAGCTGTCTAGCGGGGAGCTGATGTGGCAGAGCCAGCCGCTGGTCTGTAACTCGCGCAACTTCCTGCTGCGCGACGGCTGGATCATCACCGGGTATGGGTTCACCGCCGAGCCCGACTTCCTCTACGTGCTCGATGCTCGCACGGGGAAGGTCGCGAGCACGATCAAGCTGAAGAGCGGCCCAAGCGTGATCTTGGCCAAGAGCGACGAGCTCTACGTGCGGACCTACAACCGCGACTACGTGTTCGAGCTGCGCTGATCATGCCTCGGGGAGCGCTCGGGGCCGTGACCGAGCCAGCGCGGCGCGATCCGAGCTTGCGCTCGCGTGGACGGATCTCTACAAGATCGAAGGCAGTCGGTCCTACATGAGCGACGATCGAGATCTTGTGATGGCCTGGCGGGCGGGAGACGCTGCTGCGGGTGAGCGCTTGGTGCAGCGGCACCTCGAGTCGATCCATCGGTTCTTTTCCAACAAGGTTCGGGGCTCGGTGGACGACCTGGTCCAAAAGACCTTCCTTGCCTGTGTGGAGTCGGTCGAGGGTTTCGAGGGGCGCTCGAGCTTCCGCTCGTATCTGTTCGCCATCGCGCGTAACGTGCTATATAGGCACTATCGCGATGGTGACGAGCGGCTCGATCCGCTGACGGTCTCGGCCGCGGCGACGATGGCCGATCAGCGCTCGGTCGCCGACCGAGTGGCGACCCGCGAGGAGCAGCGCCTCTTGCTCCTCGCGCTGCGCAACCTCCCGCTCGAGCTACAGACCATGCTAGAGCTGGCCTACTGGGAGGGGCTGGCCGATCGCGAGCTCGCGGAGGTCTTGCAGATCCCCGTGGGGACGGTCAAGAGTCGGCTGCGGAAGGCTCGCTCGTTGCTCGACCAAGAGCTCACCCGTCGGGCGACGTCCCCCGCCCTGCTGGAGTCCAGCCGCCACACGCTGCACGCGTGGGCGGCCGGGATCCGCGAGCAGACCGGGATCGAGGGGGGTAAGGGTCGACGCTGAGGGGCGCGGCCGGCTCAGTGGCAGCAGGTCCCGCTGTTCCACAGGGCGGTCCCGCCCGAGTACACCACCAGGTTGCCGTCGTCCTGCAGCGCCAAGAAGCTCCCCGGATTTCCATAGGTGTGGGCGTGCCAGAGTGCGGCTCCGTTTGTGCTGTAAAGGACGAGGTTGCCGTCTTCTTGCATGACCAGTCCGCTGGCTGACTGGCCGTGCGTGCCGGTGTACCACAGCGCCGCGCCGCCCCTGTAAAGGACGAGGTTGCCGTCGCCCTGCATGGCCAGGCTGAAGCGACCGTCGCACGAGCGTAGCTCTTGTCCGGGATGCAGCACGTCGTTGGCCATCATCAGGCCGCAGTCGCCTGAAGGGGGCGGAGGAGGGGGCGGAGGAGGAGGCGGCGGGGGCGGAGCCGCCCCGCATGCGGTCGGGCTGGTCTGCCGGAGTAGCTCGATAGGGTTGATGTCGTTGCTGTAGCTGCCGTTGGGAGACACGTTGAAGTGCAGGTGTGTCGAGGCGGTTCCGGTGGCTCCCATGTACCCGATCCGTTCGCCGGCCGAGACCCACTGGCCCGGGACGACCGTAGCCTCGTCGAGGTGCCCATAGTAGTACTCCCAGCCGCACGCGTCGCGCAGGCGCACCCGGATCCCCGAGGTATCACTGACCACACCCACGCGCTCCACGACGCCATCGGAGACCGCGACCAGGTCGGCGCGATGATGGGCGAATACGTCGATCCCGTGGTGATCCCCGCCCCAGTCCGAGTTGGCGTTGACGTCGGGACACGACACCTCACAGGTGCCCGAGCCGCACGATGCATGGTCGTAGCCGATGTTGTGGGGAGCGGCGACCGGAAAGACGTTCATCGTTGGATCGCAGCTGACGAACTCGATCGGGTCGAGCTCTGCGTCCTCGGAATCTGCCGGTTCTGCGTCTGTCTCGCTCGACCCGTCGAGTCCCTCTTCTTCCTCGGCTCCAGCCCAGGCCTCGTCGTCGCGGCCGCTGTCGGTCGCGCAGCCGACGGCCAGCGACAAGGACACCGCCAGCGGGGCTCCCACTGCCGCGCAGAGCAGGGCGGGCACTAGGCGGTGATGATTGAGTGAGCGCAACGGGTTTGCGATCAAGCGCATGAAACGACCTTCCTTCATCGTGACGACCGAGTGCGTCGGTCATCCCGGTGGTTCCAGGCCGTCACCTTGGGTTTAAACGTCGCGTCGAATTCTCGGCTGCTTCGGCAAGCAAGCGATGTACGTAGCCCGTGGCACCCTTGGTGCACGTGCCGGTCAAGGCTCGGGCGGGATCGGCACCGAGGGCTTCGGCGGTGGCGTTCCGCCCAGGGCTTCGATGGCCGCTCGTACGCGCTCGGCCGTGGGCACGTAGATCACCCCGGCGCCGTCGTAGATCCGGGCCGCGCGCTCGTACTCACGGAGTGCCTCTTGTCGCCCCTGGGCCCCCTTGGCCTCGTAGATCTCCCCTTTGAGCTCGTGCCCCATGGCGACCGCGGAGTTGCCGGCGCCCAGCCGGTTGGTGAACAGCTCGATCGAGCGATCGAGGTAGTGCAGCCCCTGCTCGTGGCGACCGAGCTTGCCCAGCACGCGGCCCATGTTGCCGTAGGAGCGGCCCAGGTCGAGGTGCGTGGAGTCGAGGATCGCCTCGCGGATCTCGAGTGCTCGCTCGTGCTGTAGCAGGGCCTCGTCGAAGCGGCCCTGCCGGGTGAGGAACACGCCCAGGTTGTCGACGGCCGCGGCGAGCGTGGGCGAGCGTGGGCCGTCGTTGGCGGCGAACATCGGGATCGCGCGCCGTAGCACGGCGATCGCCTCCTCCGCCTCTCCGCTGGTGTAGAGCTCCTTGGCCAGTTGCCTGAGGATCGATGCGTGGATCGAGCGGTTGGCCCGGTCGCTGCGCTCGAGGTGGCCCAGGGCCTCTCGCAGCACCTCGATGGCCCCGGCGGTGTCGCGCTCGCGAGACATCAAGCCCGCCACGCTGGACATGTACGGTGGGTGCTGCCGGGGATCGGCGCCGGCGCGTTCGAATGCGACCTCGGCGTGGCCCTTCCAGCGGTGCGCATCCTCGTACTCGTCGGCTTGATAGCCCCACAGCCCGACGAGCTCGCTGGCCGCGTGGGCCATCAGGAGCGGGAGATCGTGGTCTTGGGCCAGGAAGTAGGCCTCGTTGATGATCGGGATCGCGTGCTCGTAGTCGGTGGCTAGCGACAGCGCCCGACCGCGGAGCAACAGCACCTGAGCCAGGGTCGGCCCATGCTCGACCGCCCGGGCACGATCGAGCAGGGATTGTGAGAGCTCCAGGGCGGCGTCGAGCTTGGCCGTGGCCACCAGCCCCTCCAGCTCGGTCGTTCGGGTCGCGAGCTTGGCGAGGCTCGGATCGAGGTTCGGATCGAGGCTCGGATCGAGGTTCGGATCGAGGTTCGGATCGAGGCTCGGATCGAGGCTCGGATCGGGTGACGACTCGGCGGCTGCAACGGGGGTCGTCTCGGGCCGCTCGGCTCGGCTCCCCGCCAGCCCTGCCGCCAGCAGTCCCCCCGCTCCAAGGGCGGCACCCAGCCACCACCGCGAGCGCCGGGGCCGTAGCCCCGCTTCGAGCGCGGCTACGAGCTGGTCTAGATCGGCAAAGCGCTCCTCGGGTCGGCGGGCCAGGCCCCGCAGTACCGCCGCGCCGATCGGCGGCGGGACGCCGCGGCGGTTACGGGGCAGCGACGGCTCGTTGCCGCGGAGCGTGGCCGTCAGCTCGCCGAGCGTAGTGGCCGTGAACGGTCGTTTGCCGAACAGGCCCTCGTAGAGGGTCACGCACAGCGAGTACTGGTCGCCGCGGGGGGTTACTTCGCCGGCGAACGCCTCGGGAGCCATATAGGCCGGCGTTCCGAGGGCGCCCCCCGTAGGGGTGTGCACGGTGTCGCTGCCGAGGGGACGGTCGGTGCGTATCGTGGATGATGGATCGTCGACCGTGCGTGCGAGCCCGAAGTCGACCACGCGCACCCGGCCGTCGGCGCCCAGCAGCGCGTTGTCGGGCTTGAAGTCGCGGTGGACGATCCCTGCTCGGTGGGCGGCCTCCAGCCCTCGCGCGGCCTGGAGCATCACCTCCACTACTTCGTGCCATGGTCGGCGCTCCTGGGCGAGCCAGTCGCGCACGCTGTGGCCCTCGACCAGCTCCATCACCAGGTAGGGCGAGGGAGGATCGTCGTCGGTAACGCCAGTCTCGAACACCGAGACCACGTTGGGATGCGAGAGCGACGCGAGCAACTGGGCTTCGCGGACGACCCGGGCGATCTCCGAGGCGGAGCGAACCGTGACGAGCTTCACTGCTACCATTCGGTCGAGCTCGGCGTCCTTCGCCTCGAAGACGGTCCCGAAATTACCCGAGCCGATCGGGCTCCCCAGCTGGTAGCGTCCCACTCGGGTTGGCCGCTTGTGTACGACCGAGGCCACGACGCGGGCCTGCAGCTCGGCGAGGGCGCTGCCCACCTGCGGCCGGCCAGCGCGCAGGCGATGGTCGATCGCGTCGGTGCCGTCAGTGTTCTGCGTCGAGGAGCTCATCGGAGGCGGGATCGCGGATCGCCGACCAGTATAGGGCATGTCTTTCGTAGTGTCGGGGTCGGAGCGTGGATCGGCTCCATGCCGGAGGAGCACGGTGCAGGGCGACCGGGGGCGTCGATTGTGCCGCGGGAGCAAGCCCGGCCCAGGCCTGAAGCGGGTCTGGGTCGAGCTCGAATACCATCGGAGGGTCGATCCATCCATATTGATCGACCCGTCGGATCGACGTTCGCCGGTCTATAAGTGAGTACGAAACGTCATACCAACTGGAATCGAAGCTCTGCTTGGTGAAGCTCCACCCTGCGATGATCTATAGGGGGGACGCCGTGCTCCTCCAGCATGGCCCGAATGAATATGGTGAGATCGATTTCTTCTGTCGCGGGTACTTCGCCGCGAAAGTGGGCCATGCATTCTGCGCGCCGTTTGTGCGCGGGTTGTACCCTTTCTCGCTGTTGTTGTTAGTGACGGGGCATTCCGAAATAGGTCAGCGGCAGACCAAGAAATTTATCGACGACGATCGGAAACGGTTTAATGACCCTCCAACATCGTTCTGAAGCGATTGCGCGATTTGCGCAAGCCGGAATCTCCAAGAGCGTCTCGGCTTTATTTCGTTGGATTTCTCCACTTGGTTCCGAAAGCGAGGTCGGGTGTCACTCATGACCCTAAAGACCCCGACGAAGCCGCGGCCGTCGTGAGTCGGGCTTCAATCCCATGTCGAGGGTTTCCCGCCTGCATGAATTTCCGTCTCGCATGAGTAACCCATCGCCTCTCCCGGGGTTGGTGTCGCGAGCGATCCGAGGATGTCGATGTACTGCATCACTGGCCCAATACGAGCATTTGTTGCTCCAAACGTCCCAACTTTGCCTTGCTCGAACGATCGTCCGACTTCACCAATTCGACGATGCTCGATACGCGAGAGTCGCGAGAGTCGGAGGCAAGTGTTCACCCGAGTATGAGGCTTACCATGAAACGTAAACTCTTTCCCGGTGAGCGTGAGCTTCAGTCGATCGGAAACATTACGCTGACGAGCCACCGGGTCATCTCCCACTCGCAGCGCGGTGCGGTCGGGACCTCACGCACGATCTTGCTGGAGAATGTCGAGGGCACCGGCCTCGAGCGCGTGGGTCCGCGGCGGGTGCTCCTGCTGGCGGTCTCTCTGGTCCTGTTGGTCTCCATCGTGTCGAGCTCGGCGGTCTTCGTCAACCTCTCGGTGCTGCTGTTGCTGGTGCCGGTGGGCTTGGCGATGTTGTTCCTGTGCTTCATCGAGAAGACGCGACTGTTCCTAAGCATCGCCTCCAGCCGTACGGACATCGTGATCGCGCTCGACGGGCAACGATGGCGAGAGACCCGTGATTTCCTCGACCGAGTCGACCGAGAGGCGGCGAGGGCTCGGGCTCGTGCGTCCCTCATGCCTCCGGGGGTTCCTCAGCGGGAGCGGATGCTGGGGTCGGCCGAAGGAGGGCCTGTCGATGCATGACTCGGGCACGGGTGATCGGGATCTCGATGATGACGAGGACGAGGCCCCCGAGGGGGCTGCGAAGAGCCGGGTCGACGAACTCCTCGAGGGGGCGGCGGCGGGCGAAGACGACGATCGGCTCGATGCCGGCGATCGGAAGATGCTCGCCGACATCACGGCCAAGGTCCTCGGCACTACGGCCCCGCAGGTACGGATCGGTCGCTTCCGCGTACTGCGTGAGCTTGGCCAGGGGAGCATGGGTAAAGTCTATGCCGCGCTCGATCCTCACTCGAGTCGCATCATCACGCTGAAGGTTCACCCGAGCGCCGAGCCTTCCGAGCGTGAGCGCCGGCGCATGCTCCAGGAAGCGAGGGCCCTCGCGCAGCTTCAGCACGACAACGTCGTGCGCGTGTACGAGGCGGGGGAGCATCGCGGGCAGATCTTCGTGGCCATGGAGCTCGTCGAGGGGCGTACCCTCCGCGAGATCCAAGACGAGCGCCCGTCGCGATCCTGGCGAGACTTGGTCTCCTTGTACCTGATGGCCGGCCGTGGGCTGCAGGCCGCTCACGACCAGCAGATCGTCCATCGTGATTTCAAGCCCTCCAGCGTGGTGGTCGGTGTCGACGATCGGGTGCAGGTCTTCGACTTCGGGCTCGCGCGAGCGCCGGCCTATGTGGCCCCCGAGCTGTTCGAGTGGGCAGCAAGGGCCACGGCCCGTAGCGATCAGTTCAGCTTCTGCGCTGCGCTCTACGAGGCGGTGTATGGCCAGCGGCCGTTCGAGGCGGTGTGCGGAGGCGAGCTACGGCCACCGCCCAGGGGCAGCTCGCCTCCGTCGTGGCTGTTCGGGATCCTTCGAAAGGGACTGTCGGTCGCGCCCGAGGATCGTCACCCGTCGATGGAGGTGTTGCTGCAAGAGATCGAGCATCGCCTGACATCCCGCTGGAAGACGTGGCTCACGTTGTTACTGCCTTTGGGGGCCGTGGCTGTGCTCGACGCGAGTATTCTCCTCGGTTTTGGGCAGGCCCGCGGTGCGGACCGAATCGACGCGTCCGACTGGTACCGCGTCGAGCTCACCGAAGCGGTGCGAATGAGAAGCTCGATGCCTCCAAATTGCCGACCGCCGGGCCACGGGAGCGCGAAGGTTCCTCGCCCAGGGGCGTGACCACGGTCACATTGGTCACATCCGAAGGCGACGACGACGGTGCACGGGCCTCGCCCGAGATCGAGCGCTCCGATGGTTCGTGGGCCTCGGTCATCGCTTGGGCGTGGGCGACGGGCACCGTGACTCCACACGACACACCGGTCGCGAAGACGCCGAGAATGCACAGCGAGAGGCCGATGGTGCGCCGGGTGGTCACGTCGGGCTGTGGAACGCCCTTGCTCCCCGATCGATTGCCTCCATCGAGGGTTTTTTTTCGAGGGCTCCACGAAAAAGTTTTTGAATATCTAGATGACGATGGCGTCCATCCGCGCGGCCTCCCGCCGCTGTATCTGCCGGGTGATCCGGCGCGGCTGTACCAGTGTTCGGGCTGGCGGTCGGCCTAGCGGTCGGGCCACAGCCGCAGTCCCAGGTTGAAGCTCAGCACCGTCTCGCGGCGATCTCCCAGCGCGGGCCCGGTCACCTGCTGCCGGACCCCTACGCCGAGGTCTACCCCCATCCCGCCTTGCTTGGCGGGCTTGATGTACGCCAGCCCGCCAGCCACGTAGATGCGGTCGTCGTCCTTGCCCTTGCCTCGCCCGTCCCACAGCGTGCCGAAGCGCAAGGGCACGGGTCCCAGCACGAACTCCGCGCTCCCGCCCAGGACCGTGCGGGTGTGATCCTCGAAGCGGTACGAGCTCAGATCGTACATCCCGTCGAAGTTCAGGCTGAAGTCGGGGTGATGCAGCGGGAACACCGAGAGCCCGTGCTCGATGGTGAAGGGGAAGTCGGAGATCTCCGCGACGGTCCCGCTGTCGACCGTCCCTTCTTGCGCTCCGGCGTCACCGAGCTCGAGCTCGCGCTCGTCGGTGAATGGAGGCGGGTGATTGCCCACGATGTTGTTGACCATGCCCGAGACCGCCGCCCAGCCGGCAAAGTTGACGGTGGTGCTCATGTCGAGCCCAAAGGTGCTCAGCCGGTTGTGGGCATCTCGAGCCACGCCCGTCGAGTCCCGGTAGCGGAGGCTGGAGAACTGGTACTTGGGCTTGGCCGCGATGGCGAGCCAGCCCTTGACCACGTTGACGCTGATCGCGGCGAAGGTTTCGTGGGCGACGTGGACCAGCTCGAGGTCGGTGTCGGGCGTGCTGCTGCCATCGGCGGGCACGCGGACCGGATCTTCAGTGGTGCGGGTGAACGATACGGTGGGAGAGCCTCGCATCACCAGATAGCCCACACCCACCGACAGCCACGGATTGTTGAGTGAGTCCATCAGCACGAAGCCGATCCCGTGTCGCCGGCCCTGGACCCCGAACTGATAGATCGGCTCGATCGCAAAGGTCTGTGCGAAGGACATGTTGGACGGGTTGATGAGCGCGGCGTTGGTCCCAAAGGACGACGAGCGGGCCACGCTGCCCAGCGAGAGGTTTCGGGTCCCCTCCACGCCCGGGTGAGCCTGGGCCGAGGTGGGCACGGTCAGCGCGATGCCGAGCGCAATGCCGAGCGGAGCGAGTCGTCGCATGGGTATGCCCCGGTGATCTTGCAAACGGCGTGCACGGGGCAGGCGCGCCCTGATTTCGCGGTCACCGCGGCGTGGTGCCGAGACATCTTGGCACCCGTTCGCCTCCTCCGTGCCAGCATGTCGCCGCCCCGGTCGGCGGCCGGGGAGGGTCGGTCCGGCGGGCCACGGCAGTGACCGCATCGCGTCGGGATCGGCCGGGGGGTGGATCATCCGGCTTCGGAGCATAAGGCGGGGGTGGATCGGGGCCAAAAAACCCGGAAGTCGCAGGGTTGGCGCGGTGCGCTCCGGTCCAGGAGCACGTAAGATCGCGCCAAGTGCCGGCCACGGACGATCGCTGGGACGTGTTGGTTGTCGGAGTGCGTGATCCGTCCCACGCCAATGCGGTGATGGTGGTCGCCGAGCTCGCCCACTATGCAAGCCTGCCACCTTCCGACGTGCAGCGCATGCTCGACGAGGGGGAGCTGCCCGTGCTCTCCAACCTCGACCGGGCCGAGGCGGAGCGTGCAGCCTACGAGCTCAACGAGCTGGGGGCGGTGGTCGATCTGCAGCTGACCGATGCGGGCAGCGGGGTCTTTCCCGTGCTCAAGCCCGACGCCGACCGGCAGGTCGGGGTGGCGGTGGGGGGGCTCATCGACGACTCGGCGACTCCGCCTACGGTGGGTGAGTCGTTCGGCGGTCTTCCCGAGGTCGAGCCCGACCTGGAGATCCCGGCGGCGCCGCGGTCCCGACCTACGCCGTCGCGCAACGATGGGTTGAGCGTGACCCTCGGCAGCGAAGTGCACCGTATGCCCACCGGCAATCACCGGCCGGTGGTCACGCGGGGACAAGGGCCCGAGCCGATCGAAGCTTCACCCTATGTAGAGCCGGCCCCGCGCCACGAGCTGCTCACCGACCATGGCCCGCCTGGGCTGGGAGAGGAGCCGATCCTGTCCCCCTCGCTCGGCGAGCGTCGGCCCGGTGAGTATGGGCTCCACAACGCCGATGTTCCGCATGCGGGTCGAGGAGCACCGCGTTCGTCCGCAGGAGCTCCCTACGAGCGCGGCGCAGGCCCGCACGCTCCCAGTGGCCCTGGTGGTCGTCACTCGCCGGCGACGCCGAGTCATCCTCGGGCTCAGGCCCAAGCCCAAGCCCAAGCCCACGCCAAGCCTCGGGCCCAGCCCCAGGCCAGATCCAAGAAGAAGAGTCGACCCAAAATGGACGGGCTATTGGGTGAGGTCGGGCCTAGCGCGGTGCCCGAGTCACCCAAGTTGCCGCGGCGGCTCGAGCGAGCCACTGCGGCGGCCGAGCAATCGGAGGCGTCGCTGGAGCTGGATTTCGAAGCCGCGGGCATCGAGCGACCGCCCCCTCGCTTCTCTTCGCCCTCGGCCTCGTCTGCGGTGCCAGGCCCCATGCACCAGGCCGACCACAGCGCGGGCTCTATGCCACGCCGCACTCGGGCCGCCGGCATCGGGGGCTCCGGAGCATCCGCCGGCGGCTATTCCGGCCAGGACAGTCAGGACATGGGCGGGGTGGTCGACGCACTGCGCAACGACGGCGTGGCTGCGCTGATCCTCGGCTTGGGGGTGGGGCTCGTCCTCAGCATGGTGCTGGCGATCCAGCTGCAGCGTACCGACGTGCGCGACAAGATCCCTCCCCTTGAGGAAGAGCTGGCCGCGTCGCTCAGCGATCCGGCCGGGGTCGAGGCCGGAGACCGGCGTGAGGTTGATGTGGTGGAGGGCGAGCTCCACGAGGCCCTCGACGAGATCGAGCGCAAATTCTTGCTGCTGTGGCTGGGGGTCGGGCTGCCGGTGGGGGTGCTGCTGTCGCGACTGCGGACGCTGTGAGGCGGCGGTCTGCTCGAACGAGCATCGAGGCGCTCGGCTCTCGCCGGCGCCTCGGTGGATCATGCCGACTTCGACCGGGTCGAAGTCGGCATGGGGTCGGTCATGTGGACGCTACGGCGCGCCGACCCCCGGCAGGATGTCGGCCTCGCCGTTGTCCTCGGAGAGGTTGGGGTAGCCGTAGTCTTCCACCGTGCCGGTGATGTCGATGTCGAAGCCGCTCTCGGTGTTGGCGACCGAGGAGTTGGCCCACATCTCCACCAAGGCGATCAGCGAGCCGTCGTTGTCGACGATACGGACGCCGTCGTCACCGTTGCCCGCGAAGGTGCTCAGCGAGATCTTGAGGATCTCCGCGACCATGTCGTTCGTGCGGAAGTACAGGCCGTCGTCCAGGTTATCGATGGCGATGACGCGATCCACCAGCAGGGCGCCCACCTCGTCTAGATCGAGCCCGTAGTCGTCGTTGCCCGAGAAGTTGTTGTTGATGACGTCTGCGGCGTCGAGGTCGTCGAACTCGAGCCCAGAGCCGCCGTTGGCGAAGGCCATGCAGTTCTCCACCAGGGCATACGCCGTGTCCCCCAGGTCGATGCCGTCGTTGCCGTTGCCCGAGGCCTCGCAGTCCGTGACGGTGACCGAGTCGGAGTCGTTGATGTTCAGGCCGTCGCTGTCGTTGTCGTTGAACGAGCCGCCTTCGATGATCACATCGGGGATGTCGTCGGCCTCGACCCCTTCGTCCTCGGTGTCGCTGATGTTGACGTACTGGAGGTGCAGCCGGGGCGTTTGGCCGTAGTCGTTCTCCGCGTCGACGCCGTCGTCTCCGCCGACCAGCGCGAGGTTGAACAGCTTGACGTCACCCGAGATGATGTAGACGACGTCCGATAGGCTATCGCTCGCCGTGATCGTCGGCTGGCCTTCGCCGATCCCAGCGATCTCCAAGCCCGAGTCGTCCATGATCGTCAGGCTCTCGGTGTACTCGCCCGACCACACGGCCACGGTGTCGTCGCCGGGGTTAGCCCAGGCCGCGTCGATCGCCGCCTGGATCGTGGCCATGGGTGCGCCTCCGCTGCCGTCATTCGCGTCGTCGCCGTTGGTACCGTCTACATAGAACGTCGCCGCCGAAGCGCTCAGCGGAGCCGCCATGATGCAACCAACAACCAATGCCTGAATTTTCACGTTGCTCATCCTTGAGTTCTCTTTTCTGCGCCCCGACCAGTGCATCCTGCTCTGGTTCATCGAGGGCAGTGGGGTTCGTAAGGGAGCCCACCGGTGATGTCAACTGTGCAAGCGCTTAAAAGTCAGACTCGCGTCATCCGAGGGTTCACCCGACTTGGCGTGGATGAGCGCCAAGTCGCATGACAACGCCTTGGATCGGTCGATGCGCATGAGTTCGTGAGATCGATCCGCTAGTGCCGTCGACCATCGATCGCCAACCTGCGCAGCCGACACAGCGCGGATCTGCTCGGCCACTCGTAGCGTGAACTGGGCATGTCCGGTCAATGTGACGGAGCCATACCCACGCCGCTGAGCATCGAGCCGAGCTTGGGCCGCTTGGGCGCGGCGACGATCGCCTCCGATCCACCGCCGAGATCCTCAGCCTCCATGACCAGCACCGTGGCATTTTGGGGCACGGGGACCGTGGTGTCTTGGGTCGCTTCGGGCGAGTTGTCTTCGAAGGAACCCGGCTCCTCCGAGCTGATCTCGGATACCGGATCGGCCACCGCGACGGAGGGTCGAGTGTGCGAGCCATCGGCGGTTCCATCGGACGTCGCCGGTCCACTCGGAGCACGGGTGTGGGCGCATCCCACGATGGAGCCAGCGAGGAGGGCGAGCAGGGTTACGGTGGACCTGGGCATGACCCGGTCCTTGGCCGGTCAATGGCGATCCCGTGATCGAGGCTGGGAGAAATTTCGCCCGCGCAATGCAACCGGTTCGATTCACCGGGGTCGACACCGCGACGGGACGGATTGTTTCTGCCAGTCCGTCGAAACCTCGGCCGATCTCAGGCGTCGAGCAATACGTCCCCCCATCGCCGAGTAGACAAAACCAGATGATCCGTCGTCGACTCCTCGTGGGTATCCTGGGCTGTGCGTGCCTGGGTGCCTGTGCCTCGCTGCCCGCCTCTTCCGCCCGTCGGGCGGCCCCCGGAGGTGACTCGCGGGCGGGCACGGGGCAGGCGGAGCAGGCGACGACCTCGCTCGGGGTGAACCCTGGATCGATCACCCTGGAGGTCAAGCCGGTCGGCGATTCGGGCGCACTGGCGCGGATCACGGGCCACTGCGATCTCGATGGCGTGATCGCGGCGCATGGCTCGAGCGAGCTGGCCAAGGGTGCGTGCGACCGCGACTTGGAGGTCGAGCAGGATCTGGCCGAGGGCCTGAAGATCTCCGGGGCGTCCGTCCTCCACAACGAAGCGCGGGTGCAGCACCTGAGCGGCAACACCGAGCGCGCACGCCAGGACTACCAGGAGGCGATCCGCCAGGACACCGAGGGCCGCTCACCCAGCGCGGTCTCGAAACTCGCCCGGGTCAACCTCGGCTTGCTGCACCATGAGCAAGGCGATCAGGCGGCCGCCGAGCAGCACCTACAATGGGTGCTCGGGCACGCGACCGATCCCGCCGTGCGCGGGGCGGCCTATCACAACCTCTCCCTGGTGCTGCTCGAGCTCGATCAGACCGACGCGGCGCTCGACGCCGCCCAACAGGGCCATGCCCTGCTGCTTCAGACCCTCGGTGACACGCACGGCTCGGTGGGCGCGGCCCTCAACGCACTCGGGGTGATCCACGCCGAGCGAGGCGAGCTCGACGAGGCGGTCGAGGCCCTCGAGGCGGCGGTCGAGGTTCGAGCGGCGGCGCTGGGGCAGACGCATCCGGCCACCGCGGCCAGCTATACCAACCTGGGGGTGGCCCTGGGTCGGCGCGGCGACTGGGACGCGGCGCTGCACGCCCATCGCGAAGCGCTGGCGATCGACCAAGAGGTCCTGGGCCCGGACCATGCCACGACCGCGGCCGACCACGGCCACCTGGGCGCGACCCTGATGGAGCTGGGCCGGCCTCATGATGCGCGGCCACGCTTCGAGCGGGCGCTCGCCATCCTCACGCCGGTGCGTCCGGACGACGATCCCGAGGTAGAGCAGCTGCGCGGGTGGCTCGTTGTCTGCGACGAGGCCGAGGCGCTCGCCCGGGCCAAGCCCACCGATCGTGCGCGGCCCGACCGGGCTGGGCCTATCCATTGACGCGCTCGCCCGGCCGTCACGCGGGCAACGCACAGTAGCCGATCTGTTCGAGACCCCGCGGTGCGCTGCCCTCCTCGTAGTAGGGGGTGCAGACCTGCCCCGGCAAGCATGGCGGCATGGGGTCGCCGAGCTCGCAAAAGGGGCTACAACAACCGAGTGCCCCGGGGCAATCGGGGACCGAGTCGGCGGACGCGCAGAAGGTCCCCGGATCGCAGACGTTGATGAACTCGCACGGGTCCCCCGCGGCGCCCATGTCTCCCGAGGCATCGGGCGCGCACGTGAACTCATCCAACCGCGGATAGCAGGCAAAACCTTCGCTGCAGTCCTGGGCGACGGGGTGGCAGCGGGGTATGCAAAAGATCGGACCGTCGCTGGTGATGTGGCAGGTACTGTTCGGATCCTCGCAGTGGGGGTTGCTCGGGTCGCCCGTGCACAGCGCGAGGCAGGTCCCCTCGAGCGTTTCGGAGTTCACGTACCAACACACCGCTCCGAGCTCGCAGTCGTCGATCCCGTGGAGGCCGTTGCTCTCGACCATGCAGGGTTCGCCCGGAGCTCCCGGGTCCTGGGCGATCGGTACGCAGCGCGTTGCGTTCCAGGAGGTGCCTCCGTCGTTGGCCCAGGGGGCGCACTTCTCTCCATCGGGGCAGTCTTGTGCAAAAATGTCACACTCGAAGTTCCCTCCGATGTCGTACTCGGGGATGAAGAGCTCGCCGTCGTCGGACGACTGGGTCGTGACGTCACCGGAGGGCAAGGTCGTGGTGCCAGGGAGCGGCGGTGCGGTGGGGTCCGGGGTCACCGTCATGCCAGCGGTCGTGGTCTGCCCCCCGTCATTGTCACTCCCGCCGTCCTGTACGACCGTGGGGCCGCAGCCGATGGCCAGGACTACTCCGAGAGTCACTAACCGGCGTTTTGTAAGGGCCAACACCCAACGAAGCTATCATAAGTTCTAATCATAAAAGTTAGTTTTACTGGCTGGGTTGAATGACCGCGCGAATTCGCTCAGTCGGCGGTGATCACGTCGAATTTCTCCGCATAGGGAAAGTCCGAGCCGAGCCGCTGGAGCTCGCTCATGATGTGCTGGTCGATCCTTGCTTGCTGCTGGCGGTCGAGCAGATCGCCCGAGCCGCCGACCTTGCCGGCGCGGACCATCGTGGCGCGCTTGGGGGTGAACAGCATCTGCGGGGGAGCGAACCGGCGCTCGTTGTGCTTCATGTAGGAGAACGAGCAGCGCTCGATCACTCGGGCCCGCTCGGCCGTGGTGAGCGACACCTTCATCGCCTCGGCTACCAGGTCCACGGTGCCGGGCAGATCCTCCTTGATTTCGGGGAAGCACAGCACGCGCACGTTGGGGCGGTCGCGCCAGGCCCAGAAGCCCGCGGTGTGCACGGCCCACTGCCCCGCGGGGAAGTCGGGGGTCATGAACAGATCGAGCCATTGGTCGAGCGAGATATCGTCGAAAAGGTTGAAGATGCCGAAGATGAAGTGATAGCCGGAGACGAAGACGTCCTTGGGATCGCGGATCACCGAGATATACGTGGCGTGCTCGCTATAGGGCACGAAGTCCGCCTCCATGGCGGTCTTGATGGCGCGCCGGCCCGCGGCGCTTTGCTGCCAGGGCCCCGGGTCGCGAAGCGGCGTGATCCCCCAAAAGTGGGCCTCGGGCCAGGCCGCCAGCTGGTGGATGTGCTCGAATTCCGCCTCGCCGCGCCATGCGATCTGGGTGGTCATCTGCATCATCCAGTTGGTGCCCGACTTGGGAAAGGTGGCCACGAAGACATCGTGCTCGGCGGGCTCGTAGCCGCGAAACACCTTCGCCTTCTCTTTGTCGGCGTTCATGTGACCGAAGATCTTGCGCATGGCCGGCAGCGCCAGGCCGAGCCCGCGGGCGGCTCGCATCACGGTCGCGATGATGGTGTTGGCGGACCAAAGCGGTGGATCAGCGAGCGTGTGCATGGAATGCCTCGGGGTTTCGTGGGGGCGGGCGCTGATGGGGTCGGCGCTACTGTGGCGTCTTCGGTGGCTTCGGTCGCTCGTAGGTGTCGGGGTCGAGCCCTTCGGGCCAGGCGATCCCCGCCGCGTCCAGGAGCCGACGGGTGCGCTCGAACGCGGCGGCGAGGCTCTTGACCGGCCTGAAGTTGATCTGGGTTCGGGTGAGGGCCAGCACCATGATGACTACGGCTCGCATGAGCGGCTGGCCGATGATGGTCGAGCCGCCGAGAAACCCGTCTCCGTTGCGTCCATGGAAGCGGTCGAGGGCGTGCGCCAGGGCGCGTCGTACCTCGGGGCTGGGCCGCTGGGCCTGGGTAAGGTCACCCATAAGCACGACCTTCGTGCCCTCTTGCTTGGCCCGGGCGGCCATTCGATCGAGCCAGTCGATGAAGCGCTCGACGGACGGCACGCTGGGGTTGCCAAACCAGGTCGGGATCAGCACCGGAAAGTGCTCGGCGCTCAGATACACCGTCACTCCCCGCAGCTCCACGATCTCAATGTCGGCTTCGGACACCTGCCCTAATAATAGCGATGTCGGGGAACCCCTGGGTGGGGCGATGTCGAGCCCTACGGGAACGGAGGGCGAAGCCGCTCGGCGAGTCGGTTCGCCGGCGTTGGCGGGTCCTCGTCGCTGGCCCCGAGGTGCCTTGGGTTATCTATGCCGACGCCGGCTCGGGATGCGCGACTGCGTCACGCCGTCGCCGAGGAGCATGTCGCAGGCGAACTCCGTGCACGCAGTGAGCCCCGATAGGATTTGTGGCCCAAGCCCGGTGAGGTGCACGCGAAGGATTGATAATTGTCTCTTTCGAGATAGAAAAAGGCTGTGGGGCGGACCGCCGGTACCAGGAATCCCGGCTACGAGGACAAGCGGCGCGCGCTCTGTGGAGCGGTAATCCCGCGGCTGCTCGAGTCGGGGTCGACGGCCAGCATGCGCGAGCTGGCGACCGCCGCGGAGGTCAGCGTGCCCACCTTGCGCCACTACTTTGGCGACCGCGAAGGGGTCGTAGTGGCGGCGATGGGCGAGTGGATGCGGCGCGGGCGGCCGTACCTGGAGGTCACTCGCCAAGCCACGCGCGACGGGCTGCGGCCGTCGTTGATGGCGATGATGGCCACGCTGCTCGAAGGCTGGCGTCGCTTTGGTGTGGGGCGGATCTACGACACCGGCCTGGCGATGGGGCTGGGGCACGCGGTGATCGGGCCCTCGTATGTCGATCACCTGCTCGAGCCGCTGCTGCAGGCGGTGGAGGGGCGACTGCAGCAGCATCGGGAGTGGGGCGAGCTTGGGGACTTCGATCTACGCTTTGCCGCGCTGAGCCTCGTCTCGCCCGTGGTGCTGGCGTTGCTGCACCAAGACGGGCTGGGGGGCAGCGGATGCCGCCCGCTCGACATGGAGGCGTTCGTCGGCGCGCACGTGGATGGCTTCGTGCGAGCGTATGGCTGCGGGTGAGGCGGGGCGCTCTACCGCAATCCAAAGCGACGGATCTTGCGCTTGAGCGTGTTGCGGTCGATCGCCAGGGCCCGGGCCGTTCCCGCGAGGGTGCCCTCGCGCTCCAGCGCTTCGTGGATCATGCGGCGCTCCAGCTCGCTCACCGCTTCGGCGAGGGTCAACGTTGGGCGGTGAGGATCGTCGAGCGACGGGCTCGATCGGGCTTTGGAGGGCTCGGGCTCGCCGCCTTTGTCTGTTCGTTTGGAGCTCGGCTCGGGGCGCAGCTCGGGGGACAGATCTTCCACCGTCACCTCGTGATCGCAAAATACCGTCCATCGCACGACTTCGGCGCGCAGCTGCCGGACGTTGCCGGGCCAGCGGTAGGCGTAGAGGCGCTGCCAGGCTGCTGCGGTGGGCCAGGGTCGGGGCCCTCCCACTTCGTCGAGGAAGAACGCGACCAGGCGCTCCAGGTCGCCCGTTCGCTCGCGAAGCGGGGGGACCGTCAACGTCGCGCCCGACAGTCGGTAGTAGAGATCTTCGCGAAACTCTCCCCGCTCGATCATGGCGTTCAGATCCCGATGGGTCGCCGCGATCACCCGCACGTCCACGTCGATCGGTCGCTCGCCGCCCACTCGCCGCAGGGTGCCTTCTTGCAGGACCCGCAGCAGGGTCACCTGGACCCGGGGGCTCATCTCGGCGACCTCGTCGAGGAACACAGTGCCCCCGTCGGCCTGCTCGAACAGCCCGCGCCGCCGACCCTGCGCCCCGGTGAATGCACCCTTCTCGTGCCCGAACAGCTCGCTGGCTAGCACGCCCTCGGCGAAGGCCCCGCAGTTCTCGGCCACGAAGGGGCCGCGGGCTCGGGCGCTGGCCTCGTGGAGGGCCCGGGCGGCCAGCTCCTTGCCGGTACCCGTCTCGCCGTGCACGAGCACGGGCACGTCGCTGCGCGCGATCCGGCTCAGCCGCCGCGACAGCTCGTTCATGGCCGGGCTGTCCCCCACCATCGAGCCCA
This sequence comes from Myxococcota bacterium, assembly GCA_039194325.1. Classification (GTDB taxonomy): domain Bacteria; phylum Myxococcota_A; class Polyangia; order Nannocystales; family Nannocystaceae; genus Paraliomyxa. The sequence continues at coordinate 50,627 of JBCCWC010000010.1, forward strand.
CCATGGAGCGATGCTCGGCGGCTCGCAGGCGGACGACCTCCTCTTGCAAGGCGCGGATCTGAGGGAAGCCGTCGATGTCGAGGCGGACCTCCCGGATCGGCGAGGGGTGCACCGAGGGCACGAACGCCGGGGGGATCACCTGCAGCATGCGAGCGGGTAGCAAGCCGGCCTCCACCATGATGACCCACAGCGTCTGCATCTGCGGAGTGCCAGCCGACAGACACACGTCGAGCGGCGCCGGGGGCAGCCCGTCGGTCACCCCATGGAGTGAGCGGAAGATCTGCCCGTGATCGGTCGGATCGGCGATCGGCAAGATCTGAAGATCAGCGGACAGGCCCTGGCGGTGTAGCGTGGAGACAAGCTCGCGCGCAGGCGGCTCGCCGATCGGGGAGGTCAGCACGCGAACGTGTCGGTACTCGACCTCGGAGTTGTGCAAGAGGCGTAGGATCGGGCCTCGGTCCGGTGAGCCGTGACGGATCGTCGGCGCGCCTCGCGAGGTGATCGTGCGATCGGACCAGGTCAGCAAGCATCGCGGCATAGGGGCGGCATGGTGAGAGGTGCACCAGTGATGATGCATCATTCATCATCTGGAGATGGTGCATTGTTCACCATTTGGTGGAAAAGTTCAATGATTCTCGATGGCACGAGTCCTGCTCTGGGGGCGGGCATCATGGGCAATCCAAGTCGAGCCGGCGCTACGATCGAGGTGATCGAGGGCCCCGGCGTTCACATCGAAATCGAGGCCGTCGATCAGCTTCGTCGAGTCGCGAGCCTTGAAGGGTGTGTGCGGGCGGTCGGAATGCCCGACCTGCATCCGGGGCCGGGCATCCCGATCGGGATGGCCACCGCCTCGACCTCGCACGTGCACCCGATCCTGGTCGGGTCTGATGCAGGCTGCGGGGTCACGGCCGTAGTCGCGCGCAAGACGATCGCGTCGGGCAAGTGGCTACGCCGGATCGAGCGGGCCACCACCGATCCACCGCCATTGCCGGTCGATCCCCTCGAGGCACTGGAGGCCGTGTGGCACCACGGACCCCGGGGGCTAGCCACACTCGACGGGCTCCCCGAGGAGCTCCAGCAGTGGGTCACGACCGTTCCTTGGGGCGAGCCCCTCGGGGCGAGCGGTCCCCTGCCCGAGGCGCTTGCCGAGGCTCGCTTCGGCGAGGCGCTCGGCACCACCGGGGGAGGCAACCACTTCGTGGAGCTGGCCCGGGTCGAGCGTGTCTTCGAGGACGACGCGCTCGCGGGGCTGCGTCGTGGATCGATGGTGGTCCTGGCGCACTCGGGCTCGCGGGGCCTGGGCTATGCGCTGATCCAGCGGTGGAAGGACCGGGCGCTGCACGATCCGGAGGAGATCACCAGGTACCTGGGTGAGCTGGCCGGCTGTTGCCGCTTTGCTCAGGCCAACCGGGCGCTCTTGGTGTGGCGCATGCTCGAGGCGGTGGGAGCGGGGCGCTGCGATCGTCTCGGAGACAGCCTGGATCTGGTCCACAACGACGTGCGTCCCGGAGAGTCGCCCGAGGATCCCTGGGTCCATCGCAAGGGGGCGGCCCCCGCTCGGGCCGGCGAGCTGACGATCACTTTGGGCAGTCGAGGCAACCCCAGCTGGATCCTGCGCGGGCAGGGCAACCGCGCGCACCTGTGCTCGGTCGCCCACGGGGCGGGGCGAAAGATCCCCCGATCCGAGGCCAAGTCTCGCCTCTTCCATCGCTACCGTCGCGCGGAGCTTCGTCGCACGCCACACGGAGGCCGGGTGCTGTGTGATCGGCCCGAGCTTTTGTGGGAGGAGCACCCGGATGTCTACAAGCCGATCGAGCCGGTCGTGGTCGCGCTCGAGGATGCCGAGGTCGCCACTCGGGTGGCCTCGCTGATGCCCGTGGTCACGGTGAAACGATGAATATTTCACGAAGCCCGTCCCGGGTCCCGTCCCAGGTCCTTCGGATCGGCTCGGGCCGAGGCCCCCGCGAAGCTCGCCACTTCGTGGGCATGCTGGCCAACGCCCTGCCCGTGCACCTGAGTACCGCCGGAGTGGTGGTGCACGAGGTCGTGCGCCATGGTGATCACCAGGCGCCCGGTCGGGTCGCGCTGCGGGTCGATGGATCGGCGCACGAGCAGGTGTCCGGCCTGCTGGGCACTCACCTCCTGCTCGCCGATCTGCGGGGTCGTCGTTCGCGGCGGCGATGGTTTGCCCTCGTCGAGCTCGACGAGGTCGCGCCGACGTCTACGATCGCATTGCCGCGCCACGAGCTCGACATTCGGTTCGTACGCTCGGGCGGTCCCGGCGGACAAAACGTCAACAAGCGCTCGACGGCGGTGCGGATCGTCCATCATCCTACCGGGCTGAGCACGCGCTGCGACGAGCATCGTAGCCAGGCGCGCAACCGGGCCGATGCGCTTGCGGCCCTCACCCGGATGGTGGCTCGGCACCGGGTCGAGGAGCGCTGGGCTCGATGCAAGGTCAAGGGTTGGCAAGAGCGCCGAGGGATCACCGCCCACTGCCCCGTCATGTGTTGGCGGCTACACCCCACCGAGCAGGACACGATCGTGCCGGTGGCGGATCGATAACCCATAGGACCAACGCGATGAGAGCGGACATGAGTAAGGTGTTGTGCGAGCGTCCTCGGGTGGGGGCTCGCTTCAAGCGGCGCAGTCGCTGGCGTGGTCCGCTGGAGGAGGCGCCGCGCTTCGAGTCGACCAGCCGCCACCGAGGAGGGAACAAGATGCTGGGCGAGCACTTAGGGCCGCTGCGGCGCTGGCTGCTGTCTCAGACCGGACGGCCCTGGGATGCGGTGTACTCCGAGCTTCGGGCGGGGATCAGCACTCGCAATGCAGTCCAGCTCCATATCTGGCAGCATGCCGAGCACTATGTGGCTCGCCACGTGGAGATCGTGCAGGGCAAGCTCTACCACCTTCCGGGCCATGGTCGGTTTTGGTTGGATCGGACCGTCTACTCCCGGTACTGCCCCGTCTATGTCTGTCCCAAGACCGGCATCTTGCGTCGCACGCCGGTGACCCCGCGCAAGAAGAAGAAGAAGCAGTAGCGGTCGCGTGGAACCGTCCCGCTTCGAACCTCGATGAGGTGTGAGCGTGAGAGCGTCGTGCGCTGCGCGGGAAACACGCTGAGCCGGACGTGCTAAACAGCGTCCATGGCGTCCTCGAGCCGGGAGATCGGCCTCAAACTGCATGCTTCGGGCCAGCTCGATCGCTTTGAAAAAGCGGTCGAGAGCGACGATTCCATGGAAGTCGTAACGATCCTCCAGACGATCGGTGTGGGGGAGGAGATCATCAGCCGAATGCTCCTTCAGCTCGACAAGGACTACCTGCTCGAGCTGATCGACGCGGGGCGTCGCGCGGCGGAGTGAGCGGGCGCGGCGTCAGTTCACCGAGACGGGGAACACCTGCAAGCCGCGCAGCATGGACGATTCCATGTGCCACGGCGGCGGCTCGTTGGCAAAGCGCAGCCGAGGGAACCGCTCGAGCAGGCGGGGAAACGCGATGCTGCCCTCGAGCCGGGTCAGGTGCGCGCCAATGCAGAAGTGTCGGCCCACACCGAACGCCACGTGGCGGTTCGGATCCCGGGTTACGTCGAAGGTGTTGGGCTCGCGGAATACGGTTTCGTCGCGGTTGGCCGCGGCCAACATGGGGATCAGCGACGTGCCTCGCGGCAGTCGGACCCCGCACACTTCGGTCTCTTCGGCCAAGTAGCGGGCCCCCGCCATATGGGCGGGGCTGTAGTAGCGAAGGATCTCCTCGATGGCGGTGGGGATGAGCGAGGGATCTTCGCGCAGACGCTCGAGTTGCTCGGGGTGTTCGAGCAGGGCGTAGGCCCCGTTGCCGACCAGGTTCACCGTGGTCTCGTGACCCGCGAAGAGCAGCAGGAAGACCATGCCCATCAGCTCTTCGGTGGAGAGACGATCACCCTCTTGTTCGGCGGCGATGAGGGCGCTGGTGAGATCGTCGCCCGGATCGGCGCGCTTGCGCTGCAGGAGCGCGTCGAAGAAGCGATAGAGGTTGCGGTACATCGGCAGGCGGATGATGAACGTCCAGGCGCTCTTGACGTTTAGGGCCCCTTGGGCAATGTGGTGGAAGTACTCTTCTTCTGCTTTGCGCACGCCCAGCAGCTCTGAAATGATGCGCAGGGGCAAGGGGAGCGCAAGGCCGCTCATCAGGTCGAAGGTGCCCTTTCGCTCGGCCTCATCGAGCAGGTCGTCGACGGTCTTCTCGATCCGCCGGTGGAGCTCGTTGACCCGTGCCGGGGTGAACGCCTTGGTGACCAAGCTCCGGAGGCGACGATGGTCGATGTCGTCGACGAACACCAGCGACCGAGCAAACGCCCGCAGTAGCTTGGGCGCCAGGCGCCCTTCGAAGGGGCCAGGTCGGCCCGTCGACGTGCGCGGGTTGCTACGGAATCGCTCGGCGTCCTTGAGGATCGCGGCTACGTCTTCATAGCGCGTGACGGCCCAGGCCTTGCCGATGAAGGGGTGCTTGCACCGCAACAGCGGCGCTGCGCCCCGGAGCTTCGCGTAGTGCGGATAGGGGTCGCTTCGCACCGCGGGAGCGGTCAAGTGCAGGTTGATTCCGGTTTCTTGGTCCTGGATCCGCATGGTCGATGTGGCCGCTAGCATTCTATCCAGAAGCGGTCACGGTTAGGGCATCGTCGATACCAGACGAGCGAGGATCGAGCGCGGTCGGAACGGGAGGTCGAAACGGGAGGTCGAAGCAAAGAGCGCATAGAGATCGAGTGACTCGAAGCGGCGACGCTCGAATTTACTCTTCTTGCTGCGCAAAAACTGCGCGAAATCGACCGAGCACCGTTGGATCGGTTCGGCGCGACGTCGAGGCGTGGGAGCGCAGCGGTGCGGCATTGGTCGGCCTATCGCTCTGCCTGCGCAGCGCAGCGCAGCTCTTCGCCGTCTCGGCCTTCGAGCTTATCTCGGAGCTCGTCCCTCGGCTCGAAGGGACAACGGCACTACAGCGCCTCGGCACTGGTTGCGGAACGAGAGCGTTCGCCCGGGGGGCATCGGTCGAGCACCAGGTTTGTGCGTGCATGAACCTTGAGTAGGTCCCTATGACTGCAGAACTCCCGATTTCGGTGTATTTCTGGATCAGCCGATGCCACGTCTGACCCACACGCAGCTCCTCGATGTGCTGCCCAAAGCACGCCTCGTCTCTCTCGCGGAGCAGTTCGGAGTTCAGCACAGCCCGCGAACGCGCAAGGAGGAAATCATCGCTAGCCTCGTGCGGTCGAGAAGGGCAGACTTGGGCAAGATCCTGCGACACCTCCGGCGTGCGGAACTGGAGCGAATTTGCGCGGCGCATGGCCTAGATGGCGGTGGTTCACGAAAAGCCGATCTCCTACGCAACGTTCTCGCTGCGTGGTCGATAGAGCCTAAGGAAGTCGAGTCCGACACTCCGCGTGACACCATGACTACCAAGCTCCTCGATGCAATCGCCATCCGTTCGGACGCACTTCGCGAGGCCACGAGCGACAAAGACCGAAAGCGGTGGGGACAGTACTTCACGAGCGCGCCAGTTGCTCGATTCATGGCGGAACAGCTCACCGTCGAGCGGACAGGACAGACCGTGCGGGTGCTCGACCCTGGGTCAGGTACAGGTATCCTCGGGATCGCGGTCGCTCAAAGTCTGCTCGCCAACGGGGCCGGGCGCATCGAGTTAGTATCCGTGGAACGCGAACCCAGAGCGCTCGAGGAGCTTCACGAGGTGCTCGCCAAGGCCCGCGCCGAGCTAGGGCCGCGATTTAACTACCAGGTCGAACAGCGCGACGTTCTCTCGCTCGCGGACCTGGAGTTGGGCGCCACTGCGCTCGCGCCCTTCGATTGTGTGATCTCGAACCCACCCTACTTCAAGATGCCACCCTCGGAGGTCCGGGGTGGAAGCTCGCCCAACATCTACACTCGGTTCATGGAGGTCTCGTCGCGGCTTCTTAAGCACTCGGGTACGCTTTGTTTCATCATCCCTCGTAGCTTTGCGTCGGGTCTCTACTTCCGGAAGTTTCGTAAGAGCTTTCATGCGCGAATGGCGCTGATGCGTGCACACGTCTTTGCTTCCCGCAAGGATGCCTTCAAGGATGACGGCGTGCTTCAGGAGAACATCATCGTCCTGTACCGGCGTGAGACGCCGGGCGACGACGCCGTGACGATCAGTTCTTCGGCGGGTGCGGGAGATCTTCGTGACGCTACGTCGATTCAGGTACCGCGGAGTCGCATCATCGATCGGACGGACAAGAATGCAGTCATGTTCCTTCCGGAGTCGGCTGAAGATCTGTCGCTGATGGCGTTCCTTCGGGGCTGGACTCACCGTCTTCGTGACTACGGACTCGAGATTTCAACGGGTCCCGTAGTTCCGTTTCGTGCGACAGAGGTGCTCTGTCACGAACCCAACGGTGTACCAACGGTGCCCCTGTTGTGGATGCAGCACGTTCGGCTCGATGGTGTGGAGTGGCCCTCGCCCAACGGGTTCCGAAAGCCGCAGCACATCCGGGCCGATGCCTCCCCAAAGCTGCTCGTTCCGAACCAGACCTACGTCCTGCTCCGTAGATTCTCGGCCAAGGAGGAGGCTCGTCGCCTCACGGCCGCAGTGCTCAAGGATAACCAGATCCCAGGTGATACCGTGGGGTTGGAGAATCATTTGAACTTCATTCACCGGCCCGCCGGTAAACTCGAGACGGACGAAGCGCACGGCGTGGCTGCCCTGCTAAACTCGCAGTTACTGGATCGTTACTTCCGGATCTCGAATGGCAACACTCAGGTCAACGCTACGGAGGTTCGAGCGCTACCTCTTCCTCCGTTACCCTTGATCAAGGAGATCGGGGCAAAGGTTGCCAAGGAAGGGGTCGAACGGGCGAACGAACTCGTAGAGGAGATCGTCGGTGTCCAAGGCTCGCGACGCGCAAGAAATACCGAACCTCTTGTTCAGGGCCTTACCGACCCGATCCGGAAGGTGCGGCAAGAGAGGCGAGGAGTCGTGAACCACGCATGCCCCCTGTCGGGTGTGGCCGGGTGGTGATCGAAGCCCAGCGCTTCGCGGCCGGCGTGCCGCGAGAGCGCTGAGATCCGGGTGCTATAGCGGAGGAGGAGGGATTCGAACCCCCGGTGACGTTGCCGCCACAACGGATTTCAAGTCCGCCGCCTTCGACCGCTCGGCCACTCCTCCGGCGTTTGGGAGTATCGGCCATTCTCGCCCCGGAGCAAAGCCCGGCCCGCACCCGCGGAAAATGGCCGCGCCGCCGCCCTATAGCCCCCCGAGCAGTCGCTCGGCCTCGCTGCGGCTGGTGTGCTCGGGCGGCGCCACCTCGAGGAATTTCTTCAGCGATTTGTTCGCGGCGGCCTTCTTGCCCGCTTTGACCTGGGCCCGCCCGAGGTTCATCAGGGCGTCGGCGTACCAGTAATCGTCCTTGGTTCCGAGCTCGACGGCCTTGTTCAGGGCGGTGATCGCCTCGCCGTGCTTGTTGACATTCTCATGGAACTCGCCCATCCGGGCCCAGGCCTCGCCGAGCTCGGGGTCGAGGGTGGTGGCCTCGCGTAGGCTAGTGATCGCGTCGGCGTTCTTGCCCTGCGCCTGCTGGGCCAAGCCCAGGTTGAGCCAGACCTCGGGGAACCACGGGGCGCCCTTGGCCGAGGGGGCGTCGATGACCCTGCGCAGCTCGGTGATCGCCTTGCCGTGCCCGCCCTTGTAGTGGAGCAAGCGGCCAAAGAGGAACCGCGCCTCGTGGAGATCGGGCGCGAGCTCGAGCGCGCCGCGGTACTCGGGGATCGCGTCGTCGTGCCGGGCGTTGAACTCGAGGATCTTGCCCCGCTGGAGCATCAGCTCGGCCTGCGGCGTGGCAGGCCGGGCCCGCTCGATCTCGGCGAGCGCCTCGCTGGCCTTGCCCTCGGAGATGAGCAGCTGGGCCAGGAGCATGTGCGCTTCCCAGTCGGAGGGACGCCGCGTGAGCGCGGTCTGCACCAGGGTTCGTGCATCCTCGGTGCGCCCCTGCTGCAGACGCAATCGGATGCCGGGCAGTAGGAGCTCGTCGTCGGTTTGATCGCCACGCAGGCGATCGCCCACGAGACGCTCGAGCGCGTCGTAGTTGCCCTCGAGCACGAAGAGCTGGCCCAGCGGGGCGGCCAGACCCGGGAAGCCGCCGGTTCGCTCGAAGACCTCCACGAGATCGGCCCGACCCTCGGCGTTCGGCCCGAGCTTCAGGCGCAAGGCACCACGCAGGACCTGGGCCTCGTTGTCGGTGGGTACGGCCTCCAGCGCGCGTGACAGCGCCTCGATCGCGGCGTTGCTCTCCCGCGCTTGATCGTGGAGCCTGGCCTTGGTCACCAGCAGCCGAGCGACGTCGGCCTGGCGACCGGCCTCCTGTGCGGCGGCGCGCGCGGTCTCGAGGACGGCGAGGGCGTCGGGCAGCCGCCTGGCGTCGGCCAAGAGGATCGCCTCGCTCATCGCGACTCGGTAGTCCAGAGGGTCGAGGGTCCGTGCCGCGGCGAAGGCGGTCTGGCCCTCGTCGATCGCGAGGCGCTTGGCGTGAACCTCACCGGTCAGGCGCATCACCCGAGCGTCCTTGGGCATCGCCTTGGCGAGCTTGCCGAGGATCTCCAACGCAATGTCACCGTCGCCGCTCTGCACGGCCACCTCGGCTTGGAGCAGCTGGATCTCGAGGTTCTCGGCCTGCTCGCGGACGAGGATCGAGACGGCCGCGCTCGCGTCGTTGAAGCGCTTGGCGGCGAGCAATGCCCGGATACGAGCCGCATGCACCACTGGGGCCTGCGGCACGAGCTCGAGCGCGCGGTCGTAGGCGGCCAGCGCCTCGACGTAGTCGCCCTGGGCCTCGTGTACCCGAGCCTTTTGCACGTGAGTCCAGGCTTGTACGCCCGGGTCCTCGGTTGCGGTGGGATCGAGCGCGTCGGTGGCGGTACGAGCGGTGGCCAGCTGTCCGGTCTCGATGGCGGTGGTGGCCAGCAGGGCCTGCAGGGCGGGGTGGGGGTTCTTGGCGACCGCGGCTACGAGGGTCGGCACGGCGGCGGCGGGTTCACGGGCGGCGGCGATGGCCAAGGTCAGGTGACGGGCGCTCAGCTCGTCGGGTAGTGCCTCGAGGACGGCGTCGGCGTCGGCCTTGGCCTGGTCGAGCTCACCTTGGGACAGTCGCGCCCAACCCCGATACAAGCGGGTCCGCGGATCGTCGGCCGCGAGGCTTGGCTCGGCCCCGCTGATGTTACCGGCGGCGAGCGAGGATAGGCCGATCACACGCTGGACGAATGCTTCGGTGGTGCCGGCGTGACCCTGGAGCAGGGTCGCGGCCTCGGTGGCGAGCGCGGGGTTGGGCCCATAGTGGTAGTGCAGCAGCAGCGCACCCTCGGCGGCTCCTACCGCGTCGCTCGCTGCGGTGGATGCCGCCTTGGCCTCGAGATAGGCAGCCGGGGTGTGCTTGGCCATCATGGCCAGCACCGCAGAGCTTCGCTCGACCGCCGGGCCGCTCGGGGCGGCCGCCGGCTCGGGGCTCTTGCCGGCGCTGTCGTCCTCTTTGGTCTTGGGCTTGTTCTTTCCGGGCTTCCCCCGCAGCACCGTGGGCTCGGGATCGTCCGGATCGAGGATTCCGGAATAGAGTACGCCTACTGCGGCTAGGCCCAGCACGGCGATCCCTCCCACTACGACGAGCAGCGTGCGAGAGATAGGCGGCCGAGCCGGAGCCATGAGCTTGGCCGGGGAACGATTGGGCGCGGCCCCCAGCGTGTTTGTTCCGAGTCCGGCCCCGAGGTTCACCGCTGGGGGGACGTCGGTACCCGGTGCAGCGGATCCGGCCGCGTCGCCCGTCGCTTGCCCGGGTCCTGCCGGGGTGACGCCCAGGTTGGAGGGGGCAACGCCCAGGTCGGAAGGGGCGACGCCCAGGTCGGAAGGGGCGACGCCCAGGTCGGAAGGGGCGACGCCCAGGTCGGAAGGGGCGACGCCCAGGTCGGAAGGGGCGACGCCCAGGTTGGAGGGGGCGACGCCGATGTTCGAAGGGGCGAGATCCTGGCCTACGGGCGTGACCATCTGCTGGCCGCCAGGGGCCGGCAGGTCTTGGGGGATCGGAAGATCGAGTCCGTCGTCGAGCTGTGCCCCGGGAGGCGGAGGAAGATCGAACCCGGCGTTGGAGGACGGTCCCGATGCAGGCGTGGGTAGGTCGAGATCGACGGGGGCGGGTAGATCGTCGGAGAACGACGGCAACCCGGCCGCGGGAGGCCCCGCCGGCGGCGGGCCGGGGGTATAGGGGCTCGGAGGTCTCGGTCCGGGGGGAGATGGTGGGGCCGAGAACCTCGGTGGTGCGGGTCTGGGAAGATCGTCGATCGGGGCGGGCAGATCGAGGGAGATCGCGTCGGGCGGCGAGTGCCCGGCGGCGGGCGGCATGCCGACCGGGCTGGGCAGATCGATGTCCGATCCTCCAGGCGAGCGGTCGACCGGGGCAGGGAAGTCCAACCCCGACTCGCTGGCTGAGATCCCCGGCGGGGGCTCGGATGGCGGGTGGCGACCGGGGCCGCCGCCGAAGTCCAGCTCTAGGGATGGGGCTTCACCCACCCCCAGGTCGAACTCGTTGTGTGGGGAGTCATCCAAGCCGATGCTCGGTGGGCCGCTGACCGGGCCGGTTGGCGCAGGGGCGGCTGACGGTTGCCGACGGTCGGGTGGACCGAGCGACGGCCGGGGGATCCCGCCCGAGCTGTCCTCGGGCATCCCGAAGATCGGGGCTTCGGTCGTCTCCCCGGGGGTCCCGGCAAAGCCGGGAGGGGCGCCGGGACTCGACGTGCCAGCAAGACCAGGGGGGCCAGCAAGACCAGGAGGGCCAGGGGTGAGTCGCGCGCCACAGACGGGGCATCGCGGCGGCAGGGGCCGGCTCGCATCGAGCGCAGTATGGCAGCTTGGGCACGCGTACATGGAGGCGGAAACGACCGCAAGGGTACCACGGGCGTACCGCGTGGCCCGTTGGATCGGGTGTGTCCGCGGGGTCCTACCGGTAGTCAGGCCGGGAGCAGGCAGGTATGACAGCCCTCGTGATCCTCCGCGATCCCGTCCACGGCCTGATCTCGTTCGAGGGGGAGGTAGGGAATGTTGTTGCGCGACTGATGGATACCCAGGAGGTGCAGCGCCTACGCCGGATCCGAGCGTTGGGGCATGCGTCGCTCGCGTTCCCCGGCGCCGAGCACTCCCGCTTCGCGCATGCGGTGGGCTCGGCCCACGTCATGAAACGCTATCTCGACCGGGTGCGTCGGTTGGCATCCGACATCCCCGCCTCCGACCGCATCGACGACGACATGGCCCGGGTGGCCCTGGCGGCCGCGTTGCTGCACGACATTGGCCATGGTCCGTTCAGCCACACCTTCGAGGCGGTGCTGCCCGATGCCCGGGCCCACGAGGAGTGGACATCGTCGATCCTGCTCGATCCCGAGACCGAGGTCCACCAGGTGTTGCGCGAGATCGACCCACAGGTGCCCGCGCTGGTCGAGCGCTTGGTGCATGGACACAGCCCGATCCGTCATCTCGCGCGCGCGGTCTCGGGGACCTTCGACGTCGACCGCTGCGACTACCTACTGCGCGATTCCTACATGACCGGGGTGCGCTACGGCCTGCTCGATCTCGACTGGTTGCTGGCCGCGCTACGCCTGTACCTCCCGCCCAGCGACTGTGCGGCGACCCTGGCGGTCGACGGGGAGAAAGGGCTCACCGCGGTTGAGGGATTCTTCCTCAATCGTCTCTACATGTACCGGCAGGTCTATCTGCACAAGGCGGTCCGGGCCGCCGATGCCGTCTCGCGCGCGCTGTTTGGCCGCCTGCGAGCGTTGGGGCCTCAGCCGGGCACGCCGCCGGCTCTGGAGGCGCTCTTGCGCGGCGAGTCGGTGTCGACCGCCGCTTTCTTGCAGCTCGACGATGCTGCGTTACAGGCGGCGATCCGGCATTACGCCGATGGGGACGATCCGATCCTCGGCGAGCTGGCGGCGCGCTTGCGCGACCGTCGGCTGTTCAAGTCGATGCGTCTGCACCCCGATGCGCCGATCCACAGCGCCGAGGCGCGGCTTCATGAGGTGCTGCGCGACGGGGGCTACGACCCGGTCTACGCGGGAGGGATCGACCGGGTGGAGATCGACGCCTATATCGAGGACGAGGCGCTAATGGTGATCTCTAGCCGCGGTCGACTCCAGCGGCTGCTCGACGCATCGCCGGTGATGCACGGGCTGTCCCGGGAGACCTTTGTGCACTACCGGGCGCTCTTTCCCGAGGATCTGCGGGAGCAGGTGGCCACGGCGCTCGGTGACCTGCGCTGAGGTGGACGGCCGCCATGTCCCAGCGCAAGAAGCGAGCCGGACGATGCGAGCGGTGTGGACTGCACCAGCCGCTGTGCGTCTGTGCGAGCTTTCCCCGGGTGGAAAGCCGCCTTGCTCTGGTGGTGGTGCGGCACGTTCGCGAGCGCTTCAAGCCCACCAATACCGGGCGCTGGCTCGCCGACATGGTGCCGGGCACAGCGATCACCCACTACGGGCAGCGCGAGCCGCCCTTTGACCCTACGGCACTCTTGCGCGACGATGTGCGCTTTTGCGTGCTCTACCCGCGAGAGGATGCGGTGACGCTCGATGCCGAAGGAACGGCGCGCTTGCGGTCGAGCCTGGCCCCCGGTCAGCGCCTGGGCTTTGCCCTGCTCGATGGAACTTGGCACCAGTGCTCACGCATGAGCCGGCGGGTGCCCGTCGTGCAGGATCTCCAGTGCGTCGCGCTGCCGCCCGGACCGGCCTCGCGTTGGGGGGTGAGAACCCAGCACGACGAGCGCGGCCTGTCGACCTTCGAGGCGGGGGTTCGCCTGATCTCGTTGTTCGATGGGCCCAAGCGGGCGGCTCCTCTTCAGGCGATCTTTCATGAGATCGCGGCGCGCATGATGTTCATGAAGGGGCGCCTGCCTCGGCCCGAGGTTCCCTCCTCGTGGCGTGGTGATCCCCTGCCCGCGGCGCTCCCCTGACCGCGGCGCTCCCCTTACGCCGTTGTGAGCAGAGGGCAAAGGACGAGCGCGAAAATCACGCACCCTCCTCTACCGCGGAGCGACCGAGTGAAAAACTCGACAATGTCCCCCGGATGTGACCATGTAACTCTATGATTGTATTTTATATTACATTTCAATACATTATGGTATGGGGTAAGATTAAATAATCACCTTGTAATACCTGTAGGTGCGATGCAAGATGATGTCGGATAAAGGATGAGCTAGGAGCTCACCTGCCCACCATCTAGGGAGACCGCCATGCACGCCGCTCGCACCGTCTTCACCGCCGCCGTCCTCGCCTCGACGATCGCGACCGGTTGCGATCTGAATGGGGATCGGATCGGTTCCGAGGGTGGGTTGGTGGTCTCGGATGATGGTCGTATGGCGCTGGAGATCCCCGAGGGGGCGCTCGACGAGGCGGTCGAGATCACGATCACGGTGACCGATGCGCCCGAAGGCGCGATTTCTCCCCTCTACGTCATCGAGCCGATGGGGCTGACCTTCGCGCGGCCTACCGCGCTGGTGTTCGACTACGACGACGAGGATCTCGGCTCGCGTGACCCGCAATCGATGAGCATGGTGGCGCATCGCGAGCTGAACTGGGCCTACCTGGCGGACGAGCAGGTCGACGTTGAGGACCAGACGATCACCGCCAGCCTCATGGCGCTGTCGGCCGTGACCGTGGTCGTCGAGAACTAGGCTATTTATGCCGAGGCCGGCTCGGGATGCGCGACGGTGTCGCGCCCGGCCTCGGTCTTACGCATGCAGCACCCAGGATGGACGAAAACCGGGGTGTTCTTGGGAAGCCCATCGCGCACGCCCATCGACCCCGGGCGGTGTCACAGGGCGAGAGCTTCCTCGGACCCGACGGCCGAGGGCCTTGGCCTCACGCGATGAGCTCGCGCGCAGGATCTGCTCGCGACTTTGGGCATCGCCGAACAGCTCGGCTTTGCCGGCCATCATCCAGTGCTCTGCGGTCGGGTATCGGACACCATCGACCTCGAAGGGCGCCTCGAACCACTGGCTCAGTACCCATGGTCCCACGGCTCGGGCTCCCTTGGCGGTGTGCCCCCAAAAGCACAGATACTCGGCTTGGGCTCCGCCGGCGATTGCTGCGCGCAGGGACTCTACATCACGGGCCTGGCTGGGGTCGGTCACCCGAGCAGGCTAGCAGGGAGCGCGAATGGCACGGTGTAACGTACGCGAGTACGATCATAGGCGCGATCTTGCCCATGCACCCCTCATGCTCGTGCGGTCCTCGTGCAGCGCTCGTGCCATGCTCTCGAACTGCCCCAGATCGCGACCCGCGGGCTGAGGGATCCAGACCCCGTTTTTGGTGGGGGATCGACACCCCAGGTGTCGTCGCCACCCATCGTCATCGAATCAAAGTTCATGAACAGCCGGCATTCGATCGAAAAAAATGCCGGGCAAAGCCCTTGATCGCGCCGGATCGTGGTCGCAGATCAATGGTGCCCATTGGTATCGTGTAGGCGCCTCTGGGAGGGGGAACGACCATGCGCGTAGTCAACGACAGGCGAGTTTCGCCGAGGGTCACCGTCCGGGGTGATGCCTTCGTTCACACGTCGCATGGTGCGGTTCGGTGTCACTGTATCGATCTCAGCGTGGGGGGGATGTCGGTGCTCAGCCCGAAGTCGGCGCGCACTCGACAACGAGCCCGCATCGAGTCCAGCTTCGGCGGGATCACCCTCAACCTCCAAGCCGTCGTGGTTCGGCGTAAGCGTACTCGCGAAGGTTACGTGCTCGGCCTTCGGTTTGCCGACCTCGATCCGTCGACCCGTCAAAAGCTCGAAGAGGTCGTGCGGACCATGCAGGTCCAAACCGCGCTCGCTCAGCAGGCGTGTGTGTTCTTCGAGCGCCTTCCCCAGATGGAGGCTCCGGAGGCCGAGCACGCTGCAGCTCAACCCGCCCCAACCTCCGCTGTTGCGGACTCGTCGGTGCCGGTAGCGAGCTCGTCGGTGCCGGTAGCGAGCTCGTCGGTGCCGGTAGCGAGCTCGTCGGTGCCGGTAGCGCGCTCGTCGGTGCCGGTAGCGAGCTCGTCGGTGCCAATAGCGAGCTCGTCGGTGCCAATCGCGAACTCGTCGGTGCCTCGAGCGGACCCGTGGGCCGCATCGCATCCGCAGCCGGTCGTCGATCCCACGAGCATGGGGTCGGTTCCACGAGGTCCATACCCGCACGCGACGAGCGGCCCCCATGTGAGCGCGGATGCTTACGCTCATGCGCAGGCCGGCTCCAGTGCATATCCGCATGGGTCGCCCCACGGGGTGGCGGGGCAGCAATCCAGCCCATATTCGCCCCATCCGTATGGCTACCCTCCAGGTGCGTATTCGTATCCGCAAGGGACGCCCAGCGGTCATCCGGTGCCCGATCCGGCAGCAGATGCGAGCCGGTATCCGCATGGGCCGACCGGTGGTTACCCGGCCGCGGAAGCGAGTCAGTATCCGCACGGGCCGACCAGCGGCTACCCGGTCGCGGATGGGGGCCAGTATTCGCACGGGCCGACCGGCGGCTACCCGGTCGCGGGTGGGGGCCAGTATTCGCACGGACCGACCAGCGGCTACCCGGTCGCGGAAGGCCAGTATTCGCACGGACCGACAGGCCCCCATCCCATGGCCGGTGGTCACGGATACCCACATTCGCCGACGAGTGCGTATCCAGAGGCAGATCCTCATGGCTACGCCCACGGCTATGCACCGGGAGCGGCACCGGGCACGGCGCACGGCCCGGCAGGTTTTACTCCCGGCGGAGCGACGAGTCAGTACCCAGCCATGGCTCAGCCCAGCGGCGTCGAGCCTCATTCGCAGGTTGGCCCGGGTGCAACCGCGTACTCGGGTGTCCAGCCGCAGGCGACCCAGGCGACCCAGGCGACCCAGGCGACCATGGATCAGTACCCCGCGCGCGAGGGTTACCACGAGGGCTATCCGCCGAGAGCCCCAAGCCCGCACAGCCCGGCCCCCGGCGGATATCCGCCGATGGAATCGGTCCCCGGCTCGGGTATGCAGCGCTACCCCGAGGCTCACGCCTACCCGGGCGCGGTCCCGACTCAGCATCCGGGTGACGTCGGGACCAACTCGTTCTCGCAGGCGGCTACGAGCCAGGCTACGGGCCAGTACCCCCACCCAGGGACTGGCCACTACACGAGCGCGGGTACGGTCCAGGTTCCGGGGGTCGGCGATGAGCACCCGAACGCGACGACCGGTCAGCACCCCACTACCGAGGCGAGTCCCGAGGCGAGTCCCGAGCCTCCTCCAGGTGCATACACGTATCACCGAACGCCTCACGACGGGGTTCCGCCGGTGGAGGCCGCGTCCGAGTTGCAGCCTCACTGGGACTCGACGATGGTGGCGGTGCCCGACGGATACGATCCCGGTGCTGTACCCGCGCCACTGGCCGCGCCACCGGTCGCGCCACCGGGCGAAGGGTCGGTCTCCAATAGCTCACGCCCCCAGTCGTTCTTGCACGAGGGTCCGGTCGTGCGGTTTGGCGAGGACGAGGGATGGACCGAGGACGAGCTCAAGACCCAGGCCTTCGACGAGCCCGATGGGGCCATCGTTCAGCCGAATCCCGGGGGCCATGACAGCGAAGGCCCCCAGTCGGTCCCCAGCGCACCCGAGCCCGGAGTCGATGCAAACGTGGCGGCCGAGCCCGGCACGTTCGTGACCCGCACGGAGTTGCTCATCGACCCCATGGCCGACACCGAGGCTCGGGTCACCCCTCGGACGATCGAGGCCCGGGGCGAAACGGTCGTCGAGCCGTCGCCCGGGCCCGGCAAGGCCCCCGAAGTGGCCGCTGCGTCGGTCGGCGAGCCCGAGCCCCCACCCGAGCTCTCACCCTCGGACCACGAAGAGGGGGCGGTCCAGCGCTGGGCCGAAGCGAGTTCCTCCTACCCCGAAGAACCCGATCTTCCTCCGGTCCCCTCGTCGATCCACGGCTATCTCGGCGACGCGGCGCCCTTCGACCCCTTTGCGCCGGTCGAGCACGGGGGGGACGAAGCGCCCGGTCTTCCCGCGATCGGTGAGGACGAGGCAGTGCATGCCTTCGAAGAGGTTTCGGGGCTGTACCGATCGCCGTCTCTGGTCGAGTCGGCCGAGGTCCGTGCTCAGGCGATCTCCGCGGAGCTCTCGCTCGGTGAGTCGGCCGAGCCGGTCGAGTCGGCGCTGGTCATTGCGCTCGGCGAGCTGACCGACTCGGATGGCGAGGTCAGGGATGGATGGCTGGCCGATCCCGCCGACGAGGATCGGACCGAGGTCCAGCCCACGACCTCTACGGCGACGAGCCCCGAGATCACCTCCGAGCAGCGTCAGGTGGCCACTCTCGAGCTTTCGGAGCAGGAGGACACCAATGTCGGTCCTCTGCCCGCCAGTGAGCTCGACAGCCCGGTGGCCGAGCTCGACTACGGCTACGAGCACAAGGGGGAACAAGGCGACGGGCGTTTCTCCCTTGAGGCCGAGGCCGAGGCCGAGGCAGAGGCAGAGGCAGAGCCCGAGCCGAGCATGACCGGTGATACGGCAGTCATCGTGCTCGGGGATCCGCCCATGCACGACTTCGGGAACGTCGGTGTACCCGAGGGGCCCGTGACCGGCTCGACGGTGGTGATGCACATCGACGACATCGGCCCGGGTTCGTCTTCGATGGCGGCCGACCCGGAAGCGACGGCGGAGTCCGAGCCGCAAGAGCCGGCCCGTACCGGCGCCACGATGGTGGTCGATGTGCGGGATCTATTCGCGCAGGCCGAGAGCGCAGCCGTCGCTCAGGCGTATGCCGCCGATTGGGGGGCTCAGGTCCCCGACCTCCCCGAGGCCCCGGCGGCCGCTGTGGGCTCCGCGTTCGACCTCCAGGATCTCTTGTCCCGCTTCGATGCCGCGGGGACCGAGGTCGAGTTGGTCGCTCCAGAGTCCGATCGGGTCACCGCGGAGTCCGAGTTGGCCGAGTCGACCGAGTCGGCCGACAGCCCGGCAGTGCCACCGACGCAGACGCCTCAGCTGCCCGACAAGCTTCAGGAGGCCTTGGCCAAGCTGCGACGCCGTGACGACTCTGGCGCTGTTCCCGCTGCTGCGGTCGCTGCGGACACCGCCAAGGATGACGAGGAGTCGACGACCCGACGGCGCCGGTCTCGTCGTCGGCGGCGCCCCGCTTCGGACGGACTGGCCAGCAACAACGATTCCCCCGAACTGGTGGCGCTCTATCGTCAGGCGTTGGCTGACCTCGAGGTGGACGAAGCACCCTCCTGATCGTTCTGGGCAGTCCGCGACCATCGCTCGTTCGTGCTCTAGGACGGGGAACACCGGGTGCTGGCCGGCGTATCAGCGACGACTGGCTGCTAGAGTCCGGCCCCGCGAGCGGTCGTTCGCCGCTCACCCACACGCCGAGGCGAATTCTCGATGCACAAGACCGTCACCATGCTGGCCGCGATGGTCCCGCTTGCCCTGGGTTCGTGTGCCCGAGGCTCGACCGATGTGGCGGCCGTCGTTGCAGGCACCCGAGGAGTCGAGACGATGGACAACGTACTACTGGCCGAGTGGCAAGGGCCCTACGGGGGCGTGCCTGCGTTCGATCGCATGGAGCTGTCGGCGCTAGAGCCCGCCATGGAGCGGGGGATCGAGCTGCACCTGGCCGAGCTCGAGGCGATCGCTCGTAATCCCGAGCCCCCGACGTTCGAGAACACCATCGTGGCCATGGAGCGAGCCGGCCAGGCGATCCGTCGGGTCGAGGTCTACTACAACCTGTGGCGCAGTAGCCTATCGTCCCCGGAGTTTCGCGAGATCGACGAGCGGATCACCCCGATCTACGCGGAGTACGAGTCGAAGATGCTCGGAAACGAGGTGCTCTTTGGCCGCATTGCGGCGGTCTACCGGTCCGAAGCGGCGGCCTCGCGCAGCCCTGCCGAGCGCCGCCTGGTGAAGCTGGTTCACGAGCGGTTTGACCGGCAGGGGGCCACGCTCGCCGGGGCCGACAAGGAGCGCTACGCGGCGATCCAGGGCCGCCTCGCGGAGCTGCACAACGCCTTTGGCACCAACGTGCTCGCCGACGAAGAAGGCTACGTGCTCTACCTCGACGAGCCGCAGCTGGGGGGGCTCCCCCAGTCGTTTCGGGCGGCAGCCGCAGCGGCGGCGGCCGAGCGTGGCCAGCCGGGCAAGTACGCGATCACCAACACCCGCTCGTCGATGGATCCCTTCCTCACCTACTCGACCGAGCGCGAGCTTCGGCAGAAGGTGTGGCGCACCTACTATAGCCGCGGCGACAATGGCGACGAGCGCGACAACAACGCGATCATCGCCGAGATCTTGAAGCTTCGTGACGAGCGCGTGGCCCTGCTCGGCTACGACAACTACGCGCGATGGCGCCTGGAGAACCGAATGGCGCGCACACCCGAGCGCGCCCGAGCGTTGATGATGGCGGTCTGGCCCGCCGCGGTGGCCCGCGTGAAGCAGGAGGTGGCCGACATGCAGGCGATCGCCGATGCTCAAGGGGCGGGGATCACCATCGAGCCTTGGGACTATCGCTACTACGCCGACAAGGTTCGCAAGCAGAAGTACGCCCTCGATTCCAACGAGGTCAAGCAGTACCTCCAGCTCGACAAGCTGCGCGAGGCCATGTTCATGGTGGCCGGTCGGCTCTTCGGCTTTCGCTTCATCCCAGTGCTTGAGGGGAGCGTCCCCGTGCCGCATCCCGACGTGAAGGTCTGGGAGGTCACCGACGCGAGCTCGGGTCGGCATGTGGGGCTTTGGTATCTCGACCCCTTTGCCCGGCCCGGCAAGCGGTCGGGGGCGTGGGCCACGACCTATCGGGGGCACACCACGTTCGACGGCGAGCAGAGTGTGCTGTCGTCCAATAACTCCAATTTCATCAAGGGGCCCCCGGGCGAGCCCGTGCTGATCTCATGGGATGATGCGCAGACCTACTTCCACGAGTTCGGGCATGCCCTGCACGCGCTCTCGTCCCGCGTAGACTATCGCACCCTCAACGGCGGGGTGCGCGACTATACCGAGTTCCAGTCGCAATTGCTCGAGCGCTGGCTGCTCACCGACGCCGTGATCGACGGCTATCTCGTCCACCACCAGACCGGCCAGCCGATGCCGGCGCAGCTGGTGGCCAAGATCCGGAAGGCCGCCACCTTCAACCAGGGGTTCGCCACCACCGAGTATTTGGCCTCGGCCTTGCTGGATCTCGAGTACCACACGGTCGATCCGCAGGGGCTCGACCCCGATGCCTTCGAGCGGCAGACCCTCGCGGCGCTTGGCATGCCTCCGCAGTTGGTCATGCGGCATCGCTCGCCCCACTTCAGCCACGTATTCTCCGGCGAGGGCTACGCGGCGGGCTATTATGGGTATTTGTGGGCCGATGTACTTACCGCCGATGCCGCGGAGGCGTTCGCCCAGTCGGAGGGCGGCTTCTACGATGAGCGGTGGGCGAGCAAGCTGGTCGAGCACTTGTTCGCGCCGCGGAATGCCGTGGATCCCGCCGATGCCTACCGGGCATTCCGTGGGCGCGACGCGGCGATCGACGCGCTGATGCGCGACCGAGGCTTCTTGCCAGCCGATCCGTAGCATCGGCGTAGCGTCAGTCGAGCCGTGGAATGCTGGACCGCTGTGCCCAGTTCGGTGGATGTGCAATCTGGTGATGCCCCGTGTGACGGGGAGATCGAGCTCGATCGCGAGGACGAGCTATGCCGTGTCGAGCTCCGCGTGGAGCAGCTCGAAGAGCTACTCCACGACGGAGCGACCGAGTCGCTCCGTACTCGCTGGGCTGAGGAGCTTCGGTGGGCCCATCGTGAGTGTCTCGAACTGAACCGACCGGAGCGCGCGTCGGTGCTGCAACGTCGCCTGGCCACGGAGCTGGACAGGCCGCACGCGTCTCGGACCAGCCGCCTGGTTTCGCGCCAGCACGTGGCGTGGGCCCATGTTTGCCTCGATGCGGTGGTGTATCGGGTCGACCATGGGCAGGACGAGTCGGCCCTGGAGCGACTACCCGAGCTGGTCGAGCGGGTGAACGCGATCGCCGACGACAAGGACGGCGTTCCGATGACCGCCCGAGTGCTCGAGATCTACTCGGGGCTCACGTGTCGACGCGAAGGAGCCACGGCGGTCGAGCCCGAGCTCGAACACCTGCGGGTGCTGGCGCGCGGGTCGGATGATCGCCGGGTGCGAGGATCGCTGGCCCGGGTCCTGGGGCTGCTGGTGCAGGTACGGTTAGCCGAGGGGGAGGTCGGTCTCGCGCGGTTACTCGTGGAGGAGCTGGGGATCGCCGCGCGGTGCAGCTGGGCCAGCACCGACGAGCGCACCGCCTTGGCCGAAGCTCTGCTCGCGCTGCACGAGCACGTGGGTCCAGCCGAGCGCGTGGTCATCGAGCAAGAGCTCGGCGAGCTGGCGACGCGCCCCGGGGCCGTCCAGGACCAGCGAAAAGCATGGAGCGCCGCCCTGGATCGATCCGAGCGCTCCCACCAGACCGCGAGCCAGCATCCCCTCGAGCTGCTGCGAGCGCGGGCCTACCGGGGAGCCGGGGCCGATGATCTTCATACCCTCTTCGAGCGCCTCGAGGCCGAGCTGCCCGGCAGTGAGCGTGTGTTTCACGAGCACATCGCCGTGCTCAACGAGATGAGGGCGATCGCCGAGCGGCCGGAGGTCGATCCGGCGTTGCGCCTGCGCTTTGCTCGGTATTGGCTGTCACACCCGTTCAATGCTCGGCGCTACGACTATGGCGCGGTGGCCAACGATCGAAGCGCCTACGCCTGGGTGTCCGAGGCGGCCGAGCGGGGCGATCTGGAGGGGCAGATCTTGCTCGGGCGCTGTCTGGCTCACGGTCGGGGTACATTTCCCAACCGACGAGCGGCGGTCGAGCAGTTGCGCAAGGCGTCGGCGCGAGGCTCCGACGAGGCCGAGCAACTGATCCGAATGCTGGGCGTGGCGCGCTTCCCCTGGCTGCGACATCGCTATGTCATGTTCATGGTCGTCGGCTTCGTGGTGCTGGTACTACACCTGCTGACGCAGCCCTTTGCTTTCGATCCGTGGGGCATACCCGCTTTTGTGGGCGTGATGTTCGGGTTCGCCTTGCTTCGGTGGGCGCTGTCGTACGTGGTGTCGCTGTTCGTCTCTCCGTCCGAGGAGGATGCAGCGTCTGGGACCTCGCATGCCTTCGATCGAGATGTCGAGTCCTTCCGCCGCAAGCCGTGGGCGATCGTGCTGGTCACCACCGAGGATGGCCTGGTGCTGGCTCCTTTGGCGTGGTTGGGGATCACGCCCCTGACGGCAGTGTCGATGGCCCTGTTGTTCGGGCTGCTCCACTACCCCAAGTACTCACCGCGGATCTGCCTGTACCTGACCGCGACCTACACCACGATCGCTCTGCTCGTCTTGCCCTGGGCGGGACTGTGGGCGGTCACCACGGGCCACGTGATATGGGACGTGTTGTTGCTCTACTGGGGGGTGCGTGAGAAGCGCGACGCGTAGAATTGCGCGAAAATGCTCTCGACAAATGTCGCTAACGAACCTGGACGACTTATCTTAAATATCAGCGCAAAATTTTGTAAGTGGTTGAAATTGTTTACATAGAAATAATTTTGTGACTTTTTTCACTAAATTTACTTATCTTAACCGCCGTCGATCACTTCTCTTAAACCGTGCTTGATCATCGTCTGCCACCGGTCGCTCAGCCGGTAGCGCCGAACGCGCTGGGACTGTGTGGCCACCGGGTCGACGAATCCCTCGTCCATCCACTCGTGGAGCCAGGCCCGAGCGGTGGGTGCGGAGACCTCGAACCAGCTTCGGATGTCGCCAGGCCGAAGCTCGACGCGCGCGGCACGTTGCTCGAGTGAGCCGAGCAACAGCCGCGTGAGTACCTGCTGCTGACGCCGAGAGAGCGTCTCCCAGGGCATTTGTGCCAATTGGGTGGGTCGGGTGAGATCGTGCAGGTGCTCGGCCCTCATGCGGAGCTCGTCGGCGGCCTGCGCCATGGTCTCCACGAAATACTCGATCCACTCGGTCAGGTCGGCATCGTAGCGACCTTCGTAGAAATCGATGGGTAGCCCCATCTGCAGGCTCTGATAATACTTCGCGCGGTCGGCGTCGAAGAACTCCTCGAACGAGAAGAATCCCCGCATTCGATAGCCCGAGCGCCACAGCTCGGCCGTGGCGAGGAGGCGGGCCGTACGCCCGTTCCCATCCTCGAAGGGGTGAATGCTGAGGAAGCGATGGCTGAGGATCGCCGCTCGAACGGGGACTGGGAGCACCTGTGTCTCCCTCGCATGAAGCCAGGACTCGAGCCCACGCATCAGCGCGAGTACGTCCTTGGGCTCGGGGGGTGCATAGTCCACGGCTCCCGTCGCCGAGTCGACCACCGGGCACTCGACGCTCCGGTACTGGCTGGGAGTGCGTCGGCCGCGTAGCCGGACGATCACCGTGCCGTGAAGCCGCCGGATGAAGTCTTGATCTGGGGGTTCGCCTTGGTCGGCGAACTCTTCGACGCGCTCCAGAGCGAGCCAGTAGTTTCGTACTTCTTGCTCCGCCTCTGCCCCCTGCCGCGGGCCCGCCTGCACGATTGCGCGGCGAAACTCGCGTTCGTCCAGGGTGTTGCCTTCGATCGCCGTAGAGCTTCGCGTGTGCTTTTGCACCGCGCGAAGGCGGAGCCACAGGCCGGCGTCGGGGGGCAGGGGCAAGATCTCGACGATCGCTCGCGCAGCCTCGATGCGCCCCAGCGCGTCGACCATGCGGTTCGTATAGCCGAACCGTGGCGCATAGATCCCCAAGGCCGCACCCTACTCGGCGAACATGCGTAGCTGCTCGACGGCTACGTCTCGCATGCCGCAGACGTCGTCGTAGTCCACGCTGCGCATGGTCACGTGGCCGTCGCTCATGAGGGTGTTCTTCCAGTTGCGTCGGGGGTGACCCACCGGGAGCAGGCCCTCCTCGATGAGCCCCCGGCCGGCTCGCTGGCGCACGGCCTCCAGCCCTTCTACCCGAGTGATCCGGCCCCGCCCCAGCGCCCGCTTGAACACCGTGACCACGTGGTACTTACGGCGCGGCTGCGCCTCGAAGGCGTGCCAGCACACCGCTCGGGCCCACTCGCGGTAGATATCCATCTCGTTGGCGTAGTTTATCGCGTCCACGAGCTTGGCCCCGCCATTACGATAGCCGATCTCGCTAAAGACCGCCTCGCCTGAGCGGGTCTTGAACCACTCCATATGAAAGAAGCCGGTACCGATCCGCAGGGCAGCGAGCGCCTGCCGCCCCAGCTCGACGCCACCCCGCACGGCGGGAGTGTGAGGGTCGCGAAGGGTGATCTGGGCGGGGCTTATCCACTCTTGCGTGCGCCCCTGCAAGGGCGGCGGGTGGTACTGCGTGATGCTCTCGAAGACCGCCTCGCCCTCGATGGCCACGCCGTCGTAGGTGAACTCCTCGCCCTCGATGAACTCCTCGATGCTCACCTCGGGCACATGGCCCATGGTGGCCAGGCGGGCTCGCGCTTCGTCTTCGTCGTCGACCCGCCAGGTGTCGGCCGTGCCGGCCCCCGCGACCGGCTTGAGCACCACGGGGTAGCCGATCTCCCGCGCGCCCTGCAGTACGCCGCGGACCGAGTTGGCGCGGCTGAACCTCGGCACGCGCACCCCGGCTTCCTGCAATCGGGCCTTCATGGTCGGCTTGTCGCGAAAGCCCAGCGTGGTGTCGTAGTCCATCCCGACGATCCCCATCGCATCGCGCACACGCGCGGCGAGCAGCACCAGTGGTTCCCATAGGGTCTCGACGCGGTCGGCTCCGATCCTGCGGGCGGCCTCCACCAGCAGCGGCAATGCTCGCTCCTCGTGGAGCAGCCCCGGCACCTGCAAGTAGTCGTGCAGGTAGGGCCTCACCCGGGGCGGGAGCTGGGCAGCCGGAGCATCACCCACGCCGTAGACGGTGGCACCGACCTCGGTCAGGCCACGAGAGAAGTCGAGCATCTCGGCCGGATAGTGCGGGGACAGAAACAGGACCTTCATCAGCGGGCGCAGCGTCGCCCAGGATGCGGAGCGGGGGAAGCCGCGGTGCTGGCGCGGGCTCGGGGCGAGCGTGGCACCCCGTGACGGGCGGATCCCCCCAAGGTGCACTCGAGGGCGGGCGTACTCGCCGGGAGTTGGTGGTGGTTGAGGCGAGTGAGACGAACGGCGCGTCAGGAGGGATCGGGCTTCGCGGCGATGAACGCCCGTCGCTGCTGCACCCACGCTTCCTCCTTGTGCAGGCCGGCGCGGGCGTACTGGGCTTGCAGCGCCTCGTAGCGCTGCTCGGGGTCGAAGCCCAGAGCCAGGTGGAGCTTGCGCAGGCACACGGGGCACAGGTGCATCGGCTGGCGGTCCGATTCCTCCAGGCTGTTGGAGCCGTTCATGGTGCAGCCGAGGAATACGCAGTGCCCCAGCCCGAACATGTGCCCCATCTCGTGGCTCATCACCGCGAAGGCCCGGCGCTCGACCAGGCGATGAACCTCGCTCGGGTCGGCGCGAACGTCCCCGTAGAAGTCGGGGTGGAGCCGGGCAAAGCTGAACACGCCCACTCGGTGAGTGAGGCGGGCCAGGCCGAACACGAAGTTATAAGAATCCTCGGGGTATAGATCGGACCACGTCACCGCGATCATGCAGTATGCGTCGTCGGGTAGCCGCAGCTCCATGTGATCGAGGATGTCGGCCGCGTTGAGCTGGGGTGAGCCGTAGTGTACGCGGCGGGTGACGTCGAGCGCGTCGAGATCGAGCGGGGGCAGTACTCGTGCCTCCAGTGAGAAGAAGTCGTGCGCGTAACTCGATAGCTCACCCGTGGTTGGCCCGCGATCGGCGGGGAGCGGACCCACCGGCAGCACGTAGATCACGTTGCGCGGGCCGGTCGGGTCGTTGGCCCCAGAGACGAAGTAGTCGGCGACGGTCTGTGGCTCTTCTTCGTGGAAGGTCAGCCAGTCACCGGGGCCCGGCGCAGGGAGGGGCGAGAAGGCCTCGGTGACCACGAAGGCACGACGCTGCCGAGAGGAGAGCCCATCGAGCGGGCCGATTGCATCGGCCAGCGGTGCCGGCGGAGCGAGAGCAGGGGCAGGAGCGGCCACGGAATCGAGGGCGGCGTTGGCATCCGGCGACTGGCTCGGCCACAAGATCCAACCCAGCCACGCGGCGCAGGCGATCGCGACCAGCGTCCATAGGTGTCGCGGGGCCATGAGAGCTTCGTGTCCAACGTGCGACCAGAAGTTTCATTGCACCAGTCGCAGGCACAGGATGCCGAGCGTGGACGCCGCTTGGGCAAGACCGAGGCCGGGCGCGACACCGTCGCGTATCCCGAGCCGGCCTCGGCATCGACAACTCAACCGGCGTGGACCTTCAGCGTCTGTCCCACCGTATCCAGCATCTCGCGCAGGGTGTCGTAGTCTGGGTGCTTCATTTGTACCCAGGCGTTGGCCATGTACCCCGCGTCCACCGGTTGCGTGGGCGTGCCGGCGGGGGGCAAGTGCGCGTTGATCACCCACTGGCCAAAGCGCTCCTGCATCTGCTCGACGCCGGAGTAGCCGTGGATCCGCCCGTCGGCGCTCGGCCGCAGCGCGATGATCCCCGCCGCGTATCGCCGAGAAGCCCGCTGGGATGCGCGTCGGTGCACGATCCCGTGGGCCCACTCACCGTAGAGGTCGATCTCGTTGGCGGCGCAGTACAGATCCCACTGCCCCACGCCCGGGGGCCGCGCGCCGATCTCCGAGAACTTGAGCCCCTTGGGCCCGAAGAACCACTCCATGT
Organism: Myxococcota bacterium; assembly: GCA_039194325.1. Classification (GTDB taxonomy): domain Bacteria; phylum Myxococcota_A; class Polyangia; order Nannocystales; family Nannocystaceae; genus Paraliomyxa. The sequence continues at coordinate 77,377 of JBCCWC010000010.1, forward strand.
GGGTGGCCACCGTGCCCAGCTCCATCGCGGAGATCACCGTGCGCCCGAGCTGCTTGACCTCGTCGTAGCCTGGCGCGTCCATGCGATTGGTGACCACGATCTGCGGGGAGATCCACCGCGTGCGCATGGCCTCCAGCACGTTGGGGTAGTAGTGCGAGATGAACTCGTGCTCGACCTGCCCTCCGATGCACAGGGTGTCGTAGAAGCCCTCGTGGCCCTCGATGAACTCTTCGAGTGCCACCGAGGCGCCGTGACCGATCCCGATCTGCCGCACGGCGTGACTGAGCTCGGCGTCGTTGGATGCACGATAGGTCCCGGCTGCCCCCGCTCCGGCGCGAGGCTTGAGGATGATCGGGTAGCCGACCTGCTGCACGAAGGCTTCCACCTCTTGGGGGGTGCTCGCTCCGGTGGAGCGGGCGCAGGGCACCCCGTGCGCTCGCAAGAACTCCTTCATCAGGGGCTTGTCGCGGCACAGCAGCGCCGCTTTTTCGGTGAGGCCCGGAATAGTGGCGGCCTCGCGCACGCGCGCGGTGGGGAGGATGTGAGCCTCGACGGTGGCCTCGAGGCGATCGACCCAACCCTGGGCTTGTACCCGCCGTACCGCGTCGAGCAACTGCTGCTCGTCGCAGACGTTGCCCACCTGCTCGTACCCGGACAGCCAGCCTTTGATCTCGTCGGGGAGGGCTGCGACCGGGGCTTCCCCGATACCGGTGACACGAGCGCCCACCGACGACAGGGCGCGGACGAATTGGCGCTGGTAGGCGGGAAAGTGGGGCGCGACGAACAGAACGTGCATGGTGTGCGCTCTTGGCTTGCCCCCGTGGAGGCGGATTGGCTAAAAGGCGGGCTCTTCTAACCGCGAGCGACGGCGGCTGACAAGGCGCCCGGAAACCTCGTTCTTCTCCATGACCCTCGGTGTTCTACTCGGCCCTCAGCGCCTCCGTCCGACGATCGATGCCGAGCTTGGGCGTTGGGGCATCCCCGGGCCGTTGGCCACGATCACCGCGGGCTGGCAGGAGCGCGAAGCCGAGGATGACGAGCTCCAGGAGTTCTTGGGTCACCGCTGCGTGAACCTGCGGCTTCACGCGCGTAGCGACCACGTGTATCGGGAGGACCCGGAGTTCTTCGAAGCGCACCGGGCCAAGCAAGACGTCTTGCGCGCGCTGCAGGATCTGTATCGTCGTCGCCTCGCCCACGCTCTGGACGCGGCGCGTGAGGTCAGCGAGATCGCGGCCCCCGAGCACCTCGTGGAGCAGGAGCGCGACGCGGCGATCCAGGCCCTGCGCTTGGTCGACGAGCAGCACCTGTCGCGCACGCGGGCGGTGCAGCAGGAGTTCGAGCAGACCCATCGCCTCACCGGGCGTCCGGCTATCGAGCGCCACTACCGTGAGCTCCGCACGGTGCTGGGCGAGTGCTATGCGCTGCTGATCGCGGGCGGCCACGTGGCTTCGCTGCTCAACCGCATGCGCTTGTTCCAGTTCGACTCGTTGCTCTCGTCGTTGCCTCGCCCGCTGCCGATCTTCGCATGGTCGGCCGGCGCGATGGCGATCACCGACCGGGTGGTGCTCTTTCACGATAGCCCCCCGCAGGGCCCGGGCAACGCGGAGATCCTCGGGGCGGGCCTGGGCTTGCTGCCGGGGTTGGTGGTGCTGCCTCACGCCCGACGTCGGCTCGAGCTCGACGACCCGGGCCGAGTGTCGTTGTTTGCTCGTCGCTTCTCGCCCGCCCGCTGCGTGACCCTGGATCCCGGGGAGCGCGTGGCCTGGGACGGGCGTCGCTTCACCGTGGGGCCGGGGATCGAGTGCCTGATGCCCTCGGGCCAGGTCGAGCCCCTCATAGAGGACTGGAGCCCCGAGCAGGAGGAGGCCACCCCATGAGGCTGGCGATCCACCACTTGCTCGAAGGGGGGACGCCCGAGGGATCGGCCATCGATGCGTTCTTGCGCAATCGCAGCTTTCCCCTCATCGAGGGCGACCGGGCCACGTTCGTGTTCCACGGCAACGCCGACGCGGTCAACCTGCGCCACTGGATCTACGGCCTGGAGTCCGCGCAGCCCTTCTTGCGGGTGCCGGGCACCGACTTTTGGTACCTCGTGCACGAGCTGCCCCCGGGCTCACGCGTGGAGTACAAGATCGAGGTGATCCGGGGCGACCGCCACGAGTGGATCCGCGATCCCTTCAACCCCAACACGGCCCAGGACCCGTTTGGCGCCAATTCGGTGGCTCAGGGGGTGGGGTATTGCCGGCCCGACTGGACGCTGCCCGATCCGGAGGCCCGCCGAGGTCGCTTCGAGGACATCTGGCTGTCCGACACCCCGCTGGGCGGTTCGCGCCGGGTCACCGTGTACCTGCCGGCTCGCTACCGCCCGGGGCGTCGCTATCGCTTGCTGGTGGTGCACGACGGCGGCGACTACGTTCACTATGCCGCCCTCAAGGAGGTACTCGACAACCTGATCCATCGGCTCGAGGTCGCGCCGGTGATCGCCGCGCTCAGCCACCCGGGCGATCGACTGGTCGAGTATCCCGGCGATCCTCGGCACACCGCCTTCATCGCCGAGCACCTGGTCCCCGAGCTCGAGCGGCGATATCCGCTGATGCCCCAGCCTTCGGCGCGTTGCCTGATGGGGGCCAGCTTTGGCGCGGTCGCGTCACTGGCCACCGCCTGGCGCTACCCGGGCCGGTTCGGGCGGCTGCTGCTGCAGTCGGGGTCGTTCGCTTTTACCGACATCGGGCACCACAAGCGAGGGCCGGCGTTCGACCGGGTGGTCGAGTTCGTCAATGCCTTCCGGGACGCGCCGGGGCGGCCGAGCGAGCAGGTCTACCTCAGCTGCGGGATGTACGAGTCGCTGATCTACGAGAATCGCTCGTTGGTGCCGCTATTGCAGACCACGGGGATGGCGGTGCGCTACGAGTGGGTGCGGGATGGTCACAACTGGGAGAACTGGCGGGACCGTCTCCAGTCGGGGCTGTCGTGGTTGTTTCCGGGTCCGCTTTGGATGGTCTACGAGTGAGAGGGCCGCGCGGGCAGGCCATTACTGGAGACCATCACTGGAGACCATCACTGGACTACGCGGATCTTCGGGGGTGGATCCTCGGCGGTTTCGCTCGGGGGTGGCTCGAGCTGCTCGACGGCCTCGCGGGCGGCGGCGAGCTCGTCGCGAAACTGGGCCCGCATCACGTCGGGGTCGAAGTCGAGGAGCGTCCCGCCGACCCCGAAGTGCAGCGCGAACGTTCGCCCCACCGCGTAGGTCAGCATGCCGGAGAAGAACGGAGCGCTCACGCCTCCGAGCGCCGAGCCGACCCCGGGGATCGACTTGGCCAGGCTCGACGCGATCACGCCGCCCACGCCGACCCCCCCGGCGCCCGTGACTAGCGAGATGAGCGCGCTGCGGGCCAGCTTCTTTCGAAAGGGGAACTCGTAGTGGGTGGCCAGCTGCTTGATCATCTTGAGCTGGACCACGGTGAGCGCCACCGTATCGATGAGGGGGAAGGGCAGCACGCTCGCCCCCATCGCCAGGTAGACGTTACGGTGGATGATGTTGCGGGCGCCGAGCCTGACCACCTCTTGCTCTTCGAGGATCACGGGCTCGCCCTCGTCCTCGTCCTCGACCGTGGTCGGTTCTTCGACGACCTGCGAGGGCTCCTCGGCTTGCTTGCGACGCCAAAATTTCCACCACGCCATGATCTCGTCCTGAGTGCTTGCCCGAGTACGCTATCACGGCGGGACTTGCGAATGTGCGTAGTTGGCGCGCTGGTCGGGCCTGGACCGTCGGGCATGACGTCGTCGGTCGCACCGCCTGGGCGCCCCCGGTGCACGATGTCGCAGACCTTTGGCCAAAATGCCGCCTCTCGGATCCTTCGGGCGGTTCCCCGGGACCCGGCGATGGTCTACCAATGCCTCCCATGACGGACGGCCCCACCCCGGTCACCCGCACCATTGGCCTGTCGCTCGGCGCCGATCTGTGCTGGCCCGCGTGCTACGAGCAGATCATCGAGCGTCTCGGCCTCAGCCTGGTCCTCGGGGATCAGCAGGTCCGCTTCGCCGTGGAGCGCGTCACCGTGGAGCCGTTTCGTCTGACGCAGCCCTGTCGGTACGACGTGGTGCTCGATCGCCTGACGCACTGGTTCCACACCAGCCGCGAGTGGATCAAAAAGGCGGTCATCATGGATGGCCTGTACGTGCTCAACAACCCGTGGTCGTTGCAGTCGATGGAGAAGCACACCTCCTACTGCGCGATGAAGAAGCTGGGCATGCCCGTCCCCGACACCTGGCTGATCCCGCCCAAGCAGCCTACCGACCACGCCGACGCGGGCACGACCTTGCGGCGCTACGCCAAGCTCTTCGACCTGGGCGCGGTGGGCGATCAGCTGGGCTACCCCATGTTCATGAAGCCCTATGACGGCGGGGCCTGGGTGGGGGTCTCGCGCATCGACGACGAGGCTAAGCTGCGCGAGGCCTACGAGAGCAGCGGCGCCCGGGTGATGCACCTACAAAAAGCCGTGGACCCCTTCGACTTGTTCGTGCGCGCGATCGGCATCGGGCCTCAGATCTACATGGCGCGCTATGATCCGGGCGCGCCGCTCCACGATCGCTACAAGGTCGACTTCCACTTCGTGGACGGAGACGATTGGGAACTGCTCACCGACACTGCGCTCACCATCAACGCATTCTTTGGCTGGGAGTTCAACTCTTGCGAGTCGCTGCGCAAGGACGGCGTATTCTACCCCATCGACTTCGCCAACGCCTGCCCCGACTTTCAGGTGACCTCGCTGCACTATCACTTTCCCGAGATGGTCAAGAACATGGTCCGCTGGTCGCTCTACTGCGCGGCGACCAAGCGCACGATGCCCCAGAACCTCGACTGGGAGCCGTTCTATGCCATCGCTCGTGAGGACCTGCCCTACCGCGAGCGGCTGCGGCGATACGCGGCCGTCGCCCGCGAGCGCATGGAGGCGGACCGCTTCACCGAGTTCTGCCACCAGCACCTGCCCCACCTCAACGAGGTCGCCTGGGAGTTCTTCGGCACCCAGCAGGCCAAGGGCTACGTGTTGGCCAAGGTGCAGTCGCTGTTTCCCGAGCACGAGGTGGAGCGGTTCACCGAGCACTTCTGGGGGCTGATCCAGTTCTGGCGAAAGACCGAGGCGGAACGCATGAGCAAGGTGGCGGGGCCGCAGGCAGACGAGCCCCGAGCGGCTCGGGAAGACGCGGCCCCGAAGGGCGCAGCCCCGCACAGCGCGGGCGCTTGAGGTCACCGAACGTATCGAGAAGACCCTACAACTCATCGGTAGTTCCTATGGGTTCGCCAGTCCCTGCGAGCTCATCAAGGAACAAGCGGTGTCGAGCCCTCGGGCGATTTCGCTCCGAGTGAGGGCGAGACAACGGGGTCGGTGACTGCACGACGACTCGGGTTGGGTGCGTCGGGTAGTGTCGTCAATTGAATGACCGACCGGTTCGTCTACGCTGGCGCCTCATCGCTCGGGTATGCCGCTAGAGACTCGATTGGGTTGATGCTGGTGTCGGGGGTTCACTGTGCGTTCGTGTACCGGTCGCGGCACCAGGAGTTAGTCGATCGTGGCCCTGAAGAACCAGCAGAGCGTGAATCGTCGAGTCCTTTCGAAGGGGCATTGTGCCTCACGGGGGGATTGAGACCTCACATGGTATGATGATCTTTGGGACCACTGCTATTTGTGTTCGCGTCCCCCATTGTGGAGGAGTAGGCTCTATGGCGATCGCTTCTTCGGTGGCGATCACTGTCGATTCGAACGGTCTTCTTGCGAAGGATCTCCGGATGGTCGTCTGCGAGCCAGGGATATCGACCCTATGACGCTGCGTGCGTGTCTGTTCGAGTGGACCGGCGACGACGTCGAGCTACGTCGGCGAGCCCAGGTGCTCGCGGCGCTCGGGCTGCTGGGTAGCGTGGCGACCCTCGGGGGCGCCTCGGCGCGGCTGTTCCTCCACGGGCCGGGCTTCGACTCGTTGATCTCGTACCTGTTTAGCCCCGTGGGGGCGCTGTGCCCGATCATCGCGCGCCGGTTGCGGAGCGTCGCGGTCCCCTCGTGGATCTTGCTGCTGCTGGGCACCCTCACCACGATCTTGGTGGCCTACGGTGAAGGGGGCACCCTGTCTCCCGCCGCGCTGTGGCTCCCGGTGATGCCGCTGGCCGCCACCTTCCTGCTCGGCTGGAAGGGAGGCGCGGCGTTCTTGGGGCTGGTGGTGACGTCCTTGTGGGTCCTCGTTGGTGCGCCGTCCCCCGCCGAGCCTCCGGCCACCCCCACGCTGTGGGCGATCTCGGCGGTGATGTCGGGGACCTTCGCCTTTGCCTGCGTGGCCGCGTTCGATCTGGCGCGGCAGTCCGCGGTGGGCCGGATCGGGCGTCTGGTCCGGGAGGCCGAGGGTCGCAATGCGTCGCTCGCTCGGGCCAACGAGGATCTCGTGGTCGCGCACCGGCAGGCACAGGCGGCCAGCCAGCTCAAGAGCGAGTTCATGACGACCATGAGCCACGAGCTACGGACGCCGCTGAACTCTGTCATCGGATTTTCGAATTACCTGCTCAAGAACAAGTCGGGCGGCTTTGGGGAGCGGGACATCAAGATGCTCGATCGCATTCGGTTCAACGGGATCCACCTGCTTTCGATCATCGACGACATCCTGGACATCTCGAAGATCGAAGCCGAGCGGCTCGAGCTGACGATCGAGTCGCTGGATCTCTATGAGACCTGTGACCAGGTCGTTCAGGTCATGGAGCCGCTCGCGGCCGAGAAGGCCCTGCTGATCCGCAAGGAGATCCCCGGTGGCCTTGAGCCGATCGAGGCCGACGCACAGCGGCTTCGTCAGGTGCTGACCAACATCGTGGGCAACGCCGTCAAGTTCACCGACGAAGGGTCGGTGACCGTGCGGGTGGTCCCCCAGACGGGCACGCGGATCCCCTGTCGGATCGAGGTGGTCGACTCGGGCATCGGGATCCCCCCCGACCGTCTGGGGGCCGTGCTCGAGCCCTTCGTCCAGGCCGACGGCTCGACCTCCAAGCGGCACGGCGGGACGGGCCTGGGCCTGTCGATCAGCCGATCGCTGTGTGAGCAGATGGGCTTCGGCCTTCAGCTCAGGAGCGTAGAAGGCCGAGGGACGACGGTCTCGATCGTGCTGCTCGACGCCTCGACGCAGCCCGCCGGGCAGCTACGAGACCGAAGGGCCCGACGCATGCGGCAGCGGGGCGCGTCGCCGCAGACCGGCGCCGGTGTGGTGGCGATCAGCCGAACAGCTCCGGGATCGACCCGCTGACCTCGCCGAAGTTGGAGTTGACCCCTACCGCCTCCATGGCCGAGATCACCACGTTGCCCGGGTGGTTGGCGTTGCTCGGGGCCACGATGTGGTGCCCCTGGCGCAGGCCGCCGGCACCTCCGGCGACGAGCGTGACCATGTTGTCGGTGGAGTGGGCGCTCCAGGCGGAGCCGTTCTCGTATGACACCCCGCCGCCGGCCTCGTTCATCATCATCAGCGCGCAGGAGTCCAGCAGGCTCCCGGCTCCTTCGGGGGTGTCGCGCATGCGCTCCACCAGGTACGCGAAGTGATCCACGTGCCATGCGATGACGTCGGCCATCTCAGGAAGGTCGCCGTTGTGGCTCAGGTCGTGCAGCCCGTAGGCGTGGCCGGTGATCGGGTTGACGTTCATGAACGACTGGAACATCGTGAACATCAGCGAGCCCACGCGGGTGAGATCGCAGGTGAACGCCATGTGCATCAGGTCGCACAAGAGCAGCAGCCGCGATTGCTCGTCGCTATAGCCGGCGTTGACGTCGTAGGCCTCCTCGCTGGGCGGCTCGCCTCCCAGGGGCGGATCGCTGCCGGGGTCGGGTAGCTGCTGGCACTCGCCGCCGACCTCGGGTCCCTCGATCTCCAGGCGCATCTCGAGCGCGCGGATCTCGTCGTAGTGTTGCTCGAGCCGCTGTCGGTCCGCGCTGCCCAGCCGGTCCAGTAGCCCGTCCATGCGGCGGTCGACCAGGTCGAGCACGCTACGGCGCTTGTCGAGCTCGAGCTCCTTGGCGGCGGCCTCTTGCGGGTCGTCGGGCACGAACCCGAGGAAGAGCGCGTCGTAGGCCTGCCGAGGGCTGACCACGGGGACCACTCGCTCGATCTCTCCGTCGTTGTCCCGGTACGAGATCGTGTCGCGGTTCATGTGCCAGGTGCCGGTGTTGTAGAGCAGCGCCTGGGCTCGGTAGGCCAGCGAGCGGAACGAGGTGCGATCGCCGATCGCCTCGGCCACGATCTGATCCGAGCTGGGTCCGGTGACCGTGGGGATGTGGGTGTCGTTGGAGGTCCACGGCGCCGAGCGCATACCGCTGACTACCGGGTTGACGTGGGCGTGGAAGTGGACGGTGCGCCCCGCCGGCGGGATCGGCTCGTTCTCGCTCTGCGCGGTCTGGCTGGGGATCGACAGGCCCGACACCACGGTCACTAGATCCTGCACGCCCCGGTCACCCAAAGGGGCCAGGCCGGTGCCCAGCGTGTAGCCGGGGCCGGTAGTGGCGGGGATATAGGAGTTATCCAGCGGGTCGCCGTCGGTGATGATCGAGAACCCGCCGAAGCACACCAGGTAGCGTAGGGGCATGGCCCCGCCGCCGGCGAGGGCCTCGCCCGCGTCGTCGAGCATGATCTCGAGCGTCGGCAGAGCGACCGCGGCCCCGCCGAGGCCGCGCAAGAAGGTTCGTCGGGGCAGTGCAAGCTTGCGACTCACCATGGCTACTCCTCCCTCCGGTGGGCGAATGCGGGGTGGGCCACCAGCATACCGAGCATGGTGTCGAAGCGGCCGTCTCCCTCGGTCAGCTGCATGCCGAGCTCGTTCACCAGGGGCAGGTCGTCCTGGACCACTTCGCGCCCCAGGGCAAAGCGGTATAGTTGCTGGGCCACGCAGGGCTCGAGCACGGTGTTGTCGACGAAGAGATTGGCCAGCTCGGCGGGGCCGTTGAAGGCGCCTATGCTGGTCAGCGCACCATCGCCGCTGATCGTGCACTGGGGTGCGCCCTCGTCGTGGGTGCGGAAGCGGCCCTGGGTGTCGTAGCGCTCGAGCCCAAAGCCGATAGGATCCATCAGCGAGTGGCAGCCGGCGCAGCTACCCACCTCGGCGTGGATCGCATAGCGATCTTCCTTGCACTCGGCGTCTTCTTCGGTGGGTGGGTTGTCGGCGTCCACGTTGGGCGGCGGCGGCGGGACCGGCTGGCACATCAGCTGCTCGCGGATCCACTTGCCGCGGCGAGTCGGGCTGGTCTCGCCGGGCCCGGCCGCCACCGAGAGGAACGAGCCATGGGAGAGGATCCCCTGGCGGCCGCTGCTGCCGTAGCTCACCCACTGCGAGCCGTCGGGCGTGGGCAGGTCGTAGTGCTCAGCGAGGGTCGCGTCGATGAAGGTCTCGGTGGCGGTGAACAGATCGGTCCAGGGGGCGGCCTCGTCGAAGATCACGCGCTCGAGCAGCGCGGTGGTCTCGGAGCGCAGCGCGTTGGTGAGCTCGGGGGGGTGTGGCAGCTGGGCGTAGCCCATCCACATCGCATGGAAGCGGTCGATCTGCACCCGAGCCCGGGGATCTTGGAGCATGGCCTGGGCCATCGCCTGGCGCTGTTCGGCATGGCTCAGCTCGCCTGCCTCGGCCGCGTCGAGTAGCTCGTCGCTGGGGGTGCTGCCCCACAGCAAGTACGACAGGCGGGTCGCGAGCTCGAAGTTGCTGAGGGCGAAGAGCCCAGGCTCGCCGTCGACCGGGGTGCCGATCTCCACCCGGTAGATGAACTCGGCGTCTTGCAGCAGGGCACGGAGCACCATCTCGATGCCCACATAGAAGTCGCTCTGGCGTTGGGCGTACTCCAGACCCAGGGCCACGTAGCCGTCGATCTCTTCCGTGCTCAGCGGGCGCCGCAGCGCTCGGCGACCGAAGCGGCCGATGAACTCGCGTAGGCAAGCCTCGTCGGTCGTGCCGCTGGGCGTGCATCCCACGGTCTGGTCGCGACGGGGTGGGTCGTCGAGCAGGCGGCGGGCCGCATCGCGGGCCAGCACTTCGAGGCCCTCGATCAAGGGCTGGGAGGCCTCCTGTGTCCCGTACTCGTTGTCAAACGGGGTAAAGGGGTCCTCGGGAAGCATCTGTGACCCGGGCCGAGTGGTGTCGCCCAGCAGATCCCGCAGGGTGTTGTCGTATTCGTAGCGGGTGAGTCGACGCATGCCGATCGGCCCGAGAGTTTCGGGCGTTTCGGGCGTCTCGCCGGTCTCGTCGGCCCCGCCGCTGCTGGGCCCGCCCGTCGAACCGTCGGTGTCGGTGCCGCCCGTCGTCGCATTGACGTCGTCTCGGCAGCCCGTCACCGCCAGCGCGCCAAGAGCGAGCATGCCGATGAACTGTGAGGATCGCATGAAGAGCTGAATTGGATAGGGGGCGGCCTGCGGCCGGTGCGCCGAGTGTAAGCGGTGCAACGTCGAAGTCAAACGTCGGGTGGTGAGCGAGGCGCGAGACCCCGCGTGGTCCCGCGGATCGGGCTGTGGGAATTGCCCGGGGAGGGGTGGCACGCTCGTGTCGGTGTGTAGCGCAATTTCCGCTGGGTTGGCTCGCGCGCTTGCGCCCGAGGAACGATGGTTGGAGCGTGGGTCTGGACGTGGGGAGGCAGCCCTGCGAGGGTCCCGCCCGCCGTGAAGCTCACCACCCGCTGGTACTCGCCGCGCCTGAACACCGAGGTCCTCGTCGCTCGATGGGGGCACTTTGGCACACCTGTGTTGCTCTTCCCTACCGCAGGGGGGGACGCCGAGGAGTGCGAGCGCTTCTTGATGATCGACGCGCTGCGGCCTTTGCTCGAAGCCGGGCGGATCAAGGTCTTCACCTGCGACAGCGTGGCGGGGCGGATCTGGACCGACGGGGAGAGCTCGGGGGCGTTTCGGGCCCGCATTCAGAACGTGTTCGACGGCTTCGTGGCCGAGGAGGTCGTGCCGGCCATTCGTCACGACTGCTGCTCGTCCGACATCGAGATCATGACCGCGGGAGCGTCGATCGGGGCCTTCAATGCGCTGGCGGCGATCTGTCGTCATCCCGACATATTCAAGACCGCGATCTGCATGAGCGGGACCTATGACTTGTCGCGCTGGATGGAGGGCGAGCACACGCTGGACTTTCACTACAGCTCGCCGCTGCACTTCTTGCCCGGGCTGGGCGAGAGTCCGCAGCTGCATCGGCTGCGCGAGCGCTTCGTGGTGCTGGCCACCGGCGAGGGGCGCTGGGAGTCACCCGGCGAGTCGTGGCGAGCGGCGCACGTGCTCGGGAGCAAGGGGGTGCCCAATCGCGTGGATCTTTGGGGGCAGCGATTTCACCACGACTGGCCGACGTGGCGGGAGATGCTGCCGACGTACCTGGACCGGATGTGTTGAGGCGGGCCCGTGCGGCGCAGGCGGTCACTCACCGTGCGTCTGTGGCTCGGGACAGCCAGTACCCCGTGCGTCTGCGTTCGTGCGCGACCGCCAGCATGAGGATGAAATCATCGAGGATGGCGTAGGGCAGCGCGTACGGAAATCGTTCGACTCGGGCAAAGCGATAGCGAGGATCGTACCGCCAGGGGGCACGTGCGTGAGGCAGTTGCTCAATGCGGTGTACCGTTGCCCAAACCTCCTTCTCCAGCTCTTCGCCGAGACCCTCGACGCGACTGTCGTACCAGTCGATGGCTTCGGCGAGTTCTTCGAGTGCGGCGCGATGGAGCTCAGCGTGCACGTTGGGTCCGGCGGGCAGCCAGGAATGCCTTGGCCTGCTCTACCGTTAGCGATGGACTGATGCCACTGCGCACCTCTTCGAGTCGTCGGTCGAGCTCGGCCTTCAACGACGGTTCATCGAGGACGTTCTCGGACTCGGGAGGGGCCGACATTCCGTCTCGCGGCCGAGGTTGTGCCGAGCTCATGGGGCAAGCGTAGCATGGCTGGACACGTCGGTCTCTTCCTCTAGCCTGAGCGGCGATCGGGGCCAAGAGCCCGTGGTGAAACCCTCGCGCGGCCGGAACACTGTCGCCGTCAATGGCGAGTACGGTCAGGCCGGCGCTGCCGGAGCCGCCGAAGCTGCCGCCGCCAAAGTCGTCGATGACGACCTGACCGCCCTACGGTGCCGGCGGCTCGAAGTTGCTGCCCGGCGCGACCTCGTCGAAGCTCGACGTGGGTCGCCCCACGCGGACCTCGTCGAAGTAGAGGACCCGCTCCGCGGACGCGTCGCCCCATTGTTGATTGGCGATGTCGAGCCCAAACCGGATGTGAAACGGGAAATCGGCGCTTCCCTGCGCCGTTTGCCCCTCGAAGTCGGCGTGCTGGGTCCACTCGGCCTCGTCCCGTAGCTTGTGCCAGAGCTTGATGTAGCCGTCGTCGTTCTTTTCGAACGAGGCTTCCATCACGAACTCGTGCCATTGTCCGGTCTCGAGATCCCACGTCTCGGTGTCGATGTTCAGATCTCCGCGACCCTTGAATACCCAGTGGTCGTCATTCAAGTTGACTCGGATCTGCGGAGGAGTCCCCGGAGGACCGTGGATATTCAACACGGTCACCCCACCGTTGTCCTTCATGGTCCAGTCGTCGGGGACATACACCGCCCACCCGGTCCAGCTGGTCGTACCCTGCTCGATCTGCACGGACTCACGATCCATCAGCAGGCCCCGCATCTTCACGTCACACGCGTTGCTCGTCCCCCAGGGCCACTCCTCCCGCATGACCAGACGCAACGCTGTGCCCCCGTAGGCGTCGGGAAGCTCGACGAACGAGAGCGCCTCATCGGCGAAGACCTCGCAGATCTGAGCCTCGAGCCCGTCGTGCCGCGTGCCGTGGGGCTGGGGAGCGCCGCTCTGGCCGTCGACCAGCCAAAAGAGATCTCCGATTCCCCCCACGGGCTCGCCCGTGTCGCCGGCTTGGCCCTCGTCGCTGCTGCCCTGTCCCCCGGCTCCCGAGCTGCTGTCGCCGTTGGAATCCGCGGGTCCTGGCTCGCTCGAACTACCCGAGCCATCGGGGCCACCGGTCGTGCCTATGGGCGAGGGCGAGTCGCTTGATGTTGCGCCCGAGTCGGTGCCCGAAGCGGGCGCCATTGTCGTTACTTCACCCGGCGGGGAATCGCACCCGGGGGCGAGCCCCAAGGCCAGCAAGAGCTGGCCGATCTTGCATTGGCCGGAGTGAATCGTTGATCGCATGAATCGGGTCGCCACTTCGCACGAGTAGTTACGACCTCGGGTTTGTCGATCACGAAGATCATGAGCGAACTTCGTAGTCGGGGATCCGTCGAACACATCAACCATGGGTTCGAGAGGACGCCTTCGGCGGGTCGCCGAGCCGCCGTACCATGAGCACCGTCATCGTTGTCGTTCGAGGTCGACGTCGCAACGCGCACTTTACGCGCATGTGGTTATTTGTAGCTTCTCTCACCAGTTAGATCCTGGCCGACGTGGTCGTGTCGCACGTGGAAGAGCGTCGGCGGACATGCACGGCTTCGCGGAGCCGCCCCGAAGAACCGCCTGAAGTCCCGAAATCTCGTAGTGGGACGACGTTATTCGCGCTTCGCGCCGATCGGGGTCGACAGACGTTTCTGCGCTATGTTAGTTAAATGATGTGTGGTCGATTAGTCGTATTTTCGGTCTCGGAATCCCCATCACGCTCGCCGCCCTAGCGGTCGCCACGCCCCGTGACGCCGACGCGTGCGGTGGCACATTCTGTGATGCGTTCACTCCCGACATGCCCGTCGATCAAACGGGTGAGGTCATCTTGTTCGCGTCCGACGGCGACTTCGTCGAGGCCCATGTCCAGATCCAGTACGACGGTGGCGACGCGGATCAGTTTGCATGGCTGGTGCCCGTGCCGGCGGTGCCTGAGATCGAGGTGGGCTCGTGGCGTCTGGTCCAGGGGGCGCTGCAGAGCACGCAGCCGGTCTACAGCCGCGAGGACAACTGGATCTGCGAGGACACGGGTCCCGATGACGGCACGGTCTTCATTGAGAGTCCCGACGGCGGCGGCGTAAGCCACGAGCCCGACGTCGGGCCCGACGTCATCGCCCAGAGCGTGGTGGGGGCGTTCGAGTATGCGGTGCTCCAGGGCGGCAGCGCCGACACGATCAACGAGTGGCTAGCCGCCAACGACTACGCGACCGATGCGGAGGCGCCCGAGATCCTCGACACCTATATCGCCGAAGGCTCGGTGTTCGTGGCCTTTCGGCTGCGGCACGGCGCTCAGGTGGAGGACATCCACCCGGTGGTGATCCGCTACCAGGGCAACGAGCCCTGCATCCCGCTGCGTCTGACCCGGATCGCAGCCAAGGAGGACATGGACATCACCGCGCTGTTCTTGGGCGACGCGCGCGTGGTGCCCACCAGCTATCGCCACGTGATGCTCAACCGCGTGCGCCTGAACTGGGCCGCGGGCGGCAGCAACTACGCCGATCTGGTGAGCATGGCCGTCGATTCCCCCGGCGCCGACGGCCGCGCGTTCGTGACCGAGTATGCGGGTACCTCCGCGGCGGTCGACGGCGAGCTGTGGCTGAGCACCGAGGACTACGACAGCAGCGCGTTCGTGAACATCGCGATCACCGACGTGGTCAACGAGCTCCAGGGCCAGGGGCTGGCCGCGTGTGACTCGGGGGTGTGCACCTATAACCACGAGCTGGTGCCCTCGCTGCTGCACGAGTTCATTCCCGTGCCTCCGGGGCTGACCGATGAGGAGTTCTACGGCTGCCTGAGCTGCTACGCTCAGCTCATCGATCTACAGGCGTGGGACGGAGCTGCCTTCGCGGCCGCCTACGACGAGCGCATCGTGGCGCCGCTGGACCATGGCCGGGAGCTGCTCGATACGTGGCCCTACCTTACCCGGCTCTACACCCGGATCTCGCCCCACGAGATGATTGCCGACCCAATGTTCGCCGAGGTAGAGGGCCTCGCCGATGTGCCCGCCCGGCATGGGGCGAGGCGCGACGCCGAGTGCTGTGGCTACACCATGCGGTTGCCCGGCGGGCGGGTGGTCTTGTTGGGTGATTACGGCGCCTGGCCCTCGTTCGACGCGCAGATGCCCTGGGCCGAGCGGATCGAAGAGTATGGGCCCGCGGGCGGAGCCCCGCTGACGCTGGTCAACGACAGCGCGCTCATCGATCAATTGCTCGCCGAGTGGAACGCTCAGGCGCCGTGCGGTGATGGGATCGGGCCGAGCCCAGGCAACGACGACACGGCTGGCGGTACGCTCGATGGCGGGTCGGCCGAGTGGGGCACGACCTTGGAGGAATTGACCTCGGGCGGGACCGGCTCGGGTACCGCGCCCCTCGACGAGGGGGATGGGATCGGGAGCTGCAGCTGCCGTCAACAGCCATCGAGCCCCGGGTCCCGGTTGTCGTGGTTGCTGTTGTTGCTCGGGCTGGGCGTTCGGACTGCGCGGCGGAGGACGGCCTAAAAATGCGATCCTATGCCGTAACTCCCCTTGTGGCCCCCCTTGTGGCCCCCCTTATGGCCCCCCTTATGGCTAGTGCGCTGGTCGGGCTCGCTTGCGGGCCGGGTGTCGAGCTCGAGACCGGCGGCGATGCGTCGGCGGAGACATCGGGCTCGATGAATATGTCGGGCCCGACGGGCTCGGGCTCGATGACGGGCGCCACCGCGAACGCCTCGATGACCGAGCCCGAAGCCTCCACCACCAGCGGCGTGGAGCCCGACGCCGAGGGTGGCTATGAGGACGACGGCAGTGGAACCGGCTGCACCTTCACCTGCCCGCCTCCGCCTCCGCCCCCGCCCGGCGGAGGCACGTGCAACTGCCCCGAGGGGGAAAAATGCATGCCCTGGGCCAACGATGGCGGCATGGAGTGGACCGGTATCCGCTGCTCGCCCGTCGCCAACAACCCGGGGCAGCCCGGCGATCCATGCACCGTCGAAGGCAACCAGTGGATCGGCGTCGATGACTGCGACGTCGACGCGATGTGCTGGGTCACCGACCACGAGACCAACCAGGGCACGTGCATCGGCTTTTGCTCGTGGTTCGGGAGCGGACCCTGCGACGAAGACTACGAGTGCCAGGCTCAGCCGGGCGATCTGATGCTGCCGATCTGCGTGCCGATCTGCGATCCGACCGCGCCCGACTGCCCCGACGGCATGGGCTGCTTCCCCGGAGGGGCCTCGTTCACCTGTCAGCCCGCCGCACAGCGGCGCCTGCCGGTCGGAGCTCCGTGCCCCGATCCCCTCCTGTGCGAAGCCGGCGCGATGTGTGCCTTTGGGCTCGACTGCGGCCAAGGCCCCGGCGAGGGATGCTGCGCGACGGTCTGCGACACTACCCTGCCCGATCCCTGTCCACTCCCCACGACCTGCACGCCGTGGTTCGGCGAAGCAGGCTCGCCTCAGTGGGACCACGTGGGCTACTGCGCCCCGTAGGGTCCCGATCCGTCCATCCATGCTGGCGCTCGACGCAGCGCGGAACGACTCCGTTGTAGACGATGCGGGGATCCTCGGAGCGCGGCGTGATCGTGGCGCACGGAGGATCTTGCCCGGTCCATGCTCGTATTCGAGCACGAGCGTTCTGATTATCTTATAATTAATAATGAAAGTCATTTTCATTTTCATTAAACTTACCGTGCTATGCACGACGAAACCGGACAGCGCCTTGCTCCGGAGCTCCGCACCCATGCCATGGAGGTCTTCGAGCAGCTCAACGAAGAGCACCCTGACACCGTGCTGTTCATCTCACGACCGGTCCTACGGCCCGAAGTGGTTCAGGCCAGCCTGGCCGACGTCGACGCGGATGGAATCGTCGTGTCGGGGCAGACCGAGCACGGTGGGACGGTCGGGGGGCGCCTGGCGTTCGACGAGCGCCCGTCCACCATGCCGGCAGTGCGAGCCCAGCTGCTGTCGATCTTGGAGCGGACCCGAACGGCGGCCGGTTCGTCTGTACCGTACACCAGCGTCGAGCTCGAGCTTCGAAAGGCCGCCGACCAGGGTCCATGGCTGGTGCAGGTCAAGCGTTCGAAGAAGCTCAACCCGAGGCTCCTCGAGCTCACCTTCAAGGGAGCGCCACGGGTGTTTACTCCGGTCGGTCTCGACCAATCGTTCTATGTTGTCGTTCCCCGCGAGCGGGGACACACTCAGTGGATCACGCCGACGCTTCGCGAGCATGACCTCGACCGCATGCCGGCTGAAGAGCGTCCCTACGGGGCCTACTATGCTGTGCGTCAGTACCGGCCGGACGACGGCGAGATCGACCTGTGGATCATACTCCATGGCAATGAGGGCACCGTCTCGAACTGGGCACGTACGGCTCAGCCGGGTGATCGAGCCGCGCTATTCGGGCCGCGGAGCAGCTTCGAGTGGCCCGCGGACGCGCGGCGCGTAATCTTGCTCGGTGACGAGACGGCCTTTGCCGCGGTCGCGGCGATCGCCGAGTCCATGCCCCTGTCCGTTGACGTCGAGATCTACGTCGAGGCATCTGCCGCGTCGCAGATCATCGACTTCGGCCGGAGTGATCGCGTGCGCACTCACTGGTTGTTCCGCGGTGAGGACGCGCCCGGCTCGGGTTCCCGGCTGTTGGATGCGCTCTGCGCCCAGGAGATCGACGAAGGGACTCACGTGTTCGCAGCCTGCGAGGCCACCCAGGCCCGCGCGATCCGCCAATATCTGCGGGTCAACTGCGGGCTCCCGCCCGCGCGTCGACGCGTGACCGCGTACTGGCGGTGGCACGTGTGAGCCGCTGTGGATGACATGACGGTCGGCGTGCGTGGTCGCCAGCGCTCCTCGTCCTGTGGCGCCGACCCGCGAGGACATGGGAGCTGTCGGGCTAGAGCGTGACCCACTGCTCGGCGAGATCCCAAAAGCGGCGGGCCTTGTCGTCGTCGAGCGCATCGTCGCTGGGCGGCACCGCGGCCCAATGCTGGAAGTAGCGCCCTCCTCCGTCGTCGAGCGCGTCGTCGCCGACGAGGCGGGCGAGGTTGGTCGCCGAGTCCTCCAGCGAGGTGGAAAAGGGCATCAGCGGCAGCACCTTGCTCAGGAAGAACCGCTTGAGCCCGGTAACCCCCTCGGCCGCGGTGGTGGGGACGAACCCAGGGGAGATCACGTCGCAACGGATCCCGTCGTTTTGCAGGCGATGGTCGAGCTGCCGCATGACCCACAGCAGCGCGAGCTTGCTGTTCTTGTAGGCGCGGTCCGGGTGGTAGTGCGCGTCCATGTGTGGGTCGCCGAAGCGGAAGTCGACCCCTGCGCCGCGCCTGCCCGGGCGATGCAACGACGAGCCCAGCGCGACCACCCGACCCGGCCGGCGGATCGCGTCGACGAGCAGGCGGGTGAGCAGCCACGGGGCCACCGCGTTGACGAAGAGCACCATCTCTACCCCGTCGGCGTTGCGTTGCTGCCGGGGCGAGGAGAACAGCATGCCCGCGTTGTGTACGAGCACGTCGAGCCGTAGCTCGTCGTCGTGGATCCCGCCGGCCAGCGCTCGAATCGAGGCCTGCGAGGCGAGCTCGACCGCGCGGCCCTCCACCTCCGCTCCGCGTACGGCACGGCGTAGCGCTCCGACGGCCGCGTCCGCCTTGTCCTGCGTACGCGCCGTCGCGATCACGCGATGCCCTGCTTCGAGCAGCTTCTTGGCGGTGGCGAACCCGATCCCTCGGTTGGCCCCGGTCAGGAGGATCGTCTTGCTCATCTGAAGTCGTGGCTCGGGGGGAGTGTAGGTCATCACGTCTGTGCGGGGCTCGAGCTCCACGCGCCTCCGACCTGGGCAACCACGCCGCCGCTTAGGATCGCTCGGGATCGCTCGGGGTCGCGGGCCTCGATGAACTCGTGTCATTGGCGGGGGTGACGACGCCAAGGGGAGGTGCGGCGTGGAACCGCCGCTCTGACCAGGAAAACGACCATGTCTACGACTGGCAAGACGCCCATCTCCTCGACTCTCCTTGGCCGCTGCGCGTGCGTATGCGCGGCTTCGATCGCGCTGTGCATGCAGGGGATCGACCCCGCGGCCGCATCGCTCGATGGCAACACCGAGAGCAATACTGCCGTCTCAGGGTACGCCGGTAGTGCTTCGGAGGCGGTCCACGTCTCGCTCGGCGACCGCGGGATCACCGAGATCGCGTGGGAGGAGCTCGAAGATCGCGGCTGCTTCATTTCCGTCACCGGCAAGGACCCCGACAACGCCGCGGATACCTCGACGTCGGTCAACGGCGATCACTGCCACGGGATCTCCCGCGTCGATTCCCGCAAGACCGTGAAGTTCAAGGACAACCCTCGCTATTTCGTGCGCGGTATCGCGGTGTGCACCAACAACAAGAGCAACCACCGCCTCAAGGGCATCAAGGTCGTCGCCGCCAAGCTGCCCGCGGGCAACGACGATGTTCAGACCCTGACGGTGACCAACAAAAAGGACCGCACCAACTGCAAGAACTGGCACCAGACCGTGTACTGCCCCTCGAACAAGGTGGCCAGCGGCCTGAACGTCAAGGTCAAAGACAGCGCGTTCGTCGGGATCGGGCTCGAGTGCAAGGCACGCGACTGACGGTGAGCTCGACCGGCGTCGAAAGCTCGTGGTGAATCCCCCGGGCGGACTGTCGCTGCCGCTGCCGCTCGGCTACCGACGCGAGCGCCAGTGCTCCGCCACACCTCGCTCGCGGTGCACCGTCTGCCCCATTATCGGTGATAGCAGCTGGATCCCCTGCGACTCGGAGATGTTCATCAAGTGCCGGATCGGCTGATCCCAAGCATGTAGCGCGAGATTGAACGTACCTCAGTGCACGGGCATCATCGTCTTGGCACGGCGAGGGCAAGTTTCGGCTGTACCGGCGCGCGGTCGACTAGGAGCACCCCACGCTAGGGTGCTCGGGCAAAGGTCCGCTGATCCATGTCCGCTGATCCATGTCCGCTGATCCATGTCCGCTGATCCATGTCCGCTGATCCATGCCGAGGACCGAAGGTTGCTTTTCCCGGTATGGGTGAGCGGAGCCCGGGTTACTCGGGCTTGTCCTCGGCCTGGCACTGGAAGTGGCGCTCGCCCGGCTACCGTCGCGAGCGCCAGTACTCCGCCAGGTCTTCGTCCTCGTCCTGGCACTGGAAGTGGCGCTCGCCCGGCTACCGTCGCGAGCGCCAGTACTCCGCCACGCCTTGTTCGCGGTGCACCGTCTGCCCCATCATCGGTGACAGCAGCTGGATCCCCTGCGACTCGGCGATGTCCATCAAGTGCCGGATCGGCTGATCCCAAGCGTGTAATGCGAGATTGAACGTACCCCAGTGCACCGGCATCATCGTCTTGGCCCGCACCAGTCGATGGGCCGTGGCCGCGTTTTGTGGGCCGAGGTGGATGCTGCCCCAGGCGGGGTGCCAGGCTCCGATCTCGATCATGCTCAGATCGAAGCCGCCGAAGCGATCGCCGATCTCCTCGAACGCTTGCTCCCACAGCCCGGTGTCCCCCGAAAACCACACCGAGTGCTTGGGCCCTCGCAGCGCCCAGCTCGACCAGAACGTGGCCGACGACGCCCCGGGCCCGCGCCCGGCAAAGTGCCGCGACGGCGTCGCGGTCACGTGCAAGCCGCCGAGCTCCGCGTCCTCCCACCACGACAGCTCGGTGATCCGCTCGGCCGGAACGCCCCAGCTCTCGAGGTGAGCGCCAACGCCCAACGACGTGACCCACGGAGTCTCGCGGTGGGCGAGCCGGGAGATCGTGGGGAAGTCCAGGTGATCGTAGTGATCGTGGGACACCACGATCAGATCCAGCGGCGGGAGCTGCTCGGGCTCGACCGGCACCGGGTGGAAGCGCTTGGGCCCCAGCCACGACACGGGCGCGGCGCGGGGGCCAAACACGGGATCGGTGAGCACGAGCCGGCCGTCGATCTCCAGCAGCATCGTGCTGTGGCCCAGCCAGGTCACGCGGAGCGCTTCGCCGCGGCCGGCAACGAGCGAGCTCGGCTCGGGGTGCACCAGGGGAAACGGGTCCCGGGGCTCGCGCTCGGTGCGGTTGAAGGCATACTCCCACAAGAGGCCCAGGCTCGGCTTGGCGGCCGCGGTCTCGACCGGGTTGTCGAAGCGCTTGCCGTCGAAGAACGGTGAGTCTTGGATCCGCTCCAGCCGAGCGCCCTCGACCTTGCCGCCGAGCGCGGCGAACCCCGGCTTCGCGCCGCAGCTGCGGGCGCCCGTCGCCTGGGCCAGAGATTCCTCAAGGACCTCACCTTGCCAGCTCATGGGCGTAGTTTACGCCAGGGCATCGCGCGGACCCGTCGGCGGTGAGTGTGGGTTTGCGTGCTCGCGCGGATCGGGAACGCGATCGAAAAAAATGAGGCGACGCTGAACAAAATCCCGCGCGGAGTCGACTCCTAGGGTGACGGTTCACTGACCGGCGAGCAGGCTCGCCGAGTCCGCGGCGATGGTCGCAAAAGAACGGCATCGAACGATCGCGAGATGTCGTCGCAGGCTCTCGGACCGGTCATCCACGCTCGCTCGGGTGAGGGTCTCGTTGCAGCAACGAGTCCCTGCCCCGAGCGAGCCGGTATTTTTGGGATCGAGCAAGGCGGTTTCCCGGCCTGAGTCGGTTGTTGCTTGCCCCCCGAGCGCAGCGGTCCTTCAGTGGAGCCTCGCGGGTGGCGACTTGTCCCATTGGTGCCATAGACCGGCGCAAAAAGCGCAGGTGTCCATTTTCTGTGGATTTTCTCACAGATACGAATGGAGAATCTCCGTGCGTCCACGCCGCTCCGGGTTCATCACTGGTGGGTCGCGGTGCCAACGCCGCGTAATTTGTTGATGACTGCCTACCGCCCTTGTTCGTTCATCCCTGCGCTTGCATCCACCGGTTTTGCCGCCCTGTGCCTGCTGGGCTGTCCTCTCGACCCGTTGCCGGCCGACGAGTCGAGTTCGGGCGAGGTGGTGACCGGCTCTCCTGGGGGTGCGTGCATTCCCGGGCAGCAGATCACCTGCCCGTGTCCGGGTGGTGGTGATGGCGTGCAGATCTGCATGCAAAATGGCGCTGGGTACGGGCCCTGCCAGTGTGACGTGGTGGGTGACGACACCACCACCGGGCCCGGCGAGTCCGACTCGACCACCACCGTCGTAACGACGACGACGACGGCGACCACGACCACGACGACCGACACCTCCGGGACGACCGACACCGGCGATTCCGGGTCGAGCGAGTCGACCACCGGCCCCTCCGTGTGTGACATGTACATGGGAGATCCGGGGAACCCGAATCTGGAGTGCGATCTATACCTGCAAGACTGCCCGGTTGGTGAGAAATGCATGCCGTGGGGCAACGACGGTGGCACCTGGAACGCGACGCGCTGCTCTCCGGTCGAGCCCATGCCCGGCCAGGTTGGTGATCCGTGCTTGGTGCAGGGATCGGCGGCCACGGGCCTCGACGATTGTGATCTCGGGACCATGTGCTGGGATGTCGATCCCAAGACCAACATGGGGGAGTGCATCGAGCTTTGCAATGGTTGCCCCGATGAGCAGTACTGCGATGGCCCGAGCGCGACATGCTTTGTCGCGAATAATGGGATCTTGCCATTATGTATTGGGACCTGTGATCCGCTGATCCAGGACTGTTCCGAAGGCCAAGCTTGTTACCCTGTCGGCAATGCGTTCATATGCGGCCCCGATGCCTCCGGGCGAATGGGGGTCTACGGTGATCCCTGCGAGTTCATCAACGTCTGTGACCCGGGTCTGTCGTGCCAGCCCGTGGCCACGGTCCCGGGTTGTATAGGAGCGCTCGGTTGCTGCACCGAGTATTGCGACCTGACCGACCCGGCCGGTGATGCCCAGTGTACGGGCGCGCCCGCCGGCCAGACCTGCCAGCCTTGGGTCCCCATGGGCATGCCTGTGGCAGGCTATGAGGATGTGGGGATCTGTTCACTGTGAGCCCAGGCGATTAGGCCTCGCCTGACTCGGGCTAGGTGGCCTCAGTAGGCCCTTCGGTGGGTTCGGCGGGTTGCGTGGATCGGTCGGACGCCGCCGTCTGCTCCGCGAGTCACCAAAATAGTGCAAAATGCGCTCTTTGCTTATTTGTGATAATTATCACAAATTAAAGCAAGAGATCTTGGCTCGTTCTTACCATTACTAGTTCATTAATGATAGTTAAGTTGGTAATGCGTCATATTCTAGTGATAGCTGCCTACCGCCCGTTCTCGCTCATCCCTTCGCTTGCATCCACGAGCCTCGCCGCGCTGTGCTTGCTCGGCTGTTCCCTCGAAGACCCGTTTCCGGCCGACGAGTCGAGCTCTGGTGAGGTGGTGACCACCTCCCCCGGGAGCGCATGTACCCCTGGGGAGCAGGCCAATTGCCCGTGTCCGGGCGGTAGCGATGGCGTGCAGATCTGCATGCAAAATGGCTCTGGCTACGGGCCCTGCCAGTGTGACGTGCAAGGCGACGACTCCACGACCGGGCCCGGCGGTTCCGACTCGGCCACCACCATCGTAACAACGACGGCGACCACGACCACCGATACCTCCGGGTCGACTGATACCGGCGATACTGGGTCGAGTGAGTCGACCACGGGATCCTCCGTGTGTGACATGTACATGGGGCTCCCGAACAAGGAGTGCGATCTTTACCTGCAAGACTGTCCGGCAGGCGAAAAATGCATGCCGTGGGCCAACGACGGTGGTCTGTGGAACGCGACGCGCTGCGTCCCAATTGAGCCCATGCCTGGTCAGGTTGGTGATCCGTGCTTTGTGCAGGGCTCGGTCGCCTCCGGCATCGACGACTGTGACCTCGGGACCATGTGCTGGGACGTCGATTCCAATACCAACATGGGCGAGTGCATCGATCTGTGCAATGGTTGTCCTGATGAGCAGTCCTGCGACAGCCCGGGTACGGCATGCGCAGTCATCAACGATTTCATGCCATTGTGTATTGAGACCTGTGATCCGCTGGCGCAGGATTGTGCCGAAGGCCAAGCTTGTTACCCTTTCGACAATATGTTCATATGTGGTCCCGATGCTTCAGGGCGTATGGGAGTCTTTGGTGATCTCTGCGAGTTCATCAACGTCTGTGACCCGGGCCTGACGTGCCAGCCCGCGGCCACGGTCCCGGGCTGTTTCGGAGCGTTCGGCTGCTGCACCGACTATTGCGATCTGACCGATCCGGCCGGTGATGCCCAGTGTACGGGCGCGCCCGCCGGTCAGACCTGCCAGCCCTGGGTCCCCATGGGCATGCCTGTGGCGGGCTATGAGGATGTAGGGATCTGCTCACTATGAGTCCAGGCGACTAGGCCTCGCCTGACTCGGGCAAGGTCGCCCCAGTAGGCCCTCCGGCGGGCTCGGCGGGCTCGGCAGGCTCGGCGAGCTCGGCGGGCTCGGCGGGCTCGGCAGGGCCTCCGGTCTCGACGGGTTGCGCGGGCTCGGTGGACTCCGCCGGTTCGACCGGATCCCTGGTCTCGACGGGTTGCGCGGGCTCGGTGGGCTCCGCCGGTTGCTCAGACGCCGTCGCCTGCTCCGGCTCGTTCCCTTTCCCCGGGCAGTCCTTCCCGTGTGCCACGTTCCACAGCGCATCAAGGCTTGGCAACAGAAAATACGCCCCACCTCGCGTGGTCACGAAGGTCGGCAGGTTCCACGTGATGATCGGAGCTTCCTTGCGCTTGGATGAGGGGATCAGGAACTTGCCCTGGTACCGAGCCTCACTCCCCTTGCTCGGTAGCTGCTGCCCGATGATCGGATCGCGGTCCTGCGGCAACGTCAGCACGGTCGACGAGAGCACGCTGTTGACCCAGTTTTGCTGCACGAACTCGAACTGCCGGGCGATGTTTGCGTTGATCACCACGAAGATCACCCCTCGCTCGACACCATCCTCGGGCTGGCCCTCGGGCAGACGCGGCCCGTAGGGCGTGGAGCGGCGGATGATCCGATGCAGGCGGGTCTGCACCGCGCCGGGCCCCGTGGGATCCTCGCGGGGGTTGTTGCGACGAATGTGCGACCCAAACGGACAGCGCACGCCCTTGGGATCGTCGGCGAAGCGAAAATCGTTGTTGCGCTCGGGGTCGGCGGCCAGATCGGGATCGTCGGCGTGGGGCGCGAGCATCAGGGGAGCGCCGCTCGGCCAGCGGCCGATCATCTTGGCGCCCACGTACTCCGGCGTGACCCCCTTGCGCCGGGCCACATCGCCCACGTAGTCGCGAAAGCGGCCCACGTGCTGCTGGAGCTTGCGAAACACCATGAAGCTGCCGTTGTTGAAGAACGACGAGCGAAACGGGACCTGGCCCAGCTCGTCGGTTTGGCCCAGCACGAACTCGCCCGGCTGCAGCGGATCCCACCCGCGGCGCTTGCGGGGCGTGCCGTCCCCCGGATAGCCGCCGCTGCCCGACTCGAGGATCGTGGGTTGCGCGATCCCGTCGGCGTAACCGAACTGCTCGGTGCCCGCGTACGGGCCCGAGAACCCCTCGGCCTGCTCGTCGTGCAGGCGCGTGACCGCGTCGGCGTGGGCTTCGAGCGCCGCCTCCACTTTGGCCAAGGTGCTGCGCAGCTCGGCTTGCTTGCCCGGCCCCGCGTTGAGGCACACCACGGCGTGGATCTGCTCCTCGTCGGTCTGTTCGCGGTACGCCTTCTCCCAGCGGCTCGGTGCGCTCTGCTCGATGTCACCCAGGATCGACTCGGCGCGCGCGCGCATGCCTTGCATGAACGCCTCGACCGTCTCGGTGGCCTCGTCGTCTCGGCCGTCGAGGGCTCGCGCCTCGCCGCCGTGGCCGAATAGATCGACGGCGGGGTAGGTCAGCCCCAGGTTGAGCACGCAGCCCACGCCTTGGTCGTAGTCTCGGCAGCTGGTCACCAGGGGCAGCAGCTGCTCGACGAACGAGCGAGCGCCCTGCTCCTGCTTGAAGTGCAGGAACACGAAGTGCTCGTAGGCGGGGTCGCTGCCCCGACGGAACCCCCGCAGGATGTTGCTCTGGATCTTGTCGAGCTCGAGCATGGTGGGTGACCGATCTATCTGGCGAGTCGGGGGGCGGGTCGAGGAGGTGAGTCGAGGTCAGGTCAGCAGGTCTTGGTTGTCGTGCAGGAATCGGCGCAGCCGGTCGGGTAATCGCCGATGGTCGGGACCCACGCGGCGGCTGAACCGAGCGAGCTGTTGGGTCAAGGCCAGGCTGGACTTGATCTGCAGCAGGCTGCGGCTGAGGTAGCTGCCGCCGAACGCCGAGGTCACGATCTGGTGGGCCCGCAGGAAGTCCTTGAACTGCAAGATGTCGCGCGAGCCCGCCAGCGGGTAGCCCACGCAGGCCCCGAAGACGGTGTCGATCTCTTTGGCGATGCGGGTGCCGAAATCCTCGACGTACTGGATGAAGTCGCCGTCGTAGACGCTGGCAAAGAGCATCTGGTTGCGGTTGACGATGCTCACCCGGGCGAAGTGCAGCGTGGGCAGGTTCTTCAGCGGGCGCATGCCCAGATCGATCGTGGCGAAGGTGCCCAGCTCGAGCGTGCGCCGCAGCTTGGGCAGCGCTTGTTCGTGCACCCGACACAGCAGCGTGAAGGGATTGACGCGATCGGGGCTGTTGGGCGAGAGCCGAATGGCCTGCTTCGAGGCGCCGCCGTCGACGTCGTTGGCGCGGTCGCGATCGTGGTTGAGAAGGTTGGGATCCTTCAAGAACGCCGCGTAGCGCTGACGGAGCTCGGCCTCGCCCACGCCGTCGGTGTCTTGCAGGAATTGCAAGAAGCTGTCGCGCAGGGCCAGGGCATCGCGGACCTCGGCCTGCGAGTTGTCGTAGGCGCGGTAGAACAGCTCCACGCACACCAGGTGCGCCCGCATGAAGGCGTCCAGCGCGTCGGCGTTGGCTGCCCCCTGGGGCGGGTAGTCTTCGCAGCGGTTGAAGATGTTGTCGATCCCCGCGGCGTTCTTGCCCAAGAACTCGATGGCGTCCCAGTAGTCGTCGTAGATCACCATGAAGTACAGCGACTGCTGATCGGTGGTGAACAGCCGCGCGTAGTGGATCCCGTTGGCGGAGGTCTCGAAGGGGTTGTGCGTGGGCTCGTCGAGCAGACAGCGTAGCCCGCGGAACTCACCGTCGCGGATCCGCGCCCGGATCGTAAACGTGCGAGGACCCTGGGCCCGCCGGGGCTGCCGCGTCCGAGGGGGCCACGGCGAGAAGCAGGGGCGGCAGCCGGTGAATAGGCCGGTGGTGATCGTAGCCCCGACCAGGCCGCGCCCGAACTCCCGGCGAGACACTCCTGGGCCGATGCCCGGTTCGTCGGTGTTCGGCTCGTCGGTGTTCGGCTCGTCGATGTTCGGCAGCCCGGGACGATCCGACTCCAGCATGAGATCGGTGGTATCGGCTACAGCCGCGTAGGGTCAAGGGCCTCGCCCGACCTGAAACGGTCCTGGCCGGAGCGAGCCTACGGGGCCGACCCGCACAGTGACAGCTCCCGGAGGTAGTCGTTGCAAAACAGCCCCTTCGGATCTCGCGTGCGACGATAGCTCTCGAACGCCTGCACGCGATCGCCACGGCGCCGGGCGAGATCGGCCAGGAAGGCGGGATTGAACGGCGCCGAGAAGTTGTCCGCGGCACCTGCGGGATCGAAGAAGCCATACATCTTGCCGTTATGGGGCCAGCCGCCCAGGGCGATCCACTCCCGCTCGATATCGGCAAAGAACTTCAGCATCGCCTCGGGATACTCCGATGCAGACACCGGCTTGACGAACGCGATGAGGTCGAGGTTGATGAACAGCGAGCCGGGGGTGGTGCTATAGGTCCCCGCCAGCGCCGAGTTACCACCCCGGATGAACCGGAATTCGATCGGGCCCGCCACGAGAAACTCGTCGGACTGGGTCACCCGCTGGGTAATCGCGTCGATCCCCTTCCAGGCCCGAGAGAGCCCCGCGTCGTCTACCCCGGGCAGCTCGATGAAGTACGACATGAACACCACCCGAGCCGCAGCGGTCAGCCATAGATCGGAGTGCTTCTTCGCGGCGGCGTCGACCTGCTTCTCGATGTTGCGGAGCGCGAAGTCAATGAGCAGCTTGGCTTCCTCGCGGTTGCCGTGGACCTGCACATACTCCTCGGTCTTCTCGGCGACCCGCTCTTCGACCGGCACCTCGAAGGGCGCCCCGGGCTTGTCCTTCTCGGCAAAGGTGCACGCGCTGGCCACCTCGCCCGCCGAGTTGGGCACCGGGGAGGACGGGTTGGGCTCTTTGTTCCACGCCAGCGCCAAGAATTCGGCCGTGTAGGGGTTGTAGAACGACTCGAGGCGGTCGTGACCCGCCAGCAGCTCCTTGTAGCGCTCGACGAAGGCGGCCTCGTCGTTGAGCGTATAGCGGGCGCGGCTGCCTTCTAGGGTGGTGGCGTAGGGGCGCTCGGCTACGTCGATGGTGACCGAGGTGACGACGCCCAGCGCCCCCAGCGAGACCCGGGCGAACTGGATCGCCGACCAGCCCTCGACGCCCGGCGACTGGGCGTCGACCCGGGTCACCACGCCGTCGGGCCCCATGATCTCGAAGGCCGAGGCGGTCTCGGCGAAGATCGGGGCGTCGATCGTCGCCCCGTTGACGTCGATCGCCGTCATGCCCCCGATGCTGAAGAAGCCGCCCGCGGTGACCGTCTTGAGCATCAGGTTGTTGTCGGTCAGGAATGCGTCGACGGCATCTTCGCGGATCCCGGCGTTGACCGTCAGCCGCTTGTTCGCCGCGTCGAGCACCATGTCGTCCTTGCCCTCGGGGCCCAGATCGGCGTAGCAGGACAGATCGACCACCCAGGCGATGGTCTTGGCGGGAGGGGCCTGCCGGTTATCGTCGGCCACCAGCGGAGGCTGCGAGTGACGCTGGCCGGTGACCCGCACCGAGACGCCCGCCTCCACCGCCATCTGCACGATCGTCTGCAGCTCGGCCCGGGTGGTGGGCGAGAAGTAGTACTTCTGCCCGTCTTGGGCCGGCTTGTGGACGAGGTTCTCGCTCCAGTTGTTCCACTCCGGCGCGGTGGCCAGGGGGACGTGCGCGTTGGGGTCGTTGGGGATCGGCTTGGGCTTGCAGGCGCACGCAAGGGCAAGAAGAGCGACGCCCCATCGCGTGAAGCAAGACGTTCGGCCAGTGGTCAGCGTGGGCATGCAGGGCCTCCGGGGCCCGATCATAGGCCAGGATGACGCGAGTCGCTCGATCATCCCGCGTTTTCCGATGGCCCTACCGCCGGCGGCCCTGCTGACTCTCGTCTCGCGCTACGCCGAGTCGATGTAGTAGTTCCGTGCTGGCATCGTGGGCTCGCGCTCAGTCCCCGGTGTTGATGGGAATGGAGCGTGGCTTGACCTCTTGTCGCTTGGGAAGCTCGAGGTAGAGCACGCCATTGCGATAGGTGGCTCTGGTCTGGTCGACGTCGACGATCGCCGGCAGCAAGAAGGTCCGCGAGCGTACCCCGTGCGTGCGTTCGCTCTGGTGGTAGGTCCGGTCGGGCGCGGGGGTGAGCTTGCGCTCGGCCCGTATCATGAGCCGTTCGCCTTCGAGCTGAACGTCGATGTCCTCGAGCTCGTAGCCGGGCAGATCCATCTCGACGATGAGCGCGTCCGTGGTCTCGATGACGTCGGCAGACGGGGTCATCGTGTGGGAACGAGGCGGGGATGTCCATGACGCGGGCTCGGATCGAGCCCGAGTTCCGTTGTGGCCGTTGCGAGTCGGGGTCCAGTAGATCTCCATTGTTCGTTCTCCTGTTTTTCCTCGGGGGTGGGAAGAAGTGAGGGCGCGAGGGTCGATCGCTGGGTGACATCAAGCGGCGTCGTCAGGTGGCTCGTTGGCCGCGACGGAGGCTCGACTACGAGCGCCGGGAGCCGGCACGGGGGCCGACTCCCGGCGCTCCACCACTGGCGATTTGGTCGTGCTCTCGAGGAACTCTCGGAGCGCAGGCCCACCGAAGGGCAGGGGGCGAGGGCTCACGCGATCGAGGGTGAAGTGTAGATGGGACATCGTCGGTAACCATCGGCGTCGATGGAGATCCTCGCGGAGCGCATGGCCGACCCGGCCCGCCGCGGATGCAGGGGAGCACCCGGGCGGGCCGGGTCGTCGCGCTGCGGTTCACGCTGGGACGACCGCGGACGTCGGCGGGCAGTGAGGACCCCCGTTCTCCCCGACGGGATCGACGTATGCGTTCCACACGTCTCGCTCCCACCGAGCCGTCGGTCGGTTACGCCCCCTGGCTCGCTCGATTCGTAGCACGAGTTCGGTGTCGATATCAGCGTCGGACGGGTGAGCGCCCGACCCGTAGTGATGGCTCATGGCGGCTACTCCTGCTTCGAGGTCGACTCCAGGCGAAGGTCACACATTGCGGTGCTGGGCACCGCTCCCCAGCAGACCGTCATACCCAAGACGTCGAACGACATCGCAGGTGATCGATCATCGAGCCTGGCGGGCCCGTGTACCTTCGTGTTCTCAGCGGCCGACGGGAATATGCGAATATCGCAATCGTCGGTCTTCATCTCCTGCCCTAGGCACACATCCATGCCCAAGAATGAGCTTCGTGTGCTCGTGACGCCAGCCGAGTCGGTTGTTCCAGACCCGAGCAAGGCGCTCACGACAGCACTCATGATCAGTGTCGTCATTGACTTTACCTCCGTGTGACGGGTTGTAGTGGTTGGTGGATGACCGAGTGTACGAATCGGTCGATGCTGGACGCGCCCATCAGCCGCTGGTTTGTCTACCGGGCTTTGGCCGATGCCGTCCGTGAAGCGATCCTCAAGTATCGCACCCGCAAAGAGGCGCGATCACCGTCGCGCCGTGTCGCCCATGCGACGATCTACGTAGAGTAACCGTTGCTCACCGGCCAAGGCGATCGGATCGCGATTGGCAGGTCGCCATCGAGCAGACGGTCACACGAACGAGGCGGACCACGGTCCCCCGAAGCCCTCTGGCCATAGGGAGCGGACGATCGAATTCGAGCAGTGAGCGCGGGTGAAGGCAACATGAGCCAGTCCTCCCGTAGTCAGGGCGCGAGGTCGTATGTCGATTGCGGTGGCAGATTCGCGACCGCAAAAAATCAATAATCGTGACTCGGTGCGGCGTCAAGAGGGATCCGAAATTTTTTTGGGTCGTTACGACGCCGAGGCCCACCCGCTCTCCCGTTCGGCCATCTCGACATCACCGACATCATGATCTTGACATCCGGGATCGGGTGCTTAGGGTCGAGGCGATCCGAAGGACCGACCTCTCCCAAGGGATCCGGCTGCGCTACTGGCGAGACGGGTCGGGTCGCTTCGTGTTCATCCGCAGCCCGTGACCACGCGCCTACTCGGCGGCCTGGAGCGTCACGGCCACCGTCAGTCGACGGTCGTCGCGCAAGATCGTCAGCTCGGCGCGGTCTCCCACATCGTGCTTCTCGAGCGCCCCGAGCAGCGAGTCATTGTCGGGGGTGCGGATCCCGTCCACGTGCGTGATGACGTCTCCCAGGGAGACGCGTCCGAACAGATCCTCTCGCAAGCCCTGAAGACCAGCCCGCTGGGCCGGGCCACCCGATATCACCCGGGCGATCATGGGCCCCGGCAGCTCCAGCCGCCGCTGTGTGGGGTCGGCGACGAGCGTGACACCGAGCCCGGGGCGGATCACCCGACCGTGAGTGATGAGCTGAGGCACGACCCGCCGCACGGTGTCGACGGGGACCGCAAAGCCGATCCCCGAGCTGGCCCCCGAGGGTGAGTAGATCGCCGTGTTGACCCCGATCAGGCGCCCCGCGCTGTCGAGCAGCGGACCGCCCGAATTCCCGGGATTGATCGCCGCGTCGGTCTGGATCACGTCCTCGATGGTGCGCCCGTTGGCTGCCTTGATCTCGCGGCCGAGCGCCGAGACCACCCCGGTGGTCAAGGTGTGGTCGAGCCCAAAGGGGTTGCCGATCGCGAATACGCTCTGACCCACGCGGAGATCGCTGCTCGTGCCGACGGGCAACGGCGCGACTTGGGCCCGACGGATCCGCAAGACCGCGAGATCCTTGCTCGGCGCGACCCCCACGAGCTTGGCCTCGAACGAGGACTGGTCGACCAGGTTCACGCGAAACGCATCGCCCTCGGCCACCACGTGGAAGTTGGTGACC
Organism: Myxococcota bacterium; assembly: GCA_039194325.1. Lineage (GTDB taxonomy): Bacteria > Myxococcota_A > Polyangia > Nannocystales > Nannocystaceae > Paraliomyxa. The sequence continues at coordinate 109,321 of JBCCWC010000010.1, forward strand.
ACGTGCCCGTCGTCGTCCCACAAGAAGCCCGAGCCGCGACCTTGGGGGATCTCCTGCACGTTGAGCGAGAAGGGGCTCGCGCGTTGGCGGGAGAGGGTCGTGATGTAGACGACCGAGGGGGCGGCCCGCTCGAAGATCTCGATGGTGGTCGTCTCGCTCGCCGATAGATCGCCTCGGGCGGTCACCGGAGCGGGGCTCGACGGGGTCTCGACCAGTCCGCGACTGATGAGCAGTATGCCCCCCGCCACCCCGAGCGCGGCGCCAAGAGCGAGGAGGATGATCCCGCGGGCCCTGGCCAACGGCTCACCACCGGGCGCGGAGCCCCACCGAGGGGATCACGTACCGGAACCCTTGGGCCGTGCACCCGGCGATCCCGTTGGCCTCCGCGGCCCGGGCCATCAGCCGCCCTTGCTGTACGAGCAGCGGGAGATCCTCGACCACGTTGTCGCCGCCCCCGGTGTCGGGGGTGCACAAGAACACCTCGTTGGAGTATGTCGAGTTGGCCACGTCGAGCACCGCATGCAGCTGCCAGTCGGGCCAGCGCCAGATCCTCTCGATGCGCAGGTCGAGCTGGAAGAAGGGCGGTAGCCGGGCGTTGTTGCGATTGAGGCGCAGCGCGTCGACCTCGGACTGACCGGTCAAGGGCGCCGTCCATGGCCGGCCGGTGTGATAGTGCATGCGCCCGCTAAAGTACCACTTTTGGCTGATCTTGTAGCCGAGCACGAGGTTGATGATGTGTCGCTGGTCCCAATTGGAGGGGGCCAGGCCGCCCACCTGGAACTCTCGGGTCGAGCGCGAGAGGGTGTAGGCGATCCAGCCAAAGGTGCGCAGGCGCGGGTCGAGCTTGAGCAGCGTCTCCAGGCCGTAGGCCCACCCGGTGACTTGGCTGATCACGTCCTCGAGCTCGTCGAGCTCCTCTTCCTCGGAGGCGGCGGCCAGCTCGTAGTCTTGCAGGTTGGACAGCCGCCCCAGGTAAGCCTCTTGCTGGAGCAGCAGGCGATCGTCGAACAGCTTGAGCTCGTAGCCGAACGAGCCCTGAATGTTGCGCTGCAGGCCCCGCTCGAAGCCGAAGCTCTCGATCCCGGGGATCGGGATCGGGAAGCTCGGGGGCTGATGGTAGACCCCGACCGCCTGCTTGAGCGCCAGGTTCGGGCGCACCTGCTCGCGCAGCAAGAGGCGCGGATCGACCCCGGTTGCGTAGGTGACCCCCCGGGCGCTGGGTAGGTAGGGGCTGTTGCCCGATTGCACGTAGAAGTCGGTGCGCACCCCCGGGCGTACCTCGAAGCCGGCCTTCTTCCACAAGAACTCCAGGTAGGCGGCGGTGACGGCCACCGTGCGCTCGCTGAAGAACAGGCCCAGATCCTCGGTGACGTCGGCCACGTCGAAGCGGGGCAGGCGGAAGAACTGGAGCTCTTGGTCGAGGCCGAAGCCCACGGCCAGGTTGTCGCGCAAGGGCACCTGGAAGTCGGCTCGCGGGGCGATCCGCCACTGGTCGGTGCCGATCTCCTCGGTGGCGCCGGTCTGATCGAGGCCCAGCACCACGGCGTAGCTGGCCGAGCCTCCGCTGCGCAGCCGTTGGCGGATCCGGTTGTCGATCCGGTGGAACTGAAAGCGGATGAAGGGGGGTGGGTTGACCCGCTCGCCGGTGACCGGATCGTCGTAGGGCTTTTGGCCCAGATCGTCGAAGCTGCCGTAGGCGAAGGTGGTGAAGTCCATGTTGGGGCCCAGGCGGTGGTCGAGCCGAGCCTGGTAGTCCCAAAAGCGGATCCGCACCGTGTCGTTGACCAGCGACAGGACCGCGCCCGTGTAGCTGTAGCGACCGGCGATGGTCAGGGCCCCGCGGGCCGGCCCAAGCTCGCACTTGGTCTCGGCCACCGCCTCACGCCGGGCTCGGCGGTGCTTGGACGCGGCGGCCTTGCGGGTGGCCCGGCGCTCGGCTCGGGGGGGATCGACGCAGTCGGGATCGATCTTGCGCCGATCGAAGGGGATCTCCAGCAGCCCGCCCGCATCGGTGAGACGAGCGTCGATGTCTCCGTGGACCCGATCGCGACGCGCGGGGCGGGTGCGGGCCTCGATGATCCCGCTGGTGTAGCGCCCCAGCCGAACGGGGGCCCCGCTGGGGTAGAAATCGACCGAGTCGATGAAGTAGGGGTGGAGCACCGACGGGCCGATCGCCACGTGGAAGAGGATCGGGACCCGGGTGCCGTCGAGGTAGTAGCCGGTGTTGCCCGGGGCAGCGCCGCGGACGACGACGCAGGGCAAGAAGCCCGCGAGCTGGCCCACCCCCGGCAGGCTGCCCACCACTCGGAGCGGGTCGCCTCGGCTCCCGGCGAGCTTGTGGATCTCGTCGTCCCGCAGGGTGGTGCTCGACACGGCGATCTGGCGCTCGGCCTCGACCACGGTGCGGTACACGTCGTTGTCGAGCTCGGAATCGAGGCGTAGCTCGACCTCGAGATCCTGGCGGGGCTGGAGCTCGACCGCCGCTGGCAGATCGCGGTAGCCGGGGGCTCGCACGATGATCTCGTGACGTCCAGGCGGGAGCATCACCGAGAACGAGCCGTCGGGCTCCGCGAGGGTTGAGGGGCGACCATCGGAGAAGATCAAGCGCGCCTCGCCCAGCGGGAGCCGCTCGCCGAAGCTGAGGATCTTCCCTCGCAGACGGGCGGCGGTGGCCGGGTCGGGGGTCCAAGGGTTGTCCTCGTCCTCGTCCTCGTCTTCGCCCTGTTCCTGGTCTTCGTCCTGGTCTTCGTCCTCGCCCTCGCTCTGTTCTTCGCCCTGGTCCTCGCCCTGGTCTTGGTCGGGCACTTCGGACTCGTCTCGCGCCGCTGCATCGAGATCTCGATGCTCGTTCGAGCTCGGGGCGTCGGGCTCGACGGACTCGACGGACTCGTCGGGGGGCGAGCCCTCGGACGCTTGGGGCTCGTCTTGGCTCGGCTCAAGCGGGAGGCTCGGCCCGGCGAGGCTCATGAGTACGACGACAGCAGCCCCCGAAAGCACCGATGCGAGCATACCGAACTTGTCCGCGGTCTCGTACCTCGATGATGCCCGCGGTGTAGGCGGCGGTCGGAGAGTATTTATGGGAATGCACGCGTTGCGTATGCTCCCCGCGAAGGGACTTATCCATGCCTGCTCGATCTTGGTTTCCGCTCTTGTTAACCGGTTCTACGCTCGTCGTGGCCAGCTGCGGCGACGACACGACGGCCACCCCCACCAGCGCTACGGGGAGCAGCGGCGCATCGTCGGGGTCGGGGTCCATGGGCATGGCCGACTCCACCACCACGGATGGTCTGGACACCTCGGGCACGATGGGCCCGGTGATGGGCTGTGGCGACGGCATGCTCGAGGTCGACGAGCAGTGCGACGATGGCAACGCCGAGGACGGCGACGGGTGCAGCGCGGCCTGCCTGGTCGAGGAGGGCTTCTTGTGCGAGGGGCAGCCCAGCGAGTGCATCGTGATCTGCGGCGACGGGATGATCCGAGGCGACGAGGAGTGCGACGACGACAACGTCCTCGGTGACGACGGGTGTAGCGCCGAGTGCGTCGTGGAGCCGGGCTACGCCTGCGAGCAGATGCCCAGCGAGTGCGCGTCGGTCTGTGGCGACGGGATCATCATCGGGCTGATGGAGGCGTGCGACGACGGCAACCTCGCCGACGGCGACGGGTGCAGCGCGGCGTGCGAGGTCGAGGACGGCTTTGCCTGCACGGACGAGCCGAGCGCTTGCGATGGGATCTGCGGCGACGGCCAGATCCTCGGCAGCGAGGAGTGTGACGACTTCGACGTGTCCCCCGACGATGGCTGCTCGGACACCTGCACGGTCGAGCCGGGCTGGTCGTGCGCTATGGAGCCCAGCGTCTGCATGACGGGCTGCGGCGATGGGATCACCGCGGGCATGGAGGAGTGCGACGACATGGATCTCGAAGACGGCGACGGTTGCTCGGCCGCGTGCGAGATCGAGTCTGGCTGGGTGTGCATGGGCGATCCCAGCGTCTGCATGACCGAGTGTGGCGATGGTCTGGTCGCCGGCCTGGAGGAGTGTGACGACGGCGCGGTGGCGATGGGCGACGGCTGCTCGGACACCTGTACGCTCGAGATGGGCTACGCGTGTGAAGGCGAGCCCAGCATGTGTGACACGGTGTGTAGCGATGGCCTGGTGGTGGGGGCCGAGGCGTGCGACGACGGCAATCTCTCCGAGGGAGACGGCTGCGGCCTGGCGTGCCAGCCCGAGTTTGGCTGGACCTGCGCGGGGGCCCCGAGCGTCTGCACCCTCGCGGCGGTGCTCGACCGCGTGGTCCTGGGCGTCGATGGGGGCTGCGTGCTGACCACCCTGGGCGAGCTGGGCTGCTTTGGCATCAACTCCCAGAGCGAGGTGGGGATCGGGATCGACAACGTGGAGATCCACATTCCCACCTTCACCCTCGACAACGTAATTGCGTTCACCTCGGGCGAGGAGCACAACTGCGCGGTCCGGGGGGGAGGCACCGCGTGGTGCTGGGGCGACAACTCGCAGACCCAGGTGGGCCCCAACGGCATGGGGACCATCGACGAGCCGCTGCCCATCGAGGTGCCGGGCATGCCGCCGCTGGTCGACATCGACGCAGGCGACGACCACAACTGTGGGCTGGATATGGCCGGCGACGTGTGGTGCTGGGGCGACAACGACCGGCGTCAGCTCGGGCGGGGTGGGGTCGACGTCACCGACGATCCGACGCCGCTCCAGGTCGCGCTGCCCGGGGGGCTCGCGGCCATCGACCTGGGCATGGGAGACGATCACTCATGCGTGGTGCTCTCGGACAACACGGTCGCGTGCTGGGGCAAAGACGACAACGGCCAGCTCGGTAACGGAGGGCTCAACGAAGACAGTGGCGATGCCACGGTGGTGCCGGGGCTGGCGTCGATCGTCGACGTGGAGAGCGGCGACGACCACTCCTGCGCTCGCAACGACCTGGGTGAGCTCTTTTGCTGGGGAGACAACGTCGACGGTCAGCTCGGCGACGACAACAACCCCTTCGATTCGGACGCTCCGGTGCCCGTGGCCCTGCCCGCGGCGATCGAGGATCTCAGCCTCGGCGATGATTTCAGCTGCGCGCTGCTGGTCAACGACGAGATCTACTGCTGGGGTGAGGGCGCGGACTATCAGCTCGCCAGCGGCGATCTGATAGACGTGACGACCCCGGCGCTGGTCATGGATCTTCCGGCGGTGGACCTGGTCAGCATCGACGCGGGCGGGCGAGGCGTCTGCGCGGTGTCGGCCGCGGGGGCGCGGTACTGCTGGGGCTATAGCGAGACCGGCAACCTGGGCATTGCCCCGATCAACCAGCTCGAGCTTTCGCTGGTCGACTTCTCGGGGCCGGTGCAGCAGGTCGTGCTCAGCAAGCCCGAGTATCGCGGAGTGATCTGCGGGGTGATGGGCGACGACACCATCGAGTGCAGCGGCGACAGCACGATCGTCTCGGGCAGCGACTTCAGCGGGGCGGTCGGTCTGTTCGAGCCGATCACCTACCACCTGGTCACGCCGACCCCGATGCCGCTGGTCAGCGACGTTCAGGGCATGGATATCGGCGACGGGTTTGCCTGCGTCAGGACCAGCGTCGACGTGCAGTGCTGGGGCGACAACAGCCAGCGACAGCTGGGCCAGGGCGGGACGAGCACGGTCGACATTCCTGTACCGAACCCGGTGATGGGCCTGGGGGTGGTCGATGAGATCGAGTTGGGCAATCAGTTCGCGTGTGTGCGCACGGGAGGCACGGTGCAGTGCTGGGGTGACAACAGCGGCCTCCAGACCGGAGATCCTTCGGCTACGACCGATCAGAGCCTGCCCGTGGAGATCCCCGGCCTCGCGGACGCAGTAGACATCGACGCGGGCGAGGATCATGCGTGCGCCCTGCGGGCGACCGGCGTGGTCAGCTGTTGGGGTGAGGATGGGTTCGGTCAGCTCGGCGACGACGACGGCATGACGGCCGATTCTTCCTCCCCGGTGGACGTGATGGGGTTGCCCGGCGCCGTGACGCAGATCTCGCTGGGGCGAGATCACTCCTGTGCGCTGGCAGGGGGCGAGGTCTACTGCTGGGGCAGGAATCTGTACGGCAACCTCGGCCAGGGCGACCAGATCAATTCCGACATCGCCCTGCTGGTCCCGGGCCTGGCGGGTATCACCCAGATCGCCGCGGGCTATAACTACGTGTGTGCCCTCGACGGCGCGGGCGACATGAGCTGTTGGGGCTATGCGCTCGACGGCAACCTCGGCGATGGCGGCGAGGTCGTGACGGGTCTCGACGAGGTCCGCTCTCCGCAGCCCTTCGCGGCGGCCAGCGGGATCCTCGACCTCGTGTCCGGCAACGGCACGACCTGTGTCGAGACGATGGCGGGCTGGTCGTGCCTGGGCTTTCGCTCTTCGGGACACCTGGGCAACGGCACGACCAGCGAGCCGGCCGTGCCCACGCTGATGATGTTTGGGCTCTGAGCGGCCTGCCACCCGTGGTGAGCCACCCGCGCGGCCGGGGCTAGTCCCGCCCGGGGAGCTTGGTGGCGTCGGCGGTGCTGGTCCGAGCACGGCTGCGATCCCCGGCCGGGGTGGTCGCCGTTGCTGCATGCGTGGGGGTGGAGGGGAGCGAGGACGAGGACGCTCGGGTGGGCGCCTCGATGTGCTCCCCCAGCATACGGTCGGTCGCCTCTTGCAGCATCGGGTTGACCGTGGAGCGCGTGCCTTCGATGAGCTCGCTGGCTTCGGGGGTCTGACCGATCCGGTCGATGTGCTCGGCGAAGGTCCGTGAGCCTAGCTTGACCGAGAAGGCAAACCACAGCGATCCCACGAGGAACGCCAGGCTGATGAGGGGGCGCAGCAGCCGGTACACGGGGGCGAGGATCCGATCGCGAGCTGCGGGGGCCAAATTCTCCGCATTATTCCTCGCCTCGCGTTGGGTCTTCGGCTCTCGCAGAGCACGAATCGAAGGGGTCGGCAAATTTCTGCCTCGGGGGCGAGTTGTCCGTGAGACTTCGGTACCCGGGGTCGAGCTTTGGGGCGGGGCCTGCCTCGCGGCCCCGCCCGTGGGTCGCGCCTCACTTGGCGAGCTTGCGGATCCCGTCGATCATCGACTGGCCCAAGACCATCTCGCCCCGTTGTTCGCCCGCGCGGCCGTAGGTGGCGGAGAAGTAGAAGTCCCCCAGGTCGCGGCCCAGCATGGCTGGGATCTCGCGGGTGGCTTCGGCCGGGAGCACCTCACGGGCCCACCACAGTGCTCCGGCGACATTGACGGCCATCACGGCCGACGTGTCGGGGTTGCGAGCGAGCAGCGCCGTGAGGCCCGCGTCGCTTCCCGCCCCACCGCTCTTGGTGGCCTCGATGGCGGCTCGGATGTATGCCTCCTGGCTACCGGGGGCGATCACGAAGAGCACCCGGCCCGGCAGCTCCACTCGGTCGATCATCAGCTTCAGCCCGCCGAAGCGTCGAGTGATCTCCGCGAGAGTAGGATCCTTCTTCTTGGCGATCTCGGCCATGGTCTCGGGCCCGGGCTCGATCATCCAGCGATCTACAGCCACGCCGTCCACTTCGAGGGCATCGGCCTGGAACGACCAGGTCACGAACTTGCTGGCCTCGGGCCCGAGCACGTGCTTGGGGGTGAAGCTCTTTGTCCAGGGCTTCCAGCGATCGCGGGCCGGGGCGGCGAGCTTGCGGCTGACGATGAGCCCTCCCTGGGTACCCGTCAGGTACGCGACGGCCAGCGCCATGTCGTCGTCGTAGAGGCTTGCGTTCTCGTCGAGGAACGCCTCCACCGCGGTGCGGATCTCGGCGGAGGGATGACCCACCGCGGTCGCGTAGCCCTCGAGCAGCGCGTCGCGCATGACGGCGGCGCTCTCGAGGCCCCAGGCGGCCTTCCAGTCGACGGTGGAGCCGGAGATCAGCCACGACTCGGCGGGCAGCTGACGAACGAGCGAGACGTCGACGGGGCCCGAGGTGATCGCCTGGGAATCCGACTGGGTGCTCGAGCCCGGCGTGGGGTAGAGCGCGTAGCGGAGCACGAAGCCGACCTTCTCGAGGCCCATGCCGAAATCGATCTGATCGAGCTCTCGGTAGTAGTCCAGGCCGCGATCCATGGAGGCGCGCGAGTAGTCGGTCCACGCCTTCACCAGCGGGTTGCCGGAGGTCGGCATCGGGAGCGAGCGCATGGTGGAGGTGAGCGCCTCGACCTGCGTGGAGTAGCGGGCCATTGCGGCCTTGGGGTAGACCACGATCTCGATGTCGTCGGTGATGGACGAGGCGCGACCTATCACGTTGCGGCCCAGGTAGTCCTTGGCCTTGGCGAAGAGCGCCGGGTGGTTGGTCACCACCACATGCCCGTCGAGCTCGTCGAGGTAGAGATCTTGGCCCTCCACACGGTAGTGAGCCCGGTGGCCCTCGGCCTCGGGTTGCTTGTTTTCCTCGCCCAGATCGGCGACCGCAGCCTCGACCCCGCCCTCGTAGCCCACGCTGCAGGCCACGGGGACCTCGGTGGCGGTGTCGTCGATGAACACGCAGCCGATCGGATCCTTCAGCGAAAGGTGCTGGGCCAGGCCGGAGCGCGTGCCCAGCGTCATGCCGGCCAGTCCACGCAGGGCGCCCTCATCGAGGAAGCCGGCGGCCTTGGCCGGCGCGGCTTGGGTTCGGACCTCGTTGAGCAAGGTGGTCGGGCTGGGCAGCACGATGTGGCCGAGCGCGTCACCTCGCTCGAGGCGGTTGTCGGAGCTGGCGGCGCTGATCCCGGCGGCGATGGTCTTGGTCAGACCATTGTCGGTCTCGTCGGCCTTGGGCTTGGCGGTGGTGGAGGTCTTGGCCTCAGCCTCAGCCTCGGACTCGGCGGGAGCCTCGGCCGACTTGGGCTCGGTCTTGGGAGACTCGGGTGTCTCGGCGTTGGAGCAGGCCAGCGGGGTCGCCAAGGCGACCATGAGGCCGAGGTGAGGGCGGAGGCGGGGTAGACCGTGGCGCATGGGGGGCGTGTCCTGGAGTGAGAGCGAGAACTATGGATCCCGAGACGTTCGTCATCCACCCCAGTTGCACGGTGGGTGGGCGACCTCGCGCGCTCGGCCGCTGGACCTGGGCCATCCCGTCCGTCACGATGACAGTCGTGAGGAAGCGCGCTTGGTGGAGCGGTTTCGTGTGTGGGGTCGTCGCGGCTGGCCTCTTCGCGGTGGTGGTTGGCGGTGAGCTGGTGCCCGAGGCCGAGGCGAACGGACGTCCTCGCTTCGATCGCGACGCCTTCCACCAGGCCCTCGATGCTGTGCTCGATCGCTATGTGGAGCCGGTCGACGAGTCCACCTTGCTCGCCCGGGGGCTCAAGCACATCGTGGCCGGGCTCGACGGGCATAGCCACTTCCTCACCGCGGCCGAACGCAAGTCGCTGCGCAAGAAGGCCAAGAGCGGCACGACGGGGCTGGTCGTGCATCTGCACACGGTGCCCGGGGGTGGCGATCGCATGCTCGAAGTCGTCGGAGTACTGCCCGATTCCCCAGGGGCGCGGGCGAAGCTGTCGCCGGGCGATCGGATCTTGGAGATCGACGGCACTGAGGTAGGGCGGCTGCTGAGCCAGGTCGAGGCCGAGACGATGCTCGCCGGAAAGGTCGGTGACGTCGTCGCCATGCGAGTTCAGCGGAGGGCGGAGCCTCACCCCGAGCGCGTCGATCTGAAGCTCGGTCGTGCATCGTCGCGACCGCTGCTCACCCATACCCTCATCACGGCGAAGACGGCGGCCGGCAGCGAGCGTACGGTGGTGTGCATCGAGCTGCGGGCCTTTGGGCACGGGGTCGGCGAGGCGTTCAAGAAGCGGCTGGCTCAGCTGCGTCGCTCGGTCGGTGGAGCGCTGGCGGGGGTCGTGCTCGATCTGCGGGGCAATCCCGGCGGCGAGGTCGACGAGGCGCTGGTGGTGGCCGATCTGTTCGTTGCCGACGGGATCCTCACCCGCACGCGGGGCCGGGGCGGTCGGATCCTCCGAGAGGAGCGGGCCCACGAAGCCGGCACCGATTCCGATACCCCACTGGTGATCTTGCAAGATCGACACAGCGCCTCGGCGGCCGAGCTGCTCACGGCGGCCCTGCGTGACCATGGCCGCGCCAAGAGCGTGGGGGAGCGTAGCTACGGCAAGGGGACCGTCCAGGAGATCCTGGGCCTGTCGGATGGTTCGGTCCTCAAGCTCACGATCGCCCGGTACTTCTCGCCCAAGGATCAGAAGATCGACGGGGTCGGCATCGAGCCCGATGTCGCGCTGCCCTCGGCGCGACAGGGCGAGGTGGTCGACGAAGCGCTACGGGTGCTGGGGTTGACCCGCGCGTAGTTGGGTGCCTCAGCAGCCTGGTTGCCGTAGTGAGCATGAGTTGAGGCATGCGTCGCTCTCGTCGAAGTTGCCGTCGTCGCACTCTTCCTCGACGGAGTCGACGATCCCGTTGCCGCAGCTGGGTGTGGGGGCGCAGCACAGCGCGTAGGCTTCTTGCTCGTTGCACCCGAAGCCGCTGGGGCACGAGGGGCGCGAGCTGCCATAGCCGCAGTTGAGCGGTGGATCGTCCTCGAGCGTGGTCACCCCGCCGTAGGGGCCCAGGGTGTAGTGCCCGGCCCCGCTGCCGGCGCGGCAGTGGATCTCGCCCACCACGACGTCGGGCCCGCCCACCATGTTGCCGGTGGCGAAGGCCCAGCCGGTGTTGCGGTTGATGTGCTGGAGCCGCGAGCACAGGCCCCAGCCGGGCGGGCATAGGGTCTCGAAGTCTTCTTCGCAGGTGATGTCCATTGGATCATCGCAGACCACCATGGTGCCGGTGGGGCTGAACGAGAGCGTGATCGAGTTTTGGCAGACCCCCCCACCGCCGTCGACGGTGCAATTGGTGCAGCCGTCGTCGGGGACCATGTTGGCGTCGTCGCACTGCTCGCCGGCGGGGATGTTGATCGTGCCGTCGCCACACACCGAGAACGTGCAGTCGAGGTCGCAGCCGGGCGTGGGGACGCCCTCGTCGCATTCTTCGCCGGCCGACGCGTTGACGACCGTGTCGCCGCACTCCGAAGGGGTGCAGTCGGCATCACAAGCCGGCGTCTCGCCCATGGTGTCGCACTCTTCACCGACCAGCATGTTGACGAGCCCGTCGCCGCACATCGGCTCGGTGCAATCGGCGTCGCAGGTCTCGGTCTGCACCATCTCGTCACAGGTCTCGCCGGCGGCCATGTTGACGGTGCCGTCGCCACAGTCGGCGAAGGTGCAGTCGTTGTCGCAGGTGGGGGAGTCTGGGCCCTCGTCGCATAGCTCGCCGGCGTTGGGGTTGACGTTGCCGTCGCCACACATCGCGAAGGTGCAGTCATCGTCGCAGCCGGGAGAGAATCCGCCGTCGTCACACTCTTCGCCGGCGGCCATGTTGATTACGCTGTCGCCGCAGGTCACCGCGGTGCAGTCGCTGTCGCAGGTGGGGGAGTCTGGGCCCTCCTCGCAGGTCTCGCCGGCCATGGTGTTGACGGTGCCATCGCCACACTCGGCCGCCGTGCAGTCGGCGTCGCAATCCTTGGACTCGCCGCCGTCGTCGCACTCTTCGTCGCCCTCGACGATCCCGTTGCCGCACTCCGGGTTGCCGCTGTCGCCGCTGTCGCTGCTGTCGGCGCCGGTGTCTTCGCTCGCGCTGCCCGAGCCCACGCCGGTGCTGGTGCTCGGGGTCACCGTCGTCGCCGTCGTCGTGGTCGGGTCAGTGGAGGTCGTGGTGGCATTGGTCGTGCTGGTACTGTCGTCACCATCCGGGTTGGCGGGAGGCTCGACCGGGCACCCCAAGGCAACGAGCGACAGGACGGCGGCGGGCCATGACCCGAGCGAAGGGCAAGCGAGCTTCATGGGTCGTACGTTAGCGTGCGAGAGCTGTGCGTCGTGCGCATTATGGGATATACGCAGAGTATCCGCTTCCGACCGTGAACGGCGGCCCGATGGGAAGAGTTCTGCTAGACGATCGCCTGCGGCACGATGCGCTCCAACAGCCACCGCAAAGTCTGCCTCTGACGTCTTCGCGTCCAGTAGCTCGGGTCGGCTAGCGCGTTCACGGCGATGCCGTCGAGTGCAGACATCAGCGCGTCGACGACCGGGGTCACGTCTCCCTCTACGAGGCCGCGCTTGTCGATCTCCTCGCTGAGCTGGCGGCGGATGTCACGGACTCGCTTGCTGTAGCCCTTGCGCAAGTGTGGGTGAGCGATGCTCAACGCCCAGAACACGAGCCACACTCGAAGCTCGGACGTTCTGTTGCTGTCGAGCGGCAAGAATTCAGAGACGACCTTTTCGAGGGTTGCATCTGGCTCCGCGAGAACGGCCGCGCACCGTGCGACGGCGGCGGTCGATGCTTCGTCCAAGACGGCCTCGATGAGGTCGTTCTTCGACTTGAACCAATAGTTGAGCAGGCCGATCGTGCAGCCGACGCGCTCGGCGATCTTACGCATCGAGAGCGCCTCCGGCCCGCCGGTGGCGATGAGCTCAGTCGCGGCAGAGATGATTTCCGCACGGCGGACAGCAGAATCAACGAGACGAGGCATGGGCTTTCCTGCTTGACGGGGCCTCGATATTGGATAACATATCACTTGATACGTCAAGGGCTCGACAGCGGGCCGGAAGAGGCGGCAACGCCGCCATCCATCGAGGAGAACCAAATGACTACGCAACTCCAGCACTTCGACATCAGCGACGACTTCGCCGAGATCATTGCCGCGATCGACAAGGACGGCGGTGTCATCGTCGAGAACTTCATCTCAGAGGAGCTTTGGCAGCGCCTGACCACGCAGCTCAGGCCGCACGCGGACGGGTTCGACCCAGGGATCTCCGGAGGTGCGATCAAGCAGGTGTTCTGCGGGGCGCAGACCAAGCGGTTCACGGGCCTCGCCAACAGAGCACCGTGCTTTGCGGAGGTGATCGACCATGAACTCCTGCACACATGGGCCGAGCACGGCTTTCGCAACGACTATTGGGTCAATACCGGGCAGGCGATCATCATCGGGCCGGGCTCACCGGGCCAAGCCCTGCACCGGGACGCGGGTAACTGGCCCATCGTACTCGCCACGGGTAAGGACGGGCCGGAGGCAACGTTGAGCATCATGCTCGCGCTCACCGACTTCACCGAAGACAATGGAGCGACCCAGGTCGTTCCCGGGAGCCACATGTGGGAAGACTTCGATCGGGCTGCCGAGGAATCGGAGATCGTGCCCGCGGTCATGCCGGCTAGATCGGCGCTCTTGTACACGGGCAAGACCATTCATGGTGGTGGCAAGAATACGTCGACCGATCAATGGCGATTCGGCATTCACCTCAGCTTCGTCCTCGCCCAGCTGACGCCGGAAGAGGCGCACACCGTGACCGTGCCATGGGAGGTCGCCCAGACGTTTCCAGAGCGCGTCCAGCATATGCTCGGCTATTATTCTCACCGGTCGTTCTTGCCAGACTGGCCCATTTTGTGGACATACGACTACAGAGACGTCCGCGAAGTGCTGAATCCGCCGCCTGCGCGAGAGTATGTCAGTGCTGGCGCGCGCAAGCTCGACCCCATGAACATTCCGGACCGATGATGTGAGCCGATGACTCGGTGGTGTTCGTGCGCGAAGGAAGTATAAGTTGTTTGTCGCACGATGCCCGATCTTCCGGACCTTCGAGCTCCAAGCGGGACACGGACGAGGACGTGCTCTGGATCGGGCCATCGCTCGACCCGCCCAGTCGCGGGTCGAGCTCGGCCCTGGGCCGCAGGGAGGCAGCGCCTCACTCACCCATGAAGCGCACGATGTATAGAGCGTCGCGCTCGTAGCTGGACACCAGGGCTTCGTTGGTGCCGTCGCCGTCGAAGTCGTCGATCTGCATGGCTCCGGCTTGGCCCATGTCCTCCATCAGGACGTGGGTCTCGAACTCTCCGGGGGCCACTTGCTCCAGCCAGTAGACATTGGGATCGCCGTCGCCCGAGACGATGATGTCGATGTCACCGTCGTTGTCCATGTCGCCGGTGCCGAAGATTCCCGGTGCCGCCTGGGGAGAGTTGAACGATCCGGGCCGCGAGCGGATGCCCGTCGATAGCTGGGTCTTGGGCCAGGGCTCGCGTGGATCCTCTGGGATCTCGAAGGCGACGACCGCCGATTCCCACGGATCCGCCGGGAACTTGGCCGTGTTCGTGTGGTTTGCTCCGACGGCGCGGAGCACCCCGTCGCCGAAGAGATCCTCGACGAAGGTCAGCTGGATCGAAGGGCCGCTGTCGTCGTTGATCTCGTGGCGTACGAACTCTCCGGCCGGGCTCTCGGGGCTCGGGTCGGCGACGCGCTCGTACCACGCAAAGGACGCCCCCAGGCGGGCGAAGAACTCCGCGCTGGCGATGTCGAGGTCGCCATCGCCGTCGACGTCGCGAACCGAGAGGAGGCTGCCCATGCCCGGGCCGATCTCTCGTGGCGTCGACTCGAAGCGCTCCGGGCTGTCGTTGCCCTTGAACCACTGGGTGATCGCGCGGTCGCGAAAGCCCCAGAAGCGCTTTTGCTCGGCAACGGTCACCAGGTCCTCGATGCCATCACCGTCGAAATCGACGAACTCGGCCACGTGATAGAACAGGTTCGAGCCATTGGGCACGAGCACGTGCGGCACGAACTCGCCCTCGCCGACGGTCTCGTACCAGCGCAGGCCGCCGCAGTGGCCCGGTCCGATGAAGGGGAGCGCGCAGGCGAGGAAGCCATGGGGCACGAAGTAGTCGAGATCGCCGTCGTGATCGATGTCTTCGGCGGTGGCGTGGTTGATGAAGCGTAGATCCTCATCTGCATCCACGATGGTTTCGTGCGACCAGCTTTGCTCGCCTTGCTCGCCTTGCTCGCCTTGCTCGTTTGGCCCGAGGTGATAGAGGCGAAGTTCTCCCGGCACGATGCCGCTGCCCTTGCCAAACGCCGAGATTAGCAATTCCTTCGTGCCATCGCCCTCTACGTCGATGATCGTGGCGAACGCTGGTCCGGGGACGTTGTCGTCGACTACCTCGATCGCGAATCGAGGATCGTCGGCCGGCTCGAAGCGATCGCCATAGTCACTCATTCGCCCGTCCTCTTCCACCACGCAGGCACCGAGCCAGAGGGCGTAGGCGCCGAGCACGAGGGCGTAGGCGCCGAGTCGTGATCGAACGAGGGGGCGAGCCTCGACGGGCCCGTTCGTGCCAATACATCTCATGATTTTCTCATTGTGTCTCATTGTCTTATCTGTCCTGTTGTTTGATTATCTATCGAACGCCCGAGCCCTACTCGAAGGTGGGACCTTCGAGTAAGAGCTTGGTGTGGATCTCTTGCATCTAAGAGTATTTGTTAAGCGATTGCTTACGTTGATGTCGGTATAATTTTGGGATTGGTGGACGACCACCAGTATGGTCCATGACTAAGCATGCACAAAAGAGGCGTGAGGGGGGCTTGAATCGCCGGCTGGTTCGAGGTTATTGTTCGTCGATTGCCTGGAGGGCGGGGCCACTCGAAGGGAAGATAGTGCGTTCGGTCATCCGTGATACGCGCTTGGTCTGAGCGTTGCCGGCGTAGTCACCTGGTGACGCTCCGAGTATTCACGGATGTGCTGAGTCGATGTGGTGGATTTTGTGAGGGACCTGATATGGCATCATCACTGTCGCATCTGCGTACCGCAGCTCACCAACCATGCCTTCCAGGTGTGTCACTGGGACAGAGCCCTTGTGCAGAACGGGGTTCGCTCGCTCATGGGGTGTTTAGTGCTCGTCTCAATGCTCGAGAGCCTTGAGCAGATCCGCCACCAGGTCCTCCGGATCCTCGATCCCGATCGACAGCCGCAGTAGATCCGGCGGCAGCGGGCTGTGCTCACCTTCGATCCTTGCCCGGTGCTCGACCAGGCTCGGCGGTTCGCCCAACGAGGTAGGAGGAGAGCTCAGGGGTCGAGGCGGACGAGCTCCAGGCCGAGTTGCTCTCGCGTCACGCCCTGGTCGGTGGACAAGTAGAGCAGGAGCCGGCCTGGTTCGAGCTGCACCTGGTGGTCTTGGTCGCTGACAAACTGACTCGGGGGGACGAGCCCGGCCTCCTCGCGGATGATATCGCCCGCGAAGTCGCTGGCGGGCGGCTCGGGCAGCGCGTCGAGCTGGCAGGCGATCAGGTTGATGCCATGCCCGCCTTGGAGGCTGAGACGATACGTGCCGGCATGCTCGATGTCGATCGTGCGAACCCCTCCGGCGCCAAGGCTGTATTCGGCGGTGCTGAACGGCTCAGCACAGTCGATCTCGATGTCGAGCTCCCAGCGGTCCGGGCCGGTCGGGCTCAGAACCTTACCCCGGCAAGGGTTCCAGTGGGGGTAGGACCATGGGGCAGTTATTTCGTAGTCTGCGATCGCGTCGGTGAGCTCGAAGCCGTACGCGCTCACGAAGGGTTGCTCACGGGCAATGCGGCGCAGGCCCTCGGCGCCGTGCTCTTCGAGGAGCCAACGGACGAAGTGCCCGGCAGTCAAGAGGTCCAATTCGCTTTCGTCGTCGAGATCGAGGTTGGCATCGACTTCGGTCTGGCCCTTCCAGGTGCGATTGCTGAGAGCCTCAGCCATGCCTTCCGCCCAAAAAAGCGGAGGTGCGCCGAGAGAGCTGTCGACTGCGTGTACGAGTTCGTGCTCGAGGGCTTGCCAGAGTGTATGAACTTCACCGCGTGTGTAGCAGCCCGCAACACCGGGCCAGCATTGCTCGGTGACGTCATCGTAGCGGCTGTAGAGATAGACAGGTATGGGCTCCGAGACGGAGACATCGAGTATGTCTTCGATGTGACCGATGGCTTGCTCGATCCTGTGGAGATCGCCTGCGCAGAGCGGCTCATCAGAGCTCACAATCGCGATGTCGTGGACCTCGACGATGTGGCGACCGGGGGCATCCTGGCATGACGCGAGCACGAGGGCGGCGGCCGCGAGAGGTCTCAGCCTCTCGAGGAAACGGTTGATGCGGTTTTCGTGCTGCGTGCTCAAGTTGGTGCCGTTATTGCAGATGGTATTCTAACACAAAGGGGTCGTCTTCTCTCAGTATTTCGACGGTGAACATAATTGAGGTATGAAGGATAAAACGTCGAATGCGATCTCCACGACGACCGTGGGCGGGTTCGCATCCCCTGTCACACTGCGGCAGCGAGGATGGGTGACATGCCTGTCCCAAAGAGAAAGCCTTATGCTAGGTTGGCAGTTCAAACGAAGTCATGATAAAATCGAGCATAGAGATCATCGAGCTTCTATCTCTTACGCTAGCTGGAATGCCTAACGTCTAACCATTGGATAGGCCCAAGTTGTTCTTTTCGTGGCATCAAGAGCGCTGAGATTTCTCCATTTTCTCCTGCTGCCACAATGATCATTAAGGGGTTGAGCTCTTCGTTACTACTGTGCCAGGAAAAAAATAGTTTGGATTTCACAAGTCTGATCTCACTTTCTTCATTGTTGAACTTCAGCAGGCATTCACCGTTCTCAATCAGTATTGAGAACTTCTTGAGTCTTTCATTATCTCCTTGCCATTGCCCTTCTATTGAAATTGTGCTTGGATCGAGCGCAGTCACGTCATTCGCGATGCGAAGTATCGCTGCTGCGCACTCTTTTCCGTCTCTGAAGATTATCTTCTCTGCCTGATCTTCCGTGTGGACTTTCTCCTCAAGTATGCCTCGGATCTTATAGGGAGCAGACGGATCATCGGAGTCAAAGGTGCCTTCGTGTTCACGAAGAATCTCTAATCCAGCTTCCGGTACAGCTATACTTCCCAGTAGCATTGCCATATTCGATTTTGCGACGGAAACACCTAATGCTGCAGATCGTCGATAGTCGCGAAAGGCGAGCGATATTAAGTTGGCTTGGTGACGCGCAACGCCCCGTGTGTGATATATCACTCCTTCTGTTTGATTATCTGTTAGTGCATGGGCGAAATACAGAAGAAGCGGAACCAGCCTATGCTGGTTTAAGAATTCAGTAGATTTTGTGATAAGCTCACCTCCTGTCTGAAGCATAAGTACGTGAAGTAGCAGATGGGTCACAAAATCATTGGATGGAATATGTGAGCATAGGGTTTTGGCGGCAAGCGTTTTAAGATGACGATCTTGCGATCTAAGTGCGGCAATTAGACGCATTTCGGCATTGTCTTTGCGTCCAAGGAGAAACTCCTGTTGGGCGATGTTCATTTTTGCAGATCGTTCCATGTCCAAGATGAGATTTCCGCTCAGAGCATGTTCGTAGAGTTTGATTGCCTCGATTGGGTTGCTCTCTTCCTGGGCCAACCAAAATGCAAATGTTGCCGTTCTCCTAATTTCCTCTTCTTCCTCAAGCAATATTTGTCGAAGGCTTTTCTCGGCTTGTTTGGAAATTGCGTATGCTCTTGCGCACCTACATCGTGCCTTTTCTTCTATGTTTGATGCACTGCGCATGATCTGGTCGAATAGTTCTATGCCTTTGTCCTTTCGTCCAAACGCCAGTTCGTGGTACGCGATTTTGAGAGTTGATGTCCGGTTACTGTCAGTGATTTCATAGATATCTTTATTGCTCTTCTCTGGATCAATTGCTTGGGTGAATTTTTCATAATTCTTTTTTGTATTTCGGCGCGTTGTTGCGCCGATCGCTGCTGCAATGTCATTCAAAAAAAGGATCATTTTATCTTTCTGTTTGACATCGGTCGCTTGGTAGCTCGAAATCGAAAAAGGCAAAGCGCCAGGAGATATGTCAAATAAGAGGGGAACATATAAAATGTTTCGTCCAAAGGCTGCACCCGCTTCAAAGAAAATCCATTCTCTTTCTTTTGAATTTGGCGTAATTATTCCAACAAATGCCCTTGAGGTCATTGTGGCATTTTGAATTTGTTCTCGAAACCCGAGGTTACTTGACTGTAAGCCTCCAATACCTGATACAAATACTTTTGGATTCGGAGATAGGGACGATTCGAGTAGGGTTTTTACTGCGGCTGCTAGCGGCTCATCGGGGCGAACTCTATATGATATGAATATGTCAAACGTTTCACCCTGAGGGCTAGAGCCCTCCGTACGAATAGGGTGACGTGGCGATTCGGTTTGTGGCGGCATGGCTGTTCGTTCGTTGATAAATGATTATATCGAATCTTGTGTCGTTAGGTAGAGCCTCAGGGGATCCCTTATGCGACGGTCTTTAGGGTGTACGGAAGTGTAGGTGTCTTTTTCGTTGGGGCCGCCCCTTGGCAATAAGGACAGTGAGTTGATTATTATGGGACTTGAGGACTATGTTGCCCGTTGGTCCATGTAGATATGGGTTGGCGGGGAAAGTTGGTAAAAGAATATCTTCTATGCGACATTCAGGTGAGACCAAGTTTTATCTTGATTCTCTTCGTCTCAACGCGCGAGGGCCTGAATCAAGTCCGCCACCAGGTCCTCCGGATCCTCGATCCCGATCGACAGCCGCAGTAGATCCGGCGGCAGCGGGCTGTGCTCACCTTCGATCCTTGCCCGGTGCTCGACCAGGCTCTCTAGCCCACCCAGCGAGGTCGCGTCGCGAAACACCTTCAGCCGGTTCATCACCTCGCGCGCCCGCGCTTCGCCGCCTGCGGGTCGAAACGACAGCAGCGGCCCAAACCCGCCCTGCATCTGCCGCGCTGCGATCTCGTGCCCGGGATGATCTGCCAGCCCCGGGTAGAGCACCTGCTCCACCGCCGTGTGCTCTTGCAGCGCCTCCGCGACCCGCTGCGCTCCGCGGCACGCTGCCGGTACCCGCAAGAAGATCGTCCGCATCCCCCGAAGCAGCAGCCACGCCTCGAAGGGCCCGAGCACCGCGCCCCGATACCCGCGCTCGTGACGAATGCCCTGCCACAGGGGATCGTCGGGTGCCGCGGTCACCAGCGCTCCGGCCAGCACGTCGGCGTGCCCGTTGAGCTGCTTGGTCGCCGAGTGCATCACCAGATCCACGCCCAGCGTCAGCGGTCGACACAGCACCGGCGTGGCGGTCGTCCCGTCGGCTACCACCTTGGCGCCAGCCCGATGGGCGAGCTCGACGGTGGCCGCGATGTCGGTGATCTGCCCCAGGGGATTGCTCGGCGTCTCCAGCCACACGAGCGCGGTCGCCCCCGGGCGCAGCCGAGCGGCCAGATCATTGGGATCGGAATTGTCGTACGCATCCAGCTCGATCGCGCCGCTTTGATGCAAGTGCGTGAGCCAGCCGCGGATCGTCCAGTACATGTGCCGCGGGTACAGCACATGCGCCCCGCGGGGTAGCGCCTCGAAGATCGTGGTGGCCGCGGCCATCCCCGAGGCAAAGAGCAGTGCCTCCTTGCCCCCTTCGAGCCGGGCCAGCAGAGCTTCCGGCGCGTCGAACGTGGGATTCTGGTCCCGCGAGTAGCTGTGCCCCCCAGGATACGAACCATCGGCCGCCCGCGTATACGAAGCCGAGGGATGGATCGACGGCACTACGCCGTGATACGGCGGGTCGGGCCACTGCAAGGCTTGGGCGGCGAGGGTCGCGAGGGAGGGCACGCGCTCGGACATGGCGGTGGCTTACGGGCCCGCGCCGGATCGGTCAATGCCCACCTTTGCTCAGGCGAGCATAATGTGCGAGGGGACGATCGACGGTGGCCGATCACTTCACCCTCGCAGCACGAGTTCTCTCAGCGCGGAGCTGGTCAGACTCGGCTCGGACCGTCAAACCCGCCCCACCACATGCGACGAGCTGAACTTCACCGCGTACCCATCGGGATCGGACACGGTGAACGAGTCGTGGATCCGTCCGTGGGCGATCGGGGTGGGCTGGAACCCGTCGGCGGCGAGACGCTCACGGGTCGCGGGGAGATCCTCCACCATCAGGTCGAAGGGGGCCGGCGTTCCGGGCTCGATGGGCGCATCGGCGGGGTGGAGCACCACGTGGGTGCCACCGCGCAGCTCGAGCACGGCCACGGACTCGCCCACGAACACTTGGCGCATGCCCAGACGGCGCCAGAACGGTGCCGAGGTGCTCACGCTGGATACGGGAACGGAAACATGACCCACCCAAACGGGCGGGGCTTGGTCGGAAAAGTCGCGAGGCATGGTGATCTTCAAGACGTCGACCACGAGCCCGGTGTGACGGGACCACGGGTCATCTTCGCCATGCGGGGTGCTCATGCGGACACGGGCCGCGCTATGCTTGGCTCGCGCATGCCACGATCCCGCTCATCGCCGCGCCTGACCCAGGCGCCGCGCCCGACCCAGGCGCCGCGCCTGACCCAGGCGCCGCGCCCGACCCCGGCGCCGCGCTCGACCCCGGCGCAGCGCTCGACCCAGGCGCAGCGCTCGACCCAGGCGCGACGCCTGTTGGGGCTGTTCGCGCTGGCGGGCCTGCCCGGCTGCACGGGCGAGCTGACGGTGCTTGCCGCCATGGCCTTCGGCATGACCCTGGGTGCCTGGGTGATCGGCTGGCAGCGTCAGCGTCGGGCGCTCTATGAGGCCGAAACCCTCCGTCGAGCGATCGGCTCCGGGCAGCATCGCGACCTCGAGGACCAGCTACGCCGCGAGCTGGCGCTGGCCGAGGCCGGCGAGGCGGTCAGCCCCGAGCGACAGTGGTTGGCCCGCGCTCAGCTGGGAGGGCTGATGGTGGCCGAGTGGCGTCTCGACGAGGCGCGCGAGATCTACGGGACCACCGAAGACGAAGCGAAGCTGGCCCCTCACCTGCGGGCGCTGGCCGCCTTTGGTCGCCACGAGCTGGCCGTGCTCACCGAGCAGCCCGACCAAGAGCGGCTGTCGGCGATCCAGCGTGACCGCGACTTGTGTCTCGAGCACGTCCCCAGCGTCTTTCGACGCGACGTGGAGCTGGCCTGGAACTCGGTGGAGGGGCTGTGCCTGGTCCGTATGGGTCGAGCGCGCGAGGCGATCGATCTGCTCGCGGGTGGGCTCAAGGCCCTCGAGTACAACCCGGCGCTCGTGGTCTACCTATTCCACTTGGGCCAGGCCTACGAGCATATCGGCGAGCGCAAGCTCGCCGCCGCTCGTTACGAAGAGGCCGCCCGCTCGTTTCCCGGCACTCGCTTGGCCAGCGAAGCGCAGTCGCGCCTCCGCGCGCTGACGCCCGGCGGTGACGGAAGTATGTTCCGCGCCATGCTGCCCGAGGCCCCCGCGGCGACCACCAGCACCGCGCTCGTGCCGATGGGTCCCGATACGGGCCCCGACCATGATGGTGATCCAGAGCCACGCTGAACTACGCAATGAACCTCGGGTGACCCACCAGGGGACGCTTCTGGCTCGAAATGATCGGTGCGCTACCGCCGACGCCCTGCGCAAAACGCGAAATGCCCGCGGATCCGTCCGATCCGTGTTTTGCGCCAAGGGCCCGTAACTGCTTGGATCTTTTCGATTGGCACGGGTGCGTGAACAGCGGGATTTACACAAATCTGATCGATCGGCCGTTCGCTTGGTAAATAGTTAAACAGATTGGTTACAAAGGACCTCAGAATGGGCCGCATTCGTCGCGCGCTGAAGACCGTCAGTCACAGCATGTCCTATGCGCGGCACCTGGCGCGTGGCAACAGCTTCCCCGGCGACATGTCCTGGACCCGGCCGGGGAGTCCACCGGTCGTTCTTGCTCATGGCTTCATGGGCACCCGCGGAACGATGATACCGATGACCCAGCGGTTTCAGGCCGACGGGCGGGTGGTGTTCAGCTATCACCACGGTACGTTCCAGCTACGCTCGCTACGAGCCTCGGCGCAGCAGTTGGTCGAACATCTCGACCGGCTCCAGCGCGAGCTCGGGGTCGACCAGGTCGACGTGGTCGGGTTCAGCATGGGGGGGCTCATCGCCCTGCACGCGCTCAAGTTTCTCCAGGCTCAGCGCTGGGTCCGGCGCTTGGCCCTGCTCGGCTCGCCCACCAATGGCACCTGGGTCGGGTTGGCGGGCGTAGGTACGGTAGGAATGGTGAGCCCCTCGGTTTGGCAGGTCTTGCCCACCAGCCCGTTCCTTCGCGACCTCCGCGAAGCGCCCATGCCCGATGGGGTTCGCGTTCGCCAGATCAGCGCCGCCCAGGACGCGTTCTGTCCGCTCCCCGATCTGCTCAAGGGTGTCGACAAGGAGCGCGACTACTTGGTGCTTCCCGGTGGTCACTCGTCGCTGGTGGTCGCTCAGGACTTTTACAGCAAGCTGCGCGAGTTCTTCGACGCGCCCGAGCCCCAACAGGCGGTGCACTCCGACTGTGCTCCCGCGGCAACCTCGTCCTGCCCACCGATCGGGCCGGTTGCCGCCCCGGCTCGTGCCGAGGCGCCGGTGGCCGAGTCCTCACCCGGCGATCCCTCTGCCGACGGCGCCGCGGCCTAACGAGCTAGCCTGACGAGCTAGCCTGACGAGCTCGATGCCCCGACCGGTTGCTCGCCCGAGGCGCGAGCGCCGGCTCAAGCCGACGCACCGTTCGACGAGTCGAGCGCGAATGACTCGGCGATCAGGACCAGTAGATCGCCGCTCTCCATCTGCACCTCGAGCATCGCGCCCTCGTTGGTCTGCACCGGGGCGCGCACTTCCTTGACCTCGATGCTCTCCCCCCACGGAAAGCGCCGCGGGCACTGGAGTGAGGTGAGATTGGTCGCCTCGATCTTGACCCGGTCGTTGGGACCTCCTCGCAGGGTCATGCGTAGCTTGCCCGAGGTCCAGTCCAACTGCAGGTAGACGAGGGTTGCCCCACTGAGTACGGACCACATCGTGGGGGTCGGAAGGTCGACGACGGAGCCGGCCATGGCCGGACCCTACCACACGATGTCTCGACGGCTCGGCGCCGATTCCCGACTTGCACGGGAGCAAAACGAGCCGTCCCACTCATGGACGCTCGTGATTGCTCATGGTTGTTCGCGGTCGCTCACGGGCAGCTGATTCCGGCGATCGTGATGTCGTCGACATTCCATCCCGAGCAGGTAAAGACCCCGGGGCTGTCGATGATGAAGCCGATCCGGATCTGCATCGCCGCATTGGCATAGGGCGAAAGATCATAGAGGACGTTCGTCCACATCGCGTCCTCGACCCCCGGCGCGTTCCCGGTCTCCCACACCGTCTGCCACGCGACGCCGTCCCAGACCTGGATATGGTTTTGCATGAAGGGAAGGTAGTCGCTGTTGAGCCAGCGCCACATGTCCAGCTCGACCACGCCATAGCCGGTTGCGTCGAAGGGCGGGCTGGTCAGGTACCAGAAGGGATGCAATCCGGTCGATGCGTTGCCCCCGATCACCACCCCTGCAATCCCGTTGTCGTCGGTCGGCGTGTGGTCGAACTGAGGGTCTCCCTGACCACAGGCCCCTGGGGAGGGTGACTGAACCGCCGGTCCGATCTCCCACTCGGGGTCCAGCGTCCAGCCCAGCGAATTGTCGGAGAAATCCTCCTCGAGCAGGATCCCCCCTGGGCACGGCAGGCAGCCGGGTAGGCAGTACGTGCCGGTGTTGCCGTCGTCGCAGGCCTCACCGGCGGTCAGGTTGAGCACTCCGTCGCCGCACTGCGGGGTGGTGCAGTCGATGTCACACATCGCCGACTCGCCGCTGTCGTCGCAGATCTCGCCGGCCGAGACGTTCGTGTAACCATCACCACACTGCGGTGCGGTGCAGTCGGGGTCACACGAGGGCGACTCGATCATGGTGTCGCAGACCTCGCCGGCGGTGACGTTGATGATGCCATCGCCGCACATCACGGGGGTGCAGTCGGTGTCGCATTCGAGCGATTCGCCGCCATCGTCGCAGGTCTCGCCGGCGGACAGGTTGAGCAGCCCGTCGCCACACTCCGAGGAGGTGCAGTCCGCGTCACAGGCGGGTGACTCGCCCGCCGTGTCGCACTGCTCGCCGGTCGCGATGTTGATGACCCCGTCGCCGCACTCGGGCAGGGTGCAGTCGATGTCGCATTGCTCGGATACCCCCATGTCGTCGCAGATCTCGCCCGAGGTCGCGTTGACGAACCCGTCGCCGCAGTCGGCCGGAGAGCAGTCGGGGTCGCAGGTGGTTGACTCGCCGGCGTCGTCGCAGAACTCGCCGGCGTTGGGGTTGGTCGTCCCGTCGCCGCACATCGCCAGGGTGCAATCGTCGTCGCACCCCGCCGACAGGCCGCCGTCGTCGCACTGCTCGCCGGCCGCCATGTTGACGACCCCGTCGCCGCAGGTGACCACGGTGCAGTTGTCGTTGCAGGTGTCGCTGCGACCACCGTCGTCGCAGGTCTCGCCAGCCATGGTGTTGACGACCCCGTCGCCGCACGTCGGCGTGGTGCAGTCGACTTCACAGCTCGCCGTCTGCTCCCCGTCGTCGCACTGCTCGCCGGCGGCAGTGTTGGTGATCCCGTCGCCGCAAGCGGCCGCGGTGCAATCTTTGTTGCAGGTGGCCGACTCACCCTCGTCATCGCATTGCTCCTCGCCGTCGACCACTCCGTCGCCACAGATGGCCATGCCCGTCGAGCTACCGTCGTCGGGATCGCTGCTCGTCGCGTCGTCGCCGGTGCCCTCTTGAGGCGAGTCGTCGCCGCTGCTGCTGCCCGTGTCGTCGCCGCTGCTCGAGTCGCCACGCATGGGGACGACCGTCTGTGGCGTACAGCAGGCCAGCACCAGCAGGGTGGATGTCGCAATGGTGAGGGGCGAAGTAGAGTCGACGCGCATATCGAGATCCCGCCACCGGGTCCATGCCCGGTGGCGATCTCGATGGTACCCGAATGCCTCGCGCTACAGGCCCAGATCGTCGTCGATCGGTGCGCCGCAGGCTAGCCACTCCCCCAGCCGCCGGCGCTCCTCGTCGTCGGGCGGCCCCACGGGGGGCATGGTG
>JBCCWC010000011.1:0-130173 GCA_039194325.1 Myxococcota bacterium
AGCGAGAGGCGGCCGAGCAGGCGCAGAACCTCACGTCGGTCAATCTGTGCACCAAAGAAGAAAAGCGAGCGATCGCGGCCGCGATTGGTGATTTTCGTTTCGACACCCACTTCGGCAAGGACATCAAGCGCTACCTCCTGCACGGGATCGGGCTGCATCATGCGGGCTTGTTGCCCAAGTACCGTACGCTGGTCGAGCGGCTCTCGCAGCAGGGGCTGCTCAAGATCATCTCGGGCACCGACACCCTGGGGGTAGGGGTCAACGTGCCGATCCGCAGCGTGTTGTTCACCAAGCTGTGCAAGTTTGACGGCGAGAAGGTCCGGATCCTGGCCGTGCGGGATTTCAAGCAGATCGCCGGTCGGGCCGGCCGCAAGGGATTCGACGATCGCGGCTGGGTGGTCGCCCAGGCCCCCGAGCACGTCATCGAGAACAAGCGCCTGGAGGCCAAAATTGCCGCGGGCAAGAGCAACAAGAAGAAATTCGTGCGCAAGAAGCCGCCCGAGCGCGGCTACGTGCCCTGGGACGAGTCGACCTTCCGCAAGCTCATCGAGTCCGAGCCCGAGGCGCTCGACTCTCGCTTCGGGATCACCCACGGCATGTTGCTGACGGTGCTCGACCGTGAGTACAACGTGGACCAGCCGCATGGTGGCTACCGTCGGATCGTCGAGATCATCGGGCGCTCCTACGAGCGGTCCGGGGCTCGCAAGCGCCACCGGCGGCAGGCGGCGCTGCTGTTTCGCCACCTGCGGAAGGCGGGGATCATCGAGTTCGAGCACCCCGCGGGCTGGCCTCGTCGCTGCGTGCGGATGAGCCCCGAGCTACAGCGCGACTTCTCGCTGCACCACACCCTTTCGCTCTACTTGTTCGATGCGCTGGGCCAGATGGATCCCGAGCACCCCGACTACGCCCTCGACGTGCTGAGCCTGGTGGAGTCGATCCTCGAGAACCCTCGGGCGGTGCTCGTCCGCCAGCTCGATCATGCCAAGGGGGAGCTGGTGGCCCGGCTCAAGGCCGAGGGCATGGAGTACGAGCAGCGCATGGAAGAGCTGGAGCGGGTCGAATACCCCAAGCCCTGCGCCGACTTCATCTATCGCACCTTCGACGTGTTTCGGGTGACCCACCCTTGGGTGCGAGGGGAGAACGTCAGCCCCAAGGCGATCGCCCGCGATCTCATCGAGCGCTACGCGACCTTCAACGAGTACGTCAAGGAGTATGGGCTGGGGCGTAGCGAGGGCGTTTTACTGCGCTACCTCAGCCAGGCCTACAAGACCCTCTTGCAGAATGTGCCGGCCGATCACCGCGACGACGACATGGAGGACATCATCGCGTATCTGCGCGCGACCCTGGCGCGGGTGGACTCGAGCCTGGTCCGCGACTGGGAGCGCATGCTCGCGGGCGGGAACCTCATCGAGGCCCGGCTGGCCGCCCAGCTCGAGCCCGAGGCCGAGGTCGAGCCGGCGGAGTACGATATCAGCGCAGATCCGCGGGCCTTCGCGGCCCGCGTTCGGGCCGAGCTGCACGCGATCGTCCGGGCGATCGCCCTGGGCGATCTCGAGGAAGCGATCGGAGGGCTGGCCGACGATCCCGAGGATCGCTGGACGATCGAGCGGCTCGAGCAAGCCTTGGCTCCCGTGCTCGACGAGGAGGGCGAGCTCCACTTCGGCCCGCCAGCTCGCGCCCCTTCGCTGACCCGATTGCTGGCGGCGGGCGAGCGCCGCTGGTCAGTCGAGCACACGCTGATGGGCCCGGCCGGTCCCTCTCCGTGGCGTATTCAAGGGGAGATCGATCTACGGGAGCCCGACGCCGCCGACGGTCCGCTCGTGCGTCTGCGCGCGGTCGCGGGCTGAGGGGTCGGGCTAAGGCGGGTGGGTTAGCCCTCGGGCTTCGGGCGGGCGCCGTAGTCGACGGCCACGATCGTAAAGTACGCCTCGCCCCGCGGCCTTCGGACCTCGACCTCGTCATCCACGTGCTTGCCCAGCAGCGCCCGCCCCATCGGTGACTCCACGCTGATGTGCCCGTTGTCGGGGTCGGGCTCGTCGGGTCCGACCAGCCGATAGCACGAGCGCGCCCCGTCATCGTCTTCGATCGTCACCCAGGCTCCGAACCCCACCGTGTCCCCCGACGCGGCCTGGGCGGCCGGGTGTAGGATCTGCACCTTGTCGAGCCGACCCGAGAGGAACCGGAGCCGTCGGTCGATCTCGCGGAGCCGTCGCTTGCCGTACTGATATTCCGCGTTCTCGGAGCGATCTCCGAGCGCGGCGGCGGCCTCGACCTCGCGGGTAACCCGCGGCCGCTCTTGCTTCCACAGGTAGTCGACCTCGGCCTTGAGCTTTTCGTAGCCCTCGGGGGTGATGAAGACGGGGAGCTGAGCCTTGGCCATCGCGTTCGATCCTCGGGGCCCACGCCCAACGAGACACGGCGACGAGCGTGGGCCCGTCGCCGCGACTGACGAGTATGGCGCAACCCGGGCTCGACGGCGAGCGACGGCGGGGCAGAGCGGGCGAGCGGGGGGCCCACCGGCGGGCTCAGGCCCGCTCGGGGCGGCGCACGGCGAGCGCACGGCCGGTGCAGGGCAGGCTCTGGTGTAGGCCCCTGGCAAGGGGGCGGCGGGCCGCTAGCGATGGGGGTCGTCGGGGCCGGAATCGGGCGCTCGCTCGGTTCGAGGCTCGAGATCCTCGTCCTCGTCGTCTTCCCACGACCAGGCGGTGCCGAGCAAGGCGTCGATGTGTCGAATCACGGGCATGGCCGCACCCTGCCGTAGAGGGGGGCCTGCCGGCCAGTTTTCGGCGATTTTTCGCTTCCCGCCCCCTATGCCATACTCAGCCCCCAACGGGGAGTCAATGGCTCAGCACTGGGGAACCGGACTGATCGAGAGCCGTGGGCAGCTCAAGATGCCCAAGCTCGAGAAGGCCACCGAAAAGGCGCTCGCGCACCTGGGCTATGCGCAGCTCTACAAGGGCAAGAACCCGCCCGAGGTGGAGCCCGGCGAAGAAGACGCGGGCGACAAGGACAAGAAGGACAAGAAGGACAAGAAGGACAAGAAGAAGGTCGAGAACCCGGTGATCCCCGTCGAGCTGCTCGACAACGGGGACGGGGTGCTCGCCATCCGGGTCGGGGAGGAGCAGGTCGTACGCGATCTGGCCCGGCTCGTGTCCGAAGAGCTCAAGATCCCCTTCCGGGCCCTCATCACCCTCGCGTCGCTCTTCCATCGCCGCACGGTGCAGGTCAAGTGCCGCAAGTTCGACGTCGACGGCAGCTCGCTCGAGGAACTGCCGGTCATGGGGCACCACGACGCGGACATCGGCGACCTCGAGCACAACGAGCTGCGCCAGCTCGACAACGCCATGAAGTCGCGTTTGGGTGACGTGGTCGACTCGTTCACCCGCGCCGAGGGCACCCAGGGCTTCAAGGTCAAGAAGGTCTTCCGCTACAAGCGTGAGATCAAAAAGCCCAAGTTCAGCAACGCGCGGATCGGCCGGCTGATGGCCCAGCTCGAGCGCTGCGAGTCCTGGGAAGTCGTGGTCGAGGGCGCGCAGCACATCGTCAAGCTCGTCTTGGCCGGCGGGGCCAAGAGCATGAGCTACGTCAAGGCAGAGGAAGTCGCCGAGCTCGAAAAAGCCCTGCAAGAGCGACCCGAGCTGCTCCGGCGGCGTACGGACAAGCCCGAGGGTTGAGCCGGGTTGTTGATGCCGAGGCCGGCTCGGTATGCGCGACTTGGCTCGCAAGCAAACCCCGGCCCTCACTCCAGGTGAGGGCGATCGGTCGATCGCGGCGGTCCGGAGCCTTCGAGATCGTGGGCGACGAGCCCGTGTCGGGCGTCCTACGCTCTGCACGAGGGCGATCACCCGCGTGCGGGTAGGGGGCAATTGCCTAAGAGGGTCGCCGGGCTTGCGGGCACGACCCCCGGTAGATCCCGAGGGATCGTGGCCGGGCCCACAGTTTTGCTTGCGGATCGCCGCACCCTCTGCATCTTGAACGAGACGCGAGCGTCTCAAGGTCGCGTAGTTGCCATGAAGATTTCGGACCTCATTCATCGAACGCGGATCGGCGCCCTCGGGCTGAGCTTGCTGTCGGCCGCTTGCATCATCACCACCGATGACGACGACGGCGAACTCAACGACGACGGCACCGAGTCGGGCAATCCCCCGACCACCACCGGTCAACCCAACACCTCCGGCTCGCTCGACGATTCCGGGACCGGTGGCGGGACCGATGGCGGGACCGACACCGGGACCGGCAATGAAGTATGCGAGGACGCCCAGAACGTGGTGCTCGAGCCCGGCTTCGAGCAGGGGCCAAAGACCACGGCGTGGACGGTGACCTCGGCGGTCTTCGACACGGTGATCTGCGATGCCGGTTGCACCAACGAAGGGGGGGCCGAGCCCTACGCCGGGGACTACTGGGTCTGGTTTGGTGGCCTCGAGGAGGGGGATCCGCCGGAGGAAGCCGTGGTCGAGCAGGACGTCACGATCCCCGCCGGAGACGAGGCTCAGCTGAGTTTCTGGTTCCAGATCCGCAGCGGGGCGGGGACGGGCAACGACGTGTTCTCGGTCGACATGGTCGACGGCGACATCGTCGACAACCTGTGGATGGTCACCGATCTCGACATGCCGTCCTATGCCGATGAGTATCGCCGGATCGATCTCGACGTCACCCCCTGGGCCGACGGAGGCACGTATACCCTGCGCTTCTCCACCTCGATCCAAAACGACGCCCTGACCAGCTTCTTCCTCGACGAGGTCGAGCTCGTGGCCTGTTCTGCCGAGGCGGGGACCAGCAGCGGCACGGCCACCGAGGGGGAGGACACCACCGCGGGCTCGACGGGGACGACCGGTGAGACCGAGGGCGCGACCAGCACGGGCACAGGCACGGGCACGGGCACGGGCACGGGCACGGGTACCTCCGGCGGCTGAGGTGAGCCGGAGTCGGGCCGGAGCTGCAAGCGCTTCGGGTTCAGGACGGGGGCGGAGGCGTGAGCGCTTTGGTCCCCGTCGCGTTGGTCTTTGTTATTTCTGGGCCCGACGAGCTCGACGGGGCCGACCCGTCGCGAGGGCCGTCGCCGCAGGCTCGCCACCACCACGTTAGGTAGGCGCTCGCGGCCAGCCCGATCCCGACGAGCCCCAGGTAGATCCGCCACGGTCCGGGGTGGCCGTGCTGGGCCAGCCGCCACGCCTGCACGACGAGCACGTCGAGGGGCAGCGAGAAGAACCCCCAAAGGGGGCTGGCGCTGGGGACCCAGTGCGAGCGGACCAGGTACCCCATCTGGGGCGTCCCGGTCTTCATCAGCCGCAGCATCCACTCGAAGATGCTGTGCAGCGACAGGTGTAGCGCGACCAGGACACAGCCGGCGAGGACCAGCCCCACCGCCACCCGGCGGCGGCGACCCGCGGTGCGTAGATCCTCCAAGACCTCGGCCAGGGGCAGCAACAACAAGGGGATCAGCGGCACCAGGTACCGAGGCCCGATCCCCCAGCCGCCCCACCAGTCGCTGCGCGTGGAGACGAAGGCCCAGCGGATCACGGCCAGGCTGATCACCATCCCGGCGGCGGCCGGGTGCCGTGCGATCGACCGCCGCCAGCCCCACAGCGCGACGAGCAGAGCGGGCGAGTAGAGCAGCAGGCTGCGTCCGGGTCCCACCAGCTGGCCGACGAGCCCGGCGAAGGGGGCGACGAAGTACCCGTAGTGATCGTAGCGGCCGGTCTCCCACGGACTGCCGAAGCGGATCGCCTGGGTCACCCCGAGCAGCACCGGCCCTATCGTTCCCAATGCCACCGCGCCGACCCAGGCGCGGCGCTCGGTGGTCCAGGCCCCGTCTCGATGCAACGGAACGAGGGCGTAGCCGAGCAGGCACGGGAGCGCCAGCAGGTTGAGCACGTGGATGTGGACGGTCAGGCCGGCAAGCAGACCCGCGGCCCATAACCGGCGGTGTGCGGGTTGGCGGTGGGTTCGTTGCCGACGCGATCGATGGAAGCGGGCGATCGCGGTGGCACATGCCAGCAGGGCCGCGGCCGACAGCGGCTCGGAGAGGAAGGTGCCGCTGTAGGCCCAGGCACTGGTGCCGAATGCATAGACCAGCCCGGTGAGCATGGCGATCCGATCGCGGTAGCCCAGGGCCCGGAGCCACTCGACCAGCAGCAACACGGCGAAGGCGGTGACCAAGCAGTTGGTGAGGCTTACCGTCAGCCGTGGCCAGTCGGCCTGCGGGGAGCGGCGATGCATGAAGAAGTGATCCGATCGGATCACGTGGCGCCACGCCGGCGGTGCCTCGGTCGTCGCGACGCGACCCAGACCATAGAGCGGCAGGGCGACCACCGACAGCGCGTGCCCGAAGAAGCCGTAGCGCCGGCCGTCCACGCCAGGGGCCCAGCCGAACGTGCCGTCGGGTCGACCCCGGGGCTCACCGGTACGCTTGGGGATCCCCTCGATCGCGAGATCGCCTCGCTCCCAGAGCGATTGCGTAGTCTGGAAGACGATCTCGTCGTCGGGATAGAGGATCCGACCCGGCGCGCAGCACAGGTATACGACCACACACAAAAGCCACAGGGCGAGGCGTGGCCGGGTGCTCAATCTTCAGCCCGAAGTACCGCCACCCGCCATGCACATGGACGTGTCGAAGGTGCACATCTCGGCGTCGCAGGCGAGGCCGTCGCCCGAGAGGCCCAGGCTGTCGCAGGTGAAGTTTTGCAGGTCGAGGCCATCGCACTGCTCACCGGCGTCGACGACCCCGTTGCCACACATCCCCGGCAGGGGAGCACCGCTGCTCGAGCTGCCGCCGGGTGTCGCGCCGGTGCTGTCGGCGCTGGCATTGCTCGTGGATGCCGCGTTGCCCGAACCCTGACCGGTCGCGGACTCGTTGGCGGTGCCGCTGCCGGTGGTCGAGGCGGCGGTGGTGTTTCCCTGCGAGTTGCCGGCCGTGAAGTTCGCGGGATCGTCCACATCCTGCGTGCATGCCGCGAGACCGAGAATGAGGAAAGCCACTGCCCCCTGTCGAACCATGATGTCCACTTTGGCTCGTCGACGCGCAGGTGGTCAAGTGTCTGATAAAGCGTGCGCTCACGATCGCGCCGCCTGATTCGAGGCGGAATTCTCGGCGCGATGCGGTGTCGAGATCCCAGTCCTCGCGGAGCAGTCCTCGCGGAGCAGTCCTCGCGGAGCAGTCCTCGCGGAGCAGTCCCGAGGGTCAGCGACGGTCCTTCATCCCGCGGATCTGCCAGATCGCGATCGCGCCGCCAAACAGCACCCCCAAGCACGCACCTACGATGGGACCCCAGCCTCCCGAGGATTCCGACGATGCGGCGGTGTCCTGCGAAGGGGCGGGATCGACCGTCGTCGCCGCCGATGCGATCCCGGCCGATCCGAGCAGCAGACCGGACAGCACCCCTGCGCCAAGGATTCGACGGATGAACGAAGGACCGGGCATGGTACCCAGAGGATAACGCTCTGGGGCGCGCGCGCGAGCGATCGTGCGCCGAGGTGTTGAGGTCGTGCCAGTACCCGCAATGAAGCGTTGCCAGGTCACGACCAGTTGCACGGGTGAGCTTGACGACCGTGCGTGCGCGAGGTGTCGATCGGGGGCATAAAGCCACAAACGATGTTTGATAGGTTGAACGCGCCCGCTGCGCTTGATCGGTTCGACTGCACCAGTATAGAGTCGAGGGGTGCTGGGGGGAGCACAGACAGACCCGGTCTTGGGGATGCCCGGGGGACACTCGCAGCTGGGCAAGTACCAGCTGCTGCGGCGCATCGCGACCGGCGGCATGGCGGAGTTGTTCCTCGCGCGCGCAACCGCGATCCATGGATTCGAAAAGCTGGTGGTGCTCAAGCGGATCCTTCCGCAGCACGCCGAGAGCGAGGACTTCATTCGCATGTTCCTCGCCGAAGCGCGGCTCGCCGCCACGCTCCATCATCCCAATATCGTCCAGGTCTACGACATCGGTGAAGAAGGTACGACCTACTTCTTCACCATGGAGTACGTGCAGGGGCAAGACCTACGCCGACTCGTTCGGGCCGCCCGCAAGGCCCAAAAGGCCCTGCCGCTGGAGCACATCCTCCATATCGTGATGGGGGTGGCCGCGGGGCTCAATCACGCCCACGAGAAGATCGGTCTCGATGGTCGCCCGCTCGGGATCGTCCACCGCGACGTCTCACCTTCGAACGTGCTGGTGACCTACGAGGGCGGGGTCAAGATCGTCGACTTCGGGATCGCCAAGGCGGCCACGGCTCAGACGGCAACCATCGCGGGCACCCTCAAGGGGAAGATCCCATACATGTCGCCCGAGCAGTGTCGTGGCGAGGCGGTCGACCGGCGAAGCGACATCTTCTCGATCGGTACGCTGCTGTGGGAGTTGACGACCGGGTCGCGGCTGTTCACCGGCGAGAACGAATTCTCCATCATCAATCGGGTGGCCGCGGGGGACGTGCCCCCGCCGAGCTCCGTGCGCGAGGACTACCCGCCCGAGCTCGAGGCCATCGTGATGCGGGCGCTGCAAGCGGACCGCGAGCTTCGCTACCCCTCGGCGCAAGATCTCCAGATCGATCTGGAAGACTTCGCCCGCGAGGCGCGGCTGCCCGTGTCGTCAGCACGCATGGCCAAGTTCATGCGCGGGCTGTTCAGCGAGGAGATCCGACAGGCGACGCTTCAGCTGCAGAGCGATCGCCTCGACGAGCAGCCCACGATGCGCCGACCCGCGCTGTCGCGAGACATGCTCGAGTCGGCGAGCAGCATGACCGGTGCCGCTCCCTCGCGGGATTCCGAGTCGGTCGAGGTGACCCCCTCGGAGATCCGGGCCGACCAGGTCATGGCCACCCCGGGCCCGGCCGGGGGCGGCTACGCGACCGACGTGACCTACGAGGAGCGCAAGCGAGGCTCGGCCGGGGTGGTGCTCGCGGTGATCACCACGTTGCTCGCGGTGTTCGGTGCGGCCGCCCTCGTATGGTTCTTCGTGCTCGACGCGGCGGATGCACGCAAGGACGGCGATGCCAAGCAGGATCGTACGCCCGCGGTGATCGTGGAGAGCCCGGCCCCATCTTCGTCGTCCAAGCCCGCGTCGAAACCGGAGCCGGAGTCCGAGGCCCCCAAGGCGGATCCTCCCCGCGCCAAGGCGGAGCCCGCCGACGAGCCCGCGCCAGACGCGGCCGGGCCGGACGATCCGAAGGAGTTCCCAGAGTCCGACGCCGAGGCCCCGACGGACGAACCCTCGGCCGACCCGAAAGATGATAAGACCGAGGCCGCGGACTCGTCCCCCAAGCGGGGGCACCCCAAGCGGGGCAATTCCAAGCGGAAGGACCCCAAGGGATCGTCCGAACCCAAGCCAAAATGGGATCCCAACTCCCCGCTGCCCCAGTGAGCTCGCGACCGCGTCGGCGCGGAAGGAGCGGCGTGCTGTTGTCGCTGGTGATCGGGCTGGGGGTGAGCATCTCGTTCTCAGCGGCGGCGGCGGCGGCTCCCTACCAGCCCCGAAACGGCAAGGCGCGCAAGCACTTCAACGCGGCGATCGAGGCGTACCAAGCCCAGGACTACGACAAGGCGGTGGCCGAGGCCAACAAAGGGCTGGCCATCGAGGAGCACGAGTCGCTCTTGTTCGTGCTGGCGCAGTCCGAGCGTCAGCGGGGTGATTGCGTGGCCGCGGTGGAGCTCTACAGCCGGTTCGTCGAGGTGACCCAGAGCGAGGCCAATCGGGAGAACGCCCGCGAGGCCAAGGCGCTATGCGCCGAGGAACTGGCCGAAGAGGCGCGGCAAGCCCAGCTGCAAGCCGAGCTCGAGTCCCAGATCGAAGAGCTGGAGCTGGAGCCGGAGCCGGAGCCGGAGCCGAAGCCCGAGCCCGTGTCCCGACCCTGGTATCGCGACCCCCTGGGCGGCGTGCTGGTCGGCGTGGGTGGGGTGGCCGTGTTGGGCGGAGGCGCGACGCTGCTGGCGGCGGCGGTCCTCGTTCCCGGCCGGGCCCCGGACTACGGCGAATTCAAGCGGCGCCTCGATCTGCGGCCGCAGCTTCTGACGGCCGGAGGCGTCACCGCGGGTGTTGGTGTCCTGCTGGCCGCCGGAGGGGCGCTGCGCTGGGGCCTGCTGGCCCGCAAGGCCAAACAGACCCCCGGGGACACCAGCGCTCGGGTTACCGCACGGGTTACCGTGGCCCCGTGGCTGAGCGGGCCGCCTCTCGGTCTCACCCTTCACGGCCGGTTTTGAAGGCCGCGGCCGTGGCCCACAGCCACGGGGCGAGCAGGGGAACCAGGCTCAGCAGGCCGGGCAGACCCAGCAGCAGCCCGAGATTGGTGGCGCGCCCCGGGACCGCGGCCTCGGCCCCGCGCGCACGCGGCCAGGCGTACTCCCACACCGGGTTGCCATGCTGCGGGGCCTCGG
Organism: Myxococcota bacterium; assembly: GCA_039194325.1. Classification (GTDB taxonomy): domain Bacteria; phylum Myxococcota_A; class Polyangia; order Nannocystales; family Nannocystaceae; genus Paraliomyxa. The sequence continues at coordinate 10,358 of JBCCWC010000011.1, forward strand.
GGGTGGCCGCGGCGCCCAGCACCATGTGGAGCCCGCCGACAGCAGCCAGCACGACGAATAGCCGCGGGCTAATGCGCCAGCCCGCCCCGGCGCCGAGCATCAGCAGGCCCAGCATCGGCACCAGGTGACGCGGGCCGTAGGCGGCCCCGCCGTCCCACATGTAATAGCCTGCGTTGAGCAGCAGGTAGAACGCGACGATGGCGAGGGCGGTGTGCATCGCCGGTCGAGGCAAGCCTTGGCCCGGGTCTTCATCGGCTCTCCCACGCAAGCTTGCCCGCGGCCACAGGCCCCACGCGGCCAGCAGCAACACCGGCGATAGATAGAACAGCCCCCGATAGCTGCCCAGCAGCAGTTGCCATAGCGCCTGGGGATCGGGGGCGTGGATCCCATAGCGGACGCGCATGCCCTCGGCGAACTCCTCGCGATAGACGAAGTCGTAGCCGGTGCTCAGCGGGTGACCAAAGGCGGCGACGTGATAGGCGGCCAGGGCCAGGGCCCACGGGATCCCCCCCAGCACGACCCGCAGCCCGAAGCTCGGGCCGTGACGCCATAAAGCCAAGCCCGTGATCATCAGCGCGGGGACGGCCGCGGGGTACTCGGTCACGACGGCGGCCCCCAGCAGCGTGCCGACCCACAGCGGCCGGCGGCCGGCAGCGAGGTCGGCGGCGGGTTCGGGATCATCCAGCGCGACCAAGGCAAAGGCCCACAAAAGCGCGCAGCCGCACAGCGCGTGGCCGTAGAACACGGTGGCGTAGGGGAACGCAGGGGTGGCCAGGGCGAAGGTCAGCGCCACCACCACGGCCGTGCGTGGGCAGCCGGCGGCCTGGCGTAGAGCGAGCAGGAACACGGCCGCGGCCGCGGCCACTGTGGGCAGCACCCCGGTCAGCAGCCCGCACAGGTAGAGCGCGATCCGATGGGCGAGGTTGTAGACCAGCGCGTCGCCGGGTTGCCGGGCGTCGGGCTCGGGCACCGAGCCCTGGGGATCGAGGGGGCGGACCCGGACGTCGGGGAGCTCGCCTCCGGTGACGCGACGCAGCCCGTACAGCAGCGCATAGGGGACGGTGGCCAGCCACGACGCCCCGGGGGCCTTGTCGCAATAGAAGTGCCCGTCGCGGTAGCTCTTGTCGCCGGTGGTGACGTGGTAGCGATCGATGACGGTGGTGCGCTGCTCCACCAGCGCACGGGTCAGCGCGAGCCGTGAGTTCTGGTTCCACGCCGGCTGACCCACGAAGTAGCCGTAGGTCAGCGTGAGGGCGACGCCCAGCGGCAACAGCCGGGCGCGGTGCTCCGCGAGCGGGGCGAGCAGGCCAGGCGAGCTCACGAGGTCGGGACGGCCTGGGTCACCAATGCCGCCAGGGCCTGCCGGGATTGCTCGGCGACCTTGGCCTCGGGCGCTTGGGCCAGGCGCTGGAGCATCTGGTAGGCGTCTTTGTAGCGGCGGGCCGGATCGCGGTCGAGGTTCTTGCGAACGATCTCGCTGAGCTTGGGCGACAGGCCGGAGACCCGACGGCTGGGCTGGCTGATGTCGAAGCGCTCGATCGCCTCGCGGGTGGCCGCGTCGTCGGCGCCCTGGAACAGCCGTTCGCCTCGCAGGCACTCCCAAAGCAGCGACGCCATGCCGAACAGATCGGTCTTGGGGTTGGCGTGGGCCCCCGCCGGGAGGCGCTCGGGGGCCATGTACGCCAGCGTGCCGGCAGCCGGTTCGTCGTGCTCGGCGGGGAGCCACTGGCTGGTGGTCACCATGAAGTCGTAGAGGATCACGTCGCCGCGGCGGCTGACCCACACGTTGCGTGGGCACAGGTCGCGGTGCACCACGCCCAGGGCGGTGGGCTCGCCTGCTTCGAGGTATTCGAGGGTGTGGACGTGCCGCAGTGCATCGACCAGCTGGCCCATCACGTAGACCGCGATCTCCTTGGTGATCGATCGCGGCTGTCCCGTGTCGTGCCCCAGCAAGGTGGCCAGGCTCACCCCGTCGACGCGGTCCAGGACCATGTAGGGCACGCCGTCTTGATCGCCCGAGGCGTGCAGCGTGGGAATGCAGGGGTGGTTGAAGCTCTTGAGCAGCCGGATCTCGTGCTCGAACTGCCCGCGGCGCAGGGGCGCGTCGGCCCCTCGCCCGGCATCGAGTAGCTTGGCCAGGTAGCCCGGAGCCTCTCCGCCGGGCTCGTGTTCAGGCCGGGCGGTCCCCCCAGGCTCGTCTTCGTGCCGGGCGGTGTAGTACCGGGCATACGGGCTGGGGCCCGACACGTCGTCCAGCAGTCGATATCGACCCAGGCCTCGCAGCTCCATGGGGATGCAGTGTGCATGCCGGGGATCGGGCTGTCCAGGCGGGGAGGAGGCGGGGAGGAGGCAGGGAGGAGGCGGGGAGGAGGCGCCGAGATCGCCCCTACTGCCGAGATCGCTTTGCCGCTACCGCGCCAACGCAGGTATGGTCGCGGTCGTGACGTCGGGTCAGCGTCGTCCCGTGGTGATCCTGGGCGCCGGCCTGACGGGGCTGTCGACCGCGTTGCACCTGCGGGGCCGCCCCTATCTGGTGGTCGAGCGCGAGCAACGCGTAGGGGGCAAGGCCCGGAGCGAGCGTCGGGACGGCTACACCTTCGACATCACCGGTCACTGGCTCCATCTACGCGACGATCGGGTACGGGCGCTGGTCGGCGATCTATTTCCACCGGGCCAGCTGGTGGAGATCGAGCGGCGAACTGGGGTCTACACCCACGGGGTCATGTTGCCCTATCCCTTTCAAGCCAACCTGCACGGGCTGTCGCCGCCCGTGGTCCGAGATTGCATGGTCGACTTCATCCGGGCGCAGATCGAGGCGGCGCGCCCGGACGCGCCGCCGCCCCGCAGCTTCCGTGAATTCGTGGAGCGGCGATTCGGTCGCGGGATCGCCGAGCTGTTCTTCGTGCCCTACAACACCAAGCTGTGGGGGGTGGGCCCCGACGAGCTCACGCCCGATTGGGGCTCGCGGTTCATCCCATTGCCACAGATTGAGCAGGTGGTGGGCGGGGCCCTTGGCCTGCGCCAGGACGGCCTGGGCTATAACGCCCGGTTCTTGTACCCCCGCGCCGGCGGGATCGATCACCTCCCCGAGGCCATGGCGGCCCGGCTGCGGGGTCGAGCGGCCGAGGCGATCGCGGTCGACTGCGCGGCCGAGGAGATCGACGTGCAGGCGCGTCGGATCAAGATCTCGGGGCGGCCCGACTGGCTCGACTATGACGCGCTGATCTCCACGATCCCGCTGCCGCAGCTGGTGGCCCGGATCCGGGGGGTCCCCGAGTCGGTGCGCCAGGCCGCGGCCGCGCTGCGCTGGGTGTCGTGGCGCTACCTCGACGTCGCGACCCGGCGGGCCCCCCCCATCGAGGAGCACTGGGTCTACGTGCCTGAGCTGCAGATCCCCTTCTTTCGCGTGGGGATCTACAGCAACGCCTTGCCGGCCATGGCTCCGCCGGGGGCGGGGGCGCTCTACGTCGAGCTGGCCGATCGCCAGGGGCGCCCCGACCTGCCCGCCATCGTCCAGCACCTGCACCGGATGGGCGCGCTGGTCAGCCCCGACGACGTGGTCTTCGCCGAGGTGCGGGAGGTGGAGTGCGCCTACGTGCTGTTCGACGACGCCTGCGCCGAGGCCACGGCAACGGTCCACCGCTGGCTCGATCGGGTGGGGGCGGTGCGCTCGTGCGGTCGCTACGGCGCGTGGATCTACAACTCGATGGAAGATTGCATCATCCAGGGTATGGAGGCAGCGGCGTGGGTCGGCACATGAGCGAGCAGGAGGGGGCGGCGCCCGCCGAGGCGCCCGAGCTGTCGGTGGTGATCCCGGTGTACAACGAAGAGGCGATCCTCGAGCGCAGCGTCGTCGAGCTGTGCGAGGGCCTGGACGGGCACGGGCTGCACTACGAGATCATCCTGGCCGAGAACGGCAGCCGAGATCGAACGGTAGAGCAGGGCGAGCGGCTGTGCGCGGAGCGGTCGCGGGTGCGGATCTTTTCGTACCCCGAGCCCAACTACGGGGGCGCCCTGCGTGAGGGGATCTTCCGAGCGCGGGGGCGCTTTGTGATCTGCGAGGAGATCGATCTGTGCGACGTGGACTTCCACTGGCGTGCGCTCGAGGTGCTACGGCGGGGCGAGGCCGATGTGGTCATCGGCTCCAAGGCGATGCGGGGGGCCGACGACACCCGGCCGCTCTTTCGTCGGATGGCCACCCGCGTCTACAACCGCGTGCTGCGGGTGACCCTGGGCTTTTCGGGGACCGATACGCATGGGCTCAAGGCGCTGCGTCGCGACGCGATCCTGCCCGTGGCTGCGCGCTGTGTGGTGGAATACGACGTGTTTGCCAGCGAGCTGGTGATCCGGGCCGAGCGCAGCGGTCTGCGGGTGCACGAGCTGCCGGTCACCATCGAGGAGAAGCGAGCTCCGTCGATCCATCTGGTACGACGGGTGCCCCGGGTGCTACGCAACCTGGCTCGGCTGATGGTCTCGATCCATCTGTCTTCGCCGGTGGCCTCTGACGGGCCGCCTCATGTGTCCTTCGCGGGTTCCTCTTGTGATCCACCGGATCCGCTGGCGGATCCCTCTGCCGATCCACTCACCGATCCACTCGCCGATCCACTCACCGATCCACTCACCGATCCACTCACCGATCCACCTGCCGAGTCATGAGCCGTCCCGCTACGCTGGTGAGCGTCGATCTGGATGATCTGCCCTGCTATCACGCGATCCACGGGCTCGCGCCGCCGTCCGCCGAGCACCGCGGGATGAGCCTGCGCGTGTGGTTGCCCCGCTTCCTCGAGTTGTTCGACCGGCTGGGAGTGCGCGCCACCTTCTTCGTGATCGGCCGCGATCTCGTGCACGACATGGAGGGGACGGGGCAGGGGGCTGAGCTGCTGCGCCGAGCCGTTGCGGAGGGACACGAGCTGGGCAACCACAGCTTTGCCCACGCCTATGATCTGGTGCGCTGGCCCGCGGCACGGCAGCGCGAGGATCTAGCCGCGTGCGACGCAGCGCTGCGCGAGCTGTCGGCCGAGGTGGTGGGCTTCCGAGCCCCCGGCTACACCCACGACGCGCGCCTCTTGTCGCACGCGGTCGCGCTGGGCTACCGCTACGACAGCTCGTGCTTGCCCTCGCCGCCGTACTACCTGGCCAAGCTGGCCGCGATGGGGGCCATGCGGCTTCGCGGTCGACGCTCGTCATCGCTGGCTCTTGGAGCCGCCTCGTTCTTCGGGCCGCGTGAGCCCTATCGCCGCCGCGACGTGGAGCTCTTGGAGCTGCCGATGTCCGTGTGGCCGGGGTGGCGATGGCCGCTTATCGGTACCTCCTTGCTGGCCATGCCCGCGCCACTGGGCGGCCCGCTACGTCGGACGGCGCTGCGACTGCCCCATTTCCATCTCGAGCTGCACGCTATCGATCTGGCCGACCCGGATCGCGAGCCCATCGCGCGCGATCTCGTTCAACGGCAACCAGAGCTCCGGCAGCCCTGGCGGGTTCGCTACGAGCGATTGCGCGAGCTGCTGGCGCTCAGAGGCGATGGGAGGCCGCTGCGCGAAGCGGTGACATGAGCGCCGCGGGACGCGAGCCGGCCCGACGTCCATCATGTGAGCCGAAGCGGGGTGAGCCGAAGTGGGGTGAGCCGAAGCGGGGTGAGCCGAAGTGGGGTGAGCCGAAGTGGGGTGAGCCGAAGTGGGGTGAGCCGAAGTGGGGTGAGCCGAAGTGGGGTGAGCCGACGCGGGAGTCACCACGGCCGCGAGACGTAGTGGCCAGTGGCGTGAGTCCACGCCGATCAGCAGTGCAGGATCGATGACAGACGGCTGGGGGGCCGCGGTCGTCGAACGTGTTCGCTCACGAGCCATGAGCGTCGAGTGTACCGAGCAGCGGCGATGCGCTCGGCGGTCATGCTCCTCGCGCTGATGTGCTTGGCGGTCATGCGCTCGGTGGTCAGGCACTCGGCCGTCGCCGTCGAACGCGAGGCTCGGACGAGGCTTCGCGACGGGTCGCCTGCGTGGCCAAACGATCGGCTTCCTCGTTGCCTTCGTTGCCCGCATGTCCCCGCACCTTGAGCAACTCCAGCCGAGGAAAACGGGCCATCTGCTCCCGAATTTTTTCGATCAGCTCGACGTTGGCCTTGGCCTTCCAGCCGCCGATCAGCACGCCCAGGCTCCACCCACTGTCCGTATAGAGATGGATCAGCCGCTCCTTGTCGTCGTCTTCGAGAGTCTCGAGCGCGCGCAAGATCGCGGTGAGTTCGGCGATGTTGTTGGTCCCGCTGCCGAGGTATTCCGACAGCTCGACGGTACGGTCGGGTCGCTGGAGCAGGACGCCGATCCCCGCCGGGCCCGGGTTCCCCGAGCATGCGCCGTCGGTATAGATAACGATCGTGTCAGCGTCGGCAGGTGTCGTGGGTGTCTCGCGTAGCGCAGCCGTCGCCGCGGCGGCGCCCCCCGAGCTCCCACTCATCTCACTGTCGGCGACGATTTCGTCCTCGCCCTCGATGGGGGTGATGCCATCGGGCGACGCCTTGTAGGATTTGCGGGCTCCCAGCTTGTAGCGCAGCTCGACCCGGCCCCGGTGCACGATGGGCTTACCCGTTGGAAGCACGCGTACGTACACCGTTTGTCCTTTGAATTCGTACTTTTTCCAGGGCATCGAACGGATCGGACCCTACCGCCCGCAACCGAGCGAGCCAAGGACCGTCTGTCGTGTGGTCGGCCACGACGGCCGCGCCCCCCACCACCAAGGAAACCGACATGTCCCGACTTTTTTCGGCTTGCACCGCCCTGACCCGTCGTGTACGAACCCCCGCTATGAAACGGACGTTTGCCACCACCACCTTCGCATTCGCCATTCTCGGCGTGGCCGCCTGCAAGGGTGGCGCGGGCGACGCTGCGAAATACATCCCCGAAGCTGCCACCGTCGTGGGCGGAGCCAACCTCTCCGTCCTGATGGGCTCACAAAGCTGGAAGGACAACCAAGAGCAGATCACCGCCGAGGGCAAAGAAGCCCTCGAGGCGATGGAAGGCTGCAACCTTGGGTTGGACAAGTGGAAGAGCGTGGTCTTCGGCATGGATCCGACCAACGCGCAGGAGAAGATGGCCGCCGTCGTCGTGGCCGACGGGATCGGCAAGAAGGAGAACATCGACTGCGCGGCCGGCAAGATGAAGGAGAAGGCCGGCGAGGAGCCCTGGACGGTCGAGGAGGAGGGCAAGGTCCTCAAGTTGAAGGAGGGCGGGATCGTGGCCTACGTGGTCAACGAAAACACCATCGCGGTCGCGGGCAAAGCCTGGGCCGAGGAGGTCAAGAAGCTCACCAAGGGCGAGGGCAAGTCCGCCTTCGATGGCAGCCTCAAGGACGTCATCGGGCGCACCGACACCAGCAAGGCCATCTGGGCGGCTGGCGTGATCCCCGAGAGCGCCAAGGGCATGACCAAGGGGAGCCCGGTCGACATCGGCGAGCCCAAGGACGCGGCCGGTTGGATGGACACGAGCTCGGGCCTGGAGCTGTTCGTGTCCATCGGATTTGCCAGCGGCGACGACGCGACCAAGGCCAAGGAGGCTGGCGAGCAGGCATGGACCGGCTTTAAGGGCATGGCCGGTCAGTTTGGCGTCCCGCAGGGCGTGATCGACAGCGTCAAGTTCGACGCCAGCGGTAGCGCGGCCACCGTGACCGCCAAGGCTTCCGAGGAAGACCTCAAGGCCGTCCAGGAGAAGCTCAAGGGCGGCATGATGTAAGCCAGCCCTTGCGTTGGCGTGCTGGTCACGCCACACTCCGCGGCCCGGGGGATCGACGCCTCCGGGCCGTGTTGCGTCTGGCGACGCGGTCCCCTTCGTAGCTGCTGATGGCGGCGAACATCGAGGAACAAAGCATCATGGCCAAGAAATCTCCGCTTCAGATCGTCAAGGAGACCCACGGATCCAAGGAAGAGCTGGTCAAGAAGGTCGCCTCCCTGGTCGAGCCCGAGGAGGGCGAGAGCGCCGAGGAGCACCTGGCGCGCCTCAAGTACGTGTCCAATGCCAAGCTGTTGCACTTGGTGGCGCTGGCCGAGCAGGCCCAGGCCCTGGGGGGGCGCGACGGCATGGTCGCCAAGATCCTGGAGCTCAAGGGACAGACCAAGGATCGAGAGTACGAGGACAAGCTCAAGAAGCTCTCGATGGGTCGCCTGGTCGACTTGACCCGCAGCCTGACGCAAGCGGCCAAGCAGGCCGAGCGCAAGGCCGGCACTCCGGCCAGCTGAAAGGTCGCCCCAAATACGAGAGGGCCCCACGAGAGGGCCCCACGACAAGACTCTCCACGTCGGCCGTTTGAGTAGGCCGTGCGAAGAGGCCGGTCTACTCGGCCTTGATGATGACGGCCTCGGTCTCGAGATTCCCGAACGAGTCCCGGGCGCGGAGTACCAGCCGGTGCGTGCCCGGTCGCAGGCCCCGGGGAGAGAACGCGATCGACTCGGTCGGCTCGTCGAAGAGCCCGTCGGCCGCGGCTACGCTGCGGAACGAGCCCCCGTCGATGCTGTACGAGACATCGTGCACATAGCCGCCGCCGTCTCGGATCGTGGCGGTGACCTTACCCCCGACAAAGCGGAGATCCTCGATCTGGGGTCGCTGCCGGTCGACTACAAAGGGGGCGCTGCGCAGCTCGTCGGTGCGCGCGTTGCCGGCCCCGTTGCTGGGCTCGTCGCTGGCCACCACCTCGATCTCGTAGATCCCGTCGGGCACGGTCGACAGATCCCACGACAGCTCCTTCTTGGTGACCGGCTCGTCATCCTTGTGCAGGGGGATCCACTGCGTCTCGCCGCTGCCCTCGGGGCGGGCCCGGACGTCGTAGACCAGGTCGTCGTCGTCGCGGGCGTCGACCTTCCAGCGGATCGTCACTTTGCTGCTGGGCTCGGAGCCGCCGTCCCGGCTGAAGCTAGGGCGGCTGACGTCGACGCCCTTGAGCAGGGGGGCGAGGTTCTCCGGGGCGTAGAACTGCTCGATCGATCGCACCTCGGCGTCGTCGACGGTCAGGCCGACCTCGATCTGGAGGTAGCGCCGCTGAGTCAGGCCGCCCAGATCGCCGCGGAAGGAGCCCCCGGGCTCGGCGGCCAGCTCGATCTTGGTCCACTCCGACCAGCGATCCCCGGGCTCGTCGCTGGGGCCCACGCGGGCGCGGGCGGTCAGCGGGCCCTTGCCCCGGACCACGAGCGCCCCGAAGTCGGAGGGCTGGCGCGCATCGAGGACCTTGGTGCGATAGAGGGCCTTGTCGGCGGGGGCTGCATCGAGGCGATAGGCGGCCGCCCCCTGGCCCACGGTGGCGAATACCGGGCCCTTGGCGATCCGACAAAGGGCGGTGGTCTGACGCTCCTCGAAGTCGGCGACGGTGGCCGCGTCGCGGGGGCCCCGGAGCCGATAGATCTTGCCCTCGGCCGAGGAGGCCAGCAGCACGGTCCCCATGTCGTCGAGGGCGAGCATGGACGTGAAGTACTGGTTTTCTCGGGATAGCCATGTGTCCCAGGGGGACTCGGCCGCTCGCTCCAGGTCGCGATCCTTGCCCAGGTCGACGTGATAGACGGTGGCGTCGGCCTTGGCCGGGCGGGTCTTTTGCAGGTCGCCGATGGGGGGCGGGTCGCTGAGGCTGGCGCGGGCGAGGTTCTTGGCCAGCGCGTCCACCGAGCCCAGCTGACGGTCTTCGAAGGTATTGACCGCGGTCAGCAGGCCCTCACGGGTCAGGGCCATGGCCCGTAGCTCGTCGCCGGAGAAGTCCTTGAGCAGGATCCCCTCGGGCTCGTCGCTGACCCGCAAAAGGCGCGCCCCGGGGGCAGTGCCGACCAGCAGGGCGTCGCCCACCGACAGCAAGCTCATGATGTGCTTGTCGCGGTCGTCGAGCACGACCTTGGGATCCTTGCCGGTCAGGCTCATCGCATAGAGCTCGCCCTTGGGCCCGGTGCCGGCGTAGAGCTGGCCTTTGTGCACCCGCAAGGCCCAGACTTGTTCTACCGGCAGCTCGGCGAAGGGCGAGAGCTTGCCTCGCCGATCCATGCGCTGGAGCTTGCCCCCGGGCAGGGTCGCCACGACCACGTCGCCCTTGGGCAGCTCGACCATGGCGGTGACCACCACGCCGGGTAGCTCGGCGAGCCGCTCGGTGGTCACGTCGCCCTTGGCCTTGGCTCGCTTGGATCCCCGCTTTTGGACCTGCACCCGATGGACGCCGGCCTTGTCGGCCGTGCCCACCCAGATCTCGTCCTTGCGGCCCAGGCAGGTGAACGCCGCGGTGGAGTCGGATAGCGCGCCGCGGGCGGGGACGAAGCCGGTGGTCACCCGACCGCTGGCCTCGATGGCGGCCCCCTCGGTCTCGCCGCTGTCGAGGTCGGAATGATCGGACAAGGAGAAGCTGCGGGTGCCGCCGGCCTGGGCCGGCGTGGGCGTGGCCGCCAGCACGGCGCATAGCCCCAGGGCAGCGAAGCCGCCGAGGGCCCGGCCCTTCCCGAGGCGAGGGCCTCGGCCAGGACCCCGATGGGGGTCCCGATCGGGCCCCGAGCCGGGGCGTAGGCCAAGGCGCAGACCAAGGCCGAGAACAGAGGTGCGCGATCGCGGACTACGGTCGGAGCGAGCCATCATGGTGCGTCGTCGAAGGTCTTGCGGGGGAGCACGTCGAGGCGAAGGGTATGGAGCCCGTCGATGATCGTCTTGGAGGGGAGCACCCGACGGGCCATCCGCTTGAAGCGGACGGCCTGGGTGGTGCTGCCCCGGTCCATCAGGCTCTCGAGCACGCTGTCGGGCATGTCCTCGATGAGCCCATGGCGGGTGGCCAGGCCCTCGCCCTGGCGGTACACGGTGACCACCAGCGATCGTGAGGGGTAGGTCTGCTCTACGGTCTGGAGCAGGGTGTCGAGCGAGTCGGGCAGGGGCCGGTAGGGCATGGAACCCTCGCCGCCGGTGAGCATCACCTTGATCTGCTCGCCGCCGGCGTCGTCGGGGATCCGCACCGGCACGACCAGCTCGCGGGTGTCGCCCTTGAACGCGCGCAGGGTGACCGACAGGCGCACTACGTCGCCCTCGCGGATCTCCGAGTCGAGCAGGCGGACCTCGTCGATCGTCTCGACGGGCGCGCCGTAGTGCATGCGCACCTCGTGCTCGATGCCGCGGATCTGGGCCACCTCGAACTGATTGTCGAGCGCGGCCATGATGGCCACGATGCCCCGGCTGCGCCCCAGCACGCGGCCGATGAGGCCCTGCGGGAAGAACACCTCTTCGTCGATCTTCAAGGTGCGGGGCCCGCGGCTGGTCTCGAGCGAGATCTCGTGGTGGAGCGCGATGACGACCTCGGCCGCGTCGCGCCCCGCCTCGTCGACCGCCTCGGCGAGGATCCCGGCCACCAGGTTGGGGGTCAGATCCACGCCGAACGCGACCTCGTTGTGGTAGGTGCGGGCCGGCAGATCGGGATCGGGCCCCACCATGGTGGTGGTGACCGGAATCATCGGCGCGCGCAGATCGGTGCGAAGGGCGATGGCGGGCTGCCGGTCCTGGTACATCAGGCCCTGGATCGTCAGCGGGCTGGACATCTTCACCGAGCGATCGACGCTGTTGATGATGGTGTGCACCCGGGCGTTGGCCATGGGCAGGTTGCTGGGGCCATCCTCGAACATCGAGTGCCCAAAGGCCAACAGGCGCTCGCCCTTGGGGCCCACCCAGGTGACGGTGCCGTTGCTGGCGGCCGAGCTGTCCCCGCGGATCAGCACCACGGAGACGGAATCGCCGGGCTTCCAGGCCTTGGGCTTGGCCGGTGCGTCCTTGGCCCGGGAGCCCTTGCGTCCCGTGCCGGCGGGGCCGCTGCCACCCCGCACGGGGATCATGCCGAAGGTCTCGCCGAGCATGCGCGAGGTGGCGGAGCCAAAGCCCGCGACGGTCAGGGGCAGCGGCAGGGGGCTGAGGGAAAGGCCCCCCTCCAGCTCGTTCGGGCGTCGGCGGGCCGGCCGAGGATCGGTGTCGAGGCCGAGCATCTGGTCGGCCCATGCCTTGCTGCCCGACCGCGCGTGCCCGCGGGGACCCGAGGGCCGGGGGATCACGTCGGGGCGGAAGGGTAGCTCGCCCACCTCAAGCATGTTGCCGATCGGCGTGAGCGCCCCCAGGGGATCCTTGTTGAAGCGCCAGCCGTAGGACAGCGCCCCCACCATCTTGCCGTCGAGGAAGATCGGCGAGCCGCTCATGCCCCCCACGATGCCCGAGTGCTCGAGGCGGGGATCGCTGCTGCGGAACAGCACCGCGTCTTGCTTGGGCAGATAGTTGCGCATCACGTCGACCACCTCGATCTCGAAGCGATCGCTCGTCTCGCCGAAGAACACGGTGACCGCGTGGCCGCGCATGCCCGGCTTGACCTCGTCGACCGAGATCGTCGAGGTCCCCCGAGCGGACGCGCGCGGGGACGATGCCAGCAGGCCGGTGGTGGTGAGCCCCAGACCGAGCAGGGCGGCGGCGACCCAGCCAGGGGTGCCGCGGGAATGGCTACGACTTGCCATGGCGTACGAGGGCCTTCTCCATCATGCCCGTCAGATCGTCGCGCGGGCTGTAGTAGTAGTGGAAACGGGAACGATTGGGGTTTTGAAGGTCTTGGTCGAGGGCGCCGGTGGCCGGGTCGATGAACAGGATCCGCGGGATGTAGGTGCCATCCGGGGCATAGGCCAGCACGTCCGGGGTCTGGTCCTGATCGGCGTTGACCATGACGAATCGTTCGGATAGCTCGGTGAGGCGCTCGTCCGAGAACTTCGGCTTGAGCTCTTTGCAGCGGCTGCACCAGCTGGCGTGGACGACCAGCATCAGGGGGCGCCCCTCGGTCTTGGCCTCGGCCAGGCCCTCGTCGAGGGAGCGCCAGGCGATGGCGTCGCCCCAGCCGTTGGCCGGGGCGGTGGCGACCCGATGCGCGGCGGCGCTGGCCTTGTTGCTGGCCTTGTTGCCGGCCTCGCGGCCAGCCCTACGGTCGGAGGGATCGTGATAAGGGGAAGCGCCGGTGCAGCCGGCGGCGGCCAGGAGCGTCGCGGCGAGCCCGAGCGCCGCGCCGCGACGGTGAAGGCGCGGCCAGAAGCGTGGGACGGACGCGTGCACGGGGGCGGAACGATAGCACGCGACCGGCGCGGGAGCCGGCCGTCGAGCCCGGGCGCGGTGGCCCGCTCGTTGGCCACGGTGGGCCGCGATCTGGCCCGCTGGTGGGCCACCGCACGCCGGCGCTCTATGAGTTTCGAGGACTTGGCCGCGGCACATCCCTTGAAAGGACTCGTGCGCATGATGTTCGACAGTCCCCATGAGCGCCCTCGGGAGCGCATGATGCTCTTTGGTCGCGAGCAGCTCAGCGAGGTCGAGTTGCTGGCCCTCATTTTGGGGGGTGGTCATGCGATCGCTCGGGGTATGGCCCTGCTCCAGGATTCGGGAGGCCTCTTGGGGCTGGATCGAGCGAGTCCGCAGCAGATGTGCCAGACCTCCGGGGTGGGCCTGGCCGGAGCCTCCGCTATCAGCGCGGCGCTGGAGCTCGGCCGCCGGGTGGCTCGCTTGCAGCTGCCCTATGCCCGTGCCCTCGAGGGTCCCGCCGACGTCGCGGAGTTCTTGCGCGGGTCGATCGGGGCGTCGACCCAAGAAACCTTCTTGGTGCTCGGCCTCGATGTGCGCCAGCGTCTGCAGGTGATCCGAACCATCGCGGTGGGCTCGCTGGCGAGCGTGGAGGTGCACCCGCGCGAGGTGTTTCGCCCCCTGGTCCAGGCGGGCGTGCATGCGGTCATCCTGGTGCACAATCACCCCAGCGGCGAACCGGAGCCCAGCGAGGCCGATGTGATCCTCACCCATCGGATGGCGGGGGTGGGCGATCTACTGGGCATTCCCGTGGTCGATCACCTGATCGTGACCCGCGAGGCGATCGCGTCGCTCGCCCAGCTGGGCTTGATGTCGTCGGCCGCCCGGCCCGACAGCCGCGCCACGAGCGGGTCGTGGGTCGAGGGGGCGTCGGCCTGGTGCTCGGAGCCCATGGTGGCGCGTCAATGGGAGCCGGGTGATCTTCGGGGCGCTCACCGCTCGCTGGGTGACTCGTCGGCGAGCGCGCGGACAGCGACTCGTTCGACCCCGGGGGGTTCGTGACCGCCTTTTGAGGCCCATAGGGCGGGAATAGCCTCCTGCTGGTCGGACTTGTGGGGTGGTCCGCCCTATACTCTCGGCTCCTCGATGAATCGCAAGCGCATCTTCGCGATCGGCAAGCTGGTCGTACTCTTCGGGACCCCGCTGGCTCTCGTCTTGGGTCTGTTCAGCAGCGGGGTCTACTGCGGCGTCCAAAACCGCGGCTCGATCGCCCGTTTCGAGCGGGACTGGCTTGGTCTCGACGTCGAGGTACCCGAATCCACGGCGGATGGCCCGGCCGAGGGCAACGCGGCCGAGGGCAAAGCGGCCGAGGGCGAGGGCAAAGCGGTCGAGGGCGAGGGCAAGGCAGCCGAAGGCAAGGCGGCCGAAGGCAAAGCGGCCGAGGGCAAAGCGGCCGAAGGCGAAGCGGCCGAAGGCAAAGCGGCCGAGGGCAAAGCGGCCGAGGGCAAAGCGGCCGAGGGCAAAGCGGCCGAGGGCAAAGCGGCCGAGGACAAAGCGGCCGAAGGCGAGGCGGCCGAGGGTCTGGCACCGACGCCCGCTCCCACCACACCGCCGATCGCCTCTGCGACTCCGTCGGGTCAGCCCGGTGGCGTACCCGCCCCACTGCCTACGCCCGAGGTTCGGGTCGATCCTCTCGACCAAGAGCACGCCGACCGCCGTGCGATCCCCGTCGTGGTTCGGGTCAAGGTCTTGGTCGATCCGCCGCTCATCGAGCAGCGTGCCGACTGGATCGACTACGTACAGCGTACGGTGGGCGAGGCGTCCCACATCTACGAGCAACAGTTCGGTCTACGCCTTGATTTGGTCTCCGTCGGGCGTTGGATGGTGCCTCCGGAGGGCATGGGAGCCGACGAGCTCTTGCGCGACCTTCAGGGGCACTCGCGAGAAGGGGCGGACGTGCTGGTCGGCTTGACCAACCGTCCCTTCGACGGAACCACGTCCGGCCGGGCGGACACACCAGCCCCCGATAGCCCCTTCAATGGTGCGTACGGGGTGGTCTATGCCACGCCCGGGCATCGGCGCGCGCACCTGCGGACGCTGCTGCACGAGATCGCCCACATGTTCGGGGCCAAGGACATCGACAATCCCGAGCACCCGGGTTGGAAGGCGGGCAGCTGGATGAGCTATGCGGTGGTCCCCGAGACCCAGGCGCTGTGGATCGACCCCGACAACCAAGAGCGGGTCCTCGAGCGCAAGGACCGGCCCTTTATCCCCGAACCCTCCGAGCCCTCCGAGCCCTCCGAGCCCTCCGAGTCACCGGCCCCGGGCGAGCCGGTCCAGCCCTGAGCCTTTCGCTCGCCGAGTCGATCGATGTCGGATCCGGAAACCAAGGTCCCGAGCAAGCGCGATGCCCAAGCCCCCGCCGAGGGGGAGGCCGAGGGTCGACAGCGCTGGTTGTCATGGGCGGTCGGGTGGGTGCTGGTGCCCGGGGTCATCATTGGGTTGATCTTCGGGGGCGGCTTGCTGGTCGGGGTTCACTTCCACGACTCTTGGTTGGCTCGCTTGATCGTCTGGGTCGTCGATCTTTTCTAGCCGATCTTTATCTAGCCGATCTTTTCTAAAATTTAGTCAGGCTCGTGGGCGAGGTCAGCGGGTCGAGGGTAAGGAGACCGGGGCCGACGCGCAGGCTCGCGCACCCGTGATGGGGGGGAGCGCCCGGCGACCGGAACGACTGTCCAGCCCATCGGGGTCCGCGGTTTCGGTCCAACCCCGCGGCCTTTCCCCCGTGGGCCGAGTCATGGGTGCGTGCCCCCACAGGGCCCGTCGGTGCCCCCACGTGTCATCGGGGCACCGACCGGCGTTGGGGTGGGATTGCTCGGATCCCATCGGTTGCGCGAGGTGGCCGCCATTTGGGATGCTCCGGGAGCCCAAGCGAACCCAGGAGCTTCATGGCGCTGTACACCCTGTACGTCCAGTACTCGGGACGCCCCCCGGAAACCAAGCCGTTCGACAAGGAAACGATCGTGATCGGTCGTGACGTCGGCGACATCGCGCTGATGGATGCGCAGGTGTCCGGGCGTCATGCCGAGATGCGTTTCTCCAACGGCAAATTGATCTTCCAGGATCTCGGCTCGACCAACGGGTCGTTCTTGCCGACCGGCGAGCGGATCACCTCGGCGGTGGAGCTGGGGATCGGCAATGCGGTCCGGCTGGGGCAATCCACCCTCACGGTTCAGCACATCGACTTCCCGGGTGCGGTCCAGCAGGGCCGCACGATGTTTGCTCCGGGTGGAGCACCGCCTCCGGGGGCAGCGGCGGGCGCTCCGCCTCCGGGCGGTCCCCTCGCGGCCGCTCCGGCGCCACCTATTCCTGGTCTCAATCAACCGATGGCGCCGCCGCAACCCGGGCCGCCGGGTCCGGGGTCCGGAGGGTATCCGCCCTCACCAGGTCTACCGCCGGGAGGCCCGCCCGGTGGGCCGGGGATGGGCGCGCCTGGACAGCCACCGGGCGCGCCAGGCATGGGTGCGCCGGGTCAACCGCCCGGCGCACCGGGACAACCGCCGGGTGCACCGGGGATGCCCGGGGGTCCGGGAGGACCGCCGGGAATGGGCGGACCTGCACCGGGAATGCCAGGGCAGCCGCCGGGCGGACCGCCGGGGATGGGGCAGCCGCCGGGCGGACCGCCAGGGATGGGTCAGCCGCCGGGCGGACCGCCAGGGATGGGGCAGCCGCCAGGGATGGGGCAGCCGCCAGGGATGGGGCAGCCGCCAGGGATGGGGCAGCCGCCAGGGATGGGGCAGCCGCCAGGGATGGGCGCTCCGGGGCAGCCACCGGGCATGGGTGGTCCGGGCATGGCTCCGCCGCCAGGGGGTCCAGGGATGCCTGGGGCCCCCGGGATGCCGGGACAGCCGCCCGGTCAGCCCGGCTTTGGCCAGCAATTCAACCAGGGCATGCAGCAGGTCGGCCAGGGCATGGACCAGGCCTACGGGGCGGTGGATGACAGTGGTCAGGGAGCGATGGCCGACGTCAAGGCCGGGCTGGCTCTGCTCAAGCCCGTCATGGTCCCGGTCATTGTCTTGCTGGGTGGTCTGCACATCCTGCCCTGGCTGTTTTCCGGGCTCGCGGTGGTCGCCGGAGTGGCGTTCCTCGGGACGCTGGCGGGGATCTTTCAGATCGTCTGGCTGATCTTCCCGATCTTGCTGGCCGCAGCCGGCTACATCTTGCTGCGTCAGCGACTGGGGATGCCGGTCGGTCTGGGTGAGGGCATCAAGGCCGCGACCAGCGATCTACCCAACAAGTGGGTCAGCGTCTTCATCGGTCAGATCACCCTGTGGTTCCTCGGGTTCTTCGTGGTGCCCGTGCTGTTCCTCGAAGATCGCAAGTTCTTCGACAACAACATGCGGAGCCTCGACATCCTCAAGGTCGCCGCCGGTCGGGTCATCGTGCCCTGGGTCATCATCGTGTTCGGTGGCGGGGTGGTGATGACGGTGCTGACCATCGTCTTTGGCCTGATCCCCGTGGCGGGCTTGTTGGTCAACGCGATTGTCTACGGGGTGTTCTACGGGCTGATCTTCGGCCTGTTGCTCGCGGTCGGGGTCAACCAGTACTTCGAGCTGCGCCAGCAGATGGAGGGGGTCGATCCCGAAGCGGAGGCCAAGCAGCGGATGCAGGCCCTCGACGCGGGCATGTCCGCGCCCGGGTTGCCGCCGGGGATGCCGGGTCAGCCCGGGTTGCCTCCGGGTCAGCCGGGGATGCCAGGTCAGCCCGGGTTGCCTCCGGGTCAGCCGGGGATGCCGGGTCAGCCGGGGATGCCGGGTCAGCCGGGGATGCCGGGTCAGCCGGGGATGGCTCCCCCGCCAGGTCAGCCGGGGATGCCGGGTCAGCCAGGGATGCCGGGTCATCCGGGGATGCCGGGTCATCCGGGGATGCCGCCGGGGCAGCCGGGGATGGCTCCCCCACCGGGTCAGCCGGGGATGCCGCCGGGGATGGCTCCCCCGCCAGGTCAGCCGGGGATGGCACCACCCGGGGGGCCGCCAGGTGGATATCCGGGTCAGCCGGGGATGGCGCCGCCACCGGGTCAACCCGGAATGCCACCGGGTGGATATCCGGGGCAGCCGGGGATGGCGCCGCCTCCCGGCGCGCCGGGGGGTCCTCCAGGTCAGCCGGGGATGGCACCACCGGGTGGATATCCGGGACAGCCGGGACAGCCGGGACAGCCAGCGCCAGGTGGGCAGCCGGGGCAGCCGGGGCAGCCCGGCGCATACCCCGGGGCGCCGGGTCAACCCGGAGGCTATCCCGGGCAGCCCGGGCCCGGGGGCTACAATCCCTACGGGCAATAGCGGTTTCGCCGAAACCTCAAGGAATATCAGCGCGTAAGCGCACGCAGCGGGGGCTCGATGGGGCCCCCGTTGCCGTTGTCGGGGTCGGGGGGATCGCATAGGCTCGGCGCATGTCGATGGGGCCGTGGGGGCCCCGTTCGACCGGTAAACAAGGAGCCGTCGCCATGCCCGACGCATCCGCGCCTGGGCGGCCGAGGTACGACCTCGGCCGCCTGTCCGAGTATCCCGAACTGACCCCCGACCGCCTCCGCCTCGCCTACCGAGAGGCGTGTTTGGCGCGCTTCCACGTCGAGCGCGTGGTCCAGGAGTGTCTCAAGGGCAAGGTGAAGTTCGCGATCTGGGGGCCAGGCGAGGAGATCCACGGGACTGCTGCGGCCTTGGCGCTACACCAGGTGGTCGACCCCGAGGCGTTTGCGATCGCGGGGCACTACCGCTCGGCGTCGATGCTGGCGATGTGGAACCGGTTGGTCGGCTACGACGATTTCCACCTCGACCACATACGGCAGCAGCTGTCCCGGGCGACCGATCCGTGGAGCGGTGGCCGGCAGATGACGGCGCACTTCAACGACCTGGCGCGCAATACCCTGCCGGTGCAGTCGGCGCTGGGCATGCAGATCTCCAAGTCGGTGGGCTATGCCTACGGACTGCGCCACAAGGGCCATCAGGGGGCGGTGGTCAAGTGCATCATCGGTGACGGGACCTGCGCCGAAGGGGATCTGCACGAGGGCATGACGGGTGCTTCGATCCTCGAGCTGCCGTGGCTGCTGACGATCACCGACAACAACATCGCGATTAGCGTGCGGCCCGAGGACGGCCGGGGACTGCGGGATTTCGAGGCCTACGCCAAGGCCTTCGGCTTCGCCTACTTCACCTGCGACGGCAACGACTTCCTCGATGCCTTCGCCACCACCCGGGCGGCGGCCACGTACTGTCGTGACCAGCAGCGGCCGGCGCTGTTGTGGGTCCGCAACCTCTCGCGGCTCAACGATCACAGCTCGGCGGCCGACGTCACCTTCAAGTTTCAGGAGTACGATCCGCTGCTGGACTTCGGCCAGGCCCTGGTCGAGCACGGAGTCTTGGCGCCCGAAGACGTGGTGCGGCGCAAGGACGGCGAGTCCAAGGACTACTATGCGCGCCACGATCTGGGGCGGGTGGGCACCGAGGCCGACGCGTACATCGTGAGCACGATGGAGACCGCTGCCGCCGAGCCGGAGCCCAGCTACGAGGGGTGCTTCGAGAACATCTTCGATCCCTACCCGGAGGTGAGCGAGCCCCCGCTGACGGGGCAGCGCACGATCATCTCCATCAATGGCGCGGTGCGGGCGGCCATGGGGGCGATCTTGCGCAACAACCCCATGACCTGGATCTACGGCCAAGACGTGGGGGCCAAGGGGGGCGTGATGCAGGCCACCCGGGGGCTGCACCAGCAGTTCCCGGGGCAGGTCCGCGACGCCCCGATCAACGAGCCCTACATCCTGGGCACGGCCCTGGGCTTTGCCCTGCACCCGGGGGCCACCGCGCTGCCCGAGATCCAGTTCTCCGACTACAGCCTCAATACCCTGCACTGGCTGGTGCACATGGGGAACCTCTTGTGGACCTCGAACTCGACGGTTCGGGCCAACGTCGTCGTGCGGCTGCCCGTCGAGCCGCTCCACGGGGGCGCGGTCTACCACTCGATGTGTATGGAAGGGTTCTACGGGGCGATCCCGGGCCTGACGATCGTGGCTCCCTCCACCTCACGCGATATGTATGGCCTCTTGCGTACGGCGGCGGAGTATTCGGGGCCGGTGCTGTTCTTCGAGTCCAAGGGCCTCTATCGGATGACGCTGGGTGATGCGTTCCCCGGCGAGCCTACCGACAAGGAGGAGATCCGCCGGCTCAAGCGCGCGATCGCCTTCGAGGGCTATGCGCCACCCTTGCCCGAAGATTTTCGGGTGCCGCTGGGGCGGGCGGCTCGGCTGCGGGAGGGATCTGATCTCACCATGGTCACCTGGGGCCGCTGCACGCTGTTTTGCCAGGAGGCCGCCAATCGGCTCCATGCGGAGGACGGGGTGTCGATCGATCTCTATGATCTGCGCACGGTAGTTCCCCCCGATCTGCCGGCGATCTTCGAGAGTGTCGGTCGCACGGGGCGCCTTTTGGTGGTGCACGAAGACCGGGTGTTCTCCAGCATTGGCCGTGAGATCCAGGGCGCGGTGCACGAACACTTCGAGCAGACTCACGTGGCCACCCGGGTACTGGGGCAGGATGCCGTGCCTGGGATCCCGCAGAGCGTTCACCTCGAGGAGCAGTTGGTCGTGTCCCCGGACAAGATCATCGCCGCTGCCCGCTCGGTCCTCGCGGCCCGACTGCGAGGGGTCGGAGCGACCGCGCCGGTTCCTGTACTGTGGACGCCCAATCGGAACTTCGTGGCCTGACCGACCGGCGGGGGCCCCGGCGTGCGCAGGTCTGCCTCCCGCGCGGGACCGTTCGCGCGGGACCATTCGCGCGGGACCGTTCGCGTGGCACCATTCGCGTGGCACCATCTATATGGAGCAGGGCGAAGACGAGCTGATGGTGCAGGGCCTGACCCTGCGGGGGGTCGCGTGCGGAGGGATCCGCACCTGCCTGATGGTGCCCGAGCTCGGGGTCATGTTCGACGTGGGTCCGCGCACGTCGGGGCAGCTCAAGTTCGACACGATCCTCGTCTCCCACGGGCACCAAGACCACCTGGGTGGGTTGCCCTATCTGGTGTCGCAGCGACACATGATGGGAGGAGGTGCGCCGCGTGTGCACCTGCCCGCAGAGGTCGTGCCGCCCTTACAGCGGATCTTCGAGGCCTGGCGGGAGATCGAGGGCTTCCCCCTCGAGGTGAATCTACACGGCCACACCCCGGGTGACGCGGTGCGGATCCGCGGAGGGGTCGCCCGCTGCGTTCGCTCGGTGCATCGTGTGCCCTCGCTGGCGTGGATCATCGAGCGTCATACCAACCGGCTTCGCCCCGAACTTCGCGGGATCCCGGGGCCCGAGCTGGCGGCGCGGCGCAAGGCGGGCGAAGTCATCACCGAGCATCATGTGGCCCCGGTGCTGTGCGTCACCGGGGACACCCAGATCGAGCTGTTCGATCGCGAGCCGCTGGTGCGTCGATGCTCGGTGCTGGTGCACGAGGTCACCGGCTGGGACGATCGCCGAGGCCCCGACGAGGTCCGTCGCTGGGGGCATACCCACGTGGACGAGGTGATCGAGCGGGCCGAACGCTTCGAGGGCGATGCGCTGGTGCTGGTGCACCGGAGCCCGCGTCATTCCCGGCAGCAGGCGGAGCAGGTCGTCCGCGATCGATTCCCGGCGGCGGTGCGAGACAAGGTGCATGTCTTCGGAGCCTGACGACCACGAGCCCCATCGCTGCGACGTGCTGGTGCTGGGGGCCAGCTTCGCCGGGATCGAGGTCCTGTTGCAGCTTCAGCGCCGGTTGTCGCGGCCGCTGAAGATCGTGGTCGTGGACCGACAGCGGCGGCACGGCTACATCCCGCTGGTTCACGAGCGGCTATGCGGGCGCCTGCCGGGTCCGGAGTCCACGCTCGACACCGAGGCGTTCGTGCGCTCGCTGCCGGGGGTCGATTTCTGGGCGGACGAGGTGGTGGCGTTCGCCCCCGAGGCCAAGGCGGCCACGCTGGGCTCGGGCCGGCGCGTGCGGGCGCGGTTCGTGGTGGTGGCCTTGGGCTCGGTCCTCGGGCCACCCGCGGCGATCCCGGGGGCCGAGCACCTTGGGGGCTACAAGCTCCATGCGGACTATGAGCGGATGGCCGAGCGCCTCCGCGCTGTCCTGAAGGCCGGTGCAGACGAAAACCCGCGGCTGGTGGTGGTGGGCGGGGGGATCTCCGGGGTGGAGCTTGCGGGCGAGCTAGCCCACTTACGACGCGATCGCCCCGAAGGTTGGCAGAGCCCCGCGGTGACCCTGGTGTCGTCCAGTCCTGCGTTGCTGCCCGAGCTGTCGCCTGGGATCGGGCGCAAGGCGGCGGCGATCCTGCAGGCACAGGGGGTCGAGCTTCGCCTGGGCACCCGGCTGTGCGAGGCGGACGCCGACATGGTGACGCTTCGCGAGGCCAAGGGGGAGGGGGTGGGCGAGCGAACCGAGTCGCTGCGCTGCGCCATGGCCCTGTGGGCGGGCGGGGTGAAGCCGGCGCCGGTGCTCGAGCACCTGGGCCTGCCGCGGACCGAGCAGGGGTGGCTGGCGGTCGGTCCCACCCTTCAGTGCTTTCCCGCCCGGGTGCCTCGGGATCTGGCCGCCGAGCCGCCCGAGATCTTCGCCTGTGGCGACGCGGTGCGGGTGGTCGGTGGCACCGGTCCCTGGCCCACCATGCAGCGTGCGATCGAGTGCCTGTGGCAGGCCAAGGTGGTGGCGCGCAACCTGAGCACGCTGGCCGAGTGTGCGCCCGACTATCCCGAGGGCGTCCCCCCGCTCTACCCCCACCGTCTGCGCACGCGCTTTGCGTATGGGGTGAGCCTGGGGGGGCGCTCGCTGGTCGTGTACGGGCCCGCGCGAGTCGACGTGCCCGCGCTCAACGTGTGGTTTCGGCGCTGGTTGATGCGGCAGTACTTCGCCCGCTACGCTCCACGCTCCGAGTAGGTTGCGGGAGTGGCCGGCGGCTCGAGGCGCATGAGCGCTGGGGCGACCGGGCAGGATCCGGGCGCGCTACCATGCGTGCGATGTCCGACCGCGGAGGACAGCTTCGTGAGCTGGTGCAAGCGTTCTTGACCCGTGACCGTGCAGGGGAGTCCGATCCCGACTCGGGGATCGCTCGCGCTCTGCGGGAGGTCGACCAATGGCGGACCCGCATGCAGGCGGGGGGGCAGCTCGGTCGCCAACTCGTCGGTCGTGGTCCCGATCGAGTTACCGCGGTGGGTGAGCAGATCCACCTATTGCTCCCCGTCGATCGTTTGCGTCGGCTTCGCGCGGCTCGGTGGCGGGTGCAGGTGGGCGAGCAGGTGGTGATCGATCGCGCGTGGGAGCCCGAAGACGAGGGCATCGTGATCCATCGCCCGTCTGCGCCGGGGTGCTGGCCGATCCGCAGCGAGCTGTTCGATCGTCGGGGCGCGCGGCTCGACGACCAGGCCGAGGCGTCACCGTGGCTCCAGGCGATCGATGCCCGGCCCACCTATGCGGTCGACGTGGATCTCGTGCGCGCTCGTCCCTCCGCGGCCCTCGCTCTGACCGCCCTGGACCAGCACGGCCACGCGCTGGTCTACCTCGACCTGGCGGCGGCCGATCGAAGGGTGGAGCTGCGCGCCCAGCTGGCGGAGCTCGGCGCGCCGCCGGCCGCGATCCTCTCGATTGCCGAGGAGCGGGCCGAGGTTCCCACGCTGGGCGTGGACTTTCGCGCCGTGTTCCTGACGGTCGCTCTTTGTCGCCTGCGAGGCGCTGGGGTTCGGCTGGTCGGTCTGGTCTCCGCGGCGCCGCTGGCCGCGACTGCGGCCAAGCGCGCGGGGGTCGAGCGCTTCGAGGAGCTCAACCCCGTGCGGCGAGCCTCCGCGGCCCATCGCGAGGCGATCGCTCGACAGCCGTGGTCTCGGACGTACGCCGGGCGGCTCGATCGTATGACGCGGACGCGAGCGCGGAAGGGCAACGTGTGTGCGGTCGAGCTCGACAACCGCCGCGGACGCCAGCGCTTGTTCGCCGCGATCGAGCGGGCCCGTCGCACGGTGCACTTGCAGTACTACATGGTGCGCGATGGGGTCTTTGGGGATCAGCTCGCGGCGCGGCTGGTCGGCGCGGCCCGTCGCGGGGTGGTGGTGCGGCTGTTGGTGGATGCGCTCTATTCGGTCGACGGGGTGGCGGGGGCCACCAATGCCCTCGCGCGTGGCTTGATGGCCGAGCCGGGGATCCACGTGGTCTCGGCCGCGCCGATAAGCTCCCCCGAAGATCTCGAGCCCCGCGTGCTCAAGCAGCGAGACCATCGCAAGGTGGTGGTGGTGGATGGCTCGGTCGCCTTCGTGGGGGGTCGCAACGCCTGCGACGAGTACTACACCGGCTTCGACGAGGTCGCGATCACCGACTGGACTCCGCACGGCCGGATCCCCTGGCTCGACGCGCATGTCGAGATCCGGGGGCCGCTGGTGGGGACTATAGAGCGGGCGTTCCTCTCGCGGTGGATCTCCGCCGGAGGATCGCCCCCCGCGGGGGGTGTGGAAGGGGTCGTCGATCCTCCGGCCGCCGGCCCGTCACGAGCGCGCCTGGTGCTCCACGAGGGCGTCGACGATGCGGCGGCGATGCTCGCCTACGAGGCGCTAATCGACGGGGCCGAAGACCACGTGTGGGTGGTCAACGACTTCCCGATCGTGCCCAGCTTGCAGCTGGCGTTGCGCCGAGCGCTGGGCCGCGGCGTGCGGGTGCGGGTGCTGACCGGCTCCGCCGTGCCCCGGCGGGCCGACGGCAGCTTCTTCGACGGCCCGCTGCACCGGGAAGCCTTCGAGTACATGACCAAGAAGACGCTCGAAGGGCTGATGCGGGCGGGGGCCGAGGTCTGGGAGTACGTGGCCCCCCCGCACCCTCTCATCGTGTGTCGAGGGGGTGCGGTGCGGCCGTATGTGCACGCCAAGATCGTCAGCGTCGACGGGCAGGCGGTGAGCGTGGGCTCGGCCAACCTCGACGCGACCGCCAGCTACTGGGAGCGGGAGGCGAACGTCGTCGTAGAGGATCCGCAGGTCACGCGCGAGGTGGAGACCCAGCTGGCGAGGATCTGCGACCGGAGCCTGCGGGTGGATCCCCGCGGCGAGCAGTGGCAGCGTGAGGGACTGCTGCGCGATCTGGCCGCGCAATTGTGGCCCGAGGCGCTCTACTCCTGAGTCGGTCGGGACGTGTCGGCCGGCAGACAGAGCATGAACGTCGTGCCCGTGCCCGCTTCCGTGTGCGCGTTGGGGGGGAGCAGCCGGAGATCTCCTTGCATGCTCCGCATGTAGTTGATGCTGCTGTGCAGGCCCAGGCCGCGGCCGTTCGTTTTGGTGGTGAACCCGTGGCGGAAGATCCGGTCTCGCATCGCAGGGGGGATCCCGCAGCCGTGGTCGGTCATGCGCAGCCGCACGGTGTTGCGCTGCTGGTCGAGCGTGAGGGTCAGCTGCTTGTTGCTCACCCCCGCCATGGCTTCCTTGGCGTTCTTGAGCAGGTTGAGCAGCACGTGCATGAGCTTGGTCTTTTGCACCCGCACCGGGGCGACCGGCGCGTAGCGTCGCTCCACCCGCACGCCGTGCTTGGTCAGGGCATTGGCCTGGAGCACGAGCAGGTTGTCGAGCAGCTCGCGCAGATCCACGACCTCCTCGACCAGAGCGGTCGAGCCCGCGTAGCTCTGCTGGACGTGGACCACGTCGCGGATGAGGGTGGTGCACTCGTGGAGCCGCTCGAGCTCCTGCCCCGCGGTGGTGCTTTGTTCGCGAAGCAAGGTCTCCAATTTGCGCAGGTACTGGGCCAGCATGGGTCCCCGGCCGTCGGGGGCGAACAGCTCGGGCAGGCGATCGTGGTGTGCGTCGAGCAGCTGGTTGACCTGGGCCAGCTTGCTGAAGGACTTGCGGGCGTTGAGCCGACGCAGCTCGTCGACCGAGGTCAAGACGCTGTTGAGCACGTTGCCCACGTTGTGGACCGTCTCCGAGGCGACCTCGGCCATCCCCGCCTTGTGGGCCTCGTCGAGCAGCTCCTTTTGTGTGGCGCGTAGCTCCCGGGTGCGCTCCTCGACCCGGCGCTCCAGATCGGCGTTGAGGCGGCTGACGTTGGCGTAGAAGGCGGCGTTCTCCAGGGAGATCGCGATCTGCACGGCGATTAGGCCGAGCAGCTCCACCCGCTGCGGGGTGAACACCCCGGGGTTGAGGTGGTTTTCCAGGTACAGCAGCGCGATCCGCTCTTCTTGTCGATGCACCGGGAT
This sequence comes from Myxococcota bacterium, assembly GCA_039194325.1. Classification (GTDB taxonomy): domain Bacteria; phylum Myxococcota_A; class Polyangia; order Nannocystales; family Nannocystaceae; genus Paraliomyxa. Next base: position 36,605 of record JBCCWC010000011.1, read on the forward strand.
GCACAAGATCGATCGCACCGCGCTTGCGCGGACGTAGTCTTGCTCGCGGTATCGCGGATCGGTGATCGCGTCGTCGACCTCCAGGTAGCGATCACCTTCGATCGTGTCGTCGACCACTGCGCGACACAGCACTCGGTCGTGCACCGCGGGATCCTCGGGGCGCGACACGACCAGCTGCTGCCCCTCGATTCGCCCCAGCGCGCGGACGTAGATCTCGTCGTGCTCGTCGCGCAGCAGCAAGACGCCTCGATCGGCCCCCGCGTTCTTGATGATCTCCATCATGATCTTCTCGACCAGGGAGTCTTCGACGATCTCGCTGGAGATGATCCGCGAGGTGGTCACGATGCTCATCAGGTCGAGCTGATCACCCAGCTGGGAGGTGCTGGTGGCCGAGGGCGATGTGGAGGTGCGGCGGGGCGGGAGCCGGTCGAGCCACCGCTCGTCGAGCTGGGCGAGCTTGCCCATCGCGCCCCACTCTTGGTACGCGTATCGGGCATCTTCTAGGTAGATCTGGGCCATCCGCCGGCGGCCCCGTTGGTAGTAGAGCTGCGCGGCCAGCTCACCGGCAAGTCCCGCGATGGGGACGAAATCGTGGGTGCGGGCCGAGTCGATGGCCCGGTCGTAGAGCTCGAAGGCCTCGTAGTCACGACCCTCGACCCGCGCTCGCTCGGCCAGCAGCAGCAGGTGTCGGCCCTCGAAGTTGGCGGGGCCGCTTTGCGCCCATCGCCCCGCGCGTGCCATGCAGCGGTCGAGTACCGGTCGGTAGGTCGCGCGCTCGTCCTCGGACATGTCGGGGAAGGCGGCGAAGATCGCCAATGGGTAGTAGAGGCCATTTTGTGCGATCACCACCATGCCCGAGACCCCGGGCTCGTAGCGCAGGTACTGCTCGGCCGCCTCGATGGCCCCCCGGTAGTCGCCGTAGCAGTAGCGGAGCATCGACGTTGCGGCGTAGTAGTAGCCCATACCCATCGGGTTTTCGTGCTGCTGTCGCATCCACGCCAGGTATTGCTCGGTGCAAAAACCCTCGGCGTCCAGCGACATCCGGTCGGGGGTCAGGCCGGCGAGGTTGGCGATGAGCTGCCGCTGCATCTGCACGATCCGAAGGCACAGCTCGTAGCCCATCGGGGCGATCCAGGCGATGTCGTCGGTGATCTCCCGGTGCAGGCGGCCTAGCTCCACCCCTTGGGCGATCCGCATCGCCGTGCGGGTCAGCACCATGAAGTTGGCGTGGACATAGTCGCCGGTCTCGCGCAGCTGGTGGTAGGCGGCGGTCCAGTAGGGCTCGCACGCCCGAAAGTGCTCGCACCAGTACTGCGCGAAGCAGGTGAAGAAGGTGGTCACCCGGCCCTGCATCGCGACGTTGCCCAGCCGCTCGTTGAGGGCCATGCCGAGCTGGCCGTACTCGTAGGCCTCCTCGTAGCGATCCATGTTGGTGATGCAAAACGCGTAGGTCACGTAGGCATAGCCCGCCGCCGGGGCATAGCCGTACTCCAGGCCGATGTTCAGCGCCATGGTGATGACGTTGATGAAGCCGTGCAGGCGACGGGGCCGGGTCTGGTAGGACGGCGGCGACAGGCCCAGCAGGATCTCCAGCGCAGCCTCCATGCGCGGGTCGTCGATGGGCGGGCCTTCGACCAGCTGGGCGATCGTGCGATCGCCCCGGAGCTCCCGGAACCGCTCGTCCTGGGCTTGCCACTGGGCCTCGGTCGGATCGGTCTCGAACTCGATGCCCAGGGCGGCCAGAGCCTCACGACCTAGCACCAGCGCCTCGTCCATGCGGTTCTCGCTGACCAAGATCGTCAGTTGCTTGGCCCGGATCCGGCCCTTGACGATCTCGTCGTCGCTTCGGTCGAGCAGGTCCTGGAACAGAGACTCGGCCCGACGAAAGTCGCCGCACAAGAACGCGCACTCGGCCTGCTCCATCGCCAGCGACAGCGCCAGCGACAGCGACAGCGCCGATGCTGCGCCGTCCGAGGGATCACCCGACCCCGGGGCGGGGGACTCGTTGCCCAGCAGGGTCATCCCCGTGTCGGCGTATCGGGTCGCGGTTTGGTAGGCGGTGGCCCGCTTGGCCTTGAGGGCGGCCTGCAGGTTGAGGCGGGCCAGCGCGTGGCGCTCGTTGGGCTCGGTGATGAGCTCGGCTCCGATGTCGAGGTGATTGACCGTCTCGAAGGCCACCTCGTCACCCATGTCCCTCCACATCAGCCGGCCGATCTGTAAATGGAGGGGGCTACGCTCCTGGTCGGGGATCAGGGCGTAGGCCGCCTGCTGCACCCGGTCGTGCAAGAACCGGTACTTGGCGTTCGCTCGGGTCGCGTCGAGTCGGGGGTCGGCGATGGCCTGGTCGAATTCTCGGCCCCGGGGGCTGAGTCCGATGAGCTCGTGCGCGCGGCCCACCGGCAGCACCAGGCCGGCCTCCAGCGTGGGCCACAGTCGGGCGAGGGCTTCGCGGGTGGTCGTCTCACAGATCGTGGCCAGCGTGTTCAGCTCGAAGGTGTTGCCGATGCAGGCGGCTCGTCGCAGGACCTCTTGGGTCTGCGGATCCAGCGAGCGCAGGGTGCTCAGCAGCAGCTCCAGCACGTCGCGGGCCAGATGGATCGCGTCGAGTCGCTCGCGGTGCCAGGTGAAGCGGCCGCGCTGGAGATCGAGCTCGATGACCCGTTGTTCGTAGAGCGCGGCCAGTAGCTGCCGCAAGAAGAAGGGGTTGCCCAGCGTACGATCGGAGAGGATCTGGGCCAGCGGGGCCACGTCGTCCGGCGAACGGGACAGCGTGTCGGCCAAGAGGGCCTGGATGTCGGCCAGCCGCAGCGGGCTGAGCCTCATCGTGTGGTAGGTGCTGCCGCCCTCGGTGATCTCGCCCAGGGTACGGCTCAGCGGGTGCGTCGCGTCGACCTCGTTATCGCGGTAGGCGCCCAGCAGCAGCAGGTACTGCGAGCGTGAGCCCGAGGCGATCCGGCGCAGTAGCCTCAGCGAGGCCGCATCGGCCCACTGCAGGTCGTCGATGAAGATCACCAGCGGGTGTTCGCGGCGAGCGAAGGTGGCGATGAGCTCGGCGAAGAGCCGATCGGAGCGGTTGGCCGATTCGGTCGGGCCCAGGGGCGGTACCGGGGGCTGGGGGCCGATGAGCTGCGTAAGCTCGGGGATCGCGTTGACCATCACCTGCCCGTGGCCGGCCATCGCGTCGCGTAGCCGCGTGGCCAGGCGGCTGGTGATCGTGGTGGATTGCTCGAGTACCTGGCGCACCAGGGCGCGCAGGCCGTGGATCAGCGCGGAGTAGGGGATGTCTTGACCGAGCTGGTCGTACTTGCCGGAGACGAAGTGGCCGCGGCGGGCCACGATCGGCTTGTGGAGCTCGTGGACCAGCGAGGTCTTGCCGATCCCCGAGTACCCGGCGACCAGCATCAGCGAGGCGCGCCCCCGCCGGCAGACCAGCTCGAACTCGCTCAGCAGCCGCTCGACCTCGGGCTCCCGGCCGTAGAGTTTTTGCGAGATCTGTAGCCTATCGACCAGATCGTGCCGGGCCAGGGGAAAGGGATCGAGGTGACCGTCGCGTTGCCACCGCTCGTGGCACCGCTCCAGATCTCGGGCCAATCCGTAGGCGCTCTGGTAGCGATCCTCGGCGTTCTTCTCCATCAGCTTGAGCACGATGTCGCCCAGCACTGCCGGGATCCGTGGGTCGACGGCGCACACCGGCCGAGGCGCTCGGGCGATGTGGGCGTGGATCATCGCGATCGGCTCGTCGTAGTCGAAGGGCAGCACCCCGGTGAGCATTTGGTACAGGCACACCCCCAGGGAGTAGAGGTCGGTGCGGTGATCGACCGCGCGGTTCATCCGGCCGGTCTGTTCGGGGGACGAGTAGGACAGCGAGCCGGTCATGACGATCGGGCCGGCGGTGTCCGGATCTTCGCGGTGGAGCAGCGACGCCATGCCGAAGTCGGCGATCCGGATGTCGCCCGACTCGCGGTTGATGATGAAGTTGGCTGGCTTGAGATCCTTGTGGATGATCCCGTGCTGGTGGATCGCCGCCACCGCCCGGGCCAGCTGTTGCGCCTGGTCGAGGAACCGCTCGATGTTGAGCGGGGCCTCGGGGCTCGACGAGCGCAGGTCTTCGGCCAGGGAGATCCCCCCGATGTCCTCGCACACCAGGACCGGCCGGCCCTCGTGCTTGAGGATCTCGTGGACGCGGATGATCCCGGGGATCTCGCGCTTGCCCACCACCTCGTACTCGTGCTTGAGGCGGTTGATCTCGGCGATCGTCGGGCCATCGCTGGCGGGCATCTTGAGGATGACCGACTCGCCGTGCCCGGCATGATGCGCCCGAACGACCAGGGTGCGGGCCGTATGATAGAGGACGCGGTCGGTGTGATACGGCGGAATCTCGATCATCTTGATCTCCCAGCGGGCACTCCGGCCCCAGCTCCTCCGGCCAGTGCCTCCGGCCAGTGCCTCCGGCCAGTGCCTCCGGTATCGGGATCAGCCGATTTCGACGAGGCGGCGTGCAACCGCGCGGCGGATGCTCTGGGCGCTGAATGGCTTGCGGACGCAGCGTGTATCGGGGTGTCTCAAGAACAGCTCGAGCGACTCGTCGACCACTCCCCCGGTAATGAACAGGAATCGGCCGGCTTGCTGGTCATGGTGGGCGGTGAGTCGCTCGTAGACCTCGATCCCGCTCAGATCGGGCATCATGATGTCGCAGACCAGCAGGTCGAACGACTCCTCACGACATCGCTCCAGCGCCTCCCGGCCTCCGTGGGCGAGGCGAATGTCGTAGCCCTGTAGGGCGCGTTGGAGCATGCGTAGGATCAGGGGATCGTCGTCGATGAGCAGGACTTTGGTCTTGCCCTGCTCGGCGGTGGTGGGCTCGGCGGTGGCGGGCTCGGAGGTGGCGGGCTCGGCGGTGGCGGGCTCGGCGGTGGCGGGCTCGGCCGTGGGGGACTGGGCCGTGGGGGACTGGGCCGTGGGGGACGGTGTGGTGAGCGTCTCGTCGGGGGATTGCGCCGAGACCTCGGTCGGCGCCTCGGTCTGGACGGTGGGGAGCACGATGTGTACCGTCGTGCCTTGGCCGGGCTCGCTGGTCAGGGTCAGCTCACCGCCGGCGCCGGTGATCATCTCGCGACACAGTGTCAGGCCCAGGCCGGTACCTTGCCCGACGGGCTTGGTCGTGTAGAAGGGATCGAACACGTGGGTCGCGATCTCCGGCTCGATCCCGTGGCCGGTGTCGGAGATCTCGATGCTCACCTGCCGTCCGGGCCGGAGGGTGACGTCGATCCGGACCTCATGGTCCTCGGCGCGGCCGTCGGGGATCGCGTGGCCGGCGTTGATGAGCAGGTTGATCAGCACCTGCTCGAGCTCTCGCTCCCCGATCCGTACCGGCGGGACCCGCCCCTGCACGACCGAGAGTCGCGCCCGGTGGCGCAGCTCGTTGCGGGTCAAGACGGTGGCGGTCTCGATCGCCTTGGCGACGTCGGCCCGCGAGGCACGACCATGGTCGTTGCGCGCGACGTTTCGCATCGCCGCGACGATCTCGCTGATCCGCGCCGTGCCGTTGATCGACGCGTCGAGGCTCTCGCGCACCTCGGCCCACAGCCCGGGGTTGTCGGGACTGGTCTGTAGCTGGTCTAGATCGAGCGCCATCAGCTCCAGGTTGCCGGTCACGAAGCACAAGGGGTTGTTGATCTCGTGACCGACCGAAGCGCACAGGCGCCCCAGCGCCTGCACCTTCTGGAGATGACGGGTCTTGCGCTCCGCCTCGAGGCGTTCTTGCATCTGCTGGCGCAGACGCTCGTGGCTGGCGGCGAGCTCCTCGGTGCGTGCCTGCACCGTGGCCTCGAGGCGCTCGTGCATCGCGGCGTGTTCGCGCAATAGCGACCACTTGGCGGTCAGGGCCATGGCCAGCTGCAGGACCTCGACGCTCTCGAAGGGCTTCTTGAGCAGCAACAGCCGATCGGTGTGACCCAGCTCGTCGAGCAATTGGTGCCACGAATAGTCCGAGTATGCGGTGCACAGCACCACCTGTAGGTTGGGATCGACCTGCCACAGGCGCTGGGTGGTCTGCACTCCGTCCCACCCGGGTGGCATGCGGATATCGACGAACGCGAGCGCGTACGGATCGCCTTGGCGCACGCTGTGCTCGACCATCGCCAGCCCCTGCTGCCCTTGCAAGGCTCCGTCCACCGTGAAGGACGGCCCCGCGGCCGGCATCGAGGACGGCGTAGAATCCGGGCGTTGGCCGAACAGGGCCTGCTCGAGATCCGCCATCGAATTCGACGGAGCCGACTGTGCCGGAGCCGACTGTGCCGGAGCCGACTGTGCCGGAGCCGACTGTGACGGACTCTGTGCGCCCATTGCACCGAAGATCCGCCGAAAATCCCCGTGGATCCTCTCGGTGTCGTCGACGACCAGGATCCGGTACGACTTCGCCTCGGTCGAGTTCCCCAGTGTACGGGGAGAAGAGTGATGTTCGATCACCGTTGCAAAGAACAGTCTAGACAGAAAGATCGCACCTACGCCATATCATAAACTGACAGTTGCGAAGTGGGCCGGGTCGCATTGAGCGGATTCGACCGAACGGCGAATCGTCTGCAATAATTGCGGCCATGACGTCGTCGGTGTCGAACAGAACGTTGTCAGCAAGCGGGCATGTCGGCGCCACCGTGGGGAGCGTCGTCTCGCCGGTGGGGAGCATCGCCGCGCCGGCGGGGATCGCTAGCGCACGCTGAACCGAGCGCCTCGGCTATCGAGCGAGTACGCGCGACCCCGTGGGCGAACGTGAACCTCATGGTCACCGGGGACAAGCTCGACCAGGGCGTGGTACGGCCAGTCGCTGGTGGCGACCACATCGCCGTCCACCACGAACTCCACCCGTGGAGCGACCGACGCTGGATCCGCCGCGTTGCCCTGCAGCTCGGCGCGCAGCTCGACCACGTCGTGGTCGTGCCCAGACCAAAAGACCGCCCCGTCGGTCGGCTCCACGATCGCCAGCACCGTCGGTCCAGCCGCGGGCGCGCAGCCCGGGGTGCGCTCGGCCGCCAGCCACGGCGTTCCCCAGGGATCTTCGCCGGGGGCGCCCACCGGCCGCTCGTCGAGCCACGCGGTGAATGGCGCGGGTAGCACCGCGATCGTCTGCTCGCCATGCGGATCGCAGGTGTAGGGGCGCGCGGCCGAAGGTTCCGGGCGGGCGTGTACGTGCAGGGTGCAGGGCTCTTGCGGCACGTGGGAGGCGGCCAGCGGGCGAGTTACCGTGTGCTCGCAGGCGGGCCCGGGGCGTTGCCCGGACAGCGGACAGACCTCCACGGGCTCCAGCAACGCCGGATCCCACAGCGGCGCTCGCGTAGGGACGTCTCGCATGGCCCGGCGCATCACGTCGGCGAACAGCGGTCCGGCGCCGCCGGCCCCGGTGACCTCGTGCATGGGGCTGGCGTCGGCGTTGCCTAGCCACACCGCGACGGTGCGCTCGTGGGTGTAGCCGACCGTCCAGGCGTCGCGGTAGCCGGAGCTGGTGCCCGTCTTGAGGGCCACGGCAAAGCCGATGTCGAAGGGTCGATGCCCGGGGGGCAACAGCCGGCGGCGCGCGAGAGGATCGGACAGGGCCTCGGTCACCATGGCCGCGACCGCGGGCTCGATCACCGGGGTGGTGGTCGGTGCGTCGGCGCCCATCACCATTTGCAGGGGCCGGTGCTCCCCGCCGTGGGCCAGGGTCACGTAGGCCTCGGCCAGCTCGCGCAGGCCCACCTCGCCGCTGCCCAGGGAAAGGGCCAGTCCGTAGTGCTCGGCCGGCTCGCGCAGGCTCCCAAGGCCCAGGCGGCGTAGCGTCTGCAGCAATTGTCCCGGGGGTAGCTGCGAGGCCAGGCGTACCGCGGGGATGTTGAGGCTGGTGGCCAGGGCCTCGCGGGCGGTGACCGGCCCGGTGAAGGCGCCGTGGTAGTTGCGCGGGGCGTACACGTGCCCCGGACCCTCACGGAATCGGGTGGGCACGTCGGGCAACAGCTCCAGCGGCGAGTGCCCCGCCGCGAAGGCCAGCCCGTAGACGAAGGGCTTGAGCGTCGAGCCCGGCTGCCGAGGCGCGCGCACCATGTCCACCTGCCCGGCGATCGCCGGATCGTGGAAATCCGCGCTCCCCACGTAGGCCAGCACCTGTGCGGTGGCGTTGTCGACCACGAGCACCGCGGCGTCGCCAGCCCCCTGGTCCACCATGCGGGCCATCTGGGTGCGGACCAGCCCCTCCACGTCGGCCTGGAGCGAGAGATCGATCGTGGTGGTGGTTGTGGAACCGGATTGCAGTCGGCCCTCGCTTTGCAGGGTCTGGACCAGGTGCGGGGCGAGGAAGGGGCGGGCCAGGGGGCGCGGCTCGATGGGCTCGGCCAGGGCCCGTCGTAGCTGGGCTGCGTCGATCTCACCGGCCTCGTGGAGCGCCCGCAGCAGCGCCCGCTGACGCACGAGCACCCGATCGGCGTGTCGGTAGGGATCGAGGTGCGAGGGGGCCCGAGGCAGCACCGCCAAGAACGCCGCCTGGGCCCACGACAGCTGGCGCGCGGTCACCCCGAAGTACCCCTGGGCGGCGGCCTGGGGTCCGACCAGCCCGTGGCCGTAGGGGAGGCGGTTGACGTAGGCTTCGAGGATCTCGTCCTTGCTCAAGGCATCGTCGAGGTTGCGGGCTCGCGCCGCCTCACGCAGCTTGACCCACACGTCACGGGGCTCGGGTTGCCCGCGGGTGTCGAGCAGCTTGACCAGCTGCTGGGTGATCGTGCTGGCGCCCGAGACCACCCGCCGATGGCGGAGGTTCTGGCTCATCGCGCGCACAATAGCCGCGGGATCCACCCCGTCGTGCTCATAGAAGCGGGTGTCCTCGCTGACCCGGGTCGCGGTCAGCAGTCGCGGACCTATCTGTGCCAGGGACAGCGGCTGGCCCCGGCGGCCGAGCTCCCCGGGGAGCTCCCGGAGCAGCTGCCCGTGGCGATCGAGGACCCGATGGCCCGAGTACCAGTCGTCGTGCAGGGCCTCGCGGGGGCGATCGACCTGCTGCCGCAGCCAGGACCACAAGGTGGCCCAGCCCACCCAGGCGGTGGCCACCAGCAGGACCAGCGTGCCCAGGACCAGCCGCCGTCGTCGTCGCCATCGTGGTCGCGGTTGTGGTTGCTCGGTGGTCATCATCGTCGACTCGGAGGGCTCGGCCGGGCCGGGAGATTCGGGGTAAAGGTCGCGTTGCATGGCTACGGCACCACCGTGAAGGTTCGGGCCTTGCTGTAGCCCGCGCTGTCGGGCTCGTACATCAGCTCCGCCATGGCCGGCGGGGCCTCGAATCGGCCCGGGGTCGTCGCGCGCATCAGGTACGTCGCGTGCACCCACTGCCCCCAGAACCGGTCGAAGTAAAAGTGGGCCCGGTCGTCGCGCAGCTCCATGTGGCTGGTCGAGCTGCTCGTCCAGCGCAGGTGGTCGTAGAGCGGATGCTCGTCGTCGAGCGCCGGCACCTCCGAGACCGTCCACAGATCGGGCTGCATCGCCTCGAAGCCCGCAGGCAGGCGATCGGTGATCGCCAGGTAGCCGCGGCGCTCGTAGGCCAGGTCTTGCGGCATCCGGGCCAGCAGCACCACCCGGAGTACCTGCCCGGGGGTGATCGCGTCGAAGTCGACGCGGCGCCCCTTGGCGTCGGTGATCACCCGGTAAAGATCCGGGCCGTGCTCGGTGGTGGTCGCCGCGGGGCTGTGGGCATCCGCGGTGGGCCGGCGCCAGCGGGCGCTGACCACGAACGCCTGCGACTCGGTCGACTCACTCTCCATCGTCAGGATCGCACGACGCCCTCGCAGCTCGGACAGCGGGATCCGGTAGCGGCGCACGCTGGGGCCCAGGTTCACCGACTCGGCCAGCACGGGCATCAGGTCTACGTCGTCGAGCAGTGCCCGCTGCCGGGCCGCGCTGCCCTCGGCCGCGGAGACTCGCTCGGAGAGGGCCAGCAGCCCATATGCCGTCCCCTGGGTGGTGTAGCCCTGGCTGCGGCCCAGCAGGTTGCCGACCAGTCGGGGCAGCACTGCCGAGTGCGGTCGCAGCCGGTGCAGGGCCAGCGCCGACTGAGCGATCGTGCGCTGGTCGGAGCCGTAGTAGCCAAAGTCGTCCTTGCGGGGCTCGAGCAGGGCGCCCTGCTCGTCGAACGCGGTCTCGATCCCGTCGAGCAGCGCGTGGACCCGGTCGTCCTGCTCGGGCAGGCTCGACAGGGCCAGGGCCAGGGTGGCCCGGCCAAACACGCCCTGCTCGGGCACGGTGTCGTGCAGCGCATCGGCGATGCTGGGCGGCAGCGCCTCGAGCTCGGCCAGGGCCAGGGCCACCGAGGCCCGCACCTCCACCCCGTAGCCGTGGGGCGGGCGACGAGCCTCCACCATGCGCACCAGGTACTCGCGCATGCCGTCGATCATCCCCTCGGGGGCCTCGATCCCCAGGCGCTGGGCCCGGGCGATCGCCAGGGTGGCGTAGGCGGTCCCGAAGGGGTTGGGGTCGGTGCCGCCGGGCCAGTAGGCCAGCCCGCCTTCGCTGGTGCGCATGGTCGACAGGCGCTCGACGCCGGCGCGGATCATCGGGCGCAGTTGTTCGTCGTCGTAGCGGGTCAGGCCCATGCGGGGCAGGATCTCCCGCGCCGCCAGCAAGGGCAGGGTGCTCGAGGTGGTCTGCTCTACGCAGCCGTGCGGGTAGTCGATGAGGTACTCCAGCCGGCTGCCCAGCTCCGGCCACAGGTTCTCGCCCACCGTCACGGTGACGAAGTCCTCGCCGCCTGCGTCCACGAAGACCTCCGGCGGGATCTCCAGCGCGACCTGTTGCCGGCCCAAGAAGCGCCCGTGGATCACCGGGCGCTCGTCGACCCCTGGGGCCTGCACCGGCACCGTAGCCTCCACGCGGTCGCGCACCGTGCCCGAGGCGTCGGCCACCGAAAACTCGAGCGAAAGCGGGGTCGCCCGGGTCGGGGTCTGCTCGAAGGCCACCCGCGCCCGGCCGCCGGCCGCGATCGTGACGGGCTGGCTTTGCGCGCCCAGGGTCACCGTCACCTGCTCCTCGTGGTCTTGGTTGTTGTGCACGAGCACCGCCGCCTCGAAGCGGTCGCCGATCGCCGCGAAGCGCGGCACGGCGGGCACGGCCATCAGCGGCATCTGGACCTCGAAATCGTCCTCGTGCACGCCGCCGCGGCCGTCGGCGTCGATCACCACCGCCATCATGCGAAAGCGGGTGAGGTTGTCGGGCAAGGTAAAGTGCACGTGGGCGCGACCCTCGGCGTCGGTGCGCAGCGACGGCTTCCATAGCGCGGTCTTGACGAAGTTCTTGCGGGTGGAGACCAGGCTATGGCTGCCCGCGCCGCTGCCGTCGCCCGCGACGTGAGAGCGCCGCAGTTGCTCGGCCAAAAGGCGCCGGCTGTCGTCGACCCACAGCTCCAGGCCCTGCCCGGGGTACAGCAGGGGGACCGGATCGGCGGCATGGAAGTTCGTCAGGCGCAGCACGCCCTCGTCCACCACCGCCAGCGCGACCTCGGCGTTGGGCACGGCCACGCCCCCGCGGCTGACGTCGACCACCACGTCGACCGACTCGCCCGGCTCGTAACGGTCGCGGTCGCTGGCCACGGTGACGTCGAGGCGCGTGTCCTCCAGGCTCACCGGCAGTCGCACCGCGCCGAGCTTCCAGTCGACCCGCGCGTCACCCTTGGCCCCGCGGGGCAACAGCGTAATCGTGGCGTGGGCGTGCGGTGCATGCTCGGCCGTCAGCGGCACCCGGAAGCGGGCCGCCGACTCGGTCACGTGGATCGTGCGGTGATGCAGGATCTCGCCCTGCTCGACGGTGAGGATCGCGGTCGCCTCGGGGAAGGGGTTGCGCACCATCAGCTCGGCCGTATCGCCCGGGGCGTAGCGCTCGCGATCGGCCACGATCTCGATCCGTCGCCCGGGGGAGGGCTGGCTTGCGCTTCCGTCCGAGCCCCAGGCCGAGCCCCAGGCCCACGCTCGCAGCGATCCGCCGCGGCGGCCGTCGATGAAGGCGCTGACCCGATACGAGCCCGAGCGTCGGGGGACGAGGCGGCAGCCCGAGGTGTCGGTGCCGGTCACCGTGCAGCGGCCGGTCGGCTCCGCCACCTCGTGCCACTGCTGTTCGGCGAAGCCGCCGGGGCCGGGGCGTCGGACCCGGCGCCAGGTCAGCCGCTCCAGGCGGATCTCGAACGACGCGTCGGGGACGGTGGCGCCGGACTGGTCGATCACGCCGGCCTCCAGCGCCAGCGCCTTGCCCACGTCGAGCCAGCGGTCGGGCAGGCGTAACCCCGCGTAGCGGTCGGCCGCGTGGAGCACCACCGAGGCCCGCCCTGCGATCGCGCGGTGCGACTGGTCGGTGACCTCCGCCTCGAGGGTGAAGCGCTGGGGTCCCCGGTCGGCGGGTAGCTCGACCGCGGGCGAGACGCGAAGGTGACCGTCGGCGGCCAGGGTGCCCTCGCCCACGCGCATCCACGCTTCGCCCTTGTCCTCGCTCCACCACGAGCGCACCCGTCGGAAGTGCAGGCCCTTGGCGGTCAGCGGGCCCCGAGGGAACGGGGCGTCGGCCCGGCGCAAGGTCCATGCGACGGGGGCGTCCTCCATGGCGGCCCCGAACAGATAGCGGCCGTGCACGTCGGCCCGCAGCGTCTGGCCGCCCTTGTCGGTCTTGGTATCCACTTGGGCCTCCACGTCCACCGTGAAGCGCGGGGGCTCGAACTCGGCGATCTGTAGGCCGTAGCGGGCCAGCACTGCGTCGTCACGCAGCGGAGCGACCAGCTCGACCCGGTAGCGGCCGATCTCGGCCGAGTCGGGCACCGGGAAGCTCGTGGCGAAGCTGCCCAGATCCGAAGTGACCCCGTCCTCGGTGAACACCTCTTGTCCGGTAGGCGCGTGGATCCGCAGGCCGACCGGCATGGTGGGGGCGGCTCGCAGCTTGCCGTGCTCGCGGAACTGCACCATGCCCTTGAGGTGGACCGTGGCCCCGGGGCGATAGACGCCGCGATCGCTGAGCACCAGGGCTCGGATGTCATCCAACGGCGCTTGTCCGCCCGATAGCTCCGGAGCCAGGTCACCCTCGTCCAGCGTGCCGCCGCCCAGCGCGACAGTGGCTCGGGCGTGATCCGCTTCCACCTCGAGCACGTGGTGGCGCTGGCGGCCGGGGCCATCGTCGAGCGAGCGGGGAAGCACCGCCATCCCGTCCGCCCCCGTCTTCACTCCGGAGACTCGGGTGCCGTCCACCAGCAAGTGCGCGCCGGCCACTGGGGTGCCGTCGTGGAGCCGAGCCACGTGCACCAGCGTCTCGTCTCGCCCCGCGTGCACGTGCACCGCCAGGGACTGGTCGTCGTGCGGGGTCAGCAGCGCCGTGGGGGGCCGGGCCGCCATCGCCCACTCGGGGTACGCCGGGGGCTTGGCGCCGAATGCCGGAGTCTCGAGCTCTAGCCGGGCCAGGTAGGTCTTGCCCGGCGACAGGGTCGCGAGCAGATCGACGGTGGTCTCCACCGACTGGTCACGGCGTGCTCGGGGGCGCACCGGGATGCTCAGATCGGGCGATCGGCTGGGTCGCTCTCGCCCGCCCAGCTGGCGTCGGGCGTCCTCCCAGGCCGCGGCCCGGGGCTCGATCTCCCACAGATCCACCCGTGCCTCGTTTACGTTGCGGGTGGTCAGGGTAAAGCGGCGGCTGCTCGCCTCGTCGAGCACCTGCTGGCCCTCGGGCATCGACACACTGGCCGACTGCGGGGCCACGTCGACCGCCAGGCGTAGCGGGGTGCTGAGCCGGGAGCCGTAGCGATCGCGGACGCGGCCCACCTTGACCGTGTAGTGGGTGGACGAGCGGAACTCGCCCGAGATCCAGACCACCCCGTTCGAGCGCCAGCGATCGGCGCGGATCCGCAGGTTCTTGACCTTCGGGGTCACCTGGATCTTCTTGGCCAGCTGGGCGTCGGGGGTCGCGATCGGGTTGTTGAACTCCACCGAGAATCGATTGCCCGTCAGCTCCAGGGTGCCGTCCTTCCAGGTGCAGCGATCCTCTTGGTCGTAGTAGTCGCTCTGGCAGTCGACCGTCTCGAATTCGAGGGGCTCGGCCACCTCATAGACGTGCTCCTCGAACATCGCGCCGTCGGGGCGGTCGACCCGCAGCTCTACGCGCTGCCCCGGCTCGGGACGGGACGCCGGGGTGGCTACGACCACGTGGCGGCGGTCGACCGGGGTGCCCTCGAAGCGATCCTCCTTGGCGTGGGACAGCGTCAGGTCGCGCGCCACGCCGTCCACCTCCCCGTGCAGCATCCCGGCCACCTGCGCCAGGGTCACCGGTTGGTCGAAGAGGATCTTCGGTGCGATGTCGCGGCCGACCTTCGAGACGTACTCGGGGCGCACGGCGACCGGCCGCGGGGTGCCGGCCTCGGGCAGGTAGCTGATGATCTTGCCCCCGACGCTCACTCGCGGCTGCGCGATGAACGTGCCCGTCCAGCCCTCGGCCACCCGGGCGCCCTCCTGGTCGTGGAGCTCGCCGAGCGCCACCGTGTACTCGGTCTGTGGGTCGAAGGGGGCGGTGGCCCGGAAGGCCAGCACCCACGGGCTGGGCCACGAGATCTCGCCGTCCACCGCCGGGGTCAGCGTCAGCGGGGCCGGGTCCGCCGGTGGTGGGGCGATCGAGCGATTGAAGTGGATCCGCAGGGTCTGGCCGGCGATCTCGAAGTGCCGGTCGTCGCCGAGCTGTGGCCACTGCACGTCGGTGGGCGCCTCGTCGGTGGTCTCGTCCTCGGCGATGGCGCGGGGCAGCGTGCGGCGGGGCCCGGCGTGCGACGCTGGGGGAAACACCATCATCTCGCCGCCGGTGGCCGCGGCCATGAAGGGGGAGTCGGGAGTGGCGGTGTCTTCACCGCCTCCGGCGACGGTAGGGACGGGCTGGCAGGCGAGGGCCTGAACCAGCAGCAGGGCGATGGCGCTGCGATGGCGTGGCATGGCGGCGCTCGTCATTGCACGCGCCTTGCCAAGGTCGCGATCGTCGCCACTTGAGGCCGCTGCCCGCCACCGATTGCGGCAATCGATGTCGTCGATGACACAAAGCGACGCGAACGAGGGCTTCGCACGGGCCCAACAAAGACGGACGGGGACGAGCCCGAGGGGGTCGGTGACCGGTGGTGGGAGCGCCGTTCGAGCCTGGGGAGCGGGGAATAGCGGGGGCGGCGAGGGCGTCTTTGGAGGTTGGTCCGGCCGGCACATGAGAGAATTCGCAGCCGGGGCTCGCTTTGCGCGGAGCGCAGTTGGCCGCAAATTAGAGGGGATGGCGCAGACCAACTACGAGCGGCTCTTCAACCCCACCGAGGAGCATGCGCTGCTGCGCAAGACGGTCGCCGAATTCGCTCGTCGTGAGGTCGATCCTCAAGCGGCGGAGTTCGACGACAAGGGGCACCTCAATACCGCGCTGTTCAAAAAGCTCGGTGAGCTGGGCCTCTTGGGGGTCACCGTCCCGGTCGACGACGACGGCGCGGGCATGGACGCGGTGGCGGCGGTCATCGTGCACCACGAGCTGGCCAAGTACGACCCAGGCTTTACGCTGGCCTACCTGGCCCACTCGATGCTCTTCGTCAACAACTTCTACTACTGCTCCAACGCCGAGCAGCGGGCGCGCTACCTGCCCAAGGTGGTGAGCGGCGAGTGGGTCGCCGGCATGGGCATGACCGAGCCGGGGGCGGGCACCGACGTGATGGGCATGAGCACCACCGCGGTGCGCGATGGTGACACCTACGTGCTCAACGGCAGCAAGACCTACATCACCAACGCGTGCGAGGGATACTGCTTTTTGGTCTATGCCAAGGTCGACGGGCGGGTCACCGCCTTCGTGGTCGATCGCGACTGTGCGGGCTTTTCCACCACCAACCACATCGACAAGCTGGGCATGCGGGGCTCGACCATGGCGGAGCTCGTCTTCGAGGACTGTCGGGTCCCGGCGAGCAACCTGCTGGGCGCGGAGGGCGACGGGATCACCCACATGATGCGCAACCTGGAGATCGAGCGGTTGACCCTGGCGGCGATGAGCGTGGGGATCGCCGATCGCTGCGTTGAGATCATGGTCAGCTACGGCACCGAGCGCAAGGCGTTCGGTCAGCCGATCGCCAACTTCGGCCAGATCCAGCGGTACATCGCCGATGGCTACGCCCAGACCGAGGCGGCCAAGTGCCTGGTCTACAACGTGGCCGCCGACATCGGCCCGGAGATCCGCAACCGGGTGGGGACCGACGCCGCCAAGCTCTTTGCCGCTCCGGTGGGCAAGCACGTGGCCGACTGGGCCATGCAAGTCATGGGCGGGGCAGGCTACTGCAAGGAGTACCCGGTGGAGCGGCTATGGCGGGACGCCAAGCTGCTGGAGATCGGGGGGGGCACGATCGAGGCCCACCAAAAGAACTTGGCCAAGGATCTCAGCCGGCACCATGCCGCGCGCTAGCTCGCCGCCGCCTCGTCGGGTGGCTCGGCCGGCGCAGCGGATCACCGTCGACGGCGTGACCGAGCTGCCGCACGGGCAGGCGCGGACCTTCACCTTCGACGATGGCGAGCATCCGGGGCGAGGCTTCGTCTTGATGCTGCGCCAAGGGGAGGGACCCATGGGGGATGGGCAGCCGCAGCTTCACGCCTATCGCAACCGCTGCGCCCACGTGTCCTTCGATCTCGACATGGGCACCGGGGAGTTTTGGTCGGCCAAGCTCGGGCGGATCTACTGTCGCACGCACGGGGCGTGCTACGAGCCACGCACGGGGGTGTGCGACCAGGGTCCGTGCGTGGGGGCGCGGCTGGAGAAGTTCGAGGTGGAATGGCAGGGTGATGCGGCGGTGGTGTCGATCCCGTTCGAAGCGCCGGGCGACCAGACGTGAGGAGGATCGCAGCGCGATCGATCGTTCGCGGGAAAAGGGCCTTTGACTTGGCGCGCGCTTTGGCGCAAGGATGGCGGTCAGGAATCATCGTCCATGAGCATCAAGATTCAGCGTTTCACGAGCCTTTCGCTGGCCCTCGCGGCAGGTCTGCTCTGGGGTTGCCCGAGCGACGACGGGGGGGAGGACACCGGCAATACGCCCTCCACCGGTGATGGCTCGACCGGTCCCGGCGCTACCGGTCAGGATCCAACCGGCGACGGCTCGTCGGGTGGTGGCTCGTCGAGCGGTGGCTCGGGCGGTGGATCGTCGGATGGTTCGGCCTGTGCGAACGCGGGGGCCAACGGGAATGCGTGCTCCGACGCGTGTGATTGCATGTCCAACGAGTGCTTCACCGTGGGGGCGCTGGGCGGTGTGTGCTCCGACTGTGATTCCGACGAGGATTGCGCCGACGTCGGCTTTGGCTGCAACTTCGGCAACCCGCTGACGATGACGCCGGCGGTCTGTAGTGCCTCTGGCGATCTAGGCGAGGGCTGCGAGACCACCGAGGCTTGCGCTGAAGGCCTGTTCTGCAACACGCTCATTGATGTCCCGGGGGTGATCACCGCCCTGACCTGTAGTGAGTGTGAGAGCGACGACGACTGTACGGATCAGCTGTGCGCGCCCACCTACGACATCGAGAACATCGCCGGTCACTTCCAGTGCGTCGACATGGGCTCGGTCCCCAACGACGAGGGCTGTGACTTCACCAGCGGCTCGGGCAACGACCAGTGCATGTCGGGCAACTGCGCGCCGGCGGCGGTGATGGGGATCCCGGTGGTCGGTGTGTGCTCGCCCTGCAACGAGGATCAGGACTGCGTCGACATGGGCATGACGACGTGTCAGCTACCCGAGCTGGCGATCGAGGGCACGATGCTGTCGTTGGTGCCCGGTCAGTGCATGTAAGCGGCGGCTCCATGCGGTAGGGCTCGTCACCCCTGGTGGTGGTGACGAGCCGCAGGCCAATGGCTCGCGCGCTCCCTACGGCTTTGTCGAGCGCTCGGGCTTTGTTGAGCGCTCGGGAGCGTCGGGAGCGCTTGGGTTCACTCGGGCGGGCGGATCTGCGAAAGGAACGCGCTGGCCATGTCTTCGATCGCATCGGAGGTGATCTCCTCCTCCTTCTCGATCTCGTAAAGCTGCACGGTGCCGTCGTCGGGGAGCTCTTCGAGGAAGCGGCTGGGGGCCTTGGCCATTTCTCGGCCTCGGTCCAGGCGGCCTGCGCTGCGGGTCAGCCACAGGCGCTCGCGGGCTCGGGTGATCCCCACGTAGAAGAGCCGCCGCTCTTCCTCTAGATCGCCGGCGATCGCGTCGCTCGCTCGTGGCGAGGCCACCCGGCGATGGGGCATCGTGCCTTCTTCGACGCCGATGATGAACACGTGGTCCCACTCGAGGCCCTTGGCGCTGTGCAGGGTGGCGAGGGTGACCTTGCCGCGGGGTCCGTCTTCCTTCTTGTCGGCGTCATCACTTTTGTCCAGGGCCATCGTGCCCAGGTACTCGGACCAGCGAGGCTTCTTGCCCTTGTTGCGCATGCGTTGCTCGTAGCGATCGATGCTGCCCACCAGCCACTTGACCCCGGCCCAGCGGGCGTCGGTGGCCTGGTCCGAGCCGGTCTCCTTGCGTACGTGCTCTTGCAGGTTGATGCTGCCCAGCATCTCGTGCAGGGCGGTGGAGACTCCGGCCTCGCGCGCTCGGGCCTGGTGCCGACGGACCAGCGCCGAGAACCGGCCCAGGGCCTCGGCCGCTCGTGACGGCAGGTCGGGGATCTGTGAGCTGTGGTGTACCGCTTCCACCAGCGGCGAGCCGTGGGCGCGGGCCCACGCCACCATCCGCTCCATGCTGCGCGCGCCGATCCCTCGGGGCGGGGTCTCCAGGGCCCGGCGTAGGGCCAGCTCGTCTCGGGGGGCTACCAGCACCTTGAGGTAGGCCTGGGCGTCCTTGACCTCTTTTTTGTCGTACATCGACTGGCCGCCCAGCACTCGGTACGGCACCCCGTGCTGCTGGAGTTCCTCCTCGATGGCCTTGGCCTGCAGCGCCGAGCGGTAGAGCACCGCGATCTGGCGGCCGTCGATCCCCTCGTCCACGGCCATGCGGCGGATCTTCTTGCCCACCCAGCCCGATTCCTGGGCGCCATCGGCCGCGACCACCAGCTGGACCGGGGTGCCCTCGCCGCGGGTGATGACCAGCTCCTTGTCGTGGCGGGCATGGTTATGGTGCACCACCGCGTTGGCGGCCCGCAAGATCGGGGCGCGCGAGCGGTAGTTCTCTTGGAGCTTGATCACCGCGGCCGCAGGGTAGTGCTCGTCGAAGCGCAGGATGTTCTCCACCTTGGCGCCGCGCCAGCCATAGATCGCTTGATCGTCGTCGCCGACCACGGCCAGGTTGTGGGGCGGGCGCACCAGCTGGCGCAGCAGCTCGAGCTGGGCGCCGTTGGTATCTTGGTACTCGTCGACCATCACGTAGTCGAAGCGCCCTTGCCAGCGGTCGCGGGCGGCCGCGTCGTGCCGCAGCACGAAGGCGATCCGGCACACCAGGTCGTCGAAGTCCACCGCGCCCAGGCTCTGCAGGCGCTCCTCGTAGGGCTCGTAGATCGACGCGGCCACCACGTCATACTCGTCGACGATGCGGGCCTCGAGATTTTCGGCCTGCACGAACTCGTTCTTCCACAGGCTAATCCGTTGGACCACCGCGCCCAGATCGAAGCGGCGGTCGGCCCCGGCCCCGTGGTGTCCGTGCTCGCGCAGCAGGCTGCGGACCACCCCGTATACGTCGCCTTGGTCGAGGATCGAGAAGCGCTGGCCGGGGAGGCCGAAGGTGGTCGGATCCTCTCGCATCATCCAGGCGCCCAGGCTGTGGAAGGTGCCCATCCGCAGCTGCTCGGCTACGTCGGGGCCGACCATGGCGGCGAGGCGCTCGCGCATCTCGCCGGCGGCCTTGTTGGTGAACGACAGGGCCACGATGCGGCTGGGGACGACGCCCAGCTCGAGCAGGTAGGCCACGCGGTGGGTGATGACGCGGGTCTTGCCCGAGCCCGCGCCGGCGAGTACGAGCAGGGGGCCGTCGACGTGCTCGACGGCCGCGCGCTGGCTGGAGTTGAGGTGCTGCAGGTCCACGGAGGCCGCCGCTTTTACGGCGGCGCGATCGCGCGGGCAACGGCGTACGAGGGCGTTTGAGGGACAATCGGGCGACCGTGGGGGGATCGGGGGGATCCGATCTCCGGCTGGGCGTGGAGTCGAAGGATGCTCGCTGATTGCGCTGGGTGGGGCACGTTGCCCCGGCGCGGGGGGTCGGATCGAGCGCCGTTGGCGAGGGGGTGGCGTGACCCGCTAGACTTTCGTCAGGTGAGCACATCGACGACCTCTGCCCAAGCGATGCGACGTTGGGTTGACAATATGCGCGCAGCCCAGGCGCGCGAGCAGCAAGCGCGGCGCGCAGCGCCACTGTGTGCGTCCGAGTCGTGGCGGCGAGCTCTCGCGTTGATGTCGTTCGCGCAGAAGCTCGGCACCCCGCCGGCTGACGATGATGATGAGCGGGTCCAGGAGACTTGGATGCGTCTTCGGAGGGTCATGGGAGCAGGGTGACCGACGTCGGAACGGGCATCCCCGAAGCGATCGCGGCCCTCGCTGGAGCCCTCGAACAGGCCAAGGTTCCCTCCTTCGATTTCCCGCGAATGGTCGCTATTTGACGTGGCAGAACGGACCATGGTCGCGTCTTCCCGTCGTTCGGCTACGATGGTGGTGATGACCTTGCCCGACGCACTTGCGCCTGGCACCCGGCTCGCGCGGCACTACGTGCTCGGCGAGCGGATCGGTGACGGCGGCATGGCGCGGGTCTACCGGGCGGAGCACGAGCCCAGCGGTCGTCCGGTGGCGATCAAGATCTTGTCGATCCGGGCCGAGCGTTCGCCCGAGGTGGCGGAGCGCTTCGTGCAGGAGGCTCAGCTTGCCTCTCGGGTGGCGCACGAGCACGTGGTGGAGATCCTCGAGCTGGGGCAGACCGACGACGGGCGCCCCTTGATCGTCATGGAGCTGCTCGAGGGCGAAGAGCTCGGGGTCACGCTTGCTCGGGAGGCTCCGCTGACGGGCGAGCGTACCCGGGCGCTGCTGGTCCAGCTGCTCGGCGCGGTACAGGCGGTGCACGACCAGGGGATCATTCACCGCGACATCAAGCCCGATAACCTATTTCGGATCCCGCGGTCGGGCGGGGGGGAGACGCTCAAGATCTTCGACTTCGGGATCGCCAAGATCCACGAGGACGACCCGGGGGCCAAGCCGCTGACCCTCATTGGTCAAGTGCTCGGTACGCCCGAGTACATGTCGCCCGAGCAAGGGCTGGGGTCGGATATCGACATCCGGTCCGATCTCTACTCGGTCGGGATCCTCGGCTACGAGATGCTCACCGGCGTGCCGCCCTTTCGGTCGGACTGGCCGGCGAAGATCCTCGTCTATCACCGCAAGGAGCCGGTGCCCGCGATGCAGGACGTCGCGCCCGGGGTGGTGGTCGAGCCCGAGCTGGAGGCGGTCATTGCTCGGGCGCTGGCCAAGCAGGCCAAGGATCGCTTCGAGTCGGCGCAGCAGTTTGCGCAGGCGCTGGTGGCCGTGGGTGCGTAGAACACCGAGGGGCTTTCGATGGTTTTCTTCAGCGAGCAAGTGTGAAGTCGTATGATTTTCTAAGGTCGTGTCATGTTGGTTCGTGCACGTATCTGGTGCTGGATAGCCGCCCGCTTTGGATCGATGATTGGGTCACTCGGTAGATCGACCGATGAGGTGGTGTCGTACACACGTAGGGGCCCGTAGACCTCAATGCGTGTGGATTCACATAGAGCTTGCGCTGGGTTCGATTGGGCGATTCTTCTGACCAAGCAATCGATCTAAACCGGTCCCAAACCGAGCCCAACGCAGAGCAAATGCTTGCTGGTGCGCCGCGAGAGGCGTACGGGTAGATGCTCCATGAGCGGGCTTGTCTCGTTCACGGGTCCTAGCGCTCATCGAACGCGAAGGCTCGTCGTGCAATGGCTCGAGTCCATCGATCGCACGGTCGAGCTCCGACGACGTTCTGCGCCGGTTTTCGCTGGAGTTGTGGAGTTCCCTGAAGGATGTGAAACCTGACGCACGAAGCTCGCGAGATCGAAGTGCTCGACTTTGCTGCGAATGCATCTCATACATTCCCCTAAGCTCGCTGTAGCTTCGAAGCACGATGGTCCGATCTCCAGCCATAGGGAGTCCCGCGATGAAGAGTCTGAGTGCTTCTGGCGCACCCCCGCACGAGGTTCCACGCCAGCGTGGGCGCCGTGGTGGACGGAGGTGGAGCCCGTCCGGAGCGCTGATGCTCGCGCTGGTCGTCGGATGCTCGGCGAGCGGGGCCGGCGATGTATCGACCGATACCGAGGCTACGACCTCTGGTTCTGGCAGCGAAGGCGAGACCGAGACCGGCGACCGCAGCGCGTTCACTCCCGGCGAGATCGACACGATTCTCACCTGGCTCGGACCTCTGCCGCCGGCTCCTCCGCCCGATCCGACCAACGCCTATGCCGATGATCCCGGCGCCGCGGCCTTTGGTCAGGCGATGTTCTTCGAGACCGGCTTTAGCGGCAACGGCATGGTCTCGTGCGCCACATGCCATGTGCCGCAGATGGGGTTTGCCGACGGGCAGGAGGGCACCTCGGTCGGGATCGAGCGCACTGGGCGAAGCACGATGTCCGTGTTCAACAGCGGGTATGGAGCGGCGTCGGAGTCCCAGACCAATTGGCAGTATTGGGATGGTCGCTGCGACTCTCCCTGGTGCCAGGCTCTGACCGCGGCGGAGAACGAGATCGACATGGGCGGTGCGCGATCCGATGTCGCCCTGCTCATCTTCGATCAGTATCGTGCCCAGTACGAGGCGGTGTTCGGGCAGATGCGCGAGCTGCGGGACGCCGAGGGAGCGCCGGTGGTCCCGGCGGGGTCTCGCCCGGGCGATCCGCAGTGGGATGCGCTCGCGCCGGAGTTGCGCGACGACGTGACGCGGATCTTCGTCAACTTTGGCAAGGCGGTGGCGGCCTACGAGCGTCGGTTGGTCAGTCGTGACTCCCGGTTCGACCAGCTGTGGGAGGAGCTGGCCGGCGGGGCCGAGGACAGCGACGCCCTCACCGCGCAGGAAAAAGAGGGATTGCGGGTGTTCATCGGCAATGGGCGCTGCCTTGGATGTCACGGCGGGCCCAATTTCACCGATGGCCAGTTTCACAACATCGCGGTCCCGCAACAGGGTACCGACATCGCGCCCAGCGATCCGGGCCGGGCCCAGGGCTTGGCCACCGTGCTCGAGCAGGAGTTCAACTGTGCGGGTCCCTGGAGCGATCACCCCGACAAGGGGACGTGTGCGGTCTCTACGTTGGGGGCGGCGACCGGCGAGCTCGGTGCGTTCAAGACGCCCAGCCTCCGCGGGGTTGCCTCGACCGCTCCCTATATGCACACGGGTAACTTCGCCACGCTCGACAGCGTGATGATCCATTATGACTTCGGCGGCGCTGCGGCCGGTACATTCGACGGGACTCGGGACGAGCTCATGCGCCCGGTGGGGCTCAGCGCTGCCGAGCGGAGCGCGCTGGTCGCGTTCATGGAGGCGCTCGAGGGCGAGCCGCTGGATCCTGCGCTCATGAGCGCCCCATGACACCCCATGGTCTACCGATGAGCCGACAACTCTCTATAGCCCGATCTCTAGTCGCCGCATGGCTCGGGCCGGTCGTGGCGATCTCGCTCTTGTCGGCGCCGGTCAGTGCGTGGGCCAAGCCCGCGAAGGGGGTGGAGGGTGATGGCGCCGCTTCGGTCCCGACGCCGAGCGACGAGGATCGACAAAAGGCGCAAAAGCTTCGTACGGATGCCCAGCGCCGGTTCGCCGCGCAGGACTACGAGGGCGCGATCGAAGCCTTCGAGGGTGCTCATGCGCTGGCACCCGATCCCACCGATCTGTTCAACATCGGTCGGGTCTACGAGGAGCAGGGCGATCTCGCGCGAGCGCTCACGTACTATGAGCGATTCTCCCGCGAGCCGCGGCTCGAGCTCGGCGAGCGGCAGGCGGCGGCCGAGCGGATCGAGGTGCTGCGGGTCCTGGTCGAGCCACCGTCGTCACCGCCGGCGCACAAGTCCGTCTCTGACCCGGGCCCGGGCCCCACGCGTAGGTCCGATTCCGCGATCGATTCCCCGGCGGCTCCGCCCACTGATGATCGATCTCGCCGGGCCGTGTCGCCGCTGGTGGTAGGGGGATCGGCGCTCCTCGGGGCGGGCGCGGCCGTGGCGATCGCGGGCGGGGTGGGGTTTGGCGTCTCGGCCCGGCGGGTCGGCGAGACCATCGATTCGCTCGACGAGGGGAGCAACCCGGATCGGCTGTCGTTGGCGCAGGCCGAGGACCAGCATGCACGGGGGCAGAACCTCGAGGCGCTTCAGATCACGTTCATCGTCACGGGAGCCGCCGTGGCCGCGGCGGGGGCGGGGCTGCTCACGGCGGGGCTGCTCAAGCAGCGTCGCGCTCGGCTCCAGGCGCTGGCCCCGACGCTGAGCCCGAGCATGGTCGCCTTGCATGCGGCGTGGAGGTTTTGATGTCATGACCGGACGGCAAGTGACCCTCGCGAACCTCGCGATCCTCGGCAGCTTGGTCCTCGTGACCCCGCTGGGTGCGTGCTATCGGGCCGAGCTCGATCCCGAGGCCCTGGGGGTCTATGTGTGTGAGCAGGACACTGATTGCGCGCTGGGCAGCGCCTGTATCGATGGGGTCTGCGACGACCCCGATCGATCCGACGACATCGCGCTGCTCGTCCAGTCCCCGGCGGCGCTCGACGTGTTCCCGGTGCAGAGCACGGGGGCGGTGCCTCTGACGATCGGGGGGCGCGGCGTGGTCCTGACCTCGGAGCTCGACGACGCGCCTGGGGCGGGCTACATCGAGGTCTCCCTGGATGGTGCCTTGGTCGACACGATCACCGAGGGCGATCTCGAGGCGGGGATCGAGCTCGACTCGGTGGCCTTTCCTCGTGAGCCGGGGCTGCACCACATCCGCCTGGAGGCGCGTAGCGCCGACGGCGAGCCGCTGGGGCGTGACGGGGTGAGCACGTCGACGGCGTTTTGGATGGACGATGGCCAAGAGCACGTGGGGATCCTCGACCCGGCGCCCGGGACCCAGCTCGAGCTCTCCGCCGACACCGGGCTTGCTGTCGAGGTCGCCAGCTTGAATTTCACCTTCGCCAACCCGGGGTTCTCGGCGCCCGAGGATCTGCAGGCCGAGCGCCTGGGCTACGTCAGCTTGTTCCTGAACACCGAGATCCCCAGCTGTTTGCCCGATTGCAACTTCGACTATCAGACGACCATCGTTCCCGCGGGCCTGAGCCGGGTCAACCGGATCAAGGTCGAGCAGGTGCTCGACCTACCGGAGGAGATCGGCACCACGCAGGTGCAGATCGTAGCCCAGACGATGGCCAATGCCCCCTATCACCGCGAGGCGGGGGCCGGAGAGCTCGTCTATCACATGGTGCCCGTGCAGTCGGTCGTGAGGGTGGCTCCATGAACAAGCGCTCACCAAGGGGCGTGATCCCCCCGGTCCTGTTCGTCCTCATCGGCCTGGCCGCGTGCGCCGAGCCCGAGCGATTCGAGCGCGCGTCGGGGGAGGAGGGGACGATGGAGACCGGCGACCCCGATGACCCCGATGACCCCGAGGTGGACGAGGACGCGATCCTGGCTCAGGCGATGGCCTACGAGCAGGAGCTCACGCTGCTGACCCCCGAGCCCGAGCTGTCGGAGACCCACTCGGATGCGGCCAGCGTGCGCGTGTGGGGCTCGTCGAGCGCGGCCGAGCTGTTTTCGTCGATCGATCCCGACGACCCGACCCAGGAGGTCTCGTTCGCCGAGGGCGACATGTTCGTCAAGGAGCACTTCGACGAGGCCGGTGAGGTCAACGGACTCACGGTGATGTTCAAGGGCCCCGAGGGCTACGATCCGGACGCACGCGACTGGTACTGGGCGCGGATCCGCGGGGACGAGTTGACCCATTCCGGTCGAGTCCAGTGGTGCATCGACTGCCACGAGGCCGCCTTCAACAGCGATCTCGTGGTCGGGTTCGGGAAGAGCCCATGAGCGCGCGGATCGTCGAGTCGGCCGCCGCGCAGCTGACCGAGCTGGCCTCCATGAAGGGCGAGGTCTTGGGTGGGCGCTACACGATCACGCGGCGGCTCGCGCAGGGAGGTGTGGGGGTCGTCTATCTGGCGTCTGATGCCCAGGGGTCGCAGCCGGTGGTCATCAAGCTGCTCGGTCCCCACGCCCAGGACGATCCCGAGGCGGTCGCGCGATTCGAACGCGAGGCCCGGCGCCTGAGCGCGATCACGCATCCGAACGTGGTGCGCATGCTCGACCATGGGTACTACGAGGGGCGTGCATACCTGGTGATGGAGTACCTGCACGGTGAGGTCCTCGAGGCGCGCCTGCGGGCTCGCGGGGCGCTCTCGCTGCCCGAGGCGGTGTCGATCACCGCGCAGCTGCTCGACGCGGTCGGTCAGGCGCACGTTCACGGCATGATGATCCGGGACATCAAGCCCTCCAACATCATGCTCTGTGAGCGCAGCGGGCGAACGGATCATGTGGTCCTGCTGGATTTTGGCCTGGCCAAGCTCATCGACGAGGGCACCGCCGACATCACCCGCAGCCGGATCGTTGGCACCATGGGCTACATTGCCCCCGAGGTGCTTCGCGGGGGGCCGGTGGATCTTCGGGTGGATGTCTATGCGATCGGCGTGATGCTCTATCGCATGCTCAGCGGGCGGTTTCCCTTTACGGGGGACAACGATGCCGCGGTCTTCTTCCAGACGGTGCACGTCGATGTGCCCAACCTGGTCGAGCTGCTGCCGCTGTACCACGGCGTGCCCGAGGGGCTCGTCGCGCTGGTCCATGATTGCCTACGCAAGGAGCCACAGGGCCGCCCGGCGGACGCGGCCGAGGTGATGGAGCGGTTGGTCGACTGCGTGCCCGCGACGCTGCTGCCGGGGCCGCCCGCGGGGGCGACCGAGGTCTCGCCTCGGGTTGCGGGGCCGCTTCGGGGGGCGACCGAGGTCTCGCCCCAGATGCCGTCGACTCCCGTGTCGACTCCCGTGTCGACTCCCGTGTCGTCCTCGGCGTCGGGACGCCCGCGTCGTCAGGTGGCGGCCGCGATCGCCGTGGCGGTCGTACTCCTCGGTGGGGGAGGGCTGCTTTGGGGCTGGGCGGCTCACGATCCGAGCGAGGTCGAGTCGGCGGAGGTCGAGTCGGCGAAGGTCGAGTCGGCGGAGGTCGAGCCGGCCGCAGAGCATCCCGGGGACGTGCGGGTGCAAACCTCCGTCTCGCCCGCAGCGACGGATCCGACCGCGGACGCGGTGGATCCGCCCGATACGGCGCAGGAGCTCGATCTCGCAGACGGCGAGCCGCGCGAGCAATCGAGCGAGACCGTGGTGGTGTCGCCGGGCGTTGCGAGTCCCGAAGCTCCGTCGCCCCCGATGGTGGTCGCTGACGAGTCGCCGCCCCGTACGTCCCGTCGCCGTCGCGCGAAGTCGCGGCATCGTATGGCGTCCGGGCAGCCCTCCTCGCAGACTTCCTCGCAGACCTCTGCACCTGGCGCGGACGTCGAGCCGCAGGGCGACGAGGAGCCCAGCGCTCCGGCTTCGGCCGATGAGCGCTCGGTCTTCTTGTCGGTCCCCGAAGAGCGTGCGGGCAAGGGCGGGCTACTGTCGCCCCAACAGCGGTAGCCCGGTCGCTCGGTAATCTGGTCGCTCGGTAATCCGGTCTCTCGGTAATCCGGTCGCTCGGTAATCCGGTCGCTCGGTAATCCGGTCCCTCGGTCGCCGCCTGTCGTGAGCGACGGGGGTACAATGCTCGCTAAGGTTCGTACCAGATGGTAGACGTCCAGGCGCGCTCTTGCTGTACGGAGCGCGCACCAAGCTGCCCGGGTTGGTGCCGCCTGCCGTGCTCGCCGTCGTCATGCGCGAGGATCGACGATTCACCGCCGAGATGGAGGGCGCCGTCGACTTGAGCGATCCACCCGACGTGCAGCTCGCCGAGGTCGGGGTGCGGGTGCTCCGTCGGATCCGGATCGGCGAAGCGGTGAAGTCGGTCACGACGGGCTCGCCCATCGATCCGACCGTCTCGGCCAAAGTGCACGCTCGACCGACCGGCGAGCGTCCGGGACAATGGGCTGCATTGCGAGCGAGCGGTCGGGCGAGCGAGGGAGCGAGTACTTGCTACTTTCGCAACAGAAAAGCCGCACGCGCATTGAGTTCTTTTTTGAGATCATTCAACAAGAGGAACAACGCGTATTCCTCTAGTAAGTCCGCGATCTTTGGCCATGTCGAACATGCTTGCTCGACAAGTCCCTGGACTTCACTGGCGAGATCGACATCGGCGGCCCGAACTTTACGTTGTAGCCGGGAGAAATTGGAAAGCGAAACTGTCTGGAAATCACGAGATTTTCCGAATTTGAGGCCCAGGTCCTCAGGCTGGTTGAGAGGCCGATAGATAGATGTCGCGACCATGTCATACGCAGGAGAGAGTCTCGGTATACGTGGGTTGTCGTAAATTAGCGACCAGTTCTTGAGGTGAGCGTCTCCATTTCGAATCAAGATGATGAACGCAAGGCGTTTGGCGAATTCGACGAGGGACGATGCGTCCCTCCCACGATACACTAGCGAACCGATAGTCTCGAATGATCCTTGATATTTTTCGTGGGGATAGATGCTGCGTATCTGCGCGAAATCTTCGATGTGTACCCGTCTTCCATTCGATCTGCGATCGAATCGTTTGACCGCATAGGCGAAATCTTCATTCGCAGGCCACAGCCCAGAAGGAATGTCATCGAGTTCATCTCGGTGGACTAGCCTTGTTTCAGGAACATCGAGTCCCGAGCTGCGGGCAAATTCCATCATTGCGTGTTCGTTGATTGGTACTTGTGGGTACACTGAATCGGGCAGCTTGATGATCCAATCTCCATCCGCTCCTGCCGCTGGGGCCGTAAAGCGATCGCCTTGCTTTAGCATCGAGAACTTCATCGCGATGTCGGCTAGCGAGAAGCGCCACTTTCCTTCTGGCCTCGAGCTCTTGGTATTGCTCAGGACTTCCCGCTTGGTCTCTTTTGGCGTGGTCTGAGGGTCCGACTCGGTCACTCTGACTGCGCCTGGCAGATCATGACCCACCTCGGCCAATAACTCTAGTTCGCGGTTTTCTGACACTCCCCGCGAACTAGCGATCCACTCACGTAGGCGTCCTTCAGGTAAGAGGTTCGAGAACCACGGTGGTAGACGGTCGATCGATCGGTGAGTTGCATGGAGGTCTTCCTCGAATCGAAGTCCTAGGATGTTGCGGTTGGGATCAGTAATATAGCTGCTATCGAGTATGAATCGTATATGAGCGCCGTGCCCGAATAATGTGCCTACTTTCCGATCGTGAAGCCAAACGGAGTAACTGTGTTCGGGTGTGGGCATGATACCTCTTTTGTCGTAGTGTGATGGTTAGGGGTGCCCGCAGCGCGCCTCTAGATGTCGTCGTCCTCGTCAACTTCCAGAGAATCCAGCGGGGGCGTATCTTCGAGGTTGCTTTCGGCAGATTTTGTCAAGAACTCAGTCAATGTTCGAGTTAGAGCCTTCTGGCGGCCTTCGAGGAACTTGGCACTGTCACCATTGGCGAGATATGAGCAGAGCTTGAGATCGAGACAGTGTGATTCGAGAACTTCTGACCGTGTCTCGCGTGACATGCTGGGTGGTGGGTTCACGAGATGATTGCGCGCGTCGTCTAGGAGCTCCTCTCCGAGGAGAATGAATCGATTGGCTGCGTGTGCGGCGAATCCATCAGGTTCTCGCCTGATGAATTTGTGCACGATGTCCACTGCGGTAGTTCTCCCATGGAGAGCATTGGTGAGCATCGATCGATCATAGGGTTCCCCGTTTGTCACGGATCTTGGCCGTATCGCCCACATTGCACATAAAAGCATACGCGAATACGCCGCCGTGGTTCGAAATTTACCCACGCGTGGTACGTTGAGCGGAAAATTATCGACCGCTTTTATGAGCGCTTGGACGGATTGTGATTCATCGGCGGGATCGACGTGAGTGGTGAGCGCACGCATTGCTTGCGTCCATCCGCCGAATTTTTCGGGGCCTGCCATCGAAGCACGCCAATACCACCGTCGCAGTAACTCTCGATTTCTGACGGCTGGTTGTGGATGATGCGCAAAAAATCGAGTGAGAACCACCAGAAGATAGCGATATGTCAAGAATCCGACGTGGGGTACACCTGCATCCTCCTGAAGAAATGTGACGGCTCGCTCGAGAGCGGCTTCGCCGCCACGATAGGCTTCGTCTACAGATTCATCCAGGAACTCTCGATGTCGTGGGGTCTCGGATCGCGGATCTCCGTCGAATTCAATGCGGATGTCGCGGGTGACATCGGGGCCTCGGCGGGCAAGGACCCCTCGGAGAACGGTGTCTTCATCCAGCTCACCGAACCCTCGTACTGAATCGATGTGCTCGACAATATCTGAAAACGTATGAGGCGGTCCGTGCTTTCCGTCCCCCGCATGAAGGGCTGAGAAGACCTCCGCGCGTGTGAGCCTTTTTCCATAGTTGTTCATTCTGTCGAATATGTCCCGAAGGACAGATTCGTCTTGTTGCTTGACAATATATGCTGGTATTGTGTATTGACGAATTGCTTTTGCGACCCCGGTTGCTTCATCAAAATACTGGCTGCTCTCCGGGCGCTCGGAGAACCATCGCAAGAGTTTTTGAAGGTCGAATATGATGGGAAGGGGCACTGAGTGAAGTCGGGCGTTGCTTTGTTTCTCGAATGCACCGTCGGCGAGGTTGTAGGATGCTGCAAATCGAGCATCTTCAGAGCCGGCCTCATTGAGGGTGCTCGAGAGGCTCGTCAGGCGTTGTTGACCATCTACGACCCAGAGTGCTTCTTGGGTTTGCGGCGCGTCGATTTTCAATGCTCCGAGATGAAGGAGGGCCTTTTGTGCTGGGCGTTGCCACAGCAGCAAGCTTCCGATCGGATAGCCCCGGACGATGCTATCGAGCAGGCGTCGAACATCCTCCCACTGCCATCGAAATTTTCGCTGAAAATCGGGGATCCGAACACGCCCTTCGAGTACTGCCGCAACGATGTCTTCGATCGCAAATGTCGCGGCATTCGGCTTCGTGATCGATTGGTCGGGCATTCAGGCTAGATTATCTCATCTTCTTGGGGACGTCACCGTATGAGCTCTAGAGGGTGGTGGGGTTCGTGGCGGCTCGAGTGGTCGATATGGACCAGCGAAGGGTAATCGGGCACGTCGTTGGGCGATGAGTCGGCTGTTTATGAATTCAATATGAGCTGTATCCAAGCCTGTAGGTTTGGATGCATGCGCTGGGGAACCTTGGATTGCCCTGGTGTTGCCAGAGGAAGAGCAAGTGGGGGATTTTGTGCCAATGGAGCGAGTGTATGTTTGCCTTCGTGATCAGTTTTGCTTCGAATCTAGAGGTCAGGCGCTGGGGGGTGAGGTCTTGCTCGGAGTCTCTCGTTGTCGTGTGGTGTGGTGAAACACAAACGGAGCTCAAGAAAAGAAATTGATCTTCCCGAAATAATATGGTGCGCGTGTGGAACGGGTCATCGAAACAGATAGGACTCACTCGAGGGCCATTGCCAGCATGAGCCCGTCTACGTCGAGCTTCGAGCCCCTAGTCGCCTACTTCCACGCGTCCCAGGCGAGGTTGAGTCCTACCATGAACGTGACCAGCATGCGCTTGTCGGGTTCGCCGTCGGGGTTCGAGCGAACCGAGCGTGGCCCGAACATCGGGCCGCCCCACAGCTCCGCGGATAGCCCGCGCGGCAGGGGCTGTCGGAAGCCGGCGGTGATCATGCCCGCGTGGTTGCCCCACGCGTCGTGGGCCACCTCGCCGTCGAAGAAGGGGGGCTCGAAGCGGTTGTCGCCGAAGGCCGAGACCAGAAGGTACTCGCCCCGAGCGAACGCGCGGCGGCCATAGGCGCCCAAGCCGATCCCGCCGCCGGCCAATCCATCGTAGATCCGGTCGTTGGTGGAGACATTCGAGACGGCGACGCCGCGGACGTGGAGGTAGAGCGGCCGATAGAGGCGGGCGCGCAGCTCGACCTGCGCCCCCACGCCGAAGAACGAGCCCTTGGTCTGACACTCGGCCCTCTCGGAGTCGCACTGCTCGTTGCCCATCGCGTGGGGGCCGATGAGGGGGCCCAATGCGAGGACCAGGCGCGGGTAGTGGCGGGCGGGAGAGGTTGGGTTCTCCGTGGTGGGCTCGGCGGAGCTCGGTGTCGCTTCGGGCGCGGCGGTCGTGGACTCGCCCGAGCCCGAGCCCGTGCCCGTGCCCGTGGGAGCTGCGCTCGTCGCCGCGGTGGCGGTTGGCGTGACGACCGGGGCGGCGGCGGTGGTGTCGGCCGGGGCAGCAACAGACGTTGCGGTCTCCGCCCTTGGCGCGGCGTTGGCCTCCGATGTCGTCGCGGCCGGGGGCTCGGTCGTCGCGGTCGTCGCGGTCGTCGTGGAGCTCGTCGATTCCGCGGCGGCTTCGGGCCGCTGGATCGGAGCCTCGGCCGGCTCGGCCTGCGCGATGGGGGCCGACGCGAGCCCAAGCAGCGCGATCATTCCCGTGGTGACGGATCGCTCCATCCCCTTCATGGTGCCCGGATGATGGTCGGAGGCCAAGCCAGACCTTCAACGCGCGACCTTGCCGGGACTTACACCGCACCTCGCGGATCCACCTCGCGGATCCACCTCGCGGATCCACCTCGCGGATCCACCTCGCGGATCCACCTCGCGGATCCACCTCGCGCTACGATGGCCCGGCGCCTCGGGGGCGCCGTCCTCGCCATCATGCCCACCGACACTCACCACGACTCCTCGCCGGACTCCTCGCCCGACGTGTTGCCCATGCTCTGGGCCCACCGGATCACCGCGATCCTGCGGACCACCGACGAGGCCCTCGCCCGCGACGCCATGGAGGCCGCGGTGCGCGGAGGCATGCGACTGGTCGAGTTCACGCTGACCACTCCCGGGGCCCTGTCGCTCATCGCCGAGTTTTCCGCACGCTCGGGGTTGGCCACGTCGGGGGGACTCGACCGGCTGATCGTAGGGGCGGGCACGGTGCTGCGCCCCGACCAGGCCCGGGCGGCGGTGGAGGCCGGGGCTCGGTTCCTCGTGTCGCCGGTGATGGATCCCGAGATCATCGCCCTGGCTCGCACGCTAGGGGTGCCGATCTTGCCGGGCGTGCACACCCCCACCGAGATGCTGGCCGCCCATCGAGCCGGAGCCCCGCTGCTCAAGCTGTTCCCGGGACCCGCCGGAGGCCCCGCCTACCTGCGCTCGACGCTCGCGCCGCTGCCCTTCTTGCGGGTGGTGCCGACCAATGGCGTGGATCTCGACAACGTCGCCGCCTGGCTGCGCGCCGGCGCGTGGGCGGTGGGCACGACGACCGCGCTGTTCATGCCGGGCGCCATGGCGGCGCGGGATCTCGATGCGGTACAGCGCCGCGCCGCGGCTCTGCGACGCGCGGTGGAATCGGTCGAGCGCGGTGCTATGCCCTCGCGAAGCGATCCCTTCGGCTGAGCTCGGGCGCCTTTCCCTCCCTTCAGCCTACCCACTCGGGGTCGATCGAGTGGGGCAGAGGCTCTCCGGCCAGCCCGGCCAGAAGGTTGTCCGCGGCCAGCTCGGCCATGCGTCGCCGCGTGCCTCGAGTGGCCGAGCCGATGTGCGGGACCACCAATAGGTTGGGGCACGCATAAAGCGGATGATCGGCCGGCAACGGCTCGGGCTCGGTCACGTCGAGCGCAGCGCCGGCGAGCCGGCCCGCATGCAGGGCATCGGCCAGCGCGTTGGGATCCACCACCGCCCCGCGCGCGGTGTTGATCAGGATCGCGGTGGGCTTCATCCGGCGCAGCGCTGCATCGTTGATGAGGTGGTGGGTCGACGGCGACAGCGGGACGTGCAGCGACACGAAATCGCTGGTATCGAGCAGCTCGCCCAGCGACACCGGCCGGGCGCCCAGCATCGCCTCGACCTCGGGCCGCGGGGTTCGGCTGGCGTAGACGATCTCCAGCCCGAAGCCGCGGGCGCGTCGCGCCACGGCCTCGCCGATCCACCCCAGGCCCACGATCCCCAGCCTCGCGCCGTGAAGATCGGCCCCCAGCCAGCCGGTGGGCGACCAGGTCGACCACCGCCCCGCGCGGGCATCGGCGGCGGCCTGGGGCAAGCGCCGGGCTGCCGCCAGTAGCAGGGCCAGGGTCAGATCGGCGGTGGCCTCGGTGAGCACTCCCGGGGTGTTGCCCACCGCGATCCCCCGCGCGGCGCAGGCGGCGACGTCGATGTTGTCGACGCCGACCGCCATGTTGCTCACCACTCGCAGGGCGGGGGCTCGGTCGAGCAGCGCCGCGTCGATCCGCTCGGTGAGCAGGCAGAGGATCCCCTCAGCCCGGGGCAGAGCCGAAAGCAGCGTCGGATCGAACCCCGGGGTGTCGGCGTCGCCCACCCGCATCGTGCAGCGACCCTCGAGGCGGTCGAGCCAGCCCTCGGGCAGCGCCCGGGAGATCAGCACCAGCGGGAGCGAGTCGTTCATGGGCACGCCAGCCACCCTACGCGGGCTCACGACCCGGCCGGTCCGAACGCCGCGCGACCCAGGGCCATGCCCGCGGCCGCGCACACGATCCCCAGCACCAGGTGCAGCCCGATCTGCCCGAGCATCACCCCCAGCCGCTGGTCGCGGAGCAGCTCGTAGGAGAACAGGGCAAAGGCGCTATAGGTGGTGAACCCGCCCAGCAGCCCGCCGAGCACCGCGGTGCGGGCCGTACCCGGGGGGATCGCCGCCGCGGCCACCCCGATCGCGAAGCACCCGGCCATGTTGACCACCAAGGTCCCCACGTGGGGCAGCCTCGCGGACCACCGGGCATCGATGAGCCCGGCGAGCACTACCCGCAAGGTCGCGCCGACGCCCCCGGCCAAGAACACCCACACGAGGGGAAGCGCTTCGCGCGAGCCCATGCGCTCGGGCATAGCCCAGCCTCGCCGGCGGGGGCAAGCGGAGGCAACAAGGGGCACGAAGGGCTGGTGGCGGTATGGTGGCGGTGATGCCGAGCCGGGTCGGACGGTGGGGGTTTTGGGGAGTGTGGGGGGCCTTGCTCGCCTGCCCGTCCGCCCGCCCTGGGTCGAGTGCGACCCAGGCGTCGACCGGCTCGGATCCGCCGACCACCAGGTCGACCACCGGCTCCATGTCGGACCCTACGTCGGCCACGGCGGGACTCGATTCGAGCACCCGGGGTCCGAGCACCTCGAGCAGCATGGGTGAGACGACCGGCTCGACCAGCTCGATCGGGGTCTCCATCTCGACGACCGAGGGCACCGGGAGCTCGACCTCGACGGCCGGGGATCCCGGCCCCACCGCGGCCTGTGTGGATGGATGTAGCGTCGAGTTCGCCTGCACCGACGACTGGCGCTCCGAGTCGGCGTGCGTGGACGCGTGCGAGGCCAACCTCGTCAAGGCGGCCGAGTTCGAGCGAGCCTGCGCCGCGGCCTGGGAGGATCTACACGCCTGCCTCGGCACCCTGACCTGCCAGCAGCTGGCCCAGTGGATGCGACCGATGCGCTTCCCCTATCCGTGTCTGTCCGAGGACGAGGTGTTGATGTTCGAGTGCGCCGGCCAATAGCGCGGACCAGTCGTATGAACCGGCCGCGTGAACCGGTCGAGGACCATGCCGCGAATCAGTCGCGCAAGGGCCCGCGGCTTCACCCGGCGGGCGGGGCGGCCGTGGTCGAGCCGGCGCCGTAGAACACGAGGTCGGCGGGCGCGTCGGGGATCGGAATGAGTGTGGTGGAGACGTTGGCGCCGTCAAACTCGATCTCGAACAGCTCTCCGTAGCGGGCGAACCCGTAGGCCGACCCGGCCCAGAAGGCCAGCCCGTAGACCTCGTCGTAGGGCAGGGGGCCGTAGTTGTGCAGCACGGTACCGTCGGCGGGATCGATCTCGATGATGCAGTCGGTCGTGTTGCAGCCGGGCCCGCGGACGGTCAGCCAGCTGCCGCCGCCGATCACCGAGACCAGATCTCCGCTCGATTGCAGGCCGTCGCTGAGCGTGCCCAGCGAGGTGATCTCTCCGTTGTCGGGGTCGATCCGGATGTACTCCTCGTCTACGAAGCCCACCAGCGCCTCCCGCACTGGATCCACGGTGCCCACGGGGACGAACGACAGCGAGGTGGGATAGCTACCCGTTGCGATTATCGTGCATTCGGCCGTCGTACGATCGATCGCCCACAGCGAGCCGAAGGCGGTGCCGTACATCCGCGAGTCGGCATCCAGCGCGATGTCGATGATCGACGCGGTGCACCCCACGAAGGGACCGACGAGCACAACCTCCTTGGTGTCCGGATCCATGCGGTACAGATCGCCGCCGCTGTGCCCGAAGACCTCTGCCTCGCCGAAGACCGGCCCGTCCGTGTCCGATCCCACGTCGAGCTTGATCCCCATGTCGTCCCCGTCGTCGCTCGTCGAGCTGCCGGCGGGCGCTGTCGTCGCGGGATCCGAGTCCGGGTCCGAGTCGGAGTTCGATCCGGTCGAGCTCTCCATCATCGCTGGGGGATCTCCGGAGGCCGTAGGGTCGCCGAAGGTCTGGGCTGAGGTCTGTTCATCGGACGGCACCGTACAGGCGACGCCCGCGATCAACGCGGTTGCGATCCACGATCTCATCGTCGTTGGGGCGAGCCGGGTGAAACTCGCACGCCGATGGTCTCATCGGTCGCGGTGGCTGTCAGCCTCGGGGAATACGCTACACGGCCCCCCGATCACCGCCTTGTTTGCTCGGAGCACGGCGTTCGTGGCTCTTTGACCGTATGTCGTCGTGGGCAAACCGACACCGGGTCTGTCGAAGAGATCGCCGGTCAACATCACAGCGCCGCATCGTCGAGTTGACGGCACGTCGTCGTCACGTGTTCGTGGAGCCAATGCCCGCGAGCCGCTCGGTGCGGCGGTGATCTCGCGGCGCTGTCCTCCTCGCGCCCATACGACGACGGCCGACCCCATGGGGGTCGGCCGGTCCGGATCACGGGTGGTGGGCACGGGGCCCGCGGGTCGCCTACGCCTCCGCGGGTCGCCTACGCCTCCGCGGTTACCTATTCCCCCGCCTAAGCCCCCGCCTACGCATAGAACGCTTCGATCGCGTCCGCGTACTTCGTGTTCACGATCTTGCGCTTGACCTTCATGGTGGGCGTGAGCTCGCCGCCCTCGATGCTGAGATCGGCCGGGAGGATCTTGATCTTCTTGATCGTCTGCACCCGGGCCAGATCCTTGTTGACCTCGTTGACCTGGTGCATCAGCCACTGGTGGACCTTCTCGTCGTCGGCGGCGTCGGCCATCGTCTTGGCCGAGCTGCCCGACTCGCGCAGCGCCTCGCCAAGCTTGGTCTCGTCGATCGTCAGCAGGGCCGACAGGTGCTTGCGGCGATCCCCCACGACCACCGCCTGGCTGACCACGGAGATCCCCTTGAGCTTGCCCTCGATCACCTGGGGCGCGATGTTCTCGCCCCCCGCGGTGATGATGAGATCCTTCTTGCGATCGGTGATCTTGAGAAAGCCCCCCTCGACCTTGCCGATGTCGCCCGAGTGTAGCCAGCCGTCCTCGTCGATCGCCTCAGAGGTGGCGGCTTCGTTCTTGAAGTAGCCCTTGAACACGTGGCGGCCTCGCATGCAGATCTCGCCGTCTTCGGCGATCTTCAGCTCGGTGCCGGTCAGCTTTTGGCCCACCCAGCCGGTGCGGTACCGGTCGGGCATCGAGGTCGACGCGGGCCCGGTGCACTCGGACATCCCGTAGACCTCCATGATGGGGATCCCCAGGCTGAGGAAGAACTCAAGGGTCGACTTGGAGATCGGCGCGGCCGAGGTGATGCAGATCCGCGCCTGGTCCAGCCCCAGTGCATCGCGGACCTTGGCGAACACCAGCTTGTTGGCCAGCCCCCAAAACAGCGGGAGGGGCTTGTCGTCTTGCATGGCGTAGCCGCCCTTGAGGCCCACGTCCCGGGCCCAGGCGGCGATCTTCTTCTTGAGCCCGCTATTGTTGGCCGCGGTCGCCTGCATCTTGGCCTGGATCTTCTCCCACACGCGGGGCACGGCGAGGAACACCGTGGGTCGGACCTCCTTGAGGTTGTCGCCGAGCGCCTCGATGCTCTCGGCAAAGAAGGTGCATGCCCCGCACACGACCGGCCCGTGGAGCGACACGATCTGCTCGGCGATGTGCGACAGGGGCAGGTAGCTGATCATGCGATCGCCGTCCTGCATGCCCAGCTCGTCGAGCGCGGCCTTGGCGGTCCAGGTGATGTTGTCGTGCGAGATCATCACCGCCTTGGGATCGCCGGTGGTGCCCGAGGTGTAGATGTACGTGCATACGTCATCGTGCTTCTGGGCGTCGATGACCGCTTGAAGATCCTCGTCGGACATGTCCTGGCCCAGCGCCATGAAGTCTTTCCACGAGTGGACCTTGGGATCGTCGTGGTCGCCCTGCATCATGACGATGGCCAATAGCTCGGGGAGCTGGTCGCGGATCTCCAAGAACTTGGCCAGCTGGGCCTCGTTCTCGACCACCGCGACCTGGACCTCGGCGTGCTCGGCGATGTAGCGGCACTGGTCGGGGGAGTTGGTGGTGTAGATCCCCGCCGGTCGCCCGCCCGCGTAGATCGCCGCGATGTCGGCGATCGACCACTCTGGACAGTTGAAGCCGATGATCGACACGCCCTTGCCGGGTTTCAGGCCCAGGGTGACCAGGCTCTTGGCCGCCGCGCGGACCTGGTCGCGATACTCGGCCCATGTGGTGGTGACCCATTGGCCGTTGCGCTTGACCTTGAGGGCGGGACGGTCAGCGTGCTGCTTGGCGGCCTGCTCGAAGGCCTCCATCACGGTGGATTTCATCGTGGTTCTCCTCCATCGCCGTCGGCTCGTGTCGTCGGGGCCCGGCCGCGCGATGGGTGCGGCGGAAGAGGGGACTGGGCCTCCGAGGTGGCAGACTGTAGCAGGGGTGGGTTACCGGTCGATAAACGCTTGAAAACAATGAGCTTGGGGGCGGAGGCTGACCGTTCGGTCATCAAAACCCGCCGGGCCTCGTCGTCCGTCGGGCGCTGGCGCAGTCGTGCGCCCGACCTCCGGGATGACCCCACGGATAGTCGGTGCCCGTGGGCGACCGTGGTGGGCCGCGGTGCGGCCCGGAGCCGTCTGGCGCGCCGTCATTCGAGCCGATGTCCGCCGGCGCCGTCGAGCACGATCTGCCGTTCGAGCCCGATCTCGGCGAGAAATTCCCGGTCGTGGCTCGCGACCACCAGCCCCCCCGGCCAGGCCCGGAGCACCCGACGCAGCGCGGCCCCGCCGGTGAAATCCAGGCTGTAGGTCGGCTCGTCGAGGACGAGCAGCTCGATCGAGGGGGCTTGTTGGAACAGGCACAGCAGCGCCGCGCGCACCCGCTCTCCCGGGCTGAGCGAGTCCAGGGGGCGCTCGGCCAGCGCGAGCGGGAACCGGTGCGCCAGCAGTCGCTGCGCCAGCGTCTCCAGCGAGGGGCGCTCGGACAGGGTCGCCAGGCGTTGCAGCAGGCTGTCGCTCGAGATCCAGTCGGTCGCGCCCTGGGCGATCGAGCCGATCCGCGAGTGGTCCCGGGTGGCGCGGCCGAAGGTGGGCTCGCGCTGTCCCAGCATCAACTCGAGCAGCGTCGTCTTGCCCGTGGCGTTGCCGCCCAAGACCGCCAGACGCTGGCGCCCCACTCGGGTACTGAGCCCGTCGAACAGCGATCGTTCGCCCACGCGTACCCCTACGTCCTCGAGGACCACCAGGTCGTGTCCCTTGTCGGGTGGTAGCGTCGGGACGACTACGTGCAGCGGGAGGTTGACCGCCAGGGCCCGGCGGGTGGCGCGGGCCCACTCGCGCACGGCACCGATCCGGGCCTGTCGGATCTTGGCCGCCTTGCCCTGGCTCTTTTGCGCGTAGCTGCGCTTTTCGTTGAGCCGCGCCCGCGAGGTGCAACGCCGCAGCTCGTGCAGCCGGCCCACGTTCTTCTTGCGTTGCCGTCGCTGACATACGGTCGCGTGGTGGTGTTCTTGCTGGGCGAGGGTGTTCAGGTTCTTGACGTACTGCCGCTGGCGATCGGCGTCTTCTTGCTCGAGCCGGCGCTCCACTGCATCGAACGATCCGGGCAAGGTGCGGCACCCAGACTCGGCCACCAGGACGAAGTGCTCGAAGCAGCGCAGCACGCGGCGCACGTGAGAGACGACGAGCAGCCCGTGGGGCCAGGTCGGCAGCCAGCGGAGCAGCCAGGTGATCCCCGCTTCGTCGAGATCCTGGGTGGGCTCGTCGAGCAGCAGCAGCCGCGGTTGCTCGAGCTTAGCGTCGAGCAGGTGCAGCTTGCGAGCCTCGCCGCGGCTGAAGCCGGCGGCACAGGCCAGGGTGGCGACCGAGCGCAGGCCGGCCTCGTGAAGCTCGCGGGCCAGCGTTTGCGCGAAGATCGGGTCGGTGTCTTGGCGACGGCGCCAGCGCTGGAGCTGGCGTCGGGCCACCGCGGGGCTCGGCTCCTGACGCACCCAGACCGGGTTGACGTTGAGGTGCACGCTCCCTCGCTGGGGGCGAGCGTGGCCCGCCAAGAGCCCCAAGATGGTGGACTTGCCGACCCCGTTGCGACCGAAGAGCGCCACCCGATCGTGGCCCAGGCTGATGTCGAGATCGGCGAACAGCGGCCGGCCCTCGGGGGTGCTCACGTAAAGGCCGCGGGCCTCCAGCAGGGGGCGGTCGGCCGGTGCAGGCGGTACGGACGGTGCGGACGGTGCGGACGATGATCGGGGGTCGAGAGTCGCATTCATGATCGGATCTCCGTGGCCGCGCGCTCGATGCGTGCGATGAGGTGGGGTCGGCCCTCTAGCGTCAACATCAGGCCAGACTCGGTGGCCTCGGCCTTCACTACTCGGCACGTGGCGTAGGCTCGCTGGATCACCTCGGTGGCCTCGTAGGGGACCAGGACCCGGGTGCTCCGGTGATCGCCGCGGGCTGCTCGGACCAGTGCGTTCCGGAGTTGGGCGACCGCGTCGGGATCGTGGCTGCTCAGGGCCATGGATGTGGCGATGGAGCTGATGGAGTCGTGGGCGGGGTCGAGCGCACTCCATGGCTCGGCGGTTGGCGTCGTGACCCGGTCCATCTTGTTGAACACGTAGAAGCGCGGGATCTTGTCCGCGCCGAGCCGGTGTAGCTGCGCTTCGGTGGTCTGCTGGTGCATGGGCCATTCGGGATCGGACGCGTCGATCACCACCACCACCAAGGTGGCCTCACAGATCTCCGCGAGGGTGGACTCGAAGCTGTCCAATAGGCGTGAGGGCAGGCGGCGGATGAAGCCCACCGTGTCGCTTATCACCACGTCGCCGCCGTGGCGGGTCAGGCAGCGCGAGGTGGTGTCGAGGGTCTCGAAGGGCCGGTCCTGCGCCGACAGGTCCGCGTTCGTCAGCGCGTTCATCAGCGAGGTCTTGCCCGCGTTGGTGTAGCCCACCAGCACGATCCGCGCGCAGCCGTCCCGGCCCTTGCGCTGGGTTTGGCCCGCGCGCTCGAGCCGGGCGAACGCCTTGCGCAGCTCGGCGAGGCGCCCGTCGAGGCGCCGGGCCAGCAGCTCCGAGGCGGTCTCCCCCGGTCCGCGGGCGCGCATGATGCCGCCCGCTTGTTGATCCATCTGCAAGCCCAGGCCGCGGATCCGCGGGCGGAGGTACTCCAGGTGGGCGATCTCCACCTGGATCCGCGCCTTGCGGGTCTTGGCGTGGCGCTCGAAGACGTTGAGGATCACCGCCTCGCGATCGGCGATCGAAAACCCGGTGATGTCCTCGATGTTGCGGGTCTGCGAGGGGCTGAGCTCGGCGTCGACGACCAGCAGATCCGCGCCGTACTCGGTGGCCCGGGCTGCTATCTGTTCGAAGGCGCCGCGACCGAGGAAGGTGCGGGGGTCGGGACGCGAGCGCGTCAGCGTCTGCCAGCCGACGACCTCGTCTCCCTGGGCGCGTACGAGCCCCAGGATCTCGGCGAGCTGGGCCTCGGTGTGCGTCGAGCCGGACCCGGCGCCCACTGACACCACATAGCAGGCGTTGGGGTCACCGGGCCGCTTGGTGGGGCGGGTGTGGTGCCGGGCCCAGTGGTCGACCAGATGCTCCCAGCGGCCATCGTCGGCCAGAGGGACTTGTTCGTGTTCGGCGATCGGTTTCGAATGGAATTTCACGGAGGGTCCTGTCGCGGGATCCCCATCGGCTCGCATAGCCCATGCGTAGGGGCGATGCGCGCGATGAGAGGTTCGTCGTCCGGGCCTCGACGAGCGGAACGCCTCGGAATTACGGGCGATCTCGCGGTGGTCGAGACAGTCGAGTCCTGGCCAGCATCAAGTCTGAACAGGGGGGCTCGAGGGCAGGGACTAGACGAAGTGCGACAGGATCATGACGGGCCTCCAGCTAGAGGGCACGTTGCTGGTTTGGGCAAGGTAGCCTGCCTGTCGGGGATCGGCAAGGACGAGATTGCGGGTCGGCGAATCCTCGGGCAGGTCTCGCCGGTGGACTACGCGATTGCCGCTGGGCATGGTCCGGGGCGAGCGCCGGGTTACTGCCCGTGCGTGATCATGTAGCCCATCAGGCTGTTGGTATCGGCGTAGCTCGGATCGTTCTCAGGTGTGTCCAAGTCTTGCCAGTCGAAGTCGGTGATCCACATGCGGCCGGTGCCGAGGTCGCGGTAGGCGATCGAGACGGTCGCGTTGTTCCAGCCCACCAGCGGGGTGATGCCGGGATACGCCGACACATCGCGCCCGCATCCGGAATCACCGAGCGGGATCGGGTTGAAGGGATTGTCGAGCCAGAATGCGTCGCCGGCGTTGTACTGGAACACGATCGGCGCGCGATCTAGGCATGAGCCGATCATCGCGCCTTGCGCGACGTTCTGGAACAAGTCGCTGAAGACCTCGTCGGACGACAATGCCTCGGTCAGCACGATCCCCCCGCCGCTGACGTAGGCGCTGATCTCAGCGGCATTATAGAGGTTGATGCCCGATCGAGTGATTAGGATCGCCTGCGTGTCCATATCGGGGGTGCAGCCGATCACGAGGTTGAGGCCGGACATCGCCGGGAAAAATGAAGTGACGTCGCGTTGTGAGCCTCCACAGAGTAGTACGTTCAGTTGAACTTCGTTCATACACTGGTCGTCGCAGCCGTCACCGTTCATCCCGTTGCCGTCGTCGCATTGCTCGCCGGCGCTCGTGTTGACGATTCCATCTCCGCACATGCTCAGCGTGCAGTTATCGTTACAGGCTGCTGTTTCGATGCCGTCGTCGCACTCTTCTACGGGGCTGTTGATCGCGCCATCGCCACAGTTGTCACAGACTTCGGGGCAGATCGTAAAGGCGGCGTCGCCGCAGCCTTCATCCCAGTGCATGCTACAGCACGCGGGATTCGTAGCGCAGATGTCGGCGGTACAAACGTCGTTGTCGCAGCCCGGGGTGCCGTTGTCGCCGCAACAGTCACCGCCATAGTTGATGCATCCGCTCGTATCGAAGGCCAGGCAATTGGGCTGGCACCCCAACGTGCCGGTGTCGAAACCTTGAGCGTCACAATCTTGGCCCATGAGATCGGCACCATCACAGACCTCCACGGGGCTGTTGATCATCCCATCGCCACAGTTGTCACAGACGATAGGACACTCACTGAATGCCAGGTCGGCACAATCCTGATTCCATGTTGCACCGCAACATGAAGGATCGGCAGCACACACCGCGTTGGTGCAGGCGGAGTCGTCACAGCCGGGCGTGCCGTTGGGCGCGCAGCAGCCACTACTATAGTTACCGCAGTTGGAGGTGTCGTAGTCCGAGCAATCGGCTAGGCAGCTCAGCGTCCCGTAGTCGAAACCCTGGGTCACGCAATCCGCCTTGCCCAGGTCGTTGCCATCGCAGATCTCGGGGCCTTCGGCCATGTCGTCGCCGCAGTCATGACAGCCCGAGACGTCGAATGCCGAGCAATCGGCGAGGCAGGCCAGCGTCCCGCCGTCGAGGCCCTGAGTCACGCAATCTTCGCCCAGGAGATCCAGACCGTCGCACTGTTCGGTGGCCATGATATTGGTGATGCCATCACCACAGATGGCCATCGTGCAGTCTTCGTCACAGGTCATCGATTCGCCCATGTCGTCGCACTCTTCGTTGGCGCTCGTGTTGGTGATGCCGTCGCCGCAGAAGGCCGATGTACAGTCGGTGTTGCAGGTCATCGACTCGCCCTGGTCATCGCACTCCTCGCCCGCAGCCGTGTTGATGGTGCCGTCCCGGCAGTTGACGTTGGTGCAGTCGATGTCGCAGGCTTCGGTGCGCTTCCCTCCGGCGTCACATTGCTCGCCGGCTGCCTGATTGAGCAGTCCATCGCCGCACTCGGCAGGTGTGCAGTCGGCGTCGCAGTCTTCGGACTTCCCGCCGTCGTCGCACTCCTCTCCAGGCTCTACGATTCCGTTGCCGCACTCGGGGACAATCGGGCCGGTGTCCGTCGTGCCTGTCTCCGTCGTGCTTGTCTTCATCGAGCCGGTCGCCATCTCGGTGTCGACCTCGCTCGATGAGCTGGAATCAAGTGGAACCGACCCGATGGTGGTCTCGGAGCTCCCCGTCTCGCTCGTCGGCGCGTAGTTCCCTGGGTCGGGCGGTCCGAGCCGACACGCGGACAGTGGCAGTACGAGCAGCCCCAGAGCAGCACCGAAGGAGCGTTTCGTCGACATCATCACTGGCGATGCTAGACCGAGTGCCATGCTCCTTGAGGCCCGAACTCCAGCGCAAACGGGTCATCGATGGGGGTTTTTTGATCCTAGATCCCACACGGCACTCAGGTTCGGATCTTTGGCGTCATCGTTCATGAACGAGGCCGCATCGAGCCTCGCGCTGCACCTTGCGGGGTGATGCGGGGTGATGCGCGAGGTCACTGCCCGTGCGTGATCATGTAGCCCATCAGGCTGTTGGTATCGGCGTAGCTCGGATCGATCTCGGGGATTTCGAGATCTTGCCAGTCGAAGTCGGTGATCCACATGCGGCCGGTGCCGAGGTCGCGGTAGGCGATCGAGACGGTGGCGT
Organism: Myxococcota bacterium; assembly: GCA_039194325.1. Taxonomy (GTDB): domain Bacteria; phylum Myxococcota_A; class Polyangia; order Nannocystales; family Nannocystaceae; genus Paraliomyxa. Next base: position 81,603 of record JBCCWC010000011.1, read on the forward strand.
TGTTCCAGCCTACCAGCGGGGTGATGCCGGGAAACGCCGAGACATCGCGCCCGCAGCCGGAATCACCGAGGGGGATCGGGTTGAAGGGATTGTCGAGCCAGAATGGGTCGCCGGCGTTGTACTGGAACACGATCGGTGCGCGATCTTGGCATGAGCCAGTGAACGCCCCCTCGGCGACATTGGCGAATAGATCGCTGAATACATCATCGGACGACGAGAACTCGGTCAGCACGATCCCTCCGCCGCTGACGTAGGCGCTGATCTCGGCAGGATTATAGAGGTTGGTGCCCGTGCGGGTGATGATGACCGCCTGCGTGTCCATATCGGGGGTGCAGCCGATGACGAGGTTGAGGCCGGACATCGGCGGGAAGAACGAGGTCACGTCGCGCGACGAGCCGCCACACCGCAGCACGTTCGGGTGCAGCTCGTTCATGCACTGATCGTCGCAGCCGTCATCGTTGTTGAGGTTGCCGTCGTCGCATTGCTCGCCGGCGTTGGTGTTGGTGAGCCCATCGCCGCACACGGGCAGCGTGCAATCGACGTCGCAGGTGGGCGACTCTCCGGCGTCGTCACAATCTTCGCCTGCCGTGACGTTGGTGAGCCCATCACCGCACACGGGCAGCGTGCAGTCATCGTCGCAGGTCGCCGATTCCCCGGCGTCGTCACACTCCTCCACGGGGCTGTTGACCAGGCCGTCGCCGCAATTGTCACAGACGGCGGGGCACAGGGTGAACGTCGCGTCGGCGCAGCTCTGGTCCCACTGCGCGTTGCAGCACGCGGGATCGGCCGCGCAGACGTCGGCGGTACAGACGTCGTCGTCGCAGCCGGGGGTGCCGTTGTCGCTGCAACAATCTCCGCCGTAGTTGACGCATCCGCTGGTGTCGAAGGCCGAGCAGTCGGGTTGGCACCCCAGTGTGCCGGTGTCGAAGCCCTGGCTTATGCAAGTCTCGCCCATCAGCGCGGCGCCGTCGCAGACCTCCACGGGGCTGTTGATGAGGTCGTCGCCGCAGTTGTCACAGACGGCGGGGCACAGGGCGAACGCTGCGTCGGCGCAGGCCTGACTCCATTGGTTATTGCAGCACGCGGCGTCGCTGGCACAGACCATGGCCGCACAGGGGGCATCGGCGCAGCCCGGGGTCCCGTTGGCATTGCAGCAGTCTCCGGTGAAGTTGATGCAGCCGGCGGTGTCGAAGGCCGCGCAATCGGGTTGGCACGCCAGCACGCCGCCGTCGAAGCCCTGGGTGCTGCAATCGTCCATGCCCACGTCGGCGCCATCACAGACCTCCACGGGGCTGTTGATCGTCCCGTCGCCGCAGTTGTCGCAGATCGCCGGGCACTCGCTGAAGGCCAGATCGGCGCAGCCCTGGCTCCAAGCGGCGCGGCAGCACGATGGATCGGCGGCACACACCGCGGTCGTGCAGCCCATGTCGTCGCAGCCCGGGGTGTCGTTGGAGGCGCAGCAGGCCCCGCCAAAGTCGCCGCAGCCGGAGATGTCGTAGTCCGAGCAGTCGGGCAGGCAGCCGAGCGTGCCGTACTCGAAGCCCCGTGACAGGCAATCTTCTCCGTTTAGATCGTCGCCATCACAAGTCTCCGCGTCGTCGATGATGTCGTTGCCGCAGGCAGAGCAGCCCGACAGGTCGAACCCGGAGCAGTCGGGCAGGCAGGCCAGGGTGCCGCCGCCCTGGCCCAGGGTCACGCAGTCTTCACCGAGCAGATCCGAGCCGTCGCACGACTCGGCGGCCGCGGCGTTGGCCCGATCGTCACCGCACTGGGCCGGCGTGCAATCGGCGTTACAGGTCGCCGACTCGCCCCCATCGTCACAGTCCTCGCCGGGATCCACGACTCCGTCGCCGCACGCGTCGGACCCGGTCCCCATCGCGCCGCTGCCCATCTCGGTGTCGGCGTCGCTCGACGAGCTCGGACTGGGGGTCCCCGGCGGGTCGGTCGTCCCCGAGCCCTCCGTGCCGCTGGTCGGGAGGTAGTCTCCCGCTTGGGGCGGATCGAGTCGACACGCCGGCAGCAGCAACCCGAAGAGCCCCATGGCGATCCCGCGAGCGCGCATCGTCGACGTCATCATCGGCGAATGCTAGCCCATTTCCTCGTTTCCAGTCGGCATGGCGGGCAATTTCGGGCTCCTGGCGAGCATGTTCGGGCCGACCGTTCGTGAGCGGTCGGGCCGACCTATACGCCCTGTCCCGGGTCGAGCTTCCCCTTGTCGCGCAGTTGCTTGTGCTCGCTATACCGCGTGGTGAGCACGTCGACGCGATCGCGCAATAGTAGCGTGAAGCGAAACAGCTCCTCGCACACGTCGACCACCCGGTCGCGAAAGCTCGAGGGCTTCATGCGGCCGTCGTCGTCGAACTCCTGCCAGGCCTTGGCCACCGAGGACTGGTTGGGGATCGTGAACATCCGCATCCAGCGGCCGAGGATCCGCAGCTGGTTGACGGCGTTGAACGACTGCGAGCCTCCGCTGACCTCCATGACCGCCAGGGTGCGCCCCTGGGTAGGTCGCACCGCGCCGTCCGACAGCGGCAGCCAGTCGATCTGGTTCTTGAACGCGGCGGTCATGCTGCCGTGCTGCTCGGGCGAGATCCACACGTGCCCCTCGGACCAGATCGACGCCTGGCGCAGCAGCTGTACCTTGGGGTGGTCGCCCGAGGTGCGGTCGAACACCGGCAGCCCGTGTGGGTCGAAGACCTGCACCTGGGCCCCGAACCGGGTGAGCACGCGCTCGACCTCGAGCGCCAGCTTGCGGCTGTAGCTGACCGCGCGCAGCGATCCGTAGAGCACCAGAATGCGGGGCGGATGCTCGCGGCCTCCGGTGAGGCCCAGGGCGTCCCGGGCGGAGGCGACCGAGTGGGAGGGCAGATCGTCGTCGATGGTGTGCACGTGGCCCGACCTTAGCGAGGGCCCAGCCGGGTCGTCAGCGCGCGGTCCCTTCGATCTTTTCGTGAGGTTTGATGCGCTTTGGATGATCGATCCGGTTGGGGCCGGCACTTCCCTGGGCGAGCACGACCCGCGCACCGAAAGGAACGAGCAACGACGATGCAGCGAGCCTGGACCTACGCCCATGCAACCACCTTGGCGACCGCGACGAGCTTGGCGACCGCGACTACCTTGGCGACGGTGTCGCTCACGTCCCGCGAGGCCGCGGCGTGTGGCGCGGTCTTCGTGCCGCGCGAGCAGACCACCACCGTCGAGCAGACCGGGCTCAATGTGGTGTACGCGCGCGACGGGGACGTCGTGGAGGCGCACATCCAGATCCAGCACCGCGGCGACGAGGGGACCGAGCTGGGCTGGGTCGTCCCCGTGATGGCCCGCCCCGAGGTCTCGATCGGTTCCGATCCGCTGTTCGACCGCTTGCTCGAGGGTACCGTGCCCCTCTTTCGGGTCCGTCGAAACGAAGAGGACAACTGTAGCCGGGGGTTCTCCGGCTGTGGCGCGGCCGGAGGTGGCGACGAGCGGGGAGACGAGGGCGAGTCCGAGGATCCCCTTCGGGTGGCCGAGGGCACGGTGGGGGTCTACGACTACGCCCGGCTCGAGGGGGGCACCGTCCAGGAGATCACCCAGTGGCTCGATGACAACGGCTACGCGTACGACGAGCAGTCTGTGCCGATCCTCCAGGAGTATCTCGCCGAGGGATTCGGCTTTTTGGCGTTCAAGCTCCCCCGGCGCTCGCGCGGCGGCGAGCAGGCCATCCACCCGGTGGTGCTCCGCTACCCGGGTACCGAGGTGTGCTTGCCGCTTCGCATGACCCGGATCGCCGGGTCCGAGCGAATGAGCGTGCGGGTGTTCGTGCTTGGTTCGTCGAGGGCGGTTCCCAGCAACTACCGGCACGTGGAGCTCAACCGATTGAAGATATCGTCCGACGGTGACGACTACGACCGCGAGGTCTACGCGGCCACCCACGAGCAGGACACGCAGGGGCGGGCCTTCGTCACCGAGTTCGCGGGATCGCCCCCGCCCGCGAACGCGACCGTCTACTCGGAGCTCTGGGATAGTCGGGCCTTTGCCGATCTCGATCCCGCCGATCTGACCGAGGTGCTCATGGGGCAGCGGCTGCTGAAGTGTTCGGCGGACGAGGACGCGTGCACCCCCGAGCACCCGCTGCTGATGGATCTGCTGGAGGCCTACCTACCGCCTCCGTGGGGCAAGAGCGCCGAGCGCTTCTATTCGTGCAGCTACTGTGACCCGCAGGCCCTGGTCGGCCTCGATTGGGATCGTGCGGGCTTTGTCGAGGCGATGGAGGAGTTCATCGTGGGGCCGGGCGAGCAAGCTGCGGATCTGCTGGCGCTGCCTTATCTGACCCGCATGCACGCGGTGATGTCGCCCGAGGAAATGACCGTCGATCCGGTGTTCCACGAAAACCCGGATCTTCCCGATGTGTCGCGCCTCTACTCGCAGACTCGGGTCGAAAACTGCGAGGGTCCCAGCCGCGTGGTGCTCGACGATGGGCGGCGGATCTTCTTCGATTCGAACCCCCCGGGCTTTTCCAGTATGCCCTCCTCGCTGCGGATCGAAGAGATCCCGCCGCAGGGAGCTCCGGTCGTGTTGTTCGATCACTCGGATGCGATCGACGAGGAGCTCGCGCGCTGGAACGCCGAGCACGGTCCGCCGCCGCAGGGGTGTGACTGCCGGGCGGTCCGCTGGCGCTGGCGAGGCTCGGGCCCCTTGCTGCTGATGTTCGGTCTCGGGCTGCTGGCCCGTCGTCGCCGGGGTGGCTAGGCCGGGGCTGCTAGGCCGAGGCCGGTAGGGGATGCGCGACTTCGTCGCGCCCGGCCTCGGTCTTGCTCGTCACGAACGCGAAAAAGCCCGAGCGTGGGCTCGGGCTCTTCGTGTGATCGCGGGCGAGGGGCTCGTTCGTGCCGCTAGCGGCGGCGACGCTTGAGCTTTTGCTCGGACAGGGTGCCGCGGTGCTTGTTGCCCTCGGCGTCCTCGCAGACCACCTCGAGGCCCTTGAGCCCAACGGGGATCCCCAGGGCTCGCCGCACGAGCAGCTTGGCCGACTTGGCCTCGCATTGCTCGACGCGCGTGCCGTCCTTGGTGGTCACGTCGGCCACGGCGATGGCCTCGCCATTGTCGCCGAGCACCACGTCGAAGCTCCATCCGCGGCGCTCACCGCGCAGGGTCACCCCGAAGCGCTTGGCGCCCTTGCGCTCGTACTCCAGATCGACAAAGCGCCGCACGCCCTTGCCAAAGGGGCTGCGCTCGTCGTTCTCCTTGCTGTGCAGCCACCACATGCGGACCTCGGAGAGCGCGTCGGGCTGCTCGGCGAGGGTCCACGAGTCGACGACGATGTCGTGGTGGTTCTTGCCGAAGTCGGGATCGATCCGCAGCACCTCTTGGTGCATCAGCCCGTCGGGCGACAGATCGGCGACGCTGGTCTCGACCCAGGGGACCCGGGGGGCCATCGATACGCTCAGGAGCAGGGCGCTGGTGAGGAGCTTGGTGATCACAGTGCTTGCCTTAGCCTAGGGGACCTGGAGCGGGGTGCGAGCGATCCTTGTCACGCGTGGGGTGAGACGGATCTCGTCGGCCGAGATTGCAGTCGGATTCGAAATGGATCCGACCATGGACTCGAAGGGTGAGGGGCGTCACGGTGAAGCCCGCAGGGACGCTCCGGGCGCGCGCAGCGGACGGGAGGATCGCATGGGTAGTGAACCAAGGGGTCCAGACGATCACGAAAAAAGGCGCGGGACCGGCTCGGGACTCGCGGGGATCCCGTGGCCTGCGCGCTCGCGCGCACTGTCGTGTGCAGCGTGTATGGTGGGGTCTGACTGGTCGCGTCATGGAACCACGTCCCCTTGGAGCCTCCGAGTTGAGTGTGTCGCCGGTGGTCTACGGCGCGCAGGCCTTTGCGCGTCGCGATCCCGCGATGCGCGTCCAGACCCTCCATGCGGCGATCGACGCGGGGATCACCAGCATCGACACGGCGCCGCTCTACGGGTTTGGGGAGTCGGAGCGGCTGGTGGGGCAGGCGATCGCCGATCGCCGCGAGTCGGTGCAGATCCTCGGCAAGGTGGGCCTTCGCTGGGACGACGACCACGGCGAGGTGTTGCTGCGTGCGCCGCAGGACGACGGGTCGACCCGGGTGGTGCGCCGCGATGCTCGGCCTGTCTCGGTGCGGCGTGATGTAGAGCAGAGCCTGCGTCGCCTGGGGATCGAGCGGCTGGATCTGTGTCAGGTGCACCACCCCGACCCGCAGGTCCCCATCGCCGACACGATGGGGGAGCTGTTGCGGCTGCGACAAGAGGGCAAGGTGCGGGCTGTCGGGGTCTGCAACTTCTCGGCGTCGCAGGTGCAGCAGGCCCAGGCGGCGCTGGGCTCGGTCCCGCTGGCGGGGGTGCAATCGGAGTACAGCCTCTTGCGCCGTGACGTCGAGCGAGACGTGATGGGGGCGGTGCACGAGCACGGGCTGGGGTTTTTGGCCTACTCGCCCCTTGTGCACGGGCTGCTGGCCGGGCGGATGGCGGCCGGGCGGCGGCGCCTGCCGACCGACGACTACCGACGGTGGGATCCCGCGTTCTTGCCCGCGAACGTGGCCCGGGTCGAGGCGGTGCGGCGCGGGGGGATGGAGTCGCTGGCCCGGCGGCACGGGGTCAGCTCGGCCCAGATCGCGCTGGCGTGGGTGCTGCATCAGCCGGGGGTGACCGCGGTGATCGTCGGGGGCAGCAGCCCCGCGCAGGTCCGCGCCAACGCTCGGGCGGCCACGCTGGTCCTGCGGGCGGGCGAGCGCTCGGGGCTCGCGGCGGATTTCGAGCGGGTGCAGCTGGATCCCGAGCTTACGCCACGGCGTCGGGATCGATGGCGGGCGCGGGCCGAGCGGGTGGCCGAGCGAGCGTGGCAGCGCGCGGCGGCGCGTCTGCCGTGGTGGCCGTCGATGCCGTGGCGGTAGGCCGAGCCCCCGTCGAGCCCAGTCGAGCCCAGTCGAGCCCCGTCGAGCCCGGCTTCGGATCCTGTTGCAGGCGGGGTAGGTTGCGGGCGTGAGCATCACCCGCGTTTCCCTCGTCCTCAGTGTGCCCGTGGCCCTCGCAACGCTGGCGTGGCTGGGGATGAGCGCCTGTGGAGACGACACGGCCGCGAGCTCGGGCTCGGGCTCGGGCACCACGGAGGCTTCGTCCACGGCTTCGCCTCCGACCACCGGGGCCTCCGATCCTTCGTCGGTCACCGGCACTCCGGGCACATCGAGTCCCTCGGGCACCACCACGCCCACCACATCGACGGGGGCCGACGAGACGGCCACGACCACCGGCGCGGTCGCCTGCCCCAAGAACGTGGTGCTGATGGGCTACTGGCCGCCCACCAACGAGATGCTGCGGCGGTGGAGCACCAACCCTCAGCAAAACCCCGGCGACTGGGTCGGCGAGGACTGGGAGGGCTATGGCTACGACGTGTACTCGTTCTTCCCGGAGTTTCCGCCCGACGGCGACCCCAGCAACGATTCGATCGGGGACGACGGGGCGGTGGGCTCACCGCGCTTTGATCTGCGTGTGGACTACCAGGCCACCTCCGCCGACTTCTGGCGGCTGGTCGATACCTATCAGCCGGTGATCCTGGTGACGACCAGCCGAGGCGGCGGGATCGGCTGGGAGATCGAGGCGATCGAGGGAGGGCACGGCGGCGGCGGCGGCAACCCGGCGTTCGACTGGTCTTCGGATCAGCACGGGGCCGTCCAGTACCCCACCGAGGAGACGATCGACCCACTGTCGTGGGATGCGATCTCTACGTATCGCCAGGGCAATACGCTCGACACCCAGCTGCCGGCCGAAGAGATCTTCATGGCCACCGACAGGCTCGGGCTGACCTCCGTGGAGATCGAGTACGGGACCAGTGGCGACTTCTTGTCGGGATTCTTGGGGCTGCACGGGCTCTACTACAACGCGATCACCCCGCACAACGTGGCCGCCGGGCACATCCACGTGGGCTTTGGCCTGCCCGTGCCGACGGCCGAGACGCTGATCGAGCAGTCGCTGCGCACGATCTTGGAGCAGCATCCGGTCGACGAGGTCGACTGCCCTCCGCCGGGGGCTTGAGTCTTCGGCTTCGCGACCCTGGCGAGGCGGTCGTGCCGTCCTCGGTGGGTCACCGGTCAGCAGCCCTCGTCGTAGGGGCGGCAGTCCATCAGCAGCTCGCCGTCCTCGGTGGCTCCCAGCGCCGTGTAGTCCTCGTCGCCGCAGGCGCGCTCGCGGTGTCCGGGCTCGAGGTCGATCGCCCGACGCAAGCTGGTGGCCGCGTGGTCGGTGTCGCCGCGGCGGCTCTCCAGGGCCCCGCGGTTGAACCATCCCCAGGCGTACTGGGGATCCTCGTCGGTGGCGGCCGCGAATAGCTCGTAGGCCTCGTCGAGCTGTCCCGCCGCATAGGCCCGCATACCGGCGGCGTTGGCCAGCGTGGCACGCACCAGCGATCGGTCGGCGACGGTCAGCTCGATGTCCTCGGAGTCCCAGCACATCACGCCGTCGACGTAGTGGAGCGCGATCCAGACCGTATCGCCGTCGGGGCTTACGCGGGCATCGACGACCCGCTGGGACTCGATCCGCCAGGGCTCGTTGGCCAGCCGCTCGAGGTCGACCCAGGCCCCCCGGGGGCCGCGGACGGCCACGTGCAGGCGTAGCGCCTCCTCGTCGGTGGGGTGGGGCGAGGTGCGGAGGTAGATCTCGGTGGGCTCGCCGGCGATCGTGCCGAAGGCCCCGGCCGGGTTGGCCACCGCGGCGGCGGGCGTCAGCGGACCGAGGGCGTCGCGGGCCTTGGCCTCGTTGCGGATGAAGCGGCCGGCCTCGGCGGTGCTGATCGGCCCCTTGGGGTTTTGGGGGGTCGCCGCGTCGTACAGCGAGTCCTCGTTGTGCCACAGCAGGGTGGAGTCGTCGGCCTCGCCCACGCGCAGCTGGTCGATCGTGGCGCGGCACGAGAGCTCTCCGCCTTCGCTGCACACCAGCCGGCGGCTGGCGGCTCGACCGTCGTCGGTCCAGCCGAGAAACTCCTGGTGCGAGCGCGCGCGATCGTGGCGCAGGTCGACGATGTCCTGGCGAGCGCCGGCCACGGCGACCGACGGCAGCAGGAGCAACAGGGCGGTGGTCACGAAACGACGCATGCCCGGCTGGAATGCAACGGCCCGACCATGAAGTGATTTCGATTGGTTACGAAGGGCGCTCCTGCGCGATGACATCCATTGTTGCAATGGATGATGGGCGCGAGCTCGAGGCGTGGGAGGCTGGCGTGAATTGCGCCAGACCCGCGCTGCGATTGAACGCCGCGAGCTTCCGCCAAGCGAGTGCTCGGTTAGTGCCCCGTGGCGTGGTGCTCGAGCTCGGAGGTGGTGGTGTGGCTGCTCGTGCGACGGGCCAGCCGCTGGATCCGTGCGATCAGCTCCACCGGCTTGAAGGGCTTGTGCACGTAGTCGTCGGCGCCCAGCTCGAAGGCCCGGGCGATCTCCGACTCCACGCTGGCCGAGGTCAGCACCACGATAGGGACCCGGCAGTTGCGGCGATCGGCCCGCAGCCGCTCGATGAGCTCGTAGCCGTCCATGGTGGGCATGTAGCGGTCGACGATGATCGTGGCGTAGCGATGGGCGCGGGCGGCCTCCAGCGCGGCGCGCCCGTCGGCCCGGTGGTCGACCTCCAGGCCCGACTGGGCCAGCAGGTGGGCGACCATGGTGGCCATGTCGTCGTCGTCCTCGGCCAGCAGGATCCGGGGGCTGGGCATCATCTGCTCCAGGCCGGCCTCGGCGATCCGATCGCGACCGGTGCGCTTGGCCGCGTAGAGCAGCGGGTCGGCGCGAGAGACGGCCAGCTCGAGCTCGAAGTCGGGCTCGATGTCGACCACGCCTCCCGAGAAGGTGGGCGCGGGGTCACCCGAGGAGTCCTCGTGCAGGCGGTCTTGGACGTGCTCGAGCGCCAGCGTGGCCTCGGCGGCGCTCTTTTCGGGGAACGCCACGACGAACTCGTCGGGGCCCCAGCGACCGACCAGATCGGACTTTTGCAGACCGGCCTGCAGGCTCTGGAGCAGCCGCTCGATCGCCAGCTCGCCCGCCGGGGGTCCGCCCTTCTTGAGGATCTGGCGGAAGTGATCGATGTCGAGCAGCGCGAGCGCGGCGGGGGTGGGCTGGCGACGACGTCGGGCCTGCATGTGACCGAAGGCCTCGCGCAGGCCGGCCCGGTTGAGCAGCCCGGTGGCGGGGTCGCGGCGCGAGGCGGTGCGGTGCTCGTGGTGACGAGCCAGGGCGTTGGCCATGGCGGTCGAGAGGCGGTCGAGGGGCACGCTCTTGTCGAAGAAGGCCTCGGCACCGTAGGCGAGGCACTCGGACTCGATGGTGGTCTCCCGCACCTGCGAGAGCACGATGACCGGGGTGCTCGCGGTGGCCGAGTGATCTTGCAAGGTGGTCAGCAAGGTCCGACCGTCGGCGTCGGGGAGCAGGATGTCGAGCAAGATGAGGTCGTAGTCGTGCTCGCTCAGCCGCTCGAGCGCCTCGGTCGCGCTGTGGACCACGTCGAACGAGCGCTCGGGGGCGGCCAGGCCCGCCTGCAGGTACTCGGCGTAGAGGGTCTGGTCCTCGACCAGCAGGATCCGGCTGGCGACGCCGGCCTCGACCACCGCCTGGCGTACCAGCGTGATGAGCCCGTCGAGGGCGGCGGGCAGCTGCGGATCGTCGGCGTTCTCCACCGCCGATGCGCTGGTGGAGATCAGGGGCCAGCCAAAGCTGGCGGCGGTCCCCGCCAGCTGGTGGGCGAGCCGGCGGGCGGCCACGCGGGCTGGGGCCCCGCCCTGGTGAAGGGCCGCGCGGGCGCACGAGAGCGCAGCGGCCTTGAGCGGCAGCTTGGCGTTGAAGCGCTCGACCAGCGCCCGCTTGACCTCGGGGGAGAGCGGCATCGTGGTGGTGGTGCGAATAATGTAGGCGCAGCGATGAAAATTTCGCCAGTCCTAGTGTAGCGCGATCGGTGGAGGGGCGAGCTCGCCCGGTGGTCCGCTATGGGTCGCCGTCGTTACCGCCCGGTCATCGCTTGCAGCGCCGCGGCAAGCTCGCTCACTCGGTCGATGTTGCGCGGGACCACCAGCACCGTATCGTCGCCGGCCAGCGTTCCGAGCACCAGGGGGTGATCCAGCGCGTCGATATCCAGTCCTACCGCCTGAGCCAGGCCAGCCGGCGTGCGCAGCACCACCAGATGTTCGTTGTGCTCGATCCCTACCACCATGCCCGGAGACAGCGCCGAGGGCGGGCTGGTGACGAGCCGATAGACGGGCGGACCCTCGCCGGCCGCGGTTCTCTGGGCCCCCAGGCGCTTGAGATCCCGGCTGATCGTGCTCTGGGTGACCTCGTGCCCCCGCGCGGCCAAGAGGGCGCACAGCTCGGCCTGTGTGCTCGCCCGGCCCCCGCTGAGCAGCTCTCGAAGCGCGGTGCGACGCGATTGGGCGGACATCAGGGCGGACATCAGCCGATCGTCTGTCGGGTGATGAGGGTGCCGATCCCCTCGTCTGTGAACAGCTCGCCCACCAGGGCATGAGGGAGGCGGGCGTCGATCAGGTGCAGGGCCGGGATCCCGCGGGTGGCCGCGTGCTTGGCGAGGATCAGCAGATCGGGGTTGTCGGCCATGAAGCGGCCCCGCTCGTGGCCCATCGAGAAGGTCTCCGGGGACAGGCGCTGCACGAAGCCGTGGGCGTCGCGCAGTCCCCGTTCGGCGCCCATGGTGATCACCTTTTGCATGCCCAGCTTGATGGCCAGGTCGATCACCGCGTGGGGCACGGAGCGCTCGCGGACGAGCACGCAAAGGTGACCCCGATCGAGCAGCCGGTTGATGGCGGAGGGATCGGGGGCCACCGGCGCGCTGAAGTGTCCGCTGTACTGGACGTGCTCGTGGATCCGACGGGCGATGGGATCGGTGGGCACGATGAGCAGCGGCCGTAGGTTGGCGTCGAGGCACAGCTCCAGATCCTGGGCGAGGTTGTCGACCAGGCCGGGGACCAGCGCCTGCGGGGGCACGTAGATCATCATGCGCAGGCCGACGAAGCGGCGCACGTAGGCCAGGCCGTCGACCAGCAGCTGGTGCTTGAGCCGGGGCGAGTACGCCGACAGGCCGAGGTTGCGGCTGACCACCCCGTCGTGGCCCACCTCGATCTGCTGGGCTTCGTCGGCGTTGATCCGGAGGTAGTCGTAGCTGAGATCGCAGCCCAGGGCCCGAGCCTCGGCCTCGCCTCGGTGAAGATCGATCCGCCAGCGGATCGTCGTGTCGCGCATGCGCCGGTTGACCTCGGAGATCTTCACCCCGGCCGCGGGCCCCGTGGGGGTATAGAGCTCGATTCCCTGGGCCTCGATCGTGGTCTGCCGGGGATCGATCTCCAGCGCTTCTTCGAGGGCCACTTGGCCCACCGCCGCCGCGACCCGTCCCCAGTCGGGATGACCGGCGAAGGTGCTGCACTTGACCAGGCTGCTGCGGCACACGCCGCGCGCGACGAGGCGGGCGGTCCGGGCGTCGGGAGCCCCGGTGACCTCCACCTCCAAAAGGCGGGTGGCCCCCTCGCCGTCGAGCACGACCTGCTGGGCCAGGGAGGCCAGCACCGCCCGCAGCGCGGTCGTGAACGCGGCCTGGGCCTCGGGCTCTTCGACGTGGACGCCGGCGTGGCCGTTGGCGAGCACGACCACCGCGTCGTTGGTGGAGGTGTCGCCGTCGACACAGATCGCGTTGAAGGTCTCGTCGACCGTCGCCTGGAGGGTCTGCTGGAGCCACGCGGGGGCCACCGCGGCGTCCGTGCATACGAGCCCCAGGGTGGTGGCCATGTTCGGATGGATCATGCCCGAGCCCTTGGCGATACCCAGGATGCTGACCGGAGTATCGGTACCCGGCAGGGTCAGCGTGACCGCGGCCACCTTGGTGGTGGTATCGGTCGTCAGGATCGCACGGGCCATCGGCATCGGGTCGGCCCCCATCTCGTCGAGCATCGTGGGCAGGGCCCGGGTGACCAGATCCGCGGGCAGGGGGACGCCTATCACCCCGGTCGAGAGGGTGAGCACCTGCGAGGGTTCCACCCCCAGGGCGGTGGCCGACTCGCGGGCGATCTCTTCGTTGCTCTGTTCGCCCTCGGGGCCGGTCATGGCGTTGGCGTTGCCGCTGTTGATCACCACCGCGTGTACCCGGTCGCCGGGCACGAGGGTGGCGTCTCGCTCGACGCACGCGGCCCGGGCCGGGTTGCGGGTGAACACTCCGGCCGCGCTGGCGGGGCGCTCGCTTCGACACAGGCCCAGGTCGGCGCGTCCTTGCTTGATGCCACAGCGCATCGCGCCGAACACGAAGCCTTGCGGGAGGCGGACGTCGTCGCCCAACTCGAGGGCGACGGGACCAATAGTGTTGGTGGGAGCGTCGGTGGGAGCGGTCATGGGAGCATCCTCGACATGCCAGGCAGGCCCTTGGGGGGAATCGTCAGGGGATCGGGAAGTCCCTGGTCGGGCGACAGGCCCAGCCAGAGGTTGAGGTTGTGGACCGCCTGCGAGGCGGCCCCGCGCATCAGGTTGTCGATCGCGCAGAACACTGGGACCAGGCCGGAGCGCTCGACCGGTCCGACCGCGATGAGGGCTTGGTGCGTGCCGACCACGTGCCGCAATCCGAGGTCCGGGCCCGGCTCGGACAGCACGCTGACCCACGGGTGCGCCTCGTGGGCCGCCCGCAGGCCGTCGAGCAGGTGCTGGGGGCTCGCCCGCGGGCGCACGAACGCGGTGACCAACATGCCGCGGACGATGGGTAGCAGCTGGGTCACGAAGCTCACCGGGGTGCCCAGTACGTGCTCGATCTCGGGGATGTGGCGGTGGCGGCCCACCTTATAGGGAAAGACGTTGCCGGCCAGCTCGCAAAAGTGAAGGTCGGGGCGCAGGCCCTTGCCCGCCCCCGAAGCACCGCTGGCTCCCATGATGGCGATGGGCTCGGGATGGCACAGCCGTGCGTCGAGCAGTGGCCGCAGCATCAGCAACGACGCCGTGGGGTAGCAGCCGGGGTTGGCCACGAGCGGGGCGTTGGGGGTGGGTGGGCCCATCAGCTCGGGCAGGCCGTAGTGCGCCTGGGGATCGAGGCGATGGGCATCGGATAGATCGAGCACCCGCTGTCCGCGACGCATCAGCGCGGTCGTCCAGATCCGAGCGGCCTCCGACGGGGTGGCCAGGGCCACGCGATCGTGCGCCGCACAGGCGGCGAGCGCACGATCGTCGGGCTCGCGAGCCTCGATGATCTCCGGATCTATGCAGGGATGATGCATAAGGAGTGCATGCAGGACTTGGCCGGCATAGCCGTGGGCGCCGACGATGGCCACGCTGTATCTGCTCGCCATGGAGCGATATGCATATCTTGAGCGTATCCATGCAACAACCCCCCCGCGCGAATGCGGTCGTGGGACCGCGCACGAATATGCGCTAGGGTTGCAGTCGGTTTGCACGCCCTTCTCGGGCCACACGGCCGCCATGCCCCGCCGCCCCTCCATCATCGATTCCGTGGACGCCCCGGATCGCATTCCAGATCGTATCCCAAATGCGCGCATATTGCGCTTTTGTGACCCGCGTCGAATCCGGCGATCGGGCCTTGACAGCCGCCGGGCCCCCGGGCGAAGTTCCGGACCCCAACGCGCGGGAGTAGCTCAGTTGGTAGAGCGCAACCTTGCCAAGGTTGAAGTCGCGAGTTCGAATCTCGTCTCCCGCTCCAACGCCTCGACCTCACGCCTCGCCCGGCTCGCCGGCGGGGCGTCGTCGCGTTCAGGCGCAAGGCCCAAGGGGCGGCGGCTCGGGTGGCGGATCGGGCGGCCGATGAGGTGGTCGGGCGTGTTGATGCTCGCCCTGGTGGGCATGCTGAGCTCGATGGGTGCGGGTTGTCGCACCCAGACCCAGGACGAAGCGCGCCCCGGGGTGCGGATCGACGCCGAGCGGCACCGGGTGGAGATCTGGGACGACGACTATGCGCTGGGCGGCGAGCAGCCGCTGGTCACGGTGGTGGTGTTCACCGACTACGCCTGCCCTCCGTGTGCACGCACCTGGCAGGTGATGGACCACCTGGTCGAGGACTACGGTGCGGATCTGCGGGTGGTGTACCGGGCGTTCACGGTGCCCGGGTTCGGTCGCGGCGAGCAGGCGGCCGAGGCGGCCTACGCGGCGGGGGCCCAGGGCAAGTTTTGGGAGATGCACCGGCGGTTGTTCGAGCAGGGCGGCAACTTCGATCGGCCCACCCTACGCGCCCACGCGGAGGCGCTGTCGCTCGACATCCCGCGGTTCTTGGACGATCTGGACACGGGCACCCACAGCAGCCGCCGGATGCGTCATCGTCGGCAGGCCAAGACCTTGGGGGTGATGGGGCTGCCCGCGTCGTTCGTCAATGGTCTTTACCTGGCGGGGTTTGCCGACGAGGCCACCTGGCACGGGGTGATCGACGAGGAGATCCGTCGCGCTCGCGAGCAGATCGCGCAGGGCACCCCCCGGGCCGAGGTCTACACCACCTTCATGAAGGCGGCGTCCACCAAGCCGGTGGGAGCCGGGCCGGGGGAGAAGAAGCTGCGCGAGAAGCTGGCCGCCCAGTCGGCTTCGTCTCCGGCGCCGCGCAAGCTCGTCGCGCCCGATCCTGCTCAGCGCTACGCGGTGCGGGTGGGTGAGCTGCCCGCGTCCGGCGACGCCGACGCGCCGGTCGAGCTGGTGATGTTCTTCGACTTTCGTTGTCCCTACTGTCGCCGCGCGTGGCAGCAAGAGCTGGGCGTGTTCCTTCGCAGCCAGCCTCGGGGATTTCGCGTCGCGGTGCGCCACATGCCGCTCGAGATCCATCCGGAGGCGCGGGGGGCCGCGCTGGCGGTGCTGGCCGCCGCCCGGCAAGGCAAGCAGTGGGGCATGTTCGAGAAGGTGATCACCCACGAGGGCCCATTGGGGCGCAGCAACTTCGCCGAGTACGCCGAGGCACTGGGGCTCGATCGCAAGCGCTTGCTCGCCGATCTCGACGAGCCTGCCCTCGAACAGCAGTTGGCCGCCGATCTTGCGTTGGCCCAGCGGGTGGGAGTGACGGGGACGCCCGCCTTCTTCATCAACGGTCGCTACGTCAGCGGCTATAGCCCCGGGGTGATCACCAACATGCTCGAGCAGGAACTCGCCGTGGCCCAGGCCAAGATCGACGCCGGCACGCCCCGCGAGCAGGTGGTCGACGCGGTCATGGCGGACGCGATCCCCGAGTCGGAGTTTCCCAACCGATGAGCCCGAACAGCCCGATGAGTTCTTCCCGGTCATGGTGCCAATCACGGGGCCAATCGCAGAGCCGGTCCCGCGCGTGGGGCCCTCTTTTGCTGGCCGTCTCGCTTGCGTTCGCGGCCTGCGGTAGCCCCGAGCAGGCCCCCGCCGATCGCCAGTACACCGCGCTGCCGCACCTCGAGGACGTCAAGGGCAACCTGTCGCGCATGGTGGTGGGCGAGCGCTGGCCGGCCACCTATCCCGACGATGCGCCGATCAAGGGCGCCCGTGAGCCACTGGTCACCATCGTGGAATACTCGGATTTCGAGTGCCCGTTTTGTGGGAGCTTTGCCGCCACCCTGGACGAGCTGGTGCAGGCCTACCCCGACGATGTGCGGGTGGTCTTCCAGCAGTTCCCGCTGCCGATGCACCCCGGCGCCGAGCCGGCCGCGCGAGCGTCGATCGCCGCCCTGGCGCAGCAGCGGTTTTGGGTCATGCACGATCGCCTCTTTCGCGAGCGCCACGCGGGTGGCGAGGAGCGCTTGGTGGAGATCGCGGGGGAGCTGGGGCTGGATGTCGATCGGTTTGCTGCGGACCTGAGCGCCGAGGCCACCGCCCAGCGGGTGGCGGACGAGCAGGCCAAGGGCAAGACGATCGGCGTGCGCTCGACCCCCAACTTCTTTCTCAACGGGATCCGGGTCGAGGGGGCGCTCAAGCCCGACGCCCTGCGCCGTGTGGTGGATCAAGAGCGCCAGGGCAGCCAGCAGCTCATCGACGCCGGATCCACCCGGCAAGAGGTCTACGCGCGATACATGCGGGCAGCCGTCGACCAGCACCCGCGGCTGAAGAGCTCCGAGGCCAAGGGTCCGTAGTACTCCGTGCCGGACGTGCGCTCCGGTCATACGCGGTACAGCGTCACGATGGTTGCGGCATGCATCAGTGACTGATGCCCGATCCTCGTCCGCGTTTCCCGTGGAGTGTGGCTGCGTAGTAGGAGACGGCGTAAATCGCGCAAAGCGCTCGGTCGACGGCGCGGGTCGCCTAACGCACGCGGTGTGTGGATAGCCAGGCCGCTCAGCGGTCATGAGCGACCCGAGGCTACATGCGAGACAGTGGCTCCGTCTCCACCCCGAAGGTCGCTCTGCTTCAGTTGAGTCTCGAGCGATGCGCCTTGAAGGGGGAATTTGGAGGCTCAGAACGACGTTTGGGCATGAGTCAGGGTTACGGGAGCAGGATCGAATCCACGCCCGTCGATTTTTTTCCGAGAGGGCAATCATCCGGAGCGCCCGTCGTACTCCCTGGTGGATGGTCGTGCGCACGCTCCATCCCAAAGAACCGCCACCATGAGTCTCACCATAGAAATCACTTCACCCAATATATCCATCCGGCGACTCCTCGAGATCGCGGAGATTTACGCCAAGGAGCAGGAGTGGAGCAACGCGGAGTGGGTGCTGTTTCGGGCGCTCGACCGGATCTACAAGGAGAATGCCACATCCGGACGAGATCTGGAGGTATCTAATGTACTTAAGAAAATGCTGCGCACCATGTCGAAAAGCAGGAAATTGCGCGGTCGACACATTCGCTGTGGGGGGCAGATAGATCAGCTTCGCAGATCACTCATTGAAATTTTCAAGCATAAGCCGAAAGTAAAAAATGAACTCGCAAATTCCAAGTTTGCGACGGTGTTCCAAAGCCCCGCCAGCAAGGTTTTTACGATCGCATTCTATCAACAGGACATGAGCAAATTCAAGATCGACGACGCCAAATCCCCGTTTTCCGTCGTGACTCCCAAGGTGTCGGTGTCGTTCCTGGTCTGGAAAGAAGGATGTTTCTGGCGCGTGAAGCTGATCGAAGAGGGCCTCGTGGAGAAACTCTCCTATGGGTGGGCTCACCTAGCCCGAGCGTCGGTGCTCAATGCCATCGCCGAGTTCCGGCTCGGTCCTATCCTCAACGGCGAAGGCAAGTCCACCATTTTATCCCAGGCTCGGTACTACTGGTGGGCCCTGGTCTTAAGGCCGGACTATGCGTGGGCCTACGCGCATTTTGGCGAGGTCTTTCGTGACGTGGCCAACTCGATTTTCCACAAGTCGCCGTTCAAGCGCGGCGACTACAGTATCAAATGCTACGTCAAGAGCCTCTACTACTACAATGTCGCGATCAAGAGATACAAGCGCCGGGACTCATTTTGGGCCTACGCACATTTCGGTGCCGCCATCGCGAACATGCGTGCATTCGTGGGGGACAACGTTCCGGATTTGGTCAAACAAATCGTCGAAGAATTGGAGGAGTCAGGAGTATGGAAATTGTCGAACGAGTACCCGTCGTTGAATCTGATCAACATGGGGCTCGAGGCACTGATGCGGGCCCAGGATCTCCGAGGGAACTTATACCCTTGGGCTCATAAATACTATGCTGGCTCCATACTCATCAAGGGGATCATCAACACACTGCTCGATAACGATGCGCCGTCGCTGGGCTACCTGTCGACCATCTCGACGTCGAATGCGTTGTATATGGATCCCGACATCGCGCTCGAAGTCTTCGAAGCCGGACAACTCTACGTTAACGGCTTCTTCGAGATGGGGATCCTTTGCTTAGCAGCGAAGAAGAATGAGAACGAACGTTACTCCGAAGCATGGCAGTACGTCACCTTCGGGATGAGCTGGACCTTCAAGTCCCCTCTCCTGCCGGGCCTGGAGGAACTGATGGGGGCCAACATACTGGCCCACATCGCGCTGTACTATGTGCAACAGCATAAGAAGGATCCCGTGAACAAGCCACCGAAGAGTGCTTTGCTCGGGCAGAGCCGGTTCAAGCCCAATAAATTATTTCCTATCTCATGCGTGCCTATATACGAAGAGAAAAAATTACTCGACTTTATCGAACGCTCGCTGGGCTTCATCGAACAGTCGGTGATAACATACACAAGTTCAGGCGTCAAACGCGTCACCGCCGTCGAGATCGGACTGCAGGCCACCTGGGACCTCTTGTTTGATTTCCTGTGCATCGTGAGGAACGAGTTGAGGTTACCCGATTCCAAGCCCTTGAACCAGCGCTTGATTCGTCTGCTCCAGAGAATCAATCCAAAATACAATGATGAAAGAATCACAGAGATGTTGAAGGAACTCAAAAGTAAATACAACGAAGAATATCACAGAAAACATGTGCAAAATGTGTTCCTGCCGATCTTCCAGTCCGGTCGGCGAGGCTACGAATTCAGCCTGTTACTCGACCAGCACAAGACCAAATAAGTCTCAAAGAAAACGCAATGACGACCATGGAACCGAACCTCCCGCGTCCTTCATTACCATGCTCGAACTTGCCACCTTCCGCTTGCATGGAGCGTGGAGGCGGCTTGCGCGTCTCGGAGCTGATCGACGAGATGGGGGCCTGTACGGTCTTCGACCCGGGCCCCGACCGCACCTTTGACCCCGATACGATCCCCGACTTCGACGGGGGTGACACCGAGGATGAGGACACCGATGCCCAGGCGATGGACGGATACTGACGACCGAGGGCTCAGTGATTCCGCGATGGTGCAGCGTGTGCCGACTTGATCCACGCGGCGTCGAAGATGTTCGCGTAGATCGGGTTGCCGATCCTTAGACGGCCCCAATCGCGGACGACCAGGCCCGTCAGCAGCAGTTCGAACTCGAGGGGGGTGGCACTTGAGTCCACCACATCGTGCTCTAGCACCTCAGCGTACAAGGTCAGCAGTTCCTGGCGCCGCGGGGACTCGAGGATCCGGGCCTCGATCGTCCCGAGGTGCTCGGGGTCGTCATAGTTCCGCCATCGGTCGATGACCTTACGGGTGACGAGGCTGTCCACCCACGCGCGTTCCTTGCCCGGGAGGGGGCGCGATGGCGCGTCTCGGGCGAGCAGGCAGAGCTTCTGGGACAGGAACGGCTGCCCCTTGGTCCAGCGCAGGATCGCCTCCAGCACCAGGTCCGGGCGGTCGAAGTCGAGGAGGCCGCGCGCGAGCACCCGTGCCTCCGCGGGCTTGAAGCCGGTCAGCGAGATGGTGTGGCCGATGTTGAACGGGGTCCGGGACTTGTCGCGGATGAGCCGGGATGGCGTCGCCACGCCCAGCAAGACGAAGGACAGCTGCGCGTAGCGGGGATCGTCGGCTCGCTTGTTGTACAGTGAACGGACGAGCCCAAAGAAGTCGTCGGGGGAGAACTCCAGGCTGAACATCATATCGATCTCATCGACAAAAATGGCGATGGGCTCGGAGCCGTCGCCGAGTACGACCTCGTCGATGAGCTCCGCTAGCCGCTGCGGCGGGGACAGGTGGGACCGCTCTCTCCACCACGTGCGCAGGTGGAAGCTCTCACGTAGGCCTAGCCCCGCGCTGAGAGCTCGGGCGATGCCCGCGTACCACTGTTCGCTGGTCACCCCCGTAGAGCCGATGGCCGAGATATCGATCGCCACGCAGCGGATCCCGCGGGCGGCCAGGCGGCTCATCGCCTGGACGCGCAGGCTCGACTTACCCATCTGTCGTGCGTTGAAGACGTGGCAGTACTCGCGCTGGTCGACCCGGCGCACCAGCTCTCGGTCCGCGCTGCGCTGCACGTAGCTGGGGGTGTCGCCCGCGAGGCTCCCTCCGACCGTGTACCGGAACTCGGCCTCCTCGTCGGTGCTACGGAGCCAGGCGTTGTCGATGGAGAGGGCGGCCTGGGTCATCAGCAGGCTCAGCAACTCGAGGTGACTCGCCCCGAAGGCGCCGGAGGTCTGGTTGTTCTCCATGTAGGTGATGCCCACCAACGTCCTCTGATAGAGGATGGGCAGGCACAGCACAGACTTACACCCGTGGCGTTGGATGTACGCGTCCGCCTTGAAGTCTCCCTCAGCCGACGCGTGGTCGAGGACGACGGGCTCCTCAGTCTTGGCCACGTAGCGGACTACGGCGTGGGAGAGATCCGATCGATCTCCCAGGGCCTCAGACGTCAGCTCGATCCGCACCGTCTCGTCCAGGTGCCCAGTGGCCTTGACGACCAGCTCGCCCCGTCGTGCGAGGATCAGCAGACCCTGGCGCGCGCCCGCGTACGTTAAGCAGACCGTCATGACCTGGCGCAGCAGCCCGGCCAGATCGTGCTCGGCCCGGATGGCCCGCGTGGCTCGCAAGACGGCCTCGAGGTCGAGATCGGGTAGCTCGCCGGTCACCAGGGTCCCGCGGGTCTCCGAGGGGCTCGTGGCGCCGCGCAGGCTCGACCGCGCTCGGGGTGCGTCGCCAGAGACGAGCAGGTCCGGGTAGCGCAGCTCGAGCTCACGGAGCTTGGCCTTGGCGCCCCAGCGCTGGTACGCGTAGTGGGCGTCGCGCATGTAGTAGCTCGCCAGTCGCATGTGCCCCTGCTCGTGAAAGAACGACGCCGCTCGCTCGAGGGCCAGCGTTTCGTCGTTGAGGTATCTATGCTCTCGAGCCAGATCGATCGCGCGGTCGTAGTGCACTCGTGCGTCGTCGTGGCGTCCTGTGGCCCGTGCGAATTCGGCCTCGAGCAGGTGCGCCTTATGGAGGTAGTTCGTCGGTCCAGTCTGGGCCCAGACCTTCACCTGCTGGATCCTCGCCTCGACGTCCTCGAGGACGGACGCTCGGTTGTCCGGCTGTTCTTCACCGAGCAGCGCCAGCCTCGCGATGCAGTAGAGCATCAACGCTGGCGGGTGGAAGAGAGCAGACTGCGGACAGCGGCGATCGACGTAGCTTGAGTACGAGGCGACGGCCTCGCGGTACCGGCCGAACCGGGCGCTCAGCATGGTCTTGAGGACGTGCAGCAGCTGGATCATGATCTGATCGTTGTCCTGCTGGTGGATGGGTAACTGCACGCCTTCGTCGTAGGCTTCGCCTCGCAGCACGCAGGGATCGTCCGCGTCATGCTCTCCCATGAGGTTCAGGACGCACTGCCAGTAGGCGCGAACCCACGTCGCCTGGGCCATATACCGGCGCTGCTCACAGATCTCGACGAGGCCGCGCATCTTCGCCGAGAGCTCGTCCAACTCGAACCCGGCGGTAAAGGGGGCGATGGCCTGGTTGGCCAGGCCTCCGGCGGCCATCGTGTTGTTGCCGGTCCTCCACGCCGTTCGGTAGCACTGGTTGACGATCTCGATCAGGTCCCGGACCGGCTCTACGAGGTGATAGATGTGAAAATAGCCGTTGCCGTCGACATCGACGAGCTGCTCGTCGAGTTCCTCACGGTGGCAGATCGCCCGCGCGGTCTGGGCGAAGCGGTAGCCCTGCTCGATGCTGCTTGCATCGCCACGCTCGCACAGGTGGACGCCGTGGTAGCAGTAGCCTCCGACGGACTCGTCGACTCGCCCGTGCAGGAGCGTCAGCTCGACCATCTTTGCTGCGACCAGCGGAGCGAGCGCCTGGTGCGACATCAGCGTCGTGATGTAGATGGCCCGTAACACGCGCATGGCGTGTCCGTGCGGCAGGGTGGAGGTCGCCCGGGGGACGGACGCCAGGCTCTCGATCGTGCGGTCGCCTAGGGCGCGTTCCACCGCAAGGGCCGCTCGAGCGGCGTCGTCTGGCCCGGGATCTGCCGGCAAGAGGACGCCGAGCGGAGCGAGGATCTCGAGCGCCAGTTCGATGGCCTCGCGGAGCTGGCTCTGGGTGGTCAGCGCTTTCATCTTGACCAGGGTCACCTCGACGCGGTCGTAGGCTGAGCGTGCGTGCCGGAGCACGTTGTCGGCCAGCCGCTCCATGGACTCGAAGTCGCCACACAGCGCCGCGGTCTCGGTAGCCAGCTCGGTCAGGCGCAGCGTCAGCGAGTAGTCGCGATCGTAGGCCGACGCGTCTGCACCCACGATGTCCTCCTCGACCCCGCGCTCGAGCATCGGAGGCCGGACGAAAGAAAGACCCGCGGTGAACAGCCGAAAGGCCGTATCGTGGGCCGTCGCGCTCTTGGTCTTGAGACCCGCGTGGAGGTTGAGGCGTGCGACCTCCAGGCGCTCCAGCGGATCGGTCAGCAGGGCCTCCGCCGCGTCGAGGTGCTCGACGATGTCCAGCGGCGATGCCTGCCCGCTCGCCCGGAGCTGCCGGCCGATCTCAAGGTGTACGCTCGCGCGCTCGTGCTCCGGGACCAGGCTGTAGGCGGCCTGCTGAACGCGATCGTGGGTGAACTTGAAGGACAGCTCAAGCCTCGGCTCGAGCTGCTCGACGTCGGCCTCAAGCAGGCGATAGTCACCGGAGAGGGGCACCACGAACCCGCCCCCGATCGCGGGCAAGAGCTCGGCCATCGTGTCCTTGGCGCTCTGATCGCTGAGCTGCACCAGGGGAGGCAGGGTGAACTGATTGCCGAGGAACGCAGCCCAGCTCAGGATCCGTCGGGTTGAGGGCTCAAGGCGGTGCAGTTCGCCCAGCAGCAGGTCGACCACGTTGTCGCTGATGTCCCGGGCGTTGATCGCCGGCAAGTCCCACGACCACATCCCGGCGGTGTGGTCGAAGAACAGCAGGCCGTCGGTATGCAACGCGGCGAGGAACTGACGGACGAAGAACGGGTTACCGCCGCTCTTTTCGGCCACGAGCGCAGCCAGCGGTGCGGTTCGCTGGGACGAAGTACGAAACGTCTCTGCGATGAACTTGGCGACGTCGTCGGGTCGGAGCGGGGCCAGCTGTAGCAACTCGGCTGTATCGACTTCGTCGAGCATCATGCGAACCGGGTGGTGGGGATCCACCTCGTTATCGCGGTAGGCCCCGATCACCAGCAGGTAGGGCACTGACTCGCCAGTCATCAGGGCCTTGATGAACTCGATCGACGTACCGTCGGCCCACTGGAGGTCGTCGAGAAACAAGACCAGCGGGTGCTCGGGTTGCGCGAACACGCGGATGAACTCGCGCAGCACCCGTCGGAGCCGAAAACGCCGGTCTCCGGTCGACTCGGCACGCACCGGCGCCATCGCTCCGGTCAAGAGTTCGACCTGAGGGACGATCTCGATGAGTAGGGCGCAGTCGGACTCGACTGCTTGCATCAGTCGCGTACGCCAGTGCGCGATGCGCTGCTCATCCTCGCACAGCACATGGCGGAGCAGGGCCTCGAGCGCCTCGATCACCAGGGCGTAGGGTCGGTCCCGTTCGAACTGCTCGGCCTTTCCGGAGGCAAAGAACCCTTTGCTCCGGGTCACCGGCTCGTAGAGCTGCTTGATCAGTGCGGACTTACCGATCCCGGAGTGCCCCGTGACCAGAAAGAGCCGGGTGTCTCCGTGCGCAGCGGCCGAGAACGCGGCGCCAAGGAGGTCGTGTTCGACAGCGCGACCATAGAGCGTGTCGGGGAGCCGGAAACGGGTGGATACATCGTCCTGACCCAGCTCCACCAGCGCTGGCGCTTCGCCCGCTCGGTACTTGAGGCAGGCAGTCAGGTCTGACTTGAGCCCGTGGCAGGATTGGTAGCGATCGTCGGGGTTCTTGGCGAGGAGCTTGAGGACGATATTCGAAAGCAACGAGGGGATGGCAGGCACCCGCCTTTGAGGGGCCACGGGGAGGTGCGCGAGGTGGCAGTGGATAAGTTCTAGCAGGTCGTCACGGTCGAAGGGGAGGTGACCAGTGAGCAACTCGTAGAAGGTGCAGCCGAGCGAGTAGAAGTCGCTGCGATAGTCCAAGACGCGGTTGAGCCGGCCGGTCTGCTCTGGCGACAGGTAGCCGGGGGTTCCCTCGAGGCGGGTTGGGTGGTCGAAGGAGACCGACTCGCGATCCAGCCCGCGGGTCGAGATGCCAAAATCGATGATCTTGACGACGCCGGTGTCGCGGTTGAGGACGATGTTGGACGGGTTGAGATCTTTGTGGATGACCTGTGCCTGATGGATATTGGCCACGATATCGGTGATGTCGATGGCCAGCCTCAGGAACCGGTCGACGTCGATCTCACCGGCGAGCCCCAGGCGACGCAAGGACTCGGCGCCAAAGTCTTCGCAAACGATGACCCAGTGGTTCTCGGTCTGGAGATGCTCGTGAACGGTGATGACCCCGGGCCGGGATAGCTCCTGGGTCAGAAGGTACTCATGCTTGAACTGCGCGATAGCCTTCGGCGAGGGCTGGATCGCCTTGAGCGCCTTGAGGATCACGGAGCGCTCGTCGGACTGCCGGATCGCTCGGTAAACGATGGAGTTGTCGCCCTCGTAGAGTCGTTCGGTGGTGGTGTATCCGGGTGCAGAAACCATGGGTCGTCCTTCGGCGTGGTCTCTAGATTCCTCGCGCCGGAGTGCGGCGGCATGTGCCGCCCGAGACCGGCGCATCGTGGCGCCTCGCACGAGGTCGAGCCGTGAGGATCAGGACAGGTAACCGGACATGCGTACCGTGGCACTATCGACGATCACACTGCCCTGCGCAACCGCGGATCCGACGGAGGATCGCCGTCGGTCGATTGTCGCAGCGGTCTGTGGCGTGATTGCGTGGTCAGGCATGGCTGTCGGTTGGTAACCCTTCAGGGGGGGTGTTGAGCGGCGGAACCTTGCGTGCGAATTGCGTTGCGTGAATACGCCGAGGAAACCCGAAGAACTCACCGAGCAGATCGAGTAACTCGTCGAGCGATATCTAGGCCCGAATCAAGCGCAAAAAGCGCCTGGTGGTGGGATTTCGCGCGTAGCGCCGCGTG
Source organism: Myxococcota bacterium (assembly GCA_039194325.1). Lineage (GTDB taxonomy): Bacteria > Myxococcota_A > Polyangia > Nannocystales > Nannocystaceae > Paraliomyxa. The sequence goes on from JBCCWC010000011.1 coordinate 107,355, forward strand.
TTGACGCGTCAGCGTCAACCAGAGCGCACACGAGAGATCTGCTTTTAGGTGAATGAGATGGGAAAACCACGACAACGGCTACAGCAAGAGAAACGGAAGAGCGAGCGGCGTCTCGACCGAGCATTCGGTGGCATGCCACCGCTGACCAACGGTCCTGAGTTCACAACGCGGCGTGTCCACTTCTAGAAAGAAAATAGGCTCTGAACGAAGTTTGGGTTTTCATCCGTCGCGGGTTGCCCGTTCGGGCGGTGCCGAGCTGATCTGAGGAGTTGGAATCAGGGCGATGATGAGCATATATGGAGGCAGTGCGCTGGTGCAGGGGAGGTCGTTGTCTGTTTGCCACAGTGCCAAGCTCGTTTCGCAGCCCTCGATCTTCTCCGTACAGTATGTAGATGTGTTGGATTCATGACCGCCGAGTAATAATCAGTGAGTCGATCGTTCGTCGTCGAAGTCGTCACTTGGTTGTCGAGGGGTCGGTCGCTGGCTCGCCTTTCGACCTTACGTCTCGAACTACGCCCCGATGATTCACGAACCTCATAGTTCTCCTCTGACCCTGACGAGGTGGGCTTTGGCTCGGGTTGCTCCGCGCGGCCACCGCACGGACCGAGCCCTGCTCGCCCGAGGACCTGACGGCGAGGCAACCTGCTCATTGAAGAGCGCTTGCGTTGTCACGGATCAAAAATGAGAAGCCCCTGAATAATTCAGGCGGGAGGTCGAGACGTGGGGCCGAATCGTGGGCCAATGGTCAAACGACAACCAGCTCCCCCGCTCTTCCCGTTGGTACGACGGACCGGAATGCGCTGTTCCCGCCGTCGGGTGCGCACACCGCAAGACGCACGGGCGGAGCCATGAGAGTCCAGCACGCTCTAAGTCGGCCCGTCGTGATCATCGCTCGCCGGAGCGGCGAGCCCATTCCCTTCATATCCTGATCGATCGCGGTCCACAGCGCAACCAACCGAGACGTCGCGAGCATCGGTCAGTCGCGCGATGCCGTGAGAGTGGAGCCGGGGGCAGCGCTTCTACTCGATCAGCGCCCTCCTCGCGTCTTGCTCCCGCGGTGCGGTTCCGTATCTAGCTCCGCACGAGCTTCGGGCACCGGACCCCGGACCCCGGGTGGTCTCGGGTGACCGGGCGGGAACCTTCCCGCGGTCGTGGGTGTTTTGATGAGGGGACTGATAAGCTCCCCCGACCTCATGACCGACCACGACGAGTCACGATCGCCCGAGGGCGACGATCTCCCACCGGGGTCGGCGGATGCGCCGGACGCCGGCCACGAGCCTGGCCCGGCGGCGCGGTCCTCGAGTCGGCTGCTGGGCGTCCTGGCCTTCGTGGCCGCGCTGGCGGGGGGGTTCTACATCGGTCAGGTCGTGCAGCGGCGCCCCACCGGGCCGTGGTCGGGCTACGAGGATCGCGGTCGCTACCGAGTGGAGCTGCGTGGTCATGAGCCGCAAAAGGGCCCCGACGACGCCCTGGTCACCATCATCGAGTTCTCCGACTACGAGTGCCCCTTTTGTCAGCGGGCCCACGAACCATTGATGGACGCGCTCGAGGACAACGACGACGTGCGCTTGATCTTCAAGCACATGCCGCTGCCCATGCACGCCCAGGCGATCCCTGCGGCGAGGGCCGCCTGGGCCGCCCAGCAGCAGGGCAAGTTTTGGCCGATGCACGATCACCTGTTTACGGCGGGCGGGTCGCTCGACGAGATCGACGACGTGGCGCGGTCTTTGGGGCTCGATGTCGAGCGCTTTAGGACCGACATGCTCAGCGAGGCGGCCGGCGAGGCGATCGAGGGCGATCGCTACGCAGCGGGTCTTTTGGGGATCGGCTCCACGCCGCACTTCGTGGTCAATGGTCGCCACATTCGGGGGGCGCTGGCGCGTAACCACTGGGACACGGTCATCGAGGCGGAGCGTGCCGAGGCGCTCGCGCTGGTCGACGCGGGGACCCCCCGGGCCGCGGTCTACGACACGTTGATGCAGGACGCGGCGGGGAAGCGGGACCGACCCGATCGTGGTCCCGATCCGCAGCGGCGGCACGCGGTGCGGTTGGGGCCCGAGCGACCCAGCCTTGGCCCCGAAGAGGCCCTGGTCACCGTGGTCGCGTTCTCCGACTTCCAGTGCCCCTACTGCGCGAAGCTGGCGCCCACCGTGCGTGCGCTGACGCAGCGGCACCCCGACGTGCGCGTGGTCTTTGCCCAGCTGCCGCTGCCCAACCACTCCCTGGCTCGGCCCGCGGCCCTGGCGGCCCTGGCCGCCCATCGCCAGGGCAAGTTTTGGGAGATGCACGACGCCCTGTTCGAGCAGCAGGGGGCGCTATCGGTCGAACAGATCGACGCGATCGCCCAGCAGCTGGGGCTGGACATGGCGCGCTTTGCCGCCGATCGCGAGGATCCGACGATCGAGCAGATCGTGGCCGAAGACGAGGCCTTGGCCGAGCAGGTCGGGGTCCGGGGGACGCCCGCCTCGTTCGTCAACGGGCGCTTCTTGGGCGGGGCCCAGCCGGTCGACGCCTTCGACACCATCATCGCGCAAGAGCGCGAGGCCGCCCAGGCGCTGGTTGATGCAGGGACGCCCCCCGCCGAGGTATTCGACCAGCTGCTGCGGCAGGAGCAAGGGAGCTGACGCGCATGGCGACGCCCGATTCCGAAGCATCGTCCTCGGTTCCGTCCTCGGCCTCGGCCGCAAGTGGGGCCCGCCCGCCCCGTCGTCGTCTCGACGCCCTGGGGATCGTCGCGTTCGTGCTGTACATCGCCGTCGGGGGAGTGCTCGTGTTCGGCTTTGGCCAGTCGCTCGAGTCGGCCGTGCGCACGCAAAACGAGACCGCGTGCCGGGCCATGCAGCCCGCGCATGCGCAGGTCACCGGTCGGGTGCTCGACGTCGACGGCCAGCCGATCGAAGGGACAGTCGTCGTGCCGGTGATCGACGGTCGCGGAGGAGCCCCCGTCGAGGTCGACGCCAAGGAGGGTCGCTTCCAGCTGTTCTTGCCCCGGGGAGACCAGGCCCTTCGGGTGCGCGCCCCCGGCAAGGAAGGGATCGAAGCGAGCTTTGTGCTCGGGGACTCGGAGATCCTCGACGTGGAGATCACGTTGGTCGCCGAAGGCCAAGACGGTAGCGCGCTACAGGAGGTTCGCCGCTCGCCCTACGAGGCACCGCCCTTTGTGGTTCAGGATCTCGAGGGCCGCGAGGTGGCGCTGTCGGAGTTTCGCGGGAAGCTGGTGGTGCTCAACTTCTGGGCCACGTGGTGTGAGCCCTGCATTACCGAGTGGCCGCAGGTGGCCAAGCTCTCCGAACGACTCGCGGACAACGGCGACGTGGTCGTGCTCGCGGTGAGCATCGACGAAGAGCGCGACAATATCGGGCCCTTCCTCGCGCAGATGTCGCTGGATGACACCGATGTACGGGTGCTGTGGGATCCGAGCACGAAGCTGCACGAGCAGCTGGGTAGCTCGAAGATCCCCGACACCTACTTCGTCGACGAACAAGGCCAGGTGCACAGCGTGTTCGTCAATACGCGGGAGTGGGGCTCCCCGGGCGCGCTGCGCTGCGTCGAGTCGTCGCTCGGGCGCTGACCCGACAGGTCGTGGAGCGTTGGGCGGCTCGTCGGCGGGATCCCGGGTTCTTCGGGCCCGGCTGTCGTGCGAGCATGGTGGTCGTATCGCCATGACCGACAGTGATCGAGCCATCGTCATCGGATCCAGCGTCGCGGGGTTGGTCGCGGCCCGGGTCCTCTCCGAGCATTTCGCCGAGGTGGTCGTCATCGAGCGTGACCCGCCGCCCACCGGGCCGCAGCCGCGCAAGGGCGTGCCCCAGGGGCGGCACACCCACGCGGTGCTCAAGGGCGGGGCCGACGTGCTCGGTGAGCTCTTTGCCGGTTTTTGGCCGCAGATGCTCGAGGCGGGCTCGCGCTACACCGACCTGGCCGAAGACTGGGTGTGGTTCCACCACGACGTGTTCAAGCAGCGCCACACCACGGGCCTCTATATGTACTGCCAGACCCGTCCGATGCTCGAGTGGCACGTGCGGCAGCGGGTGGTGGCGCTCGGCAACGTGGAGCTGCGGCACGATCACACCGTCGCCGATCTGGTCCACGACGCGGCGCGATCGCAGGTGACGGGGGTCCGCCTGCGGGCGCGGGGGCAGGAGCAGACCACCACCCTGTCTGCTGCGGTGGTGGTCGATACGTCGGGGCGAGGGACCCAGACTCCGCGCTGGCTCGAGGCGCTGGGCTACGGGCGACCGCCCGAGCAGACGGTCAAGACCAACGTCGGCTACGCCAGCCGGCTGGTCAAGTTGGCCGACGATCCCGCGCGCGACTGGAAGTGCATGCTGATCTACCCCCGGGCGCCGCACCAGACCCGGGTTGGTTACATCTTCCCGGTGGAGGGCGGTCACCACATCATGACCCTGGCCGGCTACTGTGGTGATTACCCGCCGGCCGACGAGGAGGGATTCATGGCCTTCGCGCGGGATGTTCCGCGGCCCGAGTACTACCGGGAGATCTCACGGGCCGAGTTCCTCACTCCGATCGCGACCCATCGACTGCCCAGCAACCTTCGCCGTCGCTACGAGCGAATGGCCCGGTTCCCCGAGGGGCTGCTCGTGCTCGGGGACGCGGTCTGCAGCTTCAACCCCCTGTTCGGTCAGGGCATGACCACCGCGGCCCTGGGCGCGAACGTGCTGCGGCGCTGCCTGGCCGGGCGTTCGTCCTCGGATCCGTCGTTGCGGGGCCCGTCTTTGGTCCGGGGGCTGGCCAAGGAGCTGTGGGCGGGCCTTCGGCCGATCAACGACATCGCCTGGCTGCTCGCCACCACCGAGGACATGCGCTACCCGCAGGTGGAGGGGCGACGACCCCTGGGGATCGGGGCGCTCAACTGGTTCAAGGCTCAGCTGCTCGAGCTGTCTGCGGTCGACGTCGACATTCACACGCGCTTCCTCGAGGTGCTGTGCTTCAAGCGGGGCCTCGAGGCGCTGATGCATCCCTCGGTGGTGGCTCGGGTGCTGCGCTGGAGTCTGCGACCCCGCGACCGTGAGCGCCTGCGTCGGTTTCCGCGCGGGCCCCAGGTCGGATCAGGGGTACCGTCGGGGGCCGCGTCGGGGGGCCCGTCGGTTCCTCGGGCGGCCGAGTGACGGGCACCGAGGGCCCGAACATGAAGCTGCGGGTCACCGGTAGCGCCGGTCACCTGGCCGAGGTTCCACGGAGCGAGATCGGGGGCGGGCGACCCATACGGGCGGTTTGTACAGGCGGGACCATTCGTCCCGCGCGAGGGATGGTTTGGTCGGTCTTCGGGAGCATCCCCGCGTAAGTCGTCGGCAGGGGGCCGCGTTGGGCTTGTCGTAACCGCAACGTCGTCGGGCCACAGGCGTGGCCCGTGTCCCTTCATCGCATCCAGGAACCATCGCCTCCGGGTCGTCTGGCCTCGCCCTCGAGTCCGTCGCCGATTCCCCTCGCGGTCACGCTAGGGGTTGTGCGCTCGGTGGCGCGACCATGGTCAGCCGGCCCGGGGGCGGTGGGGATCTTGTCGAGGCTGACCGTGTCCTTCCCGTTTCTTACGCGTCGTCGTCGCCTTGCCCGTGGTTTGTCCCTTGGTCTGGCCCGTGGTCTCGGTGGGTCGTTGGGGTTGCTGACCCCGTTGCTCGTTCCCACCCTCGCCCATGCCGCCGGGGGAGGGATCTCCGGGGTGGTCGAGGACTCGCAGACCCGTGAGCACATCGCTGGGGCGTTGGTCATCGTCCAGTGCACCTGCCTGCCCGAGCCCCGCGAGATGATGACCAACGACAACGGGCTCTACTCGTTCCGCAACCTCCCCGCGGGCAAGTACACGGTGCAGGTCTTTGCCGGCCAGTCGACCCTCACCAAGGTCATGGATCTGGCCCGTGACGAGCACGCGCGCGAGCGCTTCCGGCTCGACCCCGACAAGGAGGAAGTGCGCGAGGTGGTGGTGACTCGGGCGGTGCGCAACACCCCATCCTCGGGGATCCGCCTGGGCAAGGAGATCCGCAACCTCCCGGCGGGCAGCAATCCCTCGCGCGATGCCCTCACCGCGGTGGTCGAGCTGACCCCCACCGGGGGCAAGGACGCGGCCGGGCCCACCGTGGCCGGCTCGACCGGAGCCGAGGTCTCCTTCGAGCTGGACGGCATGTCCCTCAACAGCCCCACCACCGGCACGGTGGCCATGCCCATGCTCCAGGAGTTCGTCGAGCAGGTGGAGGTGCAAGAAGCGAGCGTCTCGGCCCGCGCGGGGGGCTTTTCGGGGGGGCGCGTGTCGGCCCGGCGGATCTCGGGGGGCAACAAGATGCGGGGCAATGCCCGCTTCACCTTCACCCCGCGCCTGGGCACGCCCCGCACGATCGTGGCCACCGACAACGCGATCCGGGCCACCGAGACCCCCGACTACCAGATGGAGGGGGCCATGGGGGTCACTGGCCCGCTCATCAAAGATCGTCTCTTCGGCTCGCTGGGGATCGGGGTGACCGGCTCGCGCTCGACCCTCTTGCAGTCCTTCCACCACCGGATCGACAAGAACGGATCGGGGGGCTACGAGCAGTGTCCCTACGAGAACGGGACCTTCGACTGTGCGGCCGGGGGCGACTACATCGCCACGGAGCAATTCTACTCCAAGAGCTTCCGCACCCGTCGCGTCCAGGCCCAGGCGCTGGTGGGGCTGGACTGGGCCATCAACCCCAAGCATCGGCTGGGGGCCACCTTCATCGGCACGCCCAGCTTCTTGCGCCGGTCGTACCGGCGGCCGGCGGGGGGCAACCTCGATCCCGACGTGTTCGGATCCAACCCCAACGCCGATCCCCTCGGTGGGGCATCGACGGTGGCCAACGGGGTGGTCGACGGGGCCTTCGGCTGGGATCTGGGGACGGCCAGCCGGGCCAACCTGGAGTACAAGGGCCGCGTCGCCGGAGATCGGATCGAGATCGACGCCAACGTGGGCTATCTGTACAGCACCTTCGACGAGGCGTGGCGGCTCGAGGATCCCACGCTGCGGGATCGGCCGGCCACCGAGGAGCGCGACGCTCAGGGGGCGAGCCTGTTCCGCCTGCTCGACCGCGACGAGGGCCTGGATCTGGTGGGGGGCGTCAAGGAGGCGTGCAACGACGCGGGGCTGCCCGGGCTGACCTGTCCCGTTCGCTCGTGGCGCTCGGGGGGGATCGGCCAGTACACCAAGGATCGCTCCTCGCGGATCGCGGCCAACTTTGCCCTGACCCACTTCTTCGAGGCCGCGGGGGCCCACCAGCTGGCGTGGGGCAGCCAGTTCTTCCACGACCAGCGCCGGCGGCGGATCCAGTTCTCGGGCCAAAACGACGCTGATTTCTACGACAACTGCGCGGCCGCGGGCCTCTCGGGGGACGGCGGCGAGTGGTGCTTCGACGAGCGCACGAGCGACTACGCCCTGCGCGTAGATCGAGCACAGCAGGTCGACAACCACCGGATCATCTACGTCGACACCGACAACCCCAACCGCCGGGTCAGCCAGGGGTTTGGGCGGGTGCGTCACGAGCAGGGACAGCTGCGGGCGATCACCAACGCGCAGGGGCACGGCGTGCGCGTGGCCGCGTATGACGAGCGGGTGTCGTCGCAGAACTACGCCGCGTTCATTCACGATCGCTGGGCCCTGGCCTCCAACCTCTTCTTGGACGCGGGCCTGCGCTGGGAGGCGCAGGACATGCGAGACGTTCGGGGCCAGCGGGCGTTCCTGATACGCGACAACGTGGCCCCGCGGGCCGGGCTGGTCTACGACTGGACCGACGAGGGGCGCAGCCGGCTCTACGGCGGCTATGGCATGTTCTTTCAGCAGCTACCGCTGGCCCTGCTCAATCGGGTCTACGGCGGTATGGTCGAGGTGCAGCGTACCTTCGAGAACAGCTCGTGCGAGGGCCGTACCGCGTCCACTCCCCAAGGGGATATGCCCATGTTCGAGAGCGGGCAGCCCACCGGCTATTGTGTCGACTACGACCAGAACACCTCGGGGCTGACCGCCGGCAGCACCGTGCCGCGCTTGCGGGGGCAGTTCGACCATGTGTGGCAGCTGGGCTACGAGCAGGAGATCATCGAGGATCTCACCCTCGGCGTGCGCTGGCTGCATCGATCCTTAGGTCGGGCCGTCGAGGACGTCTCGACCGACGGGGGCAACAACTACATCATCGCCAACCCGGGCGAGGCGGTGGCGGCCGAGGACATCGCCCGGCAGCAGGCCCGCTGTGCGCAGCTCGACGCCGATCTGGCCGATCTGGCCGAGGACGACCCCGCGCAGGACGAGCTGGCCCGACAGGCGCAGCGCTGCGGCTTCTTGGCCGACGCCTTCGAGCGGGTGGGGCAGCTCTATGACCGACCGGTGCGCAACTACGACGCGTTCACCTTCACCGTCAACAAGCGCTTCGGCGACGGCTGGGTGCTGATCGGCAGCTACACCTACGCCCGGCAGCGAGGCAACCACGACGGCTTCGTGGATCCGGTGACCGGGGCGATCAACCTGGGCAGCTCGCTCCAGTACAACACCCCCGAGCTGGTGCGCAACAGCTTCGGCCCGCTGGCCTACGACTCACCCCACCGGCTCAACCTTGACGGCTTCTACTCCTTCGACCTGCGAGAGGCGGGGAGCCTGCTGGTCGGCGGCAGCGTGCGCCTGCGCTCGGGGTATCCGATCTCCATGCGAGGGGCCACCAACCGCTTCCCCGGCTCGTTTCCTATCTACGTGCTGCCTCGCGGGGCGGGGGGGCGCGTCAAACCCAACTATCAGATCAACGCCAACGTCCAGTACGCCTATCCGCTGGCCAGCACCTTGCAGCTGACGGTGGGAGCGCGGCTGTTCAACCTGACCAACGCCAAGGCCGTGCTGCGGGTGGACGAGGTCTACACCTTCGACAATGCCCGTCCGATCGCCGGCGGAGATCTGAACGATCTCAAGCACGCCAAGGTGCAGTCTTCGCAGCGGCCCGGCGAGTTCTTTGCCCGGGAGATCCTGCGCCGGCAGGGGAACTTCGGCACCGAGACCGCGTTTCAGATCCCGCTGTTCGCCCAGTTCGATGTGGGGCTGATGTTCTGAGGGGTTGGGCGCGGACTGTCGGGGCCACGCGATCCGCGAGGCGACCGGGCCGGCACCACGAGGTCGTGAGCGTCACGAGCGGGCCCCGGGCGATCCGGTTGTGAAGCTTGTAAAATGCACACATGACCCGACGATGAGGGTGATGGGGGTAGGCCCCGTGACCGTCGTCAGGATCGCCATGAGTGCGGGTCGCGCGAGCCCACCGCGCATTCTGCATGGCGGCGTGATGGAGCGTAGGAGTGCGTAGAAGCGCTTGGAAGCGCATCGGGTTCACCGGACGAGGTGTCGATCTCGTCCCGATGCACGTGCGCGGTGGCGCTACCCGACGACGGGCTCGACTCCGTCTACGATACGCCGCGAAACGCCGTCATGCCTGGCTCTGCGTACGTCTTCATGATCCCGGGGTTCTTGGGGTTTATCGATCTCGGGCGCTTCGAGTACTTCCGTGGGGTCTGCGAGCGTCTGGGGGCGGCCCAGCGGGCGTGGGGCTCGTCGCCGACCTTCGTCCGGGTCGAGATCCATCCCAGCGCCTCGCTGCGGGAGCGAGCGACGCAGCTGGCCCAGGCGATGCACGACCACGCGGGCCAGGACGAACGACCGATCCACTTGGTGGCGCACTCCACCGGCGGCCTCGATGCTCGCCTGATGCTGACGCCGGGCGCCTCGCTGCCGTTGTCTTTCGATCTGGAGCGGCTGCTCGTGCGGGTGCGGAGCCTGGTGACGATCGCCACCCCCCACCACGGAACGCCGTTGGCTTCGTTCTTCGACGGCCTGCTGGGGCAGCGGATCATGCGGCTGGGTTCCACCGGGGCGGCCCATGCGTTGCGCGCCAGCCAGATCCCCATCGGACTCGCCGAGCGCTTGGTCGGCCTGCTGTCTCGCGTGGCCTCGAGGTCGGCCGCGTCCAAGTCGGACCAGACCGCGCTTGCTTCGGGCCCGTTGGATCAGCTCGACGCGCTACCGCAGGACGAGCGGGGCCCGCTGCAGCGCCTGCTCGAGCGCATGGCCGAAGATCAGGCGCTCGTGCCCCAGCTGGCTCCCGAGGGCTTGGAGCTGTTCAACACCTCCACCAACGATCGCCCGGGCGTGCGCTACGGGTGCGTGGTAGCCCGAGCGCCGCGGCCCGGGATCCGCAGCGTGATCCGGGCGGGGGTGCGACCGGCGGCGCAGACCTCCTCGGCCCTCTACTCGGCGCTGCATCAGATCGCGGCGCGTACCCCCGAGGTTCGGGCGAAGTGCTTCGATCGCACCGCATGGCAGCAGATCGCCGCCGCCTACGGTGATCCGGTCGAGTGGGTGGATAGTGACGGGGTCGTCCCTACTCTTTCGCAGGTCTGGGGCCAGGTCGTCCACGCCGCTTCGGCCGATCATCTCGACGTCGTGGGTCACTTTGCCGATGACGTTCGGCCCGCCGAGCACCATGACGTGTTCGTCAGCGGGGCGTCGTTCGGCCGCGCCGAGTTCGATGCGGTCTGGCGCGACGTGGCTGGCTTCTTGGCCCAGGCCGAAGCACCGGCAGCGACGCCCTTTGGGCAGCTGTCGCTGCCGCAGGGCTCGCCGTCGGCTTCGGCCTCGGTCTCACCCTCATCCTCGGGGTCGCGGTCGAGCTCGTTATCGCCGTCGGTTTCGTCCCCGCCGGCTGCCGTGGTGGCCCCGGTGGCGGTGGGTCCGGGCGCCGTTGCGCCGCCCGGCCGTCCGCCTGGCCGTCCGCCCGATCGGGCTGTGGCGACGGCGACGGCCGCCGCCGCCGTGACTGCTCCGGCCATCGTCGCGCAAAAAAGCCGGCAGATCGGCCGGACGGTGGTCATTCGGCTGGTAGGGAGCACGCTCGCCTTCTTCGCCTACGAGGCATGGCGCGGGGCGGTCGGCTCCTTGGTGCTAGCCCACTGGCTTGGCTTTGTCGTATGCGCCATGGTCGTGTGGTTCGTGCTGGCGCGGATCCAGCGTGAGCCCTAGCGAGTCGCCGACGGCCGCTCGATCGAAGCTCGCGATCGAGCACCGTGGCCCACCCACGGACCACCCCCGGCCAACCCGTGGGCCACCAGATATTTAGATCGCCGCCAACTCTGCGAGATCTTTGCTCGCACCCCTCGGAACTGTTTTCGCACTGGTTTCGGGTCGAGATGCCGAGCGGCCCCCGATATCGCAACCCGCACGACGCCCTGGTGCGCTACGTCTTCAGCCGGCCTGAAGCGGTCGCGATCGAGCTGCGCCATGTCGTCGACCCGGCGCTCCATCCGTTCATCGACTTCGAGTCCATCCGGCCTCTACCCACGGTGGATTCCAACGCGATGCTCGACACCAGTTTTGCCGACCTACGGTTCTTGGTCGACCTGGTCGACCAAGAGGTTCGCGTGCCGCTGTGCCTGGCGTTCGAGCACCAATCCACGCTCGATTTGCTGCTGGCCTGCCGCACTCTGGACTACATGGGCAGCACCTGGCGCCAGTTCATGCGCGACGATCCCAAGCGCACTACCGTGCCCGCCATCTTGCCCATCGTTCTGCTCCAGCGCCCGGCTTGTCGCACCCCACGGAAATTGAGCGAGCTCTTTTCGTTGACGCCGACGCTCCGTCAACGGCTGGGGCCCACCGTGGAGCTCAATATGCTCGTCGACGATCTCTCCGGCTCGGTCCTGGGCGATTCTCTGGCACGCCCAGGACCACTAGCGTTGGTCGAGATCGCCCGGGCCTTGCTGCATGCCTACCGGAATCTTTCGTCATTGACGCTGTCTCGTCTGGAGAGCTTGGCACCACAGTTCGACCTGGTGCTGGAACAAGAACCCCCACTTGGCATCGAAGACATGCGTGCGCTATGGACGTATGTCATCACGGTGTTCAAGCCAAATTCACCGCTGCGTGAACTCATCCTCGAATCTGTGAGCAGAAAGGCCAAAGAGATGTACCGAACGATCGCCGACGAACTACGAGACGAAGGCATTGCCCAGGGTCGCACCGAAGGCCGCACCGAAGGCATTGCCCTGGCACTGCTCGACGTGCTCGACCACCGGACCTTGCCGATCTCCAAGAATCAGCGCGAACAGGTCCTGGCCATTCGGGACGAAGATGTCCTCCGTCAATGGCTCGGGCGCGCCTTCACGATCGGCTCCACCGATGAGCTGTTCGATGCCGGCCGCTGAGCCTGTGGCCCGGGCTTGTCCCGTACATCGCAGAGCGACCCGATGAGAGAATTCTCCGCACTACCAGGGGATTTCGGCGGTCGAAGCGTCCGAGGGCGCACGACTATAGGCTTTCGTGATCGGATCGCTGCTGATCCACACCAACACTTCCCTCGCTGCAATGTCCGATTTCAATCCATATCCACCATCTCAGGGGCTGCCTGACGCCCGACCCTCCGGTGCACATGGCCCGTATGATCCAGCGCCGGCCTCCGAGCCGTCGGCGGACGGGTCGTTTGCCGAGCACGAGCCGCGCACGGTCGCCGAGGCATCGCCGGCGGCTCGCGCTCGGTTCATCGAGCGCACCTATCTGCACTTGGCCGGCGCGATCGTTGCGTTCGTGGTCTTGCTATCCATCGCGATCAACCTGCCGGGCATCGAGCGCCTGGTGATGGCCATGATCGAGTCGCCCGCGTCTTGGGGCCTGGTCCTCGTCTTGTTCTTCGGTGCCAGTTGGCTGGCCGATCATTGGGCCCGCAGCGATCGCTCGCGGGGCGCCCAGTATGCGGGGCTGGCTCTTTATACCGTGGCCGAGGTCATCACCTTCATCCCGCTGGTTTACATCGCTCGGCTGATGGTGGGTACCACGCCGATCTTCATGGTCGGGGCCGCCACGCTGGCGATCTTCGCTGCGCTCACCGCCTATGTGTTCATCACCCGCAAGGACTTCTCCTTCATGCGGGGTGTGCTGGTGGTGCTTAGCATCGGTGCCCTCGGTCTGGTCGTGGGCAGCCTCGTGTTCGGCTTCAACCTCGGCCTGGTCTTCAGCGTGGGCATGTGCGTGCTCGCGGCCGGCTACATCCTTTATCACACGTCCAACGTGCTGCATCACTATCGCACCGATCAGCATGTCGCGGCTTCGATGGCGTTATTGTCGGCGCTGGCCCTGCTGTTTTGGTATGCGCTGCGGATCTTGCTGGAGCTGGCCAGTAGCGACTAGTCATGGATCGAGCGCTTGGTGCTCGATCCATGGATCAGGAGGGCACGGGCAGGTGGCCCTTACTCAGCGGTAGTTCCGCCCCAAGGGTCACCCGAGGAGCTCTCCCAGGGGTCGCCGGTAGTTCCGCCCCAAGGGTCACCAGAGGAGCTCTCCCAAGGATCGCCGGTGGTGCCAGGCCACGGGCCGCCATCGGAGCTCTCCCAGCCCCCGGCGGTGGTGCCTCCCCAGGAGTCGCTTCCACCGGTGGCGGTGGTGGTGGTGCTTCCCCAGGAGTCGCTGCCACCGGTGGCGGTGGTGGTGGTGCCTCCCCAGGAGTCGCTGCCACCGGTGGCGGTGGTGGTGGTGCCTCCCCAGGAGTCGCTGCCGCCGGCGGTGGTGCCTGCGTCCTCATCACCGTCGGTGGGATCTACGGTCGTGCCTTCCCCGGTGTAGCTGCTGCTGTTGCTGTCGATCTCTATGTCGATGTCGCATGCGGACGTGACCGCGAGGCCGCCGAGCAGCGGAAGTACGAGGGACCATCGATAGTGCGTGTTCATTGTCGTTCTCCAGGTATGGAGCGCCGTCGAGGCGCGGTGATCCCCGTAGGCGCGACGACTGCTTACGCCGCGCTCGTGTACATCATCGGGTCTCACAATTCAGTTGTCCGTTCCGCCGCGAGCTCGTCACCCATCGATTCGTTGGCGAGACGATCGACTCTGGACTCGCACCTCAGGTCGTGGTCCCGCCGTCGGTCGAGGTCTCGAACGTCGTGGTGGTATCGGACGCGGTCCCCGTCGGAAGGTCTGCGGTGGAGCTCGAGGTATACGCCTCGGTGGTCCCCGCCGCGCCATCGCTTGACTCGCTGGGATCGCCTCCGGTGGTGCTGTTCCCGTCGTCGGTGTCACCGGTCATTGGCCACGACTCGGTCGTCCACGAGCTCGACTCGGCGGTCGTGGACTCGGCGGTCGTGGACTCGGTGGTCGCTGACTCGGTGGTGCCGGTGGACTGGCCCGTGCCGGTGGGTTGCGGCAGTACGCCGACCGAGGTCGGGGGTGGCGAGCAGCCAAGCACTATCGGTAAGACCGCGACGCCTCGCCACCCCGCGCCGCGACGCCTCACGGCCTGTCCTCGCTCGCACATCCTCGGCGCAGCTGAGGCGCCCACGGCGAGCGGGGGTTGGCGGCGAGGGCGGCGGCGGCCTTGCGTTCGGCTCGCGCAGGGCGACCCACCGCGCATAGGGCCCGCACCTCGAGCAGATCGCGTTCGGGGGTCAGCATGCCGTCGGCGAATCGCTGGGCGTGGTCGCGCAGCAGGGCCAGGGCGCGCTCGGGCCGGTTGGACGCGAGGGCTCGCTTGACGGACTGGAGCAGCTCGACCTCGACTTCGATCGATGGCGGCGTACGATCGTCGGAGATCCCAGGGTCTTGCTTGGCGCGGCGCGGCCGAGGGATCGGAGCCGGCGACGTAGCGCTCGCTTCGGGCTCGGGGATTGCCGGCGGCAGCATTGGGGCCGAGGCCGGGGTGGGGCTCGAAGGCTCGGTCTCGGTCTCGGGCTCGGTCTTGGTCTCGGTCTCGGTCTCGGTCTCGGGTGTCGGGATCGCGGCGGAGGCCGCGGGCCGCCGCGAGGGCACGTGTCGGCGTGCCGTGTCGATCAGCGGTGGGTCGTCGACCTCGAAGTTGGCCGCGTCGTGGGAGTCTGCCTCGTTGCTCGGCGAAGCGAGCCGGGGCTCGGCCATCGCGATGGTGACGACGATGGCCGCCGCGGCCGCCAGCACGCCCAGGCCGATGCCCACGAGCATCCCGCGCCGCCGCGGGGCCTTGCGGTCGAGCTCGGCTTCGTCGTCGAGCAGCGGCCCCAGCTCGCCTCGACGGGCACGCCCGTGGACCGCCGCCCACAGCTCGGCCTGCTCCTGCGCGGTGGGGCCCTGGGTGTCGCGGTAGGCCGCGAAGTGATCACCGAGCCGCGGATCGCTCACCCTTCGTCCTCCTGGCTGGCGCCGTCCGGTCGTAGCGCACGCAGTCGAGCTCGCAGTTTCTTGCGGGCCAGCTTGAGGCGCGAGTACACGGTGTTGCGCGAGACTCCGCTCAGCTCGGCGACGTCTGCCGGACTGAGGCCCTCGATCTCCACGAGCACGATCGCCAGCCGCTGATCCTCGTCGAGCTGGTCGAGCGCGTGGGCCAAGGCGCGCCCCATCTCGAGTCGATCCGACGAATCGGGATCCCGCTCGACGGGCGGGCTGACCAAGCGCAGGCGGCGCTCGCGTCGCATGGTCGAGCGATGGAAGTTCCGCACCACACCGCGGCAGATCCCGGCGATCCACGCCTTGATCGGCGCCCGACCGTCGTAGTCCGGCAGCCGACGGTGGATCACCAGGAACACGTCTTGAACGACATCGCCCACCGATTCCTCCGGGACGCCCATTCTCCGCACGAGCCGCCACGCAAAGTGGACGTGCTCCCGATAGACCGCCGACAGATCATCGATGGCATCGTGGATCATCGCGTGGGTCATCGGTGGATCGCCGGTCTCCCGCGGCTTGGAGCGCGGATGCATGCGTAGGTTGATTGTCCGCAACCTCCCCCCCTCGTCACGGCACGCGAAATTCCACCCCGATGCTCGCGAGACCGGCCAGGGGGGGAATGCGATAAATTGGCACTTGAACGCTGTTCGTGTCCACTGAGAGCGCGGGGCGAACGAGGGGGAACAGGGCTTCGAGGCGAGCGGTCAGGGCCCAGCGCGGGCTGAGCATCACGCTCACCCCCGCGGATGCGGTGATGGCGCTCCACACCTCGGCCGTAGGGCGCGGTTGCTCCAGACCTCGCTGCGGTCGAGCTTGAAATCCCCCGAGCCCTATTCCCGCACACAGCGGGAGCTCGACGCGCCCGACCGCAGGTCGCCGGCAGCCTCGGAGTGTTCCGTGGGTGAGCGCCAGCCCGATCTCGGCCGAGCGATCGATCGAGAGGGTTCGTGCGAGCCAGTGCGTGGCGCCCAGCTCGATTCCCCACGCACCATGACGCCAGCCCACCACTGCACCGACCCCCAGCGTCAGCGGGGTGGTCACCTGGGTGCCCAGGCTCAGTTCGGGGGCCAGCGACCACCGGGACGAGGGTCGGGCGCGGGTCGAGGCGCGATCGACCGATGCCATTGGGGGGCGGGGGGTCGACGAGGGCGACGAACCCTTCGCGGGCTCGGGCGGTGGTGAGACGCTCTTCGCGGGCTCGGGCGCGGGCGTGGGCTTGGGCTCGGGCGGATCCAGTGCCGGTGCGGTCGACGGCGGAGGGCGGGGCATCGGCTCTGTGTTGACGGCGACCGCCATGATCAACGCCGCGGCGCCGATGATCTCCTCGCAGGTCTTGGCCTCGACCTCACGGGTGATCCGCTCCTGGTCGCGGTGGACGACCAGGGAGAGGCGATAGCCCGATCCCAAGGGGCGTACGACCGCCTCGGCCGCGAGCGCGCTCGATGCGTTGGCGCCGAGCATCTCGTGGACCCGGGCGCGAACCTCGCTAGTGTCGGCACAGTCCGGGGGACCGTCCCACTCGAGGGTCACCGCGTCTGCGGGGCCGAGCGCGAGCACCAGGGGCAAGGACAGCAGCGCCATCGAGGGGTGCCGTAGACCCTAGCAGCCTTGCCCAGGGGTCACCACGATCGGGGTTCCACGGGCCTGGCGTGGGTCCGGAAATGTCACCATGTGATTTATTCATGAAGGATAGTGTTCACTATGAATCAACAACATCGTGAACGATATTCCGCATCGTGCCACGCTTCGCTCGCGCGGTGCGAGGCGTCGCGCGTCATCGGCTCGACTCGGTGCCTGGTCGCTCGCGCTAGATCGCTGCAAACGAGGGGGGGCGCCGCACTGCGTCGACACGGTCATGACCGAGTCTATAGCGTGTGTCATGCGGACCCGCAGCTCGGGTCGGGCGTCAATTCGGGCGAGGGCTTGGCCGTGCTCGTCCGGCGGGTCAGTCCATGTCCACGGGCAGGTACTGAAGGTTGGAGACATTCGCCGACAAGTTGGTGTCTTCGTTGCGAAAGTGACCAAGCGGTTCGATCTGGTCTTCGTCGTCGCCGCCCTCGTTGTCAATATTGACTCGATACAGGGACTCGCCAGTGGAGAGCAAGACGCTCTGGCTGGTAGGATCGTATTCTAGGCCCGTGGCCTCGAAGTTTTCTGTGAGCACGCCGCTGAGGTCGCGCACGACTTCGGCTCTTGACGTGGGGTCGTTGAGATCGATGCTGTAGATCTTCTTGTCGTTGCCGTTGGCCAAGAGAAGGCGGTTCCTGGTGCAGTCATAGGCCATGCCGCAAGAATTGAAGATGGATGATTGTCCTTCGGGAGTTGCCCACTGTTCTTCGAAGGCTAGTTCGATGGGGCCGTCTTCCCAGTTGCTACTAGTTGTGGGGTCGAATATATAAAGCCATCCTTGCGTGCCGTTGTAGTGGCCCTCGGCGGCAACGCCGTATAGTCTGCCGTCTCCGCCGAAATCGAGCCCGCAGATGTAATGAACCTCGGATCTGCCGATCTCCTGAGTGGGGGAAATCTCGGTTGGATCTGCCGAGTATGTGGCTTCCGAGTTCAGGCGATAGACGATCTGCGCGGTACGATCGGCCGCATAAAGGTGGCCGTCTTCATTGATGGTTGCCGTCGTGATATAGTCGTCGTGGATGTCGCTGTGGATGTCGCTTAGGTTGACGTGTTCTTGCAGTTCGGCATTGCTTTCGTCGATAGTGACGAGGCGGCGGGGATCGCTGTTTGTGCTGCCTGGGGCGTGGTAGGGTAAGAACGCGGTTAGCCGAAGTGACCCAGGATTGAGCGCAGCATTGCCGTCATAGCAATCGCTTCCCGCGGTCATTCCCACGGTCATCTGGTCCTGGCGGGCGTCACCCCAGCCGTCACCGTCGGCATCGAGCATGCAAAGGTCGGAGCTTTCGCGCAATGCGGCACCGGGGAACGCGAGTGCATTGTCATCATCGCAGTCGTCGCTATTGTCCACGCATGCCTCATTCATATCGTCGAAGCTCTCGCAGAGCTCCGGGCCGCCATATCCGTCCCCATCTCGATCGATGTATGTGTGATCGTCGGTATCCGAGCCGGTGTCGTCGCTGGAATCTCCACGCGTTGTGCCATCGCCCACGTCGCCCGAGCCCGTTCCCCAATCGTTGGATCCCGCCCCCGTGCTCTCGTCGTAGGTATTGCCCGGTACGTCGCCTCCGGTGCCCGCACCACTGTCGGTATCCGTGGCCAACCCGGGATAGTCAGGGTTGGGGACCAATATGCAGCCGGTGTGGAGCAGGAGCACCACCGACCACAATGCCGGATCAATCGTCGATGAGGGGGTCAGCCTTCGGCGTAATCGAGCCTTCATCCGCATACGCGGGGGCTGTACAGCGAGGACTCTTTTTGATTGCGCCTTGACCAAAAAACATTCGGTCATCCTCCGTGGTGGTGCGGCTTCGCGCATCGCATGGCGCGTCGCCCCCGGATACAGACCGCTCAAACGCCGTTCTTGACGCGTTCGTGGGGGTTCGTGGGCCGGGATTCATCGCCCGGCTTCGTGCGCCTCGCCGACGAGTCCTAAAACCGCAGGACGCCCCCGGGGGCCAGTCGAGCGCGTCGATGGGGCCGGGTCCTCGCGCGTTTTTCGTCGATACTCAGCAACACGACGGACGTCACCGTTAGACCGATTCCCACGCCGAGCATGACCGCGCCTCCGGGGATACTGTTGTAGACCCGAGGGCACGGGCGCTCTTCGACGTTGTTCGGGCATTCGCCGTTGTAGGTCCACAGCGCGGGCCCGGCGGCGGCGAGCCCAACTCCCGCCACGAGACCGCTAATCTCGGTCCATCGCGGGAGTATACGCTTGCGCCGCGGCGGTCTGTCGGAGCGCGTGGACGGGTCGCTGGATACGGATATCCCGTTGGAATTAGACGTCCCGTGGGTCACGGACATCCCGCTGGCCCCGGACATTTCGCTGGAATCGGACGGGGTGTCGGGAGCGGTCGCATTACCCGGTGTATCAACCTGCGACGAAGCTCCGAACTCGATGATCTCTCGCTGGTCAGGCTGGCTGAAATCGACCGTAGATTTGCGCGGAGGCCGATGACCGTCGCTGGCCCGAACCTCGACCTGATAGCGACCCAGGTAGAGATCGACGTCTTGCTCCGACAGCGGCAGCCCGTCTACGATGACGATGCAATTCTCGTGACATCGGACCTGTAGGTGCCCTTTACCCGCAGATTCGAGCTCTGATTGGCGTTTCTCGTAAAGCTCGATGATGTCGGGGCCAAATTGGTCGTAGTGGATCGATGTACCGATAGATAGGCGGATCAGCGCGTCGATGACCGTTTGGGCTTGGGCCCGCTCGCCCTTGGTGAGCAGGGCGCGGGCGAGGTTGAGGCGAACGTCGATCATCCATACCCGGCCCGTTGGGTCGTGGATGAGCTCCTCCTCGAAGCCCTCCATCTCCTTTATGGCCTGTCGAAGCCTCTTGATGGTCTCGTCTGGCTGGTCATCGGTGTGGTCGTTCGCCCAGATCGAGCTCTTTTGGGCGTGCTCGACCGCATTTTGGTACTCGACCGGTGGTTGTGGCGTATACAGTGAGCTTTCGATAGTGGTCGCTTGAGCGATCCACGCCGCGAGGAAGATAGAGAGTTGCATGATACCGTGAACATGCTCATGGTAGCGCATGGGTTCCCGATCGGCATCTCGTGACTTGCTGTATTAAATCATCTTGGGCATAGTGAAGCGATGTTTGGTTCGCGTGTGTCCCCTACCTACGCTCGACGGGCGGGGCTGCTGTTGCTCGCGGTTCTGTGCGCCTGTGGAGCGAGGGAGTCCGCTCCTAGCTCCGATGGCAAGGCGACCCCTCCCCTCGCGCAGACGCAGGCACAGCCGTCCGGCTCGTCGCAAGTGGTGCCCGGATCGAGGCCAGGGACGAAGTCGGAGGCGAAGTCGGAGGCGAGGGCCGACTCCGGGTCGGGAGGGGACTCGGAGCCGACCCCGGGGGGGAAAGGGAATCCTGCGTCGGAGTCGGAGTCCACACCGGGCACGGAGTCGGAGTCCACACCGGGCGCGGAGTCGGAGTCCACGCTCGGCGAACGCTGTCAGATCGAGGTCGAAGGAGGCCCCAAGCTCGTCAAGGCGGCCATCAACGTGCGCTCGGGTTTGCTTCGCGAGACGGAGATCGAGGACGGTCGCAAGGTCGCCTATGCGTGTCCGAACGAGGACGAGCGCGAGGATGTCGACTTGATCGCTCGCCTCGAGAACGACGATCATGTGCACTGGGAAGGCCTGGAAGCGGCCTCCAGTGTCGTCGTCAAGGGGTCCGGCCGCAAAAAAGGGTTCCCCGATGACCTTACGCCCGATGAGCTCGATCAACTCAAGGCACACCTTGGTCTTCCCGAAGATGAATTGCCCCCGGGTCCGACCCCCCCGCGCCAGACCAAGATCCCCGTCCTGTTCCGTCCCAACGAGCTGCCTTACGCTGAGCTCAAGATCACGCGCGCCGGGAGCCGCAAGGTCAAGAAGCTGACCCTCGACGGGAATCAGGGCACGCGCCGGCTCGTCCCGGGTCGCTATGATGTGGAGCTCCGCCTCAAGACCGACGATTCGTGGAAGCCCATCGGGAGCTTCGAGGTCGGGGCTACGAACGCGAGCGTCACGGTGAAGCTGCGCAAGATCCCCAAGCTGGGGCTGGATGTCACGGCGAGTTGACCGGGGGCACCGACGCACAGATCTCCTTGATCGAGTCGGGAACTCCGACGGAGATCCCCGCGAGCGCAGCGCAGGCGAATGCTCGACGCTGCTGGGTGTCGATCATCCAGCTCTGGACGACCCCGTCCTTGCTGCCGCTGAGCACCCGGTGGCCGTCGTCGGTGAACTGGATCGAGCGGACCTCCGTGTCGTGCGTGTGAAACGAGAAGATCTCCTCGCCACCGATCGCGTCCCACAGCCGGATCCGAGCATCTCCGCCGGTGGTGACCAGCCGCTGGCCGTCGGGGGAGAAGGCCACCGCAAAGACGGCGCCGAGGTGACCGCACAGCGGGGTGGGCGGAGCCTCCGATGCGGTCGCCCATACGCGTGCGCACTCGTCGTTCCCCCCGGTCGCGATGCGCGACCCGTCGGGGGACACAGCCACCGTATACACGAAGCCTTCTTCTTGTGAGTTCCGTGGCTCGGCCTCAAGGTTCGCTAGATCCCATTGGGTGAAGGTCTTGTCGGCCGAGCCGGTCACCAAGGTCTTGCCGTCCGGGGAAAAGGCCAGGGCCAGGATGTCGTGGCGGTGCACGCCACCGAGCGTGGAGACCAAGGTCCGCGTTTGTACGTCCCATAGCCGTGCGGTGCCCTTGGTGTCGCCAGTGACTAACTGCGTGCCGTCGGGTGACCAGGCGACCGAACGGATCGGCTGGTCGTGCTTGGGTACGATCCCCTCTTGCTTGCCGGTGTTGGCGTCCCACACGATCGGGGTAGGGCGGCGCGCGCTGTCGACGGTGACCAGCTGCTTGCCGTTCGGTGACCAGGCCATGGCCACGGTGGTTCGCCTCGACTGGCCGAGCTCGAGGGGAGCCGAGGCGGAGAAGTCCCGGAGCCGGACCCGGCCACGCGGGAGGGCGACGGCCATCTGCGAGCCATCGGGGGACAGTGCCATGGACTGGACGTTCCCCCCCTCGCCCGGGACCAGGACTTGCTGGATCTCGGACTCGACCTCCCACGAGCGCACGACCCCCCGGGTGTCGGCAGTGGCGATCCACTGGCCATCAAGGGAGAACGCGACCTGGAGGATCACGGCTTCGTGCCCCTCGAGGACGGCGCGCTGGGCCCCACTTTGGGTATCCCACAGGCGCAGGGTTTTGTCCCAGCTGACCGTGGCCAGGCGCCGACCATCGGGGGAGAACGCCAGCGCGCTGATCCGGGCCTTGTGGCCCTCGAGGGTCGTGACGAGGTACCCCTTGGGAGTGCGGAGCTCGACCACGCGATCGAGGGCGATCGCCAGTGGGGTGGATGCGGGAGCGAACGCAATGGTCTCGATCTTGCCCGACCCTTCGAAGGCCCAAAGCCGGCGCCCGGTAGTGGAGTCCCACAGTCGGACCCCATTCTTGTTGTCGGCGGTGGCGATGCGGGTGCCGTCGGGTGAGAAGGCCGCGGTGACGATGCGAGCATCATGGCCGGTGAGACCCATCGCCTCGCCGTCGATCGTGATTATTTGCGCCTGGGCATTGTCGTGGACGACCAGCAGGCGCGAGTCTGCGGTCGCGGGAGAAAACGAGAGGTGGGACACCCCGAAGCCCTTCGCCCCGAGCACCGGTGTGGACTCGAGCTTCCCGCCGAGGCTCGCCGTCCATAGCGTCACCGTGCCTTCGTCGCCGGCGGTGGCGATGCGGGTACCGTCGGGTGAGAAGACCGCGGCGACGATCTCGTCCTCGGACTCCAGAGTCTCGAGGGGTTCACCGGTCGCGGCGTCCCATACATTGGCCGTGCCGTCGTCGCTGACGGTCAGTATCCGCTTACCCTGGGGATGGAACTCCACGTGCTGGACATCGGCGATGTGGCCGGACAGCGTCGCCGTGACGCGGGCGGAGCGGATCTCCCAGATCTTGACGGTGTCGTCGCGGGGGGCCCGGGGGGGCCCCCCGCAGGGCCGCGGGCAACCGCAGTAGCCACACCC
>JBCCWC010000012.1:0-128266 GCA_039194325.1 Myxococcota bacterium
CACGGCGGACTGCCTGCGGCCCAGCGTGTGTGGCAACGGCGTCGCCGAGCCCGGCGAGGAGTGCGACGACGGCAACACGGAGCCGGGAGATACCTGCACGCCGCAGTGCCAGCTGCCGGTGTGCGGGGATGGACACATCGCACCGGGCGAAGAGTGCGACGATGGCAATGACATCGGGACCGACACCTGCACGCCTGCGTGTGCCCTGCCTGCGTGTGGCGACGGCTTCGTCAACCTCGAGGCAGAGGTCTGCGACGACGGCAATGAGCACGAGTTCGACGAGTGCACGACGGCCTGCACCGTGCCTCCCGAGACCCCAACGCTCGAGCTGAGCTACTCACAGGTCAAGCAGTTCGAGTTCAACTGGGCGCCAGCGCTGGGCGCCGAGTACTACGAGTTGTTCGAGAGCGCGAACACCGGGGAAGACTTCGTACGGGTCGACGAGGGCAACATCGTGGGCGAGTCGCTCGCACTCACGGTGCCACTACGCTGACGACTGAACGCACGCTACAAGCTGCGAGCCTGCAACGCCATGCGTTGTGCGGAGTCGGCCATGGTGCACGTCGCGGGCACCTTGGCGGAGGCGGTGGGGTATTTCAAGGCTTCCAACACCGACCCTGGCGATGATTTCGGACAAAGCGTGGCGCTGTCGGCAGATGGCAATACCTTGGCCGTCGGTGCCCGCGACGAAAGCAGCAACGCGACCGGCATCGACATGGATATGGGACCGGGCCAAGACGATGACACCGCTCCTTACGCGGGTGCGGTGTACGTATTCGAGCGTACGGGCGGCACCTGGTCGCAGCAGGCTTATGTCAAGGCTTCCAATACCGACGCTAGCGACCACTTCGGGTTCAGCGTAGCGCTGTCAGCGGATGGCAACACCTTGGTCGTTGGTGCCCCATACGAAGACAGCAGCGCAACGGGCGTCGACACGGGCATGGGACCCGGTCAGAACAACAACTTCGCCTCCAACGCCGGTGCAGTGTACGTATTCGAACGTATGGGCGACACCTGGTCGCAAGATGCCTATGTCAAGGCTTCCAATACCGGCACTGACGACTTTTTCGGCTGGGATGTGGCACTGTCAGCGGATGGCAACACCTTGGCCGTTGGTGCCATGTGCGAAGGCAGCGGCGCAACGGGCGTCGACATGGGCATGGGCATGGGCCAGAACGACAACACCGCCTACTGCGCGGGTGCAGTGCATGTATTCGAGCGTATCGGCGACTCCTGGTCGCAGCAGGCATATGTCAAGGCTTCCAATACCGACGCTGACGACGAGTTCGGCTGGGATGTAGCGCTGTCAGCGGATGGCAACACCTTGGCCGTTGGTGCCTTATACGAAGATAGCAGCGCCACGGGCGTCGACATGGGCATGGGACCGGGCCAGAACGATGACACCGCCTCCTCCTCCGGTGCGGTGTACGTGTTCGAGCAGACAGGTGACACCTGGTCGCAACAAGTCTACATCAAGGCCTCCAATACCGGTATTAGCGACACGTTCGGGTTGAGTGTGGCATTATCAGCGGATGGCAACACCTTGGCCGTTGGCGCCTCAAACGAAGATAGCAGCGCCACGGGCGTCGACATGGGCATGGGACCGGGCCAGGACGATAAAACGTCCTCCGCGGGTGCTGCATACGTATTCGAGCGTACGGGCGGCATCTGGTCACAGCAGGCCTATATCAAGGCATCCAATACCGGCACTTACGACTTGTTCGGGTCGAGCGTGGCGCTGTCGGCAGATGGCAACACCTTGGCCGTTGGTGCCCACGGCGAAGACAGCAGCGCGACGGGCGTCGACACGGGCATGGGACCGGGCCAGAACGATGACTCCGAATCCAATGCGGGTGCGGTGTACGTGTTCGAGCGTACGGGCGACATCTGGTCACAGCATGCCTATGTCAAGGCCCCCAGCCCGCGAGGGGACGATCACTTCGGAGCCACCGTCGCGCTCTCGGATGACGCCACCTCCCTGGTGGTCGGCGCGAACGGCGAAAACATCTTCGCGACGGGAATTGGCGCCGAGCCAAGAGGTTTTGCCTTCAATGCCGGCGCCGTCTATCTCTACTGAACCACCACTAGCTCGCTAGCGGACACGGTGCTCGGCCAGCCACACCTCGACCTCGGCCAGATCGTCCTGGCTGCCCACCCCCGCGGTCGCAAACGCATCCGCGGCGAGCTCGGCCAGCTGCCGAGCTCGCTGGCGCTCAGCGCCGCGTGACCACAACGCCCGCGCGAGCACGAACCGGGCCAAGGCGACGACGTAGGGCTGCACCGCGGTGGCTTCATAGATCGACACCGCGCGCTCCGCATGCTCACGCGCCGACTTCGTGTCGTGCAGCTCGAGGGCCGCTATCGCCAACCCCAACCGCGACTCGGCGACGTTGGGGTGTTCGGGCCCCAGCAGAGCCTCGCGCATGGACAGCGCCCGTTGGTACATCGCTCGACTCTCTTCGTACCGCCCCTGACCGGCGAGCATATCGCCCAGGTTGTTCAAGCTCAGCGCAATATCCGGGTGCTCGGGCCCCAGCGCCGCCTCCCAGATCGCCAGGGCCCGGCGGTGTGTCGCTTCCCCTTGCTCGTACTTGCCTTGCTCCGAGAGCGCATTGCCCAGGTTGTTCAGGACGCTGGCGATGAGGGGGTGCTCAGGATCGAGGGCCGCCTCCGAGACGGCCAGGGCCCGACGATGCATCGCTTCCCCCTCTTCGTACTTCCCCTGATTGCGGAGCACGTTGCCCAAGCTGTTGAGGCTCTGCCCGACGCCAGGGTGCTCGGGCCCCAGCGCCACCTCCCTGATGGACACCGCCCGACGGAACATGTCCTCGCTTTGCTCGTACTTGCCCTGATTGTCGAGCGCAATGCCCAGGTTGTGCAGGGTGATCCCGACCACGGGGTGTTCGGGGCCCAGTGCCGTCTCCCAGATCGACAGGGCCCGACGGTACATGACTTCGCTTTCCTCGTACTTTCCCTGATCGTTGAGCACGATGCCCAGGTTGCTCATCGAACTGGCGGTGTCGGGGTGGTCGGGCCTCAGCGTCGCTTCTCTGATGGTCAGGGCTCGGCGATACATGAGCTCGCTCTGCTCGTACTTGCCCTGCTCACGGAGCACGTTGCTCAGGTTGTTCAGTCCAGACGCCACGTCGGGGTGCTCGGGTCCTAGCGCCGCCTCCATGATCGACAGTGCCCTTCGAGACACGGCTTCACTCTGCTCGTACTTGCCCTGAGCACGGAGCACGTTGCTCAGGTTGGTCAGGCTCACCGCGACACGAGGGTGCTCGGGCCCCAGCGCCGCCTCCATGACCGATAGCACTCGTCGGTGGTTGCTCTCGGCCTCCTCGTACTTGCCCTGGTTTTCGAGTGCACTGCCCAGGTTGTTCAGGACACTGGCGATGTCGGGATGGTCGGACCTGAGCATGGTCTCCATGATCGACAGTGCCCTGCGATGCATGGCCTCGGCCTCTTCGTACTTGCCCTGCACATCGAGCATGATGCCCAGGTGGTTCAGGCTGGCCGCGATGTACCGACGCTCTTGCATGCGCTTGGCCAGCGCCAAGGCCATCTGGCCCCACTGCCAGCCTTTTTCTGGTCGCTGCAGCTTTTGTCCCACCACCGCGGTCAAGCTCCGGGTAGCCTCGAATTCGATCCGCGTGTGATCTAGCTCGAGCGCCAGCCGGTGAGCCTCGCGAAGGTCTTGCTCCGCCTCTTCGTATCGACCGCTGTCAACCTTGACGCTACCGCGCACCTGCATGACCTCGGCCCGCAGTGGCCCGTAGTCGAGGGTGTCGGCTCGTTGTGCCACGGGCTCGATCTGCTCGAGCGCACCGTCGTAGTTCCCCGCCCATTGCTCGGCTTTGATCCCTTCGAGCTGTCCGCGCAGGCTGTCCACCTGCTCGGCCACCGCTCCGTCCTCGGGCGGGGGAATGCGCTGATCTCGTCTCTCCAACCACTCCAGATCATCGCAGCGAGCCAGCGTGGGGAGCGCTCCGACCAGATCGACCGCGTTCTCCACCACCTGTGCGTTGGCCTGCGCCAGGATCTTCACCGTGGCGTCCAACGTCGTAAGGCGCTCGTGGAGGCAATGCATCCGTAGGCTCCGGTGCTCCTCGCTTTGTTCGTGGCGAACCACCGTCGCTTCGCATGCCTCGGTGTACTTGCTCGACCAGGCCTCGGCGAAAGCGTCTAGCTGCGGCAGGATGTGCGCCGCGGTGTCCGAGGCATAGACCACCTGCGTACCGAGGATCGCGTCGCCTACTCGCTGGCGGTGGGGTTGGTCCCAGACCCCCTCGAGTTGCTGTGCCGCGCCGCTGCAGCGCTCGAGGTGATCGATGAATGTCTGTACGCCCAGCGCTCCCACGATAACGGTCAGGCCAGCCCCTACGACGACCATGGCTCGGCGTCGGCCGCGGGGCACCACGAGCCGGCGCAGCTGCCCCAACAGCATGTCCATCGACGACCAGCGGTCGCCGGGGTTGGGGGCCAGACCACGTAACAGCACGTTGCGCAAGGCGACGGGAGCCGCGGCGTTGTGGGCAGAGACGATGTTGCCACTTCCGATCTGCTCCGCCAAAATGTCGAGCGAAGCCCCCTGGAAGGGGCGCTGGCCATAGACCGCCTCCCATAGCGATACGCAGAAGCTGAACTGATCGCTCTGCGCGTCCACCGGCTCACCGAGGATCTGCTCGAGCGACATATACGCGGGGGTGCCGATCACACAGCCCGTCTCAGTGAGCGGTGTGTCGATCTTGAGACTCGAAGACCCCGAAGACCCCGCAGACGAGACCCCTCCCTCCAAGTCGGGCTTGTCGAGACCGGTGGCCGAGAACTCGGACGCCGTGCGGGCCAACCCAAAGTCCAGCACGCACACGCGACCACGTTCGTCGATCATGACGTTGCTCGGCTTGAAGTCTCGGTGGACCAGCCCCTGCTCGTGGGCCGCGGCCAACCCCGCGCCCGCCTGAAGGTACACCTCGACGCACTCGCGCCAGCCGGGCCGTGGGGCCTGCTTGCACCATTGAGTGAGCGTTTGGCCCGAGATCCGCTCCATCACGATGAAGGTGCGCCCCTCGAATTCGCCAACCTCGTACACCTGGACGACGTTGGAGTGGGAGAGACGGGCGAGGGCCTGGGCCTCGCGAATGAGACGATCCGCGTTGGCTGCCGCGAGGTGGCGGCGCAAGATCTTCACCGCGACCCGGCGGTTGAGCGTGTTGTCGAACGCTTCGTAGACCGTGCCCATGCCCCCCGCACCCAGCCGCTGGACCACGACGTAGCGCCCTATAGCCGAAGGCTCCGAGGACAAGCCGAACAACCGCTTCCGAGTGGCATCGAGCAGCGAATCAAGCTCATCCGAATCGTGGTGTATCGTCGCCGTCGGCGACTGATCATCCAGTTGCTCGGACGAATACGGGCTTAGTTGTTTAGAAGTAGACATCGACCAGTCGAGCCCACCAAGGATACGGCGGATTCACATCGTGGCCCTGCCTACCTACGCCCTGCCTACCTACGGCCGACGACCAAGGGCCAAATCGCTCGGCTACCCCGCCCACCGCAGGCTGCCGCGGAAGCGCTCCGCCTCGGCGGCGCCGACGTTGGCCATGACCAGCATGTAGAGCACCGAGTTGCGGACCGCGACCTCGATCTGCGCCTCGGAGTATACCAACCGCCGCGAGGGATGGCCGTGGAGGGTGCTCTGGGTGGACTCGGGCTTGCCCAGCGGCGCCTTGAGCGCCAACTGGTCGCGCATGGTCTGCTCAGCAAAGGAGGCCATCCACTCCTCGTCGTCGGAGAAGCCCTGGGCCGCGACGGTGATGAGGGCCATCTCGCCGCTGCCCTTCTTCCACTGAGTAAAGCGACCGATCGGGGTGCCCGCCGGAGTCTCATCGCTCCGCACCCAGCCGCTGCCGGGCTCGGCCACGCTGACCCCGTGCTGGTGATCGACGAAGCGCCCGCCCTCGATGACGAAGTCGGGGAGCGCGGCCGGCAACCCCAGCCCCCCGAGCACCCCCTCGATGGCGGGGGCCACGACAGACGAGGCGGCCGGACCCCAGGCGGTCATGACGATGGCGTTGCCCTGGTGCGAGGCCGAGAGCACACCATACCGAAACTCCACGTCGTTCATGCGATCGGTGCCGAAGCTACGCTGCACGGTGGTCCCGTCGACCACCCCGGGCTCGTCGCGACGGCCGTCGAGCGTGCTGGCCACCGCCTCGTGAAGCTCGGCGGTCCGGGCCGCCCCCCCCTCGATCACCTCAACGTGCCCATAGACCGCCAACAGCGGCCCCTGAAAGGCGAGCACGGCGCTGGCGACCTGAGTCTTGGCCTCGTCGCCAACCCGCACCTCGTAAAGACCCCGCGGCTGGGTCCAGGTGATCTGATGCTCGAAGTCCCGGAAGGTCTTGCCGAGGAAGGCCGACTTGGCGCCCACCTTCCACACCACGCCCTCGCGGGCGAGCAATTGCTCGCGGAGGGTCGCCCGCTCGGCCTTGGAGGCCAGCGTCATCTTGCCAGCGACCGCCTCGAACGCGGGCAGCGCCGCGTCGCGCAGCGCCTGGGGATACCAGGTCATCACCTGGGTGACCGCCCCCTCGCCGGTCATCACCCCCACCTCGAACTCGAGCGCCGCCTGGGTCTGGTAGCGCAAGAAGGGCACCTCCTTGCCCGCGATCGTGCGGCTTGGGACCTCGGTGCCCGGGCCGAGGTTCTGGGCGAGGCCGGCCCGGATCGCCGCGACCATGCCCGAGGGATCGCCCCCGTCGTAGCGCTCGGAGATCACCGCGACGTAGCCGCTGACCTTGTCGTTGGTGAGGGCAAGCTCGGCCTCGGCGTTGGTCTGCACCAGCTCCTGACCGACCAGGAACCGCCACGAGTCCACCGCAGGGAGCTGCAAGCCGCTGACGATGCTCGCGAAGCGACCGTCGCGGATCTGCCAGGTCACGCCGTCGGCATGCTCGACGGGCGGCCGGTCGTCGGCCTCCCCGTGGATCTCCCCCTCGGTGAGCGAGAAGGCGTCGAAGAAGGGCTGCAGGGCGGTGGCCGGCGTGCTGGCCTTCAGGCCCCAGGCCAGCAGCTGATAGAGGTAGCCCTCACGAAGAAACAGCACCCGGGCATAGCGAAACTCCACGCCCTCCATCGCGGCGGTGAAGACCGTCTTGCGAGCCGTGAGCCCGCCGAGCTCGATGTCTTCGGTGCTCTCTTGCACCGCGTTGGGCAGGCTAGCGCTGACCAGCTCCTCGGCCTTGTCCAGATCGATGCCGGGCAAGCGTTCGACGATCACGCCGCCAAAGACGCCGTCGCGGCTGGTGGCGCCGGCCACCGCGTCGGGCACCATGCGCCGGATGTCCTGCTTGCGCATGAGCTTCCAACCCTCGCCCGGCGACCCAAGGCGGAAGCGAAAGCCCTCGTGGACGATGGGTTGAGTGGCGTCGTAGTCGGACTCGGCGGTGATCCGGCGACCATCAGCCTGCGGATCATTGTTCTTGCAGCCAAAGGGGGTGAGCAGCAGCAGCGCCAAGGCCAGGTGGATTCGTCGCACGCCGCGGTCATAGCATCAAAGGTTGCGGGGTGGCCTCGTGAGCCATCCTAATCCACGAGACCACCCCGCGACGATAATGGGGTCATAAGATCTACGCCGAGGGGGAACTTCGGCGTGTCATCCATCAAGTACTCATGAATCGACTCACGTCGAGCGACCTTGGCTGTCGACCGCGGGCAGTGGATCCCGTGTTTGGATCGCTCGCTCGACGACCGATGCGTAGTACCGGCACCGCGCTCTGGACGCGAGGCGCTGCCCCGAGTCGTCCACCGAGCTGGAAAGACACAGGGCGGCAAACCCGAGCTCGATGTTGATGTCCTCCGAGGTAGGGGAGGTAGGGGTCGGCACACGACCGGCGACACCATGGCCAAACGCCCGACCACGCGCGGCGCTGGCGGCAAACTCGGTACTGGCGGCAAGCATCTGCTCCTGTTGTCCGCCGAGCTTCGACATTGATTGCGTTTTCGAAAAAAACGTTGTTACCGGTCTGAAAGATGCCAGATCCGAGACCAGATCCGAGACCCGAGCCGGACGCGGATCGTCGGTGTCAATCCCCTCCGCCACGGCGCTCGGGACATCGGTGCTCGGTTTATGCAG
This sequence comes from Myxococcota bacterium, assembly GCA_039194325.1. Classification (GTDB taxonomy): domain Bacteria; phylum Myxococcota_A; class Polyangia; order Nannocystales; family Nannocystaceae; genus Paraliomyxa. The sequence continues at coordinate 8,135 of JBCCWC010000012.1, forward strand.
GTACAGGTCCTACATGCCGTACGTATAACCCCGACATCCTTCATCCGACGTCGACGCACGGCCCTCGGGCCGGCCCCGACTGTCGAAGGAAAACGTCTCTCGGGCCGGGACTCCGGCCCGGCAACCGCGAGCGAGCGGTCGACCCCTCACGCCGAGCCCATGACACAAGCGATCGGCATCAGACAGGTGGCCACCACACTGCCCCCGACGGGGCAGGCCTCGCCCCCGGTGCACGCGAAGACCTCGGCCAACTCGGGCTCGGGGCAATCGGCGAGATCGGCCAGGCACTCGGCGACGCAGTCGCCGGTCCAGGGCAACAGCAAGGTTGAGCCACACGGCCCGCAGGCGGTATCGCAAAAGCTCTGGGCGTCGGGGTGCCCGGGGTTGACCGCGGGCCACATGCAAAGCGGGGGATCTCCATCGACGCAATACGTCCCGTCGGGGCAGCTGTTGATGTCGAGCGTGCACTCGAGCAAGCAACGACCAGGGATCGCATCGTCCCCGCCCACACAATCGGGCGCGATGTTGCCCCCTACCAAGGGGCAATCGGCGTCGACGAAGCAAGAGACGGCGCACGTACTGTGAGGGATCCCCTGAGCATCGTCCCGCTCGATGCACTCGGCCCGCTCGGCACCCGCGTCGATGCACTCGCTCGATGCCATGGGGCCCGCGCAGGCACCATAGGGCTCGTCGAGCATCGGCATAGGCCCACCGCTGGACTCGCTCGGGTCACCGCTCGGATCGCCGTTCGAATCGACGTTCGAGGTCGCGACGTCACCGGTCGTACGCCCGGTCGAGGACCCACCGCCCGAAAGTGCATCGTCGCCGCACCCCCCCTCGACGAGGCCCAGGAGCACGATCGCACCGACGCGCGAGCGCGCGACATGAATCCGGATCGCCGAGGACACCACGACCCAGGATATCAGCCCACCACGTGCGGGGCCCCGACCCCGCCGGCCGACCCGATCAGCCGGAACCGCGAGCCCACATGTCGCCGTCCCAGTGTGGTTCGAGAAGTAGCGAACACCACCCCATGAACGTCTGGTCGTCTACGATCATCCAATGGGCGTGATCGGTCGCATGCTGCTGCTGCTGCTTGCGCTCTCGAGCATGACCGCATGCCGCGACGACCTTGATCTGCCGGTCGCGGAGTGGACCCTGGCGGTCGAGGGCGAGCCGGAGGCGATCCCGGTGCACCTGCCGACGCACCTCGACGCGCACCTGCCCCGAGACAACACCCGCTATGTGCTCCGAGCACAGGTGGACCCGGGGCCGCTGCGAGGGCAGGCACTGCGCCTGGTGATCCCGCACTTTGAGGGGATCACCGAGCTGCTGGTCAACGGCGAGCGGGCGCTCCCGGTGCAGTACGAGCCCATCGAGATCTATCGCCACGCCGGTCCGCATGTGTGGGATCTGCCCGAGGCCTCCAGTGTGGCCCCAACGCTGCGCCTGGTGCTGACCGTCGACCATCGCTGGACGCAGAGCGGCTGGCTGGGCACCGTGCCCCAGCTGCGCCGCCGCGGCCGGCTGGGTGGACATGCACTGGCCGTGCTGGTGGTCAACGACTTTACCGCGGTGGCGACCCTCGCGAGCCTCCTGCTCATCGGGATCATGTCGCTGGGAGTCTACCGGGCGGATCGCTCGGTCGACAGCTACCTGTGGTTCTCGGTGCAGCTGCTGTCGGCGTCGTACTATCCGCTGCACGTCTCGGGCTACAGCCAGGTGCTGGTGGGTCCCTACGACACGCTGGTGGTGGTGCTGCTGCTCGACCTGGCGCTCTACGCCGCGGTGCGCTTCACCGAGGCGGAGTTCGGGACCAACGAGCCCTCGCGGATCCGACCCTGGACGGTCGGCTTGGCGGTGACCTGGCTGGCCGCGCTGGTCACCTTCGACCCCTTTTGGATCGGCGTGATCGGAGGCCGCGCGACCGTGCTCTACATGGGCGCCGTATTCACCTATCAGGTGTGGACGGGGATCAGCTTGGTCCGCCGCACCGAGCGGCCACGAGGCGCGGTCTTGTTTCTATCGAGTTGGGTCGCGCTGGCGCTGACCGCCGCGTTCGACGGGATCGCCTGGCTCGGCCTGGGAGAGCCACTGGGGGGCGTGCGGGGTGGCTGCGTGGGCTTGGGAACCTTTGCGTTGATAAGCGCGCTACGGCTGACCCGCGAGCACATTCACTCGATCATGACCACCGATCACCTCAACCGGCAGCTCGAGCGCCGGGTCGACGCGCTGGAGATCAAGCGCGGCGAGATCGAGGAGCTCAACGTGCGGCTGCGGGATCAGATGAGCCACCGCTCGCGTCAGCTCTTTGCGCTGCTCAGTCAGCTGCCCAACGCCGGCGTGAACCCGCGGCTACAGCTGATGCCCGGGGACGTGATCAACGGTCGCTACCGCGTGACGCACGAGCTGGGCGCGGGGGGCATGGGGGTGGTCTATGCGGTGCTGCGGCTGGCCGACGAGATGCCGCTGGCGCTCAAGATCACGGTGCAGGGCGACGCCTGGGGCCTGGCTCGGCTCGCCCGCGAGGCCGAGATCGCCATGCTGGTGGATCACCCCAACGTGGTCGCGGTCACCGACGTAGACATCGACCCGCGGCGAGGGTTCTTGTACATGGTGATGGAGCACGTCGACGGCCCCTCGCTGGCCGAGCACAAGCAGGGCTTCGGCCAAGACCAGGACTGGGCGCTCGACGTGCTGCGGCAGCTGGCCAGCGGCCTGGCGGCGCTGCACACCGCCGGGGTGGTCCACCGCGATCTCAAGCCGGCCAACATCTTGCTGGTGATGAACGACGCCGACGAGGGACCTCGGGTCAAGCTCACCGATTTCGGGATCTCGCGCACCCTCGAGCCGAGTGGAGATCCGAGCGAGACGCGGCCCGAGGATTCCGACGTGATGATGCCGGTGGTGCGCTCCAAGGCGCTCGACCCGGCCACGCGGCGCCTGCTGGACGCCGAGGTCCGCGGACAGGCGGCCGCGGCCTCGCTGGCCCAGCACGAGCAACTCGTACCGAGGCCCCGGCGGGTGCAGGATCCCGCGGCGGCCCACGACGAGTCGACCCGAGAGCTGCGGGTGGACGAGGTCAAGGAGCTGGAGCTGTGGGAGCCCAGCTCACCGCTGACGCAGGCCGGCTGCATCGTGGGCACCCCTGTATTCATGGCACCCGAGCTGGGGCTGGATCCCCCGGTGATCAGCGCGGCGGCCGACATCTTCAGCTTCGGGGTGCTCGCCCACCAGCTGCTCACCGGGCGACGCCCCTTTACCGAGCCCCCGGTGATGGCGGTCGCCGAAGGCCGCCCGCCGCCCGAGCCACAGCTAGCCCTCAAGGCGCTCCCGGGCCCGCTGCATGCCCCCCTGCGGGCCTGCCTGAGCTTCGACTCCGGGTCACGCCCGAGCGCCGCACGGCTGGCCGAGGTGGTCGAGGCGCTCATCGCCCGCCGACGAGCCGGACTGTCTGCCGGACTGTCTGCCGGACTGCCCGCTGGACTGTCCGCCGGACTGCCCGCCGGACTGCCCGCCGAGATGGTCGAGGTGGGCGAGCATCGTGTTCGGGCCAAGGATCCCGACGCCCCGCGACCACGGGAGCACGAGACCTCGCCGCCCGAGCCCCATGCGGCTTGACCGAACATGCCCAAGCGAACACAGCCTATCGAATACACCTGGCCGCATAGGCCCGGCATGGGCTCAGCGCTTGCCCGCGTTGCGGCGGATGTAGCCCGGGAGCGACTCGAGCGCGTAGACGTTCTCGGAGTCCGGCTTGCGCTCGCCGACCTCGAGGTGACCGATCGCCGCGGCTGCCTCTTCGCCGAGCCCGGCCTCGAGCATTTGCAGGGCCATGCCCGACCATTCTTCGAGGTTGGGGTTGGGTACGAATAGGCGGATCGCCAGCTGGCCCGGCGCTACGTTGGCGTCGATCGGCTGGAAGCTGAGCCGGTTGGCGCCAAAGACGATGTTGCCCAGGTGAACCTCGAAATCGAACCCCTTGGGCGGCCGCAGGGCGATGAACGACCAGCCGCGAATGGACGGAGCGGTCTTGACCAGCTCCTTGACCAGCGCAAAGGCTTCGGGCTTGCCCCCGGCCGTGATCACGACCTCACGGGTGCCGCTGTTGTCGGTGATCTCGACGCCTAGGCGCGGATCGATCTCTTGGAGGCCCTGGGTCAGGACCTCGGTCGCGACCTCGACGCTCGCGGTCGCGACCCGATCGATCCGAGCATTCAGCCAGCTCCAGTCCGCCTTGCTCATGGCTGGTGCCATAGCACACCTCGCTCGCGTCATGGCGCGCTCGAGTGTCTGCCGTGGGCCCCCGGCTCGGCGCAGCGATTGCGTGGGACCCGACCCGGAGCTCGAAGATCCCGCGCTCTAGCCCCCAGCGCGATCAGGGTCCCGCTCCGAGGGACCGTGATAGAACGACGGCCAGTCGCGCCGTCATGAGCCAAGAAGATACGATCGAGCAATCCGTCGGGTCGTCCTCGGTCGACCCGCCGGGCTACATCCACCTCAGCGCGGCCGTGTCCGACTGCGGCCGCCGCGACAGCAACCAGGACTCGTTCCTGCTGGAAGACGACCTGGGGCTTTATGTGGTGGCCGACGGAGTCGGCGGGCACCAGGCGGGAGACGTGGCCTCGAGCATGGCCACCAAGGTCCTGCGCGACATCGTGAGCCACTGGCGCAAGGACGACCAGGGACAGCACGAGAAGGCGTGGTCGGTGATCCACCGGGCCATGGAGTCCGCATGCGCCACCATTCACCGCGCCGCCAAGGACGACCCCAAGCTGGCCGGGATGAGCACGACGCTGACCGCGGTGCTCATCGACGGCGACCGGGCGGTGATGGGGCACGTGGGCGACAGCCGGCTCTACCTGCTGCGCGGAGGCACCCTGGAGCAGATCAGCACCGACCACACCCTGGCCGCCGAGCTCTACCGGGGCGGGGTGATCACCCGCGAGCACATCGAGCGCCACCCCCACTCGCACGTGCTGACCCGCAACGTGGGCACCCAGTCCTCGGTGATGGTCGAGACCCTGCGGCTGGAGGTGCGCCCCGGCGATCTGCTGCTGCTATGCTCGGACGGGCTCAACCCGGCCCTCGACCCGCCCGACGCCGCGCTCGAGCTGCTCGACGCGCCTGCCGATCTGGCCGGCGCGCTGGGCAGCCTGGTCGAGCGCGCCAAGGCGGCAGGCTCCCGCGACAACATCACCGCGGTGGCCTGGCGGCGTGACGGAGGGGCTCAGTCGCTCACCCGTCCCGTGGTGGAGGCGCTGCGCTCGGTGCCGATCTTCACCCACCTCGACCTGGCCGATCTGGCCCGGGTGGCCAGCGAGATGAGCCCCCGTTCGTACGACGCGGGCCAGACGGTGCTCCACCGGGGCGACCGCAACGGGGCGCTCTATGTGGTGCTCGACGGCCAGCTGCGCTGGGAGCTGCCCTCGGGTCACTTCGCCTACCTCGAGCCCGGCAACGGGATCGGCACCACCACGCTGGTCGCCGCTCGCCGCAGCCCCGCCACCCTCAGCGCCGAGCAGGCCAGCCGGGTGCTGATGCTGGGCACCGAGGAGTTTCGCCGCCTGTGCCGACGACGGCCGCGGCTAGGTACGATGCTGCTGGCCGCGCTGGCGGACGAGCTCAGCGACTGGATCGATCCAGACACAGACCGCGGGGAGGCTCGGCCGCCGCATGGGTTGTTGGTGGAGTATTGAAGCCGATGCGGGTTGTTGTCCCTGGTCTACGCCCAGTCTGGCCGCCGTACCAGCAGATCGGTGACGACATTTCGAGTGCCCATCGTTGGTTCTTGACGTCACGGTTCGATACTGTCGACACGCATGATCCACGAACTCAAGCTGTCGGGGGTCGGCCCGACCGATGAACTCGAGATCGAGCTCCAGCCCCGAGTCAACTTGATCGTTGGCGACAACGGCCTCGGCAAGACGTTCTTGCTCGACGTTGCTTGGTGGGTGCTGAGTCGATCATGGGCGAGCCCGTATCAGGCGCTGCCTCGACGACATACGCAAAAAGCCAGGATCGAGTATGTCGTCGACATCAAGAGCGCCAAGAAGAAAGCCAGCGCCAAGCAAAGTCGGTGCTAGTGCGAGTACGCTGCACTGGTGGCTCGATGCTCACCACTGCAGGACCACCGGAGACGTGGAGTCCCGCTTGTCGGCGAGCTCGACGCAGTGCGCCACGTGAGTCTCGAACAGCTCCACCGTGAGTTCGGATTCGAACGCGTAGAAGTGACCGAAGCTGCCCGAGCCAGCGTGGAGCTCGACCCGGTCGAGCAGCGACTGACTGAACAACGAGCCGAACACATGGCAGTACTCGTCACTCTCGAACTCCGAGGCATCGACGCCGCCACTCGCAGGCTCGATGCGGATGGTGTCGAACAACGCGGACCAGCTGGGGCGGAGCCCCCGACGGATCCCGACCAGTCGCAGCAGGCGATCCGAGAGCCCGCGACGCCGCGCAGAGCCCTCGAACCGCAGCCCCTGGTCCTCGACGAAGAACTCGAGGTGGTTGGAGACGCTCGAGTGGATGCAGGCGACGCGCCTGCCTCCATACTGGCCCGACAGCGCGACGCGCAGCTCCGGCACGTCGGAGGCGTTATCGGCATTGTGGTGGCTAATATCGAGGCGGTCCTCGTGGAGCAGATCCGCCCACGCCTGCAACTTAGTAGAGGCATCCGTCGGCACGCCGCGGTTGTACCATTGGTGATCGGCGGTGATCACCCTCGCCTGTCCGTCGCCGATTCGGCCGAGCCGTCGTCCCCGGTCACGTTACAAAGTCGGCAGGCGACGATGCAATGGGTCCCGCTCTCCGCTTGATCGAGCTGTCGTTGGAGATCGCGGTGCCCACCTGTCTGCCGTTCTCTCGACGGTCTGGTCGGATATGCACATGGGCTGATTGATTCGCGAGGCGTTCGCCCATCATTGTGGATACGCAGCGATGTCGGACCGAAAGCGGACGATGATCTCACCGAGATCGAGCACTCGCTCGCCGAGCACCACCCCCCGGTCGCCCGACCTCGGTCGAACGCGAGGGCGATGATTTCATCGCCCCGGAGCCCCGCTCAAGGATGCTAGTCTGATCCAGATCAAGCCATTGGACGAATCAAGACATTCCTTGAGTCCCAGATCGGGACCCGACGATTCCGAACCGCCGACCCGCAACCTCGATGGCTCGGTTCCGCTGGACGCGTCGCCGGCCGACTCGGCCACGATGACCGTCGGCCAACAGGATGGGTCGTCGTCGACTCCCAGGGCTCGTCCCGGGCACACCGACTCGATCCCTCCCGAGTCGGCAATCGGCACCTTCATCGGATCCTACCTGGTAATCGACCACCTGGGCGCCGGCGGCATGGGTCGGGTGTATCGGGCCTTCGACCGTCGCCTGGACCGGCAGGTAGCGCTCAAGGTACTGCACCGCGATCTGGAATCACGGCATCGGGACCGGCTGGTACGGGAAGCCCGGGCCCTGGCCAAGCTGTCGCATCCCAACGTGGTGCAGGTCCACGAGGTGAGCGAGTCGGAGGGCCGGACGTTCGTGGCCATGGAGTTGGCGTCGGGCCAGACTCTTCGCCGTTGGGTCGCACAAGATCCTCGGCCCGGCTGGCGGGAATGCGTAGAAGCCTACCGGCAGGCGGGGGCGGGCCTCGTCGCCGCGCACGAGCATGGCCTGGTGCACCGGGATTTCAAGCCCAGCAATGCCATCATCGACTACAAGGGTCGGGTGCGGGTGCTGGATTTCGGGCTGGCCCGCACCTCGGCCAACACGAACATGGACGAGCGCGGGAGTCCTGCGACGTCCACCTCATCGTCGGGCGACGACCATGGGTCCGAACGACTTACCCAGACGGGGATCGTGATGGGTACGCCCGGCTACATGTCGATCGAGCAGATCAGAGGCGAGGAGGTCGACGCCCGCAGCGACCAGTTCAGCTTCTGTGTATCGCTGTACGAGGCGGTCTACGGGCGACGGCCGTTCCCGGGCCGAACGATCGACGAGCTCGAAGTTACGATCGGTGCCAGAGCGTTCGTCCCGGTGCCGTCTGGCGCGCGGATTCCGACGAAGCTACGAGAGTTGCTGGTGCGAGGGTTGGCCGCTAAGCCCGACGATCGATGGCCGTCGATGGATGCGCTGCTGGCCGAGCTGCAACGGCTGGTCTCGCCACGATCGCGGAGTTGGTGGGTGCTGGGGGCGGGGGTGACGCTAGGGTTGGCCACACTCGGGGCGGGGATGGCCTACCGGGCCGACGTCGCGCACCAGGCCGCGCTCGGGCAACGCTGCTCGGGCGCACGAGCCCAGCTCGATGGAGTCTGGGACGAGGCTCGCCGCCAGCAGGTGCAGGACGCCATCCTCGGCGTAGAGCGGCCCTATGCCTCGGATGTGTGGGCGCGGGTGGAGCCACGGCTGGACGAGTACGCCGACGCGTGGGCGAGCAAGCACACCGAGGTCTGCGAGGCGACCAGCATCCGCCAAGAGCAGACCGAAGAGATGATGGGATTGCGCATGACGTGCCTGTACCGACGCCGAGCGGCCCTGAAAGCCGCGATCGACGTGCTGGCCCGGGCCGACGCCCAGATGCTCCCGAACACAGTGAGCGTGGCGCGTGGCTTGCCCAGCCTCGACCCCTGCGACGACGTCGCGCACCTCGAGCAACAGGGCCAGCGTATGCCTCCACCCGAAGACCCCGAGGTCGCCCGACAGGTGGAGGTCGTCAGAGACCGACTGGCTCAGATCGGGGCGGAGCGACTGGCCGGCCAGTATGCCCAGGGCCTCGAGCACATCGAAGTCGTCGTCGAGCAAGCGCGAGCGCTCGACTACGGCCCGCTGCTGGCCGAGGTCCTCTTCGAACGAGGACTCTTGCTCAACATGAACGGCCAGTACCTCGAAGCCGAGCAAGAGCTGGAACGAGCGCTCGAACAGGCCGCCGAGCACGGGAACGACCGGGCGGAAGCCATGGCAATGGGAATTCTCGCCTGGGTCGTCGGCTCCGAGCAAGATCGGCACGGAGCCGGGATGGTGTGGGGGAAGGTCGCCTTGGCACGGTCTTGGAGGCTCGGGCAACCCGCCCGGGCCAATGTCCAGGCGAGTGCCCTGAACATTGCGGGCCTGGTGCACGCCAGGCAGGGCAAGCTCGACGACGCTCTACACTATTTCCAGCGCACCTTGGCCGTTGTCGAAGAATCGCTGGGCCCCAGGCACCCCCAGGTCAGCCCGGCGCTGAACAGCATCGGCGTGGTGCTTGCCAACCAGGGCAAGTTCGATGACGCCTTGCTTCTCCTCCAGCGCTCCTTGACCCTGGAAGAAGAAGAGCTCGGTCCCCATCATCCTGCCGTCGCCGGCTCGCTCGTCAACATCGGCGATATGCTCGTCGATCAGGGCAAGCTCGACGATGCCCGACTCCACTTCCAGCGCGCCCTGAAGGTCCAAGAAGAAGCGCTGGGCCCCCGGCATCCGCACGTCGTCTACCCACTGATAGGACTCACCAAGATCGCCCTCAAGCAGCACGACACGGACACGAGTCGCCGGCACGCCGAGCGTGCCGTTTCGATCGGCGAGACCACCACGATGCCCCCGACTCGACGCGCCTCGGCTCGATTCCTCCTGGCCCGAAGCCTGTGGCCCACCCCGCACGAGCGCCCGCGTGCCCGTGCCCTGGCCGAGCAGTCCCGCGATGCATACGTCAAAGACAGCGTCGGCCACAAAGACGAGCTCGCCGAGGTCGAGCAGTGGCTCGCCGAGCACGGCGTCCCATAGGATCGCGGGCCTTTGCCCGACCACGAAGACCCCGCGCCCTCGTCACTTGGGGGCCCGCTTGCCCCCCACATACTTGATCCGCCACAGCACGCCCTCGCGCACCTGCCTGAGCGCCGGCCGGTTGCCGATCCGCTTGAGGGGCAGCAAGGTATAGAGCGCCGCGCCGGCGGCCACCCGGGCCTCGACGACCTTCAGCGCCGGCCACCGACGGAGCATGATGTCACGCCGCATCTTCAGCCCGTCACGACAGACGCCGCTAGGTACGATCCTGCTGGCCGCGCTGGCGGATGAGCTCAGCGACTGGGTCGATCCAGTTACGGACCGCGATGAAGCTCGGCCGCCGCATGGGTTGTTGGTGGAGTAGTGAGGCCGAAGTGGGTCGGCGTGAGCACGTTGGTGCATGGGCATGACCGGGTTGAATCTCCGGTCTCCATCGTTGATTTGGCGCGATCTTTCCTCGAACAGCCCAAGTACGAATTTCGTGGGAGCAGTAGGTTCGTCGAGCAGGACAACACCAAAAGAGAGACAGATATGACGAATCAAGTCGCTACAGTCAAAAAGGGAGAGACCATCTATATCTCTGGAGCAAGCGCGAGCCAGAGCGCGGCGGCCTCGACCATCACGATCACCGGAGGGACAGTGGCCAAGGCCCCGACAGTCGGTCAGACCTATCAGATCGTCGGCTCAGGCGGACTCCTCGACACCTACGGTACGTGCACGAGCGCAGACACCGCCACGAGCACCTTCATATTCGAGAACCGCGAGTAAGCTCGGGATCTACCGGCCCCCCCCCACATACTTGATCCGCCACAGCACGCCCTCGCGCACCTGCTTGAGCGCCGGCCGGTTACCGATCCGTTTGAGGGGCAGCAAGGTATAGAGCGCGGCGCCGGCGGCCACCCGGGCCTCGACGGCCGCGGGCGCCGGCCACCGTCGCAGCACGATGTCACGCCGCATCTTCAGCCCGTCGCGCACGTACTGAACCACGGCCGAGTGCTTCCACTCGAGCGGGTGCTCGTAGAGCACGATCTCGGCCCTCAAGGGCACCTGCCGGATCACGCTCCGCGCGTACTGTTGGGCCTCGGTCTGCTCGCTCAGATCGCAGTGCTCGCGGTTTCGCAGCACCATCACCGTGGGCAGCACGAACATCGCGAGCACGGTGATCATCTGCGGCACACGACGCCGCACCAGCCACTGCCCGAGCACATCAAAGGCCACCCCGAGCAGCACGACCGTCAGGGCGATCCCCGGCAGGTAGAACACCTCGATGTCGTGAACATAGTAGTTGAAGAAGAACCAGACGTTCCCTCCGATGGCCAGCATCAGGGCCACCGCGAGCCGGAGATCGCGACGGCCGAGGGCCACCAGCCCCAAAGGAGCGAGGACCAGCCCCACCACCGTCAGGTTGTCGACGAATGCCCCGTAGAGCAGCCCTAGCTGCCCGCCAAGGTCATACTCGTCCATGAACCGGATCTTGAACCGCCCGCCGGTGACCCCTTCGACAAACCACCCCCACTCGCGCTCGTCCCAGTTCTTGAACTGGCGCAGAGGAATATACAAGAACACGAGCAACCCGGCCGCGGTCGCCACGATGCTCCCCCCTAAAGCTCGCAGCCGGCTCTTCCATCCCCGGGCCCAGAGCGTCAGCAGATCTCGCGGCCGATCGACCGAGTCGGCCACCGTGGCCACGAGCAACCCGTACCCGAGCCCGAGCGTGGTGATCGACATGTGCACTCCCACCCCGAGCCCTCCCAGCAGCGCCGCCTTCCACACCATGCGCAGGCTCTGCCGTCGTACTGCGACGATGAGCAGCACGAAGGTCCCCAGGATGAACGTGAGCCCGGCGGTATAGACCTCGGCCACCACCGAGTTCCACCAAAAGGTCTTGCTCACCCCGAGCGTCAGCGCCGCCGCCGCTGCCGCGGGCGCCCGCGCACCCGCGAGCCGCCCGAGCGCGTAGCACAGCAGCGCACTCGCGAGCCCGAACACCACGCTCATGATGTTGACCCCCACGGCGGGCTCCCCGGGCAGGTACGTAAACACGTGAGCGATGAGCGTATAGAGCGGATACCCTGGCGGATGGGGCACCTTGAGGCTACGCGCGCACGCGGCAAACTCGGCGCTGTCGTACCAATAGACCGTGGGGCACAGCGTCGATCCGTAGATCACGGCCAAGACGCCGACGATCAACAAGGCCCAGCGCACGTCCGGCTTGGCGAGCAGCGCGTTGATCCTTCGGCGCACCTACAGCGAGGCATACCACGTTCACCAGAGCCCACCCGAGCCTCCGAAGGTCACAGAGGAGGGCGAGCGCCTGAGGCGGGCGGCAGGTCTGGCCCGCGTAGCGCGGAGGGGACCCATGCGAGCGCAGACGGCGACGACCCGCACCTCCAAGCACTCGGACCATCTTCGCCGTCGAGCACGGATGGGGAGGAGTCCGAGCGTTAAACAGGGCCAGGCCTGCCGCCCGTCTCAGGCGCTCGCCCTCCTCTGTGCCCCGCCCGAAGCGCCCGCGCTAAACCTCGATGAGCGGCAACGAAAAGACCTCGTCCGTCTCCACCATCAACCCCGACCACGAGAGCCCCACGCCAAAGCCCATCATGGCCCACTTGGTAGGCACTTTGAGCCGCTCCTGGCACTGGGTGATCATCGTCAGCGGGATCGAGGCGCTCGAGGTATTCCCGAACTTCTCGATCGAAAACGGCACCTTGGCCTTGTCGATCTTCATCTTCCGCGCCAAGAAGGTCAGCATGAACTTGTTGGCTTGGTGGAGTGCATAGACGTTGACGTCGTCCTTGGTCCACCCCGCCCCCTCGCACAGCTCGGCGAGCATGGGCGGAACCCGCTTCATGGTGAAGGTGAGGATCTGCGGCCCGCGCAAGATCAGATCGATCGGCCGCCGCTCATCGCCCTCTTCGTCGGCCACGCGCTCGAACAACTCGGGCGACCAGAACGTCTTGCCCAGCCCCCCCGGGACGATGATCTGATCCACCCCGGACCCGTCCGCCCCGAACACCACCGAGCGCACCTGCGGCTCCCCTTCAGCGGTCACCGCGGTAGCCGAGCCCGCGTCGCCGAACAGCAGCGCGTTGGCCAGATCGGTGCGATGCACGGCTTTTTCTAGCCGAGGCCGAAAGCGGTCCGAGGTCATCTCGCCGCACAGCAGCAGCGCCCGCTTGACGACCCCCGACTTGATGAGCCCATCGAGGATGATCATCCCGTGGGTAAACCCCGAGCATCCCAGCGTCATGTCGAACACCAGGCAGCGGGGACTGATCCCCAGCTCGTGCTGCGCCCGGTGGGCGCTGGCCGGCATGATGTAGTCGGGCAGCGTGGTGATGAGGACAAGCGCATCGATGGACTCGGGCTCCCACCCCAGCGACTCGATGAGTGGCCGCGCCGCCGCGATGCAAAGGTCGGTCGCGGTCACGCCCTCCTCGGCCTCCCGCTTCTGCTCGACCCCGGTATTCTTGCGGATCCGATCGACGTCGAACTTCTTGAAGTGCTCGTAGGCGAGGGTGGTCTCGACGGCATTCTTCGGCACGCAGGCCGACATTCCAGCGATCTTCATGGATGGGCCCGCCCGTCGAATGCACTACTCGAGCGTGTCGCCCGCGAGATCCATGACGTCCTGAACGGTCTTGCAGTCGGGGATCTTCTCCTCGTCGACCTTGACCCCCTGCTCGTCGAGCAGCACGACCAAGTTGAGCACGGCGGTCGAGTCCCAGCCCTCGAACTTGGTGAGATCGGTGTCGACCTTCAGCTCCCCCGGCTCGACCATGAGCACCTCCGCCAGCTCCTTGATGAACTCGTCCTTGGTCACCAATGATCAGTACACCCGCCGATCCCGCCACACAAGGCAACCTAGCGGTCGTTGTCCGGCCAGCGCGGATTCCGCTCCACGCCCGATTCCACGCCCGATGGAGATGCACACAAGTGCGGAAACGACGCATTTTCCTGGTCTCCGACGCAACGGCCCGCCCGCCAAGCCGTCGGCGGCTCAACGATCGCCCGGGTTCGCGCCCGAGCGTGCACGCAAGCGTTAGACTGAGCGAAACCGGAACCCATGGCCGACCTGGTATTCACGTCCATCCTCGGAGCCGAGCATCGAGACGACCTAGAGCGGCTGTTGTTCTTCAATGAGAACCAGGCCCGGGCCTCCGACGGTGTGTCCTTCGTGGTGGAGCGCTATGGCACCCCGCGGATCCAGTCCGACAACGAGCGGCTCCACGTCGCGCTGGACTCGTCCGTGCAGACACAGACCCTATTCGTCATCACTCGGGTTCGAGGCGAGATCCGACCGATCGGCGTGGTCGTCTACACCCGCGAGGCCGACACGCTCGTGGTGCTCTTCGTGGCGGTAGACAGCGAATTCTCCGGCCGCGGGATCCGGGGCCACGGCATGGTGCTGGTGCGGATGATAGGCGAGATCAAGGCGATCGCCCGCCGAGTCCGCGGCATCTCGAGGGTGTTGGTGTACATGGGCCGAGCCACACCCACCCGTATCACGATCCGGCGCGAATCCGCGGAGACCTAGGGCCTACGCCCAGACCCTACGGGGTGACCGTCCCGTTCTCGTCCCGAAGGTCGCGGGCTTACGGCCGACGCCGAGCGTCGAAAACCGGCTATGATGCCCGCTCCGACGGTCCTACCCCCGTCGAGGCCGACGACCCGTGAAGAGCGTCCGCAACGCCATCAAGTATGTCCGCACCCGCCTGTGGGAGCAGCTGCAGTACCCCGACCCCGAGGTCGTCTACCACCGCCAGGGGATCCACGGGATCACCCGGCTGCTGCACGTCACCAGCGACACCACGCTCACCAAGACCCTGCTGGCCCGCCACGGCGCCGACATCCACCCCGATTGCTGGCCGATCGGGCCCAACATCACGATCCACGAGGCTCCCACGGACTACAGCAACCTGAGCGTCGGGGCCCACGTGCACATCGGCAAGCAGGTCTTCCTCGATCTGACCGAGCGGCTGGTCATCGAGGAGAGCGTGGGGATCGGCATGCGGGCGATCCTGCTGACCCACGTCAACATCGGCACCGGCTACCGCAATAAGCCGATGACGCGCCTTTACCCCAAAAAGCACAAGCCCACGATCTTGCGCCGGGGCTGCTCGATCGGGGCAGGGGCGATCATCGCGTGCGGGGTGGAGATCGGCGAAGACGCGCTGGTCAACGCCGGAGCCGTGGTCGACCGCGACGTCCCGCCACGCACGGTGGTGCACTGCACCCGGCCGCGCAAGCCGCTTCGGATCCCGGACCGATTCTTCGAGTCCAAGCTGGCCGCGGCCGAGCCCGCCGAGCGGTAACAATCCTCGCCGCTCGCCCGATTCTCGGGCGGGATGTCGCCGCCTTCCTCTCGTGCCGCCGGGCTCGCATGGGTCGCAGGTGCGCTGGTCACCGCGGCATGCCAGGCTCCCGCGCTGCCCCCGTGCGGCACCCCGGCCGCCGACTGCCCGATGCCGAGCACGGAAACCTTCGTCGATCCCCTGGTGCCCGTGGGTCGAGCCGAGGGACCCACGTTCGTCGAGATCGTCGACGTGGTCGCCGACGGCGACCGGATCTACGCATGCACCGGCACCCAAGGGCTGACCGTATGGGACGCGACCAGCTCCGGTGCCCCCCGGCTGCTCTCGGATCGCACCGCCCCCGCCGCGCAGGGGGTGGCCGATGGCCGCTTCCCCCGATGCCAACATGTGGCCGTGGACCGATCGGGCCAGCGGTTGAGTGGGACCAGATCCGGGGCTACGACGTCTCCGATCCGACCGCGGTGCGCCCGTTGTTCGCGGAGATCGTGCCCACTGATGACGAGCGCTCGCGCGTGCTCGCCCTAGACATCGACCGAGACCGCCGCCGGGTCTACGCCGGTGAGTGGCGGGGCCTGCAAGTGTTCGACCACGTCGAGGGTGGGCGCGGACCCGACATCTCGGTCACCCCGCAGGTGCTCCAGTACGGCGAGCTAGGCGGCGGTGATGCCGACGATCGGGTGGTGGTGGTGCGCAATGACGGCGATCGCCCGCTCACCGTCCACGACGTGGTCGGGGGGCCGGGCCTCACCGTCGAGCCGTCGTGCTTTTCGGTGGCCCCCGGCGAGTCGGTACCGCTGGAGGTCACCCTCACCGTGCCCGACGCTTCGCCGGTCGACACCGGGCTCAAGGTGTGCTCGGACGACCTCGACGAGCCCGAGCACACCCTGGCGGTGACCGCCAACGTGCCTGGGGTGAGCGTGGGCGACCCGGTGCCCGCCTTCTCGCTGCGCGATCTCGAGGGCAACACCTGGTCGAGCGAGCGATTGCGCGGCAACATCGCCGTGCTCGCCTATTTCGCCACCTTCTGACCGGTGTGCAGTCTGGAGTTTCCAGACATCGAGACGGAGATCTGGCAGCGCTTCGGCGACCAGGGCGTGGTGGTGCTGGGGGTCAGCGGCTCGGGGCTGCTGGGCCGGGAGTCCACCGCCACCCTGACCGCCTTCGTCGAGCAGACCGGCGTGACGTTCCCGATCCTGGTGGACGACACCACCTACGGCGCCTACGCAAACCCCGACGGGGCGATCTCCCCCTTCCCGCTGGACGTCATCATCGACGCGCAGGGGCGGATCCGCTACCTGCGCCACGAATTCGACGGCGATGCGATGCACGCCGAGATCGAGCGCCTGCTGGCCGAGTGAAGCGCGAGCCGACTCACCCCGGCCACCCCGGGCCGCTTTCAGGCCGCCCAAAGAACCGCCTCGGATCGGGATCCGATGCAGCTAGGACTGGCCCCGATCCCGGCCAGGGTGATATCTGGGAAGTCGGTCGGCCGCCTCCACCATCAGTGGGCGTCGACTCTCCCAAGGATCGCCGCTTCACATGTCCAACGACTTCATCGTGTTCGGGAGTCCGGTCATCGGGCCGGAGGAGATCGAGGCCGTCACGGCCACGCTGCGCACGTGCTGGCTCGGCACCGGGCCGCGCACCAAGGAGTTCGAGACCAAGATCGCCGAGTACACCGGGGCCAAGCATGCGGTCGCGGTCTCCTCGTGCACGGCCGCGCTCCACCTGTCGCTGGCGACCCTGGGGATCGGCCCGGGCGACGAGGTGATCACCACCCCGATGACCTTTGCCGCCACCGCCAACTCCGTGGTGCACACCGGAGCCACCCCGGTGTTTGTCGACTGCCAGCGCGAGACGCTCAATATCGACCCGGCGGGGGTCGAGGCGGCGATCACCGAGCGCACCAAGGCGATCATGCCGGTGCACTTTGCCGGCCGAGCCGCGGCGATGGACGAGCTGCTCGCCCTGGCCCAAAAGCACGACCTGGCAATCGTCGAAGACGCCGCCCACGCCCTGGAGACCCGCTACAAGGGCAAGACCGTCGGGCAGCTGGGCGGCAAGACAGCCTGCCTGAGCTTCTACGTCACCAAGAACATCACCACCGCCGAGGGCGGCATGCTGCTGACCAACGACGACGAGATCGCCCGCAAGGCGCGGGTGCTCTCGCTGCACGGCCTGTCGGCCGACGCCTGGTCTCGCTACAGCGACGCCGCCCCCAAGCACTACGAGGTGGTGGTCCCCGGCTACAAGTACAACCTGACCGATCTGGCCTCGTCGATCGGGCTGGTTCAGCTGTCCCACGTGGAGCAGTGGCTGCTGCGGCGCGACGAGATCTGGGCTCGCTACAACGAGGCCTTCGCCGACCTGCCGCTCATCACCCCGAGCGCCGCCGAGCCACAGACCCGGCACGCCCGACACCTCTACACCCCACTGGTCACCGACGACGCCCCCGTCGACCGCGACGGCTTCCGCCAGGGCCTCCACGCCGAGGGGGTGGGCAGCGGGATCCACTATGCCCCGCTCCACCGGCATCCCTACTACCGCGACCGTTTCGGCTTCACCGACGAGCAATTCCCCCACGCGGCGTTCATCGGCTCCCGCACCCTCTCGCTGCCGCTGTCGCCCAAGGTCACCGACGCCGAGGTCGAGCGGATCATCGCCGCCGTCCGCAAGGTCGCGGGCGCGTCATAAGGCGTTCCCTTACAGATCGTTCGTGACCGGCATGGACCCGGGCGGTGGAGTCCGCGGGTACCATGAGGGCGAGCGTGCAGTCCTGGTGGAAGCGCTACCTCTACTCGGGTTTCGACCCTAAAGAGGACAACCTGCTGGCCTGGCGAGGCCGTGCGCTGGCGGTCACCTGCCTGGCCACCGCGGCCTTCTCCGCGCTGCTGGTGCTTCACCATCTTCGCGTGGACGCGTGGGCCATGGTGGCGATCTTCGCGGTGGTGGCTGTGGCCTCGGTGCTCCTGCCACTGCTGCAGCACCGCAGCCCCAACCTCGAGCGCACGGGGCACGCGGCGGTCGGCTTTGGGTTCATGGGGCTCGTGGCCGCCATCGCCTTCCGCGGCGGCCTATCCTCGCCGCTGCCGCTGACGCTCTCGCTGATGCCGGCCCTGGCCGCGTATTTGTTCCGTGACAGCAAGAACGTGCTGCTCTGGGCGTCGTTGTCGATGCTGGCGCTGCTCGGCTTCGGGCTCGCGCCCACGCTCCTGAGGATCGATCTGGTCGACCACATGCCGCCCTCCGAGCGCCCATGGGCCAGCTTCTTCGCCCCCGTGCTGGCGCTGGTGCTCATCACCCTGCTGTCGCGGACCAACGCCCGGGTGCAGGCCGAGGCCATCGACGCGGCGACCGCAGCCGAGCGCAAGCGGATGGAGGATCAGCAGGTCAACCAGCTCCAGCGCGCCGAGCAGATGGCCCTGGTCGGGCAGCTCGCGGTGGGCGTGGCCCACGAGGTCAACAACCCGCTGGCGTACATCGGGGCCAACATCGACTTCACCGCCAAGCGCCTGCGTAAAGACGACGAGCGGCGCTGGAACGAGGAGCTCGCGGCCCTCCAGGACGCCAGCGACGGAGTCCATCGGATCTCCGACATCGTCAACCAGCTCAACGCGCACGGGCGCAAGGAAGAAGAGTCGATCCAGCCCATGCGCCTGCGCGACAGCCTGGAGCTGGCCCTGCGGATCGCTCGCAATCAGATCCGCCACCGCGCCCGGGTGTTTCGCCAATATACCGATCATCCCGTGGTCGTGGCCGATCCCGGGCGGCTGACCCAAGTGTTCCTCAACCTGCTGGTCAATGCCGCCCAGGCGGTACCCACCGGCAAGCGCGACCAAAACGAGATCCGCATCGAGCTGAGCGTGGAGGGCGGGGAAGCGGTGGTGGACATCCGCGACACCGGCCACGGGATCGACCCCGAGGTGCTCGCGCGAGTCACCGAGCCCTTCTTCACCACCAAGGACGTGGGCGACGGCACCGGGCTCGGCCTGAGCATCAGCGACGCGATCGTGCGCTCGTACAACGGCACGATGAGTCTCTCGAGTGACGTGGGCCGGGGGACTCACGTCCAGGTTCGGCTGCCGCTCACCGAGGAGGACCCGATCACGATCCAAGACGATAGCCACACCGGCGTGCCGCTACCCAAGGCGGGCAACGAGCCGCGGCTGCTGCTCATCGACGACGATCCCACCGTGCGCCGAGGGCTGATCCGCCTGCTGCCGGGCACCGTGATCGAGGCTGGGTATGCGCGCGAGGCCCTGGAGATGCTCGAGGACGACATGGGCTTCGACATCATCATCTGCGACGTGATGATGCCCGACATGACGGGCATCGACTTCTATCAGATCCTCGTCGAGCGACATCCTTCGCTGTGCACCAAGGTGCTATTGGTCAGCGGCGGGATCTTCGAGGAGTCGGCGCGGAAATTCGTCATCGACCACGACATTCCCATGCTCACCAAGCCGGTACGGCAGCAGGAACTGATGACGTTGGTCGACGAGATGATGGGCAAGTGAGCCGCGCGACGGACCCTTGGGGCTGGCTAGGGCTGGCTAGGGCTGACTAGTTTCGCCGGGAAGCTCGTACGTCCCCATCAGCCGATCGGTGATGGCAAACGTGACGTTGAAGTTGACCCGGGTCATCCGCTCGAGCTGGTGGTGGTGATGGTGGTGCGCCCGCATGCGCGCCAGCTGAGGACGACGCCCCCACCACGAGCGGCGCAGCACGGACAGCGGCAGGTGGTGCAGCGTGTGGATCACCTCGTAAAAGAGGAAGTAGGACACCGCCGAGATCAAGAACACCCCCGACAGCCCCACCCCGCCGACGAGCCCCGCCACAACCACCAGCGGCGAGGCCCCCGCGAATACGAACAGCAGCGTGTACCAGGGCATCATCACCACCGAGAGCTCGCACAGCTCGTCGATCTCCTGGTCGTGCCCGGCGAAGGCCCGATGATGGATGCAGGCATGGTTTGTGTAGAGCACGCGCGGCCGTAGCGGCCGATGCATGGGATAGCGGTGGGTCGCGTACTCGAACGCGTTGGCCACCAGCCAGAACACGGGGACCGCCAGCCACGCCCACCACGGGGCGCCCCAGGCGAGCCAGGTGCCCAAGCCGGCGATGGCCGCCGCGATCCCCATGGTTCGGGACAGGTGCGAGAACAGCGAAAAGGACCGGTCGATGACCCGATCGCGCGAAAACGGCCGCGGGCGCGCCGCCGCAGGCTCGGCCTCGACCGATCCCTGCGCCGCGTGGGGCGTGGCCAACGCACCGTCCGGCATAGCTTCAGCATGACCTGCGCTCGCTCCCAAGGCCAGCGTTCCCGACCGGAACGATCCCTGCGCCCTGATACCCTCGCCGATTTTTCGCGCGAGCCACCGCCGCAACCGCTCGTCCACCGTGCCGGCGAGGTTTGGACGATCGCTCGGATGAGGTGGACCTCCGACCGTGGGAAGGGCCCTGACCGCGGATCAGACTGCGTTCCGTCAGTTCGACACGGAGTCACGATCCCATGCGCTTGCTCGCCACTTCATCGCTTCTGTCCGTCTGCCTCTCCCTGACCGCATGCCCGAACGAGGGCAGTGACGACGCCGGCCAAGCCGATTCCTCGACGGGTATTCCGGGGGACACCGACCCCACCACCACCGCCGAGATCCCCACCGCCGATTCGTCGACCACCGGCGACCCCACCGACACCGGCGACCCCACCGACACCGAAGACCCCACCGACACCGAAGACCCCACCGACACCGAAGATCCCGAGCAGTCCCACTGGGGCGCCCTCGTGCTCGGCACGCTCTTCACCGACGACCTGACCGCGGCCCAACAGGTCCACGACATGGTGGCCATGGGCGGGGAAGAGCTCGCGATGGGCGCGGGCGACTACGGCCACGACGCGATGCTGGGCACCACGCTGCTGGGCACCACCGAGAATCAGTTCTTGGGGATCGATCAGTGGGACAACCTCGACGGAGCGATCGCGACCTACAGCGATCCGGACTTCCAGGCCGCCTTCTCCATGCTCTTCGCCAAGCCCCCCATGCCGCAGCTGTTCGAGCGCCGCGAAGACTGGCACGGCTGGGGCAGCCTCGAAGCGGCCGACGCCGAGAATGCCCACTGGTTCGTGGTCGTGCGCGGCCGACTGGTCGACCCCGACATCGACGCCATGCAGGCCATGCACGACGCGGTGGCCCGAGGTGGTGAGGCCCCGGCCATGGCGCTGGGCGACGTGGCCCACGTGGTGTGGGTGGGGACTCCGGACGATCCCCAGCAGTTCTTCGCGGTCGACGTGTGGACCGACGATGCCTCGATCGAGGCTTTCTACTCCGATCCGAACTTCCAGGCCGCCTTTGGCGCCTTGTTCGAGGCCCAGCCCTCGGTGGGGGTGTACCGCTCCACCGACTGGCACCAGTGGTAGCCCGGGGGGCTTTGCGAAAGCCCTATCGTTGACCAGTACGAGCCGTAAGGCGAGCGTTGGGGGTGAGCGTAGGGGGCTCCGCCCCCGAAGCGAGGGGGCTTTGCGAAAGCCCCCTATCGAACTTAATGCAGTACCGAAGCGACGCCGTCACGGCGGTACTGCACGGGGCTGACGCCGATCACCTTTTTGAAGACCCGGCTGAACGCGTCCTCGGACGAGTACCCCACCCGCTCGGCCAGCTCGCCCAGGCTCAGGCTCTGCTGGGCGAGCAGATCGGCGGCGACCCACATGCGCCAGCGCGCCAGGTAGCGGGCCGGAGACTCGCCCACCAGCTCGCTGAAGCGAGCAAAGAACGAAGAGCGAGACATGCCGGCCCGCGACGCGAGGCTCGACGCGGTCCACTTGCCCCCCGGATCGTGGTGCATGGTGGCGATAGCGCGACCGATCCGCTCGTCGCGGAGCGCCGACAGCCAGCCCCCACCGCGCTCGGGCGCTTGCTCTACACACGCGCGCAGCAAGTGGATGACCAGCACGTCGGTCAGGCGGGCGACCATGATCTCGGCCCCAGGCGAGCGGCGATCGAGCTCGTGGGCCAGCATGTCGATCGTGGTGTCGAGCCACGCTCCCACGCCCCCCGATCCGCGCCCGCGGGCATGCATCACCGGGGGCAACGCCGAGAGCATCACATCGCCGCCCGCGTGGCGCAGCGCGAAGCTGCCGCAGATGATCCGGGTCTGCTCGCCGCTGCCCCCGTACTCCAGGGTCTCCACACAACGACCGTCGTTGCGCATGGCCAGCTGACCCAGCGGCGCGGGGATGCTCCCCCCGCCGTCGCTGAGCACGTGCGGATCACCCCGAGTCAGCAACGCCACGTCGCCGGGGCCGAGGCACAGCGGGGCCGGGCCGTTGTCGGGGCGCAGGTGGCACTCGCCCTCCACCACCGCGTGGAAGATCGCCCCGGGCAAGCCCTGGGTAGACACAGCCCAGGGCGAGCCAAGGTGAGCCCGGGACATCACGCTGGTCTCCAGCCGAAACGAGCGGAGCACCTCGCGCAGCGCGTCCTCGACCGACCGCTCTGTCTCCATGGGCCTACTATACGACCTGCCGCCCAGCGTAGCTCGGCCGTTGGACGATCGCGCGGGCCTTTTGGACGCGCGCCCATGGCCACACCGACGCCACGAGCGCACTGTGCACTCCATGACGATCCTCGGATCCAATGTACGCTGTGTCGCCGCCCTCGAGCACCGAGACGCGATCATGCGCTTCTATACGGAGATCTTCGGCGCCAGAGCGGTCCATCCCGCCCCTGATCTCGACGTGTATGCGATGGACGGCGATAGCCACGTGGGCGTGTACTTCGTGCCGGCCGAGCAGGCACTCACGCCCAAGCAGCACGAAGCGGTGGGCACGTGGATCGAGCTTGCGGTCGACGACGTCGACGCCATCCAGGCCGAGCTTGAGCGCCGCAGCTTCGCACCGCTTCAGTACCACGACAAGGAGCACGCCTACTTCCAGGCCCCCGGGGGCCAGGTGTTCCGGCTCGCCTCACGCTGAGGATCTCTAGGCCGAGGCCGCGCCGTCTACCGCCCCAGCTTCGAGCGCACCTTCTCGAGGCGAGCCCCGGCGTCTCGGTGCCCCAGCGCCTGGGCCCGACGATACTGCGCCTTGGCCTCTTGATACCGAAATACCTTGAAGTAGGCGTCGCCCAGGTGGATCCGATAGCTGCCGCGATTGCCGGCCAGGTCGACCGCTCGCTTCCCGTACGAGACCGCCTGCTGATAGTTGCCGCGGGCGAACGCGACCTGCGACAGACCATCGAGCGCCCGATGGCTACGATGGTCCTGATCGAGTGCACGGTGAAAGAGGGTCTCGGCCCGCGCCCGCTTGCCCGAGCGTAACGAGCTCAGCCCCCGCTGGACGAGCTCGGCCGAGCGCTTGACCTCGTGCTCCGCAACCTCGTCGCTTCCCTCGCCCACAGCCCCGAGTGGATCCGCGGGTGTAGGCTCGGGCAGCGTGGGCTTGCCCGACAGCGACGAAGGCTCGGACCTGCGTCCCCCCCGCTTGGGCCGCGCCGCTACCCGGGCTTCCACGTTCGCCTGCTCTTGCTCGATGAGCTTTAGGATCCGGATCTCGGTCTGGAGGCCGTGCTCATCCCCCTTGTTGCCGATCTCCTCTAGCTTGCGCACGCGCTCTTGCTCGTCGTCCTCGGCGAGCGCCAGCAGCAGCTCGCTGGCCGTGAGCTCCACCGCGGCGAAGTCCAGGGTCTTGGCCTTGCGTCGCAGCTCGGTGAGCGCCCCCGGCGTGATCGGAGCCCGCTGACGAATGTGATCCCGGCTCGGATCGAACACCAAGGCCGCGATGTAGTAGTCAACGGCGAAGGGGCGGCCCCCCTCGTGATCCCAGTAGCGATCGCCCAGGCGCACCAGCGTATCGGCAAACTCCCGACGTAGCTGCCCCGCAACCTCCAGGGCCCGCTCGCCCAGCGTGTGGGCCTCCCTCTCCAGGTCGACCACCTCGAGGTAGGCGGTCCGAGCGTCGGGCTCGTCGGGCGGCGGGTAGAGGTAAAACGCGCGAGCCGCCGCCGCCCGAGCGGCGTCGACACGGGCGGCGATCCGATCCTCGACCTCGCTGGAATCGTCCCCGGAGCGCGTCACCATCACCCCGACGACGACCACAACGAGCGCCACAACGAGCGCCCAAGCCCAGGCCCGCCCGGGTTTTCGCAGCGCGTGGGCCGGCTGGGGCATGTTGCGTACCAACGCCTCGTACCGGGCCAGCGGCTCCACTCGGGGCAGCGGCAGCTCATCCCACGGCGTGACGATCTTCGCGGAGATCTGCGCCTCGCAGATCGCCGCCTCGAGCTCGCGCATGTCCTCGTAGCGTTTCTCGGGGTCCTTCTCCAGGCAGCGCATCAGCACCGCCTCGAGGGCGGCCGGGATCTCGACCGAAGGGTTGACCGCGGACGGTAGCGGCGGAGGCTCGGTACACACCCGGCGTAGCAGCGCAAGCACGTCGTTGCCATAGAAGGGCGGTGATCCGGTGAGCATGTGGAACGCCACCGCACCCACCGCATAGATATCGAGGCGATGATCGAAGCGCTCGCCCAGGGCCTGCTCGGGGGCCATGTAGTGAGGCGTGCCCTCCCGTTGGGCTTCGGCTCCCGTGCCCCCTTCGGCGAGCACCGCGGCCACGCCGAAATCGACGACCTTCACCACGTCGTCTCGACCCTGATTGCGCACCAGCATGATGTTGCCGGGCTTGATGTCGCGATGGATCACGTTGGCGTCGTGGGCCGCGGCCAGCCCCTTGCACAGCTGCCGGAGCATTCCGATGAGCGAGGCGACCTCCATGGGGCCCTCGGTGAGCCGGCGGGCCAGGCTGTACCCGTGCAGCAGCTCCATGGCGAACCACAGCCGCCCGTCAGGGAGCTCGCCGAAGTCATAGATCTCGACGATGTTGGAGACTTGGCCGTCCTCACTACGACCGGCTCGCGAGACCGCGCGGGCTTCCTCGCGAAACATGCGGGCCTGCCGGGAGCTGGGGTCGGCCTCCTTGCGAAGCACCTTGAGCGCCACGCGACGCTCGATGTCGACGTGCTCGCACTCGTAGACCACGCCCATGCCCCCCTCACCGAGCCAGCCCACGATGCGATAGCGAGTCCCCGCCACCAGCTTGCCGAGACCGAGGCGAACCGGCGCGAGCACCTGCACCCCCGCGCGGTCGGCATCGAGGTGCTGGGGATCGGTCCACAGCGGCTCGTGCAAGCGCACCCTAGAGAGGCTCGCCTCCCGGGGCCTCGCCCTGCCGGGCTCCGGCGCGGGCTTCGGCCCGTGCGCCCTGCCGTCGCCATCCATCGGTGCCTCGACCTCGAAGAGCCGGCATCATACGCGCCTCGGCCCACAGATCGAAGCACGACACCAAAGGGGGCCAGGCCCACGACGTAGTGACCAACACCGGACTCGGGCCTCGCACCGAGGGCCTACCGTCGCGACCTTTGGTGCCGTGTATGATCCCCCACCATGGCGTGGCTCGCTCCGCTGGGTGTGGCGCTCGGCTTGTTGCTCGGCCCGGCCCAGCCGAGCTCGATCTCCGCCGTGAGCACGCTGCCGCTGGCCCTGCCCAAGAAGGTCTCTCGGCCCGACCGCAAGGCCCTCCGCTCCCGCTTCGAGGACGGCATCACCCGGGCCGGCTTCGAGCACCGCCCCGCCCCGGCCAGCGCCCGAGACTGCAAAGAGGCCGATTGCTACCGCCGCGCCGCCGAGTCAGCCGGTATCGAGGTGTTCGTAGGCGGCACGATCGAACGCAAGGGACCGGACCATGCGATCGAGCTGTACGCCATCGCCGGTGACACGGGCGAGGTGATCGCATCGGTCGACGGCCTGTGTGAGATCTGCGGGATCGGTGAGCTCGGAGACATGGTCGGCTCCCTGGCCGCGCGTCTTCGCCCCGCGCTCGACAACAGCATGCTCCCGACCGTGCTCCTCGTCGAGAGCGACCCCTCGGGGGCGGAGGTCTGGGTGGACGGGGCACAGCTGGGCACCACCCCACTCGAGGCCAACATCTCTCCGGGCACGCACGAGCTCGAGGTGATCAAGCGTGGGCATCGAACCGAGCACGTGGAGCTCGACGCACGGTCGGGGGTCAAGGCGTCCTTCTCGTTTCGCCTGGCCCGGACCACGGCCCTGCCTCAGTGGGTCCACTGGACGGCGCTGGGGGTGGGCGCAGGCTCGCTCGGTGGCGGGATCGCCCTGCTGGTGATCGACGAGCGACCCATCGAGCGCGATTGCAATCCCGACGCCGAGGGGCGTTGCGAGTTCCTCCACGACACCCTCGAAGGCGGCGTGGCCCTCACCATGGTGGGGATCGCCTTGGTCGGCACCGGGGTGGGCCTGCTGATTGACCAGGCGAAAAAAGACCGGCTCCAGCGCAGTGGCGGGCAAGCGCGACTCCAGCTGGTCCCCGGTCTGCGAGGAGCGAGCTTGGTGGGCCGCTTCTAATCTGCGAGGGGGCTTTCTTGCGGCTCACACTCGTCCTAAAAGGGGCCTACCCGACGCTCAACCGCAGACGTCCTTCATACACTCCCAAAAGATGTTGCAATCATTGTCACCGTCGCAGGGATCGCCGGGCTCGCCCGTCTGGCACATCTCGAGGGGTCCACACCGGTTGGTGGGGAAACGGCAATCGTTGTTATTGGCGCAAGGATCCCCCTTGCTTCCATCCTGACAAGACATCTCGCCACCACAGATGTCGGTGGGGAACCGGCATTCATCGTCTCGGTGACAGGGATCTCCCTCGCTCCCATCTTGGCAATAATCTTCACCACCGCAGATATTGGAGGGGATTTGACAGTCGTCATCGTTCTCGCAGGGATCTCCTTCGTTCCCGTCCTGACACCCCTGCGGCCCACACACTAAGCCAACGGGGCAATCGGACTCATCGGAGCACGGCAATCCCTCGGTCTCTACATCCCCCTCCGATGAGGACGAACCGAGCCCGCCGGTGGTCGTGTCGGCTCCGGCCGTACTCTGGCTCATCGACCCGGTCACCATCGTGGTGCTCACGGCGGCCGTAGCCGCCCCCGTAGACGAGCCGGCCCCCGCGGCCCCCTCCCACTCCGGGTTGGGCTGTCGACACCCGGGCAGCGTCATCAAGCCGACGCCGAGCACGAACCACTGCCGCATGCGAGCAGTATCTCCATCGACGACCCACCCGAGCAATCCCCGTCCCATGGTGCCAAGAGGTACGCCCCCAACGAGCACGAGACGGAGCCACGGGGACGACGTTCCGACCCCACGGGGGGTCCACCACGGGGGGTTCACCACGGGGGGTTCACCACGGGGGGTTCACCACGGGTGGCTCGTGAACCCCGGCCTAGCCCGGCGGCTGGAAGTTATTGCAGGCCCCCTCGATCACCGACACCGCGTCGGCGAAGATCGGTCCGTAATCGGGCTCGCACACGCCACCCAAGAAGCCATTGTCACCGAAGAGATTGACGAAGTCGTAGATGTGCACCCCGTCGAAGGCCGCCGAGTCGGGCGTACAGGTCATGCTCTGTTGCCAGTTGATGAGCGCCAGAGCCACCGCGTTCTCGGAAATGCCTAGCTTGGCGGCGACCACCGCGTCGTACCAGTCTTGGGGCGTCCCCGAGGACCCCTGGTTCTCCGGGTCGCCCGGTCCGTCCCACTCGTCGGTGATGATCACGATCACCAACAGGGCATCGTCGCGCAAGAAGCCCTCGTTGCACTGGCCGACACCGCCGTTGTCCCGATTGACCACACTCACCAGTGCGTCCATGGGCCGCTCGGTGCCGCTGCCGCTGGTTCCCACCTGGGCCGCACACGCAAAGGACTGGCTGAGGTCGTCGGCTTCCGTCATGTAGTTGCGACCCGCCGCATAGGGACCACACACCGCATTGCTGGAGAAGTTACCGCCCGTCTCGGTCACCAGCCCGCCGAAGACGCTGCATCCCGGGCCGTTGGGTCCGTAATCGTCGGTGGTGACCACGCCCACTTGATACTCGTCGACCTGCTCGAGCGAGCTTTGGATCCCCTCGATGAACCCCGGAAAGCTACCCACGAGGTTGGCTTGCTCATCGTTCATGCTGCCCGAGTTGTCGATGATGAACAAGAAGTCGACCTTGGTGCAGCCCTGCTCGATATCCACGAAGATGTCGGGCATCTCGTTGACATCGAACTTGAGGGGGCCGTCGTCGCTGCTATCCTGCAAACCCCCCATGGTGGCCACCGAGTCGGTGTTTCCTCCGGTAGGCTCACCGGTGCCACCGGTGCCCTCGGAGTTGTTGGTATCCGAGAGGCTGCCGATCCCCGAGCCGCTCTCACTGCGACCTTCGCCGACTCCCTCACAGGCGATGAGCAAACCAGCGACGCCGACCATCGACGCCCACGATGCTGAGCTCCGCATTGTCTCGTCCTCCCCGCGCAACCCTCGGTCACGCCTACGACGAGCCAACGCTAGCATTTTCGAGTACGTCGATGTGGGGGTTGCATCCCCCTTTGACCACATTCTCAAGAGTGCGTTCGTCCACGCCCGATTTCGAGGTATCTGCCCCCACACGCCTTATGGAGCGGCGCAAACCGCTCATCGCGCCGGGCGCGGGACCGACCAGGGCACGTAGCCCCTGCGATCCGAGCGCTCCGCTCGAAGCCGCAAAGGAGGATCCGTCCGGCGGATCCACGGGAGCGGAGCCGTCCGGCGGATCCACGGGAGCGGTCCCGCCGGAGCGGATCCGCTGGAAGTGGTTCCACCGGAGCGGAGTCGCTGGACGTGGTGCCGCTGGAGTGAATCAGTTGGGCGGGATGTAGTTCTCACACGCGACGTCGATGATGGCGATCGCCTCGTCGAAGAACGGTGCATAGTCCGGAGCGCAGATCGGCACCTGGAAGCCGTTGTCGCCCCACATGTCCGTGAACATGGCCATCCCCAGGGCATCGTCGAAGCCACAGCCGCCGCCTGGGGTATTGATGATGGAGACCACCACCACATTCTCGGGAATGCCGGCCTTGGCTACGAGCACCTCGTCGTACCAGGTCATGGGGAAGCCGATCGAGTCGGTGTCGCTCTCGTCGGTGATGATCACGATCACCAGCAGAGCCTCTTCCCGAATGAACCCCTCGTTACACTCGCCCGGGTCGCCTTCGATCCGCTGCACCGTCTCGACCACCGCCTGCATGGGCCGCTCGGCCGCGCTGCCGCTGGTGCCCACCTGGGCCGCACAGCTGAACGCGGTGGCCAGATCGTCCATCTCGGTCATGTAGTTGTTGCCCTCGTCATAAGGGCCACACGTGCTGTTGCTGGAGTTACCCCCGCCGGTCTGCACCACCAGCGACGACAGCTGGTTGCAGCCCGGGACGTTGTAGGTATAGGCGTCAGTCGTGACCACGCCCACCTGATAGGAGTCGACCGTCTCTAGTACGGTCTGGATCCCGTTGATGAACGCGGGGAAGTTGGCGACGAGGCTGGCCTGCTCGTCGCCCATGCTGCCCGAGTTGTCGATGACGAACAGGAAGTCGACCTCGCCGCACTGCTCGTCGAACGGCGGCGCCTCGGGGATCGGCGGGAAGTCGAAGAGGATCGGAGGACCGGTCACCTCGGCCACGCCCGAGGAGCTGCTCGTGCCTTCGGGATCGGCCATCGTGGTGCCCGAGCCTCCCGGCTGCGGCGTGGGGTCATCAGTGGTCGGCGGCAGAGGGGCCCCGGAGCTCACCCCGGGCGTTGGTGATTCAGTAGTGGTGGTGCCGTTGGATTCGTCGTCGTCGTCGACCCCGGTGGGCAACCCGGGGCAACCGAGCAAGGGCAGACAGAGCGACAGGGCGAGAAATGGCGACCGTGGCGAGTGGTGCATGGTTGGGACGACCTCGACGAATGAATTACCGAACAACCGCAGGTGCCGTGAAATCTACCGCAAAATGAGCCTCACTGGCTCATGATGTCGATCGAACGCGACGCCCAAGAACCTTCGGGGCGACGGCGATCGACTCGTGGCCGGGCACGAAGAGGGGTCTGGAGCCGACATCGCGTCTGATGCGCCCTCGTGCTCGGCCCGCCAGGCGGCTACCCATTGGGCCTGTCGCCCAACGTCCTGCCCAACGTTCAATGGGCCCGAAGCGTAGTCATGCGCCCGCTGTGCCAGCAATGTGGTGATTGGCCCCCAAGGCTCCCCTCAAGGGCCGCTATCGTCTCAGGGGCCATCGTCTCAGGGGCCATCGTCTCAGGGATAGCCCCACGTGCCCGAAATCCGCTACAGGACCCGCCGAAACTCGATACGACGGTTCTATGCCCGCCCCTTCATCGTTGTCGTTGCTCGCCATTGGCTCATCGGGCCCAGCCCTCTTCGTCCAGCCCTCTTCGTCCAGCCCTCTTCGTGTCGATGCGCACGCCGTCAATGCCGTGCCCGGCCAGCCAGTACTTGACGGCTGAGGCCCGATCGGCCCAAGGTGCTATGTTGGGCTGCCGGTGCATCGACCATCGATGTGCCCGGGGGGTCTCCACCTTATATGGAGTCGATCCGGATAGTCCCCCGAGCACCTGGCCGCCGCTTCGAGCGCCCCTTGCGACTCTTTACGGATCTCAGCGCGACCCGTCTCGAAGTAAATTCCCTCGATCGCCCCGGTAAACTTCTCCACTTCCGCGGCACCAGGCCGCGCTACGCTGTGGATCGATGGCACGCGAGATCCGAGCTCCTCGGGGAGAACAACGATCCTGCAAGGGTTGGCCGCAGGAGGCCGCCCTGCGCATGCTCATGAACAACCTCGATCCGGAGGTAGCCGAGCGACCCCAAGACCTCGTCGTCTACGGGGGTACGGGCCGGGCCGCGCGCTCATGGGCGGACTTCGACCGGATCGTGGCCTCGCTGCGTGATCTGGAGGGCGACGAGACCCTCGTGGTGCAGAGCGGCCGGGCCCAGGGGATCTTCAAGACCCACGAGGATGCCCCCCGGGTCCTCATCGCCAACAGCTTGCTCGTGCCGCAGTGGGCCCACTGGGACGAGTTCAACCGTCTCGAGGCGCTGGGGCTGACCATGTATGGCCAGATGACCGCGGGCAGCTGGATCTACATCGGCACGCAGGGGATCTTGCAGGGTACCTACGAGACCTTCGCCGCGTGCGCCCGGGCCCACTTCGACGGGAACCTGAGCGGTCGCTTGGTGGTGACGGGGGGCCTGGGGGGCATGGGCGGTGCTCAACCGCTGGCGGCCACCATGAACGGCGCCGCCGTGCTGTGTGTCGAGGTCGACCCGGACCGGATCGAGCGGCGGCTACAGACCGGTTACCTGATGAAGTCTACCCAGACCCTCGATGAGGCCTTGCGGATGCTCGACGAGGCTCGCAGCCGGGGCGAGGCGCTCTCGGTGGGTCTTTTGGGCAACTGCGCCGCCGTGCTGCCCGAGCTGGTCCGCCGCGGCGTCATCCCCGACGTCGTCACCGATCAGACCAGCGCCCACGACGAGCTCAACGGCTACGTGCCCGATGGGCTCTCGCTGGCCGACGCCGCGCAGATGCGCGCCGAGGATCCTCAAGCGTACATACGCCGCAGCGTCGACGCGATGGGTCGGCACGTGGCGGCCCTGCGCGCCATGCACCAAAAGGGGGCGATCGCCTTCGACTACGGCAACAACATCCGCGCCCAAGCGGTCAAGGCCGGGGTCGACGATGCCTTCGAGATCGAGGGCTTCATCCCGCTTTACATCCGCCCCCTCTTTTGCGAAGGGCAGGGGCCGTTTCGCTGGGCGGCGATCTCCGGCGATCCCGAGGACATCCGGCGTACCGACGACGCGCTCCTCGAGCTGTTTCCGCACAAGGTCCAGCTACGCCGATGGATCGAGCTGGCCCGCAAGCAGGTGCAGTTCCAGGGCTTGCCCTGCCGGATCTGCTGGCTCGGCTACGGGGAGCGCCAGCGGGCCGGGCTCCGCTTCAACGACATGGTCCGCCGTGGGGAGCTCGCCGGGCCGATCGTGATCGGCCGCGACCACCTCGACTGCGGCAGCGTGGCCTCGCCCAACCGGGAGACCGAGGGCATGAAGGATGGCTCGGACGCGATCGCCGACTGGCCGGTGCTCAATGCCCTGCTCAACACCGCCGCCGGAGCGACCTGGGTCTCGGTGCACCATGGCGGCGGGGTGGGGATCGGGTACTCGCTGCACGCGGGCATGGTCGTGGTGGCCGACGGCAGCGAAGGCGCCGCGCGACGGCTCGAGCGGGTGCTGACGACCGATCCGGGCATGGGCGTGGTCCGGCACGTGGACGCGGGGTACGACGAAGCCACGGCCTTCGCGACCCAGCACGGCGTGCGGGTGCCGGGGCGCACGACGTTGACCGACCGATGACCACCACGGAGCGGCCGCGACCCGCGAGCGAGCAGGAGGAGGTCGAGGCCGTGGTGGCCGCGATCAAGGGCTCCCGCAAGTATCGGGCGGTCAGCGTGGACACGATCCGCGCGCTGACCCGGCAGGCATACCCCGAGCACCGCAAGCGCAAGGCGCTGGACAAGGCGGTACGTCGGAGGCTGCACGGGATCGTGGCCTCGCACCTGGGTGATCCCGAGTACGAGGGGCTGGCCGCGAGCCTGGCTGACGCGCTGGCCCGCGGGGACGCGGCCCAGGAGCGGGTGCTGTGCGCGCACGCCCTGCGTCAGCATCTGAGCACCCGTGAACGCTGGCCGTACCTCACGGAGTTCTATGCTGCGATCTTCGAGCACACCGGGCAGCCGGGCACCGTGCTCGACCTGGCCTGCGCACTGGGCCCGCTGGCTCTGCCGTGGATGGGGCTGCCCGCGACCACCGAGCTATGGGCCTACGACATCCACGAGCCTCGGGTGGCCTTGATCGATGGCTACTTGCGCCAGCGAGGCCAGGCCGGGGGAGCGGAGGTGCGGGACATCGTGCTCGACCCCCCGCGAAGGAGAGCCGACGTGGTGTTGCTGCTCAAGGAGCTGCATCGGCTCCAGCGCAACTACCCCAGGCTCGGGTCGGGGCTCGGGTCCGACTGGCTCGCTGCCCTACCCGCGCAGCATCTGGTGGTCTCGCTGCCCGCGATCAGCGCTCATGGCGGCCGGCGGCTGACGACGCACTATCGGCAAATGATCCACCGGCTGGTCGACGGGCGCGGCTGGGCCATCCAGGAGATAGGATTCGAGCACGAGGTGGTGTTTTGCCTGGACACCCGACCGGGCTGAGGCGCCACGGCTACTCGGCACCCGAGGAAGACTTGTGGCTCCAGGGCGGGCTGTCCTTCCGCGCTCGAAATTAGACCACGGGGGGGTCCACCACCTCCCCCAGCCCCAATCTTTAGCCTCCGGCGAGGTCCACCACCTCACCCTGCCCCAATCTTTGGCCCTCGGGGAGGTCTACCACCTCACCCTGCCCCAATCTTTGGCCCTCGGGGAGGTCTACCACCTCCCCCCAGCCCCAATCTTTAGCCTCCGGCGAGGTCCACCACCTCACCCTGCACCAATCTTTGGCCCTCGGGGAGGTCCACCACCTCACCGAGGGCCAATCTTTAGCCCCCGGAGAGTCGACCACCGAGCCTCGGCCGATCTCGAGCGCGTCACCAGCGCAGCACCGGTGCACGCGCGCGTCGAGGGTCGGCTATCGCCATCAAAGTTGCGATCGGCGGCCCGCTGGGCCAAAGGTGGTCTCCTCGCGATGCTCTACATCGTCGCCACCCCCATCGGGAACCTCGAGGACGTGTCGCTGCGGGCCATCGAGGTGCTGCGCTCGGTCGACGTGGTGGCCAGCGAGGACACCCGCCACACCGCCAAGCTGCTGGCTCGCCACGAGATCAAGGCGCGTCAGATGCCCTTCCACGAGCACAACGAGAAGCGGGTGGTGGGCAAGATCGTCAAGCTCCTCGAGGACGGCCGCGACGTAGCCCTCGTCTCCGACGCCGGCACGCCCGGCATCGCCGACCCTGGCTTCTCCCTTGTGCGCCGCTGCCACGAAGAAGGATTGCCGGTGACCATGGTGCCTGGACCCGCCGCGCTCGTGATGGCCGTGGTGCTCAGCGGGCTGCCCTTGCACTCGTTCACCTTCCGAGGCTTTCCCCCCCGCAAGCCGGGCAAGCGGCGGCGGTTCCTGGCGGTGGACGCGGATTCCCCGCACACCCTGGTGTTCTACGAGAGCCCGTATCGAGTCCGCGCGCTACTGGGGGATGCACTCGAGGTCTACGGCGATCGCCGGGCTGCGCTCTGCAACGACCTGACCAAGAAGTTCGAGGCGGTCCACCGCGGCACCTTGAGCGAGTTGGGGCAGCGACTCGAGAAGGATGGGGCCAAGGGAGAGTACGTGGTGGTGGTCGAGGGGCATACGGACGAGGCCAGCGATGGCGAGGACGCCGACGCTGGTCCCAACCAGCAGGACGTGCTTTAGTCGGGCTCCTCTCGACGATGCTCACTCGCCTCAAGATCAAAGGCTTCAAGAACCTAGTGGATGTGGAAGTCCGCCTCGGTCCGATCACGTGCATTGCGGGACCGAACGGTGTGGGCAAATCCAACCTCTTCGATGCGATTCACTTTCTGTCCTTGCTCGCCGACAAACCCTTCGTGGAGGCCGCCATAGAGGTTCGAGGGGGTGCTGAGCTGCGAGACCTATTCACAATCGGCGGAAATGGCCGCATCGAGGTCGAGTGCGACGTAATCATCCCCCAGGTAGGAACCGACGACTTTGGCCAACCCGCGGAGGCGAGCTACACGTATCTCACATACGAGCTCACATTTAGGTATGACGATCCGGTAGAAGGGCCGGGCGTGCCACGGATCCGCCTCGAGCACGAGAGACTCGCCTACATTACGAGATCCGAAGCACGTCATGCACTCGGGTTCGATACCAGCTCTACCTTCCGCGATTCCGTCGTCTTCAGCTCGGCCAGACGGACTACGTTCATCTCCACTGAAGATGGCCATATCCGGCTCCAAGTCGATCGCATGCAGGACGAGACGAAGTCTCAGCGAGGAGGTGGAAAACCGGTCGAATTCCTCAGCGAGCGTTTGCCACGCACCGTATTGTCCTCAGCGCAGAATGCCGAGGAGCATCGAACTGCCGTACTATTGCGTCAGGAGATGCGCCGCTGGCGTCAACTCCAGCTGGAACCCTCGGCTCTACGCCGAGCCGACGACTTTCAGAGTCCGCAAGCTATCTCGGCCTCGGGGGCTCACGTTGCTGCCACCCTCTATCGTCTCGCGATGAACGATGGGGAAGACGTCTATGCTGAAGTCGCCAATCGCCTTGCCGAGTTGGTCGACGGGGTCAAGTCCATTCGTGTCGACCGCGACGAAGGGCGGCGTCTCTTTCGCCTGATGATGAGGGATCTACACGGCGTAGAGCTACCCGCAAGCTCGCTCTCGGACGGAACCCTCCGCTTCATTGCACTGGCGGTCATGGAGCTCGACCCCGAGGCCACCGGTGTCGTATGTCTCGAAGAGCCGGAGAATGGGATCCACCCCAAGCGAGTCGAGGCGATGCTCAGGCTCTTGGTGGACATGGCCGTCGATCCCCACGAAGCCGTCGAGGATGGAAACCAACTGCGGCAAGTCCTGGTAAGCACCCATTCCCCGCTCGTCGTCGAGAACGCGGCAGCTGAAGATGTGGTCTTTGCGACCTCCCGAGTTCAGCGTCTCGGCAAACGCACCAGCCGTGGGTTGGCCTTCCGGGGACTTGAGCAAACCTGGCGGGCGGAAGATGACAGCGGAATCTCCAAGGGAGAGGTGTTGTCGTATCTGAATCCGTCCGCGAGCATCATCGAAAGCGGTCATTCTACCTCTCGACCGAAAACGGTGAAGGAAGTGCTCAAGGGAAGCCAAGAGCAACTGGCCTTCCAACTGGAGACATGAATGATGCGGCCACGACCGGTGCGCTACATCCTCGTCACCGACGGCTCATCTGATGCGTGCCTCTTGCATCCGATCCGCTGGCTGATGGCGTCCATGGGCTGGGTCGAGGTCGAAGGTCAGTGGGCAGATCTCCGCGTCGTTCCCGACGTAGGGCGTGGCCTAGTTGCCCGTCTTCGGACTGCCCTGAACCACTACTCTGGCGAGCTTCTGTTCATTCACCGTGACGCCGAGGCAGATCCCCTCGAACACCGACTTGAGGAGATCCGGGCCGCGATATCGACCCTTGGCTCATCGATACCTCACGTGTGCGTCGTACCCGTCCGCATGACCGAAGCGTGGCTAATCCATGACGAAGCAGCAATAAGGACCGCATCGGGCAAACCTCGGGGCAATGCCCGGCTGAACCTGCCCCCCATCAAGAAAATCGAAGAGCTCGCCAATCCCAAGTCGACGCTCCGCGATGCGCTGCTCACCGCGAGCGAAGCCACCGGTCGAATTCGTAAGCGGAAGCTCCGAGACTTCGGCTCGATGAGGTCCCGCGTCGCTGAGCTCATCGAGGACTATGCTCCTCTTCGGGCGTTAAAGGCGTTCGATCACTTCGAGCGGGAGTTACGAGGCATCCTCGAGTCGATGTAAGTAGCCTGCGGCTCTCCACAGTTCGTGCCCTCGATCGTTTGGTCTCGGACCGGACGGACCTTCGATCGGCCGCGCCTGCAGAGCTGCGCAAATACGAACCGCAACGACTGCCCACCCGCGCGGCAACCGACACCCCTGTCGATTTCCTGATCGCCCCGACCGGGGCCGTCGATCACCAAGTCCCCGTCACCACGCGGTCTTTGGTTGGCACCCTCCGTGCATAGCCTCGGGGTGAATGAACGATACGACACTCCATGATCCCGAAGTCCTCGTCGTCGGAGCCGGCCCCACCGGGCTGGTCGCCGCCGTGCAACTGGCCGAGCGCGGCGTCTCGGTGCGCATCATCGACGCCACCCCCGTACGCTCCGACAAGAGCCGCGCCCTTGGAGTGCAAGCCCGCACGCTAGAGCTGCTGGACAAGATGGGCCTGGCCGAGCGCTTGATCGCACAGGGAGAGCGTACCGGCGCCATCAACTTCCACGTGGAGGGGCGACATACCGCCCACCTCCCGCTCGGGGAGCTCGACGTCGACCACACTCCCTTCCCGTACCTCCTGTTCGTCTCCCAGGTAAAGACCGAGCGCGTGCTCGAGGAGCGCCTCAACGAGCTCGGAGTGCAGGTCGAGCGCCCGGTACAGCTGCTCGATCTACGCCAAGACGAGCACAGAGTCTCGGCTCGGGTGCGACACGACGGACAAGAACAGATCATCACCGCCCGCTACCTCATCGGCGCCGACGGGGCCCACAGCACCGTCCGGCACGCGCTCGAGCTGCCATTTCACGGCGACGCCTACGATAGCGAGTTCATCCTGGGCGACGTGGAGGCCACCGGGGATCTCGCCTTCGACGAGCTCCACATGTTCGTCGCCCGTAAGGGCGTGGTGGTGATCTTCCCGCTGACCCGCACCACGGTCCGCGTGATGGCCACGGGCTTCCCCGTCGCGCGCGACGACGAGCTGACCCTGGCCGAGCTGCAAGAGCAGACCACGTTGCTCTCGGGACGACCCGACCTACGCCTGACGCGACCGACCTGGCTGTCGCGCTTCCGGCTGCACCACCGTGGAGTCGATCGCTACCGCGTGGGCCGGGTCTTCATCGCCGGCGACGCCGCGCATATCCACAGCCCCGCCGGGGGCCAGGGCATGAACACCGGGATCCAAGACTCGTACAACCTGGCCTGGAAGCTCGCCATGGTCCTGCAAGGGCAAGCCACCGACACACTGCTCGACAGCTATCACGCCGAGCGTTACCCGGTGGGACAGCGACTGCTCGGCTTCACCGATCGGCTGTTCTCTGTAATGAGCACGCTGGGCCCCATCACCGCTCGACTGCGCAACTGGCTGACCCCGATCTTGCTGCCACGAGTGTTCGACGCCCGCGGCTCGCGGATCTTCGCGTTTGCCTCCCAAATAGGCATCCGCTACCGCCGCAGCCCGGTGGTGGCCGAGGTCAGCGACGGGACCGACGCCCGATTCTCGCGGGGCGCACGAGCGGGAGATCGCGCGCCAGGGGCCCCGCTGCCACAGGGGCGCTTCTTGTCGCACCTACGCGGGTCAGGATGGTGGCTGCTGGGCTTTTGCGGCGAAGGTGACGCGGCCACCGACGCAGAGCGCCTGAGGACTCGGCTGCAGGCGGTCTGCGCCGACGCTCCGTGGATCCAACCGCTGATGATCTCGTCTACACCTCGGCCCGAGACCGAGGGCTGGGTCCTCGACCACGAGGGCATGCTGCACGAACGCTACGGCCTGACCGGCCCTGGCCTGGTCCTCGTACGCCCCGACGGCCACATCGCGTTTCGCAGCGCGGGGCCGGGCGTCGACGCGCTGTGGGCCTGGCTGGATGCTCAGCGCCCGACGAGACCCTCCGCATCGGCCGTGCGGGCCCTGCCTTCGGCCGACGCCCGCTCCGAAGTCGCCCGCGCGGGCTGATCTCAGCGCCGCTGGTCACTACACCCCCCCATGGGGCATCCGGCGAGCGGTTCCCAGCGCCGGCGCTCGCCGGGACGTCCATGCAACGCCCTGGCGAGCGCAGCCGGCCCCGCATAGCTCAGCGAAGCCCGTGCCGCTTGAGCTTGTCGAGCAAGGTCGCCCGACTCAGCTGGAGGCGGCGGGCCATCTCGCTGTGGTTGCCTCCGCTGGCCTCGAGCTCCTCGACGAGGATCCGCCGCTCGTAGGCGGCCAAGCGCTCTCGGAGCCCCCCGGCTTCTTCGATGGTCGTGGGGGTCGTCGTGGCGGCCGCGGGCGCCATGTCGAGCGACTCCAGCGACTCGATGACCGGCCCCGTCGCCAGGGCCACCATGCGCTCTACCGCGTGCTCGAGCTCGCGAACGTTGCCCGGCCAGGGGTTGGCCACCAACTGCTCGCGCACGCGCTGCGAGAGCCTCACGTCGTCCATACCAAAGCGCTCGGCATACTTGACGACGAAGTGCTCCGCCAGCGGCAAGATGTCGCCGGGTCGTTCCCGCAGCGGCGGCACGTGCACCTGCACCACGTGGATCCGATAGAAGAGATCCTCGCGAAAGCGGCCCTCGGCCACTTCCTTGCGAAGGTCGCGGTTGGTGGCCGCCAAAAGCCGTACGTCGACCTCGACGGTACGCTCCTCGCCCACCGGCCGCACTTCGCCTTCCTGCAGCACGCGTAGCAGCGAAGCCTGCATGGCGGGGGTGAGCTCGCCGACCTCGTCGAGCAGCAGGGTCCCGCCGTGCGCCTCACGAAACAGGCCTGGGCGGCTGCGGTTGGCCCCGGTGAACGCTCCCCGGGCGTGGCCGAAGAGCTCCGCCTCGGCCAGCTCGGCGGTGACCGCCGCACAGTTGAAGCGCAGGTAGGGTCGGGCCGCCCGACGCGAGCCGCGGACCAAGGCCCGCGCCACCAGTTCCTTGCCCGTACCGCTGTCGCCAGTAATCAGCACGGTCACGTCCTTGTCGGCCACCCGCTCGACTACTTGGGCCACCCGCTGCATCCCCTCGGAGGCAAAGACCATCGTCTGCCCCAGCTGGATCCCCGCGCGCAGCCTCTGGTTTTCGCGCGCGAGCCGGGCGGTGCCCAGGCTCCGATGAAGCACCCGGGCCACCTCATCGGCGTCGAAGGGCTTGGCAAAGTAGTCCAGCGCCCCCCGCTTCATCGCCTCGACCGCGGTGCGCTCCGAGCCATGCGCGGTGACCATGATCGCCGGTGGAGCGTCTTGCCGCTCACGCAACGCGGACAGGAGCGCCATCCCGTCCATCCGCGGCATGGTCAGATCGGTGATCACCAGATCGACGGCCCGGCCGTCGAGGCATGATAGGGCTTGCTCTCCGTCCTCGGCCTCGAGCACCTCGAAGCCCTCGTCCTCCAGGATCGCGCGGAGGGTAAAGCGAACGCGGGGTTCGTCGTCGACGACGAGGACGGCGGGCTGGCTCATCGGGCACTTCCGGTCGATCGCTTAGGGGGCACCCGAGGCAGGCGCAGCACCGCGCGGCAGCCTCCCTTGGGTCGGTCGAGTAGCTCCAGGGTACCGCCGTGCTGCTGCGCGATCGCCCGAGCCACGGTCAGGCCGATCCCGCTGCCGGTCGGCTTGGTGGTGGTCCCGGGCGCAAATAAGCGATCTCGGATCTGCTCGTCGATGCCTGGGCCCTCGTCGAGGATCTCGAACCATAACTCCGACCCCTCGTCGCGAGCGACCAGGTGCACCGTGGCTGACGAGGGGCTGGCCTCGACCGCGTTGTGGAGCAGGTTGACCAGCACCTGCATCAGCTTGCGCGGATCACCGGCGAACGGCTCGGTCGCGCTCACCTCGGCCCGAAGCGTCACCCCGTAGCCGTGGGCCAGCGGTCGATGAAGCGCCAGCGCCTTATCGACCAGCTGCTGGGGCGGCGTCGCTCGACGCGTCATCTCGGTGAGCGGGCGGGAGAAGTTGAGGAACTCGTCGATGATCGAGCCCATGCGCTCCACCTCCTCCATCATCACCGTGATGCGCTCGGCGTCCTTGGTGCCGGCGGTCATACGCCGAGCGAACAGGCTGCCCAGGCCCTTG
The DNA here is from genome assembly GCA_039194325.1 of Myxococcota bacterium. Taxonomy (GTDB): domain Bacteria; phylum Myxococcota_A; class Polyangia; order Nannocystales; family Nannocystaceae; genus Paraliomyxa. The sequence goes on from JBCCWC010000012.1 coordinate 48,610, forward strand.
ACCGAGGCCAGCGGGTTCTTGAGCTCGTGGGCGATCGCCCCCGAGAGCGTCCATAGCTCGCGGTTCTGGTCGCGCAGCGTGGCCAGGGTCTCGGCCCGTGCCTCGATGGCCGCCTCGATCGCACGCTCGACCGCTCCCCGCACCACCAACCCGAGTATGACCGCCGCGCTCAGCACCAACGTCAGCAACGCGGCCATGGTGACCGCGAACGTGGGCCCTCCAACCTGGGGCAGGACCTCGGCAACCTCGTGAGGAATCAGCCGCGGCGTAGGCCCGATGAAATCGTCGGCGGCCACCAACCACACGAACATGATCACCGCCACGACCAACGTCACCACGAGACGTACACGCCCCACCGAGATCGCGGCGAGCAAGGCAACCGCCGGCAACACGACGACGAACGGGCTGTGGATCCCTCCGGTCAGGGCGATGATGGTGGCGTGCGCCACCATCACCGACCCCAGCAGCTCGGCCGCCTGTCTCGGAGGGAGCCGTTGGGTGTTCAGGTGAGAACGATCGCGGATCGTCAGGGCCACCATCATGACCGCCCCGCCCAGCACCAAGGCGAGCTTCCACGGCTGAGGATCGTAGGCCAGTAGCAAGCCCGCAATTGCGAGCATCAGCAGCGCGATTCCTATGCGCGCCCGCAGCAGGCCCCGAAAAAGGGGGCTGAGCTGGTGGTCGGTCAGGTGCCCGAGATGGTCGTCTCGGGAGCCAAGAGACACGATAGCGCGAAGGTCGGTCATCGCTACGCGAGAGGCTGTTGCAGGATCGGGGCCGGATGACCCGAACACCGGTGTGTAGCACGAACAGCCGCGGTCCGCCCCAGTCGAGCGATCCGGTCACCCTGTCGTGCCACCTCTACGCACCCGAGCGGTCGTCGACCTACGTTCGGGATTGCGCCCCGTGACGTTGTAGATGTTCGACCAGCCGGGTGTAGAAGCGCAGATTGTGCAGCGTAGCCAAGCGCCACGCGAGGGGATCATCGCAGCGAAACAGATGGTGCAGATAGCCTCGACTATACCGACGACAGCAAAGCGCATCGCAAAAGGGCGAGATCGGCTCCTGGGCCATAGCGTGCTTCTTGTCGAGGATGTAGAGGCGCTCGTAGAAGCTCGCCCCCGCGGTCAGCGGGCCCTCGGGCAAGGGCTCACAAAAGCGATAGAGACGGTGATGCCGGGCATCACGGGTGGGCAGGCTGCTGTCGAACACCGCGGGCCGACCCAGCGCGGTGATCGCCACCAGGTGATCGGGCCGGCCCACCCCCAGGGCGAACAAGGGCGCGTCACGAGGCAATAGCTGGTGCAGCACCTCGAACATCTCGAGCTGGAGCTGCCCCTGTTCGTCGAGCGGCCAGCCACCGAAGCCAAACGCCCGCAGCCCCGCATCGAGCAGCGCCTGCCCGCACTCGCGCCGCAGCGCGGCGTCGTTACCCCCCTGGATCGGGGCGACCAGCGTGGGAGGCGGACCCTCGGGGCAGCGCTGCTCGAGCTGACGCTCGAACTCCTCGCGAGCCCGACGAGCCCAGGCCACGGTGCGATCGACGGCCCGCCGCTGCTCGTCGACCGGCGCCTCGGGCCCGGTGCAATCGTCGAGGGCCACCATCACGTCGGCCCCCAGGCGAAACTGAGTCTGCACGACCTTCTCGGGGGTGAGGATCAGCTTGTCGCGCCCGTCGGGGGGCCGAAACACGATCTCTCGATCGCGGATCTGGCCGTGCTTGGGATTTTGGCGGATCAGCGAGAACACCTGGAAGCCGCCCGAGTCGGTGACGATCGGGCCCGACCAGCCGGCGAACGCGTGCAGCCCTCCTAGCCGCTGCACCACGCGGATCCCCGGCCGGGTCATCAGGTGGTAGGCGTTGATCATCAGGGCGGGGATCCCCACCGCCTCGAGATCACTGGCGTCGACCGAGCGCACGAAGCCCCGCGTAGCATCGGGGATGTAGCAGGGGGCACGCAGGGATCCGTGGGCGGTCGACAGCTCCATGGCCGCTCAGCCCTCCGGGACCTCGATCGTCCCCTCGAGGTAGAGCACGGCCTGGCCGGTGATCTCGACCCGCTCGCCCTTCATCACGCAGCGCAGTGATCCCCCGCGCGCGGAGACCTGCCGGGCGACGAGCTCGGTCTTGCCGAGGCGCTCGGCCCAGTAGGGTGTGAGCGTGCAGTGAGCACTACCAGTCACCGGATCCTCGTCGATCCCCAGGTGCGGTGCGAAGTAGCGCGAGACGAAATCCACCTCGTCACCGGGCGCGGTCACGATGAGGCCATCCCCCGGCATCGCCGCGATGAAGCGCAGGTCGGGGCAAAGGGCGCGCACGGCCTGCTCGTCGTCCAGCACCGCGAGGTTCTTCAGGGCGCGCAGCACCGCGCGCGGCTCGACGCCTCCCAGCGCGGCTCCGAGACCCTCGGGAGGCTCCACGAGCTGCGGCGGCCGGGCCGGGAAGTCGAGCACGAGCCCCGCGTCGGAGCGTCCCACGGTGAGTCGACCGGCCTGGCGGGTGTCGAAGTGTAGGCGCTCCCGCGCAGGCTCTCGACCAAAGAGCACGAACGCAGCGGCCAGGGTCGCGTGCCCGCATAGCTCCACCTCGACCGTGGGGGAGAACCAGCGGATCTCCCGATCCTCGCCCCGAGACACCACGAAGGCCGTCTCCGAGACGTTGTTCTCCGCGGCGATCGCCAGGAGCGTGGCGTCGTCGAGCCATCGCGGCAGTAGACACACCGCGGCCGGGTTTCCAGCGAAGACTTGCTCGGTAAATGAATCGACCTGATAGAGCGGCAGCTTCATCGGCGTGTATGTACGCGGACCTTCCCATGCTCCTGGGCTCGGGTCGACCCCGAGATTTACCGCGTCATGACGATGGCGAGTCGCCCGTTCATGGACCCGCTATGCGCCGTCTCGCTCTTCGAGCCACGCCTGAACGACTTCGAGACGATCGCGGATGTCCCAGCCCTCTTCGCGGGCCGCCACGTAGCTCTGCGCGGCGGCTCGCGCGATGGCCAGAGCCCGCGCACGATCGATCTCGCCGTCCCACAGCGCCTGCGCGAGGTTGAAGCGGATCGTCCCCACCCGCTCGGGCCGCACTTGCCGGTCGATCGAGATCTCGAGGGCTCGCTCGAGGCGCGCTACAGCGGCGGCGGGCTCTCCGAGCTCGATCTCGACGCGGGCCAGGCCGAGCAGGCACGGTACCAGCTGCGGATGGTCCGCCCCGAGGGCCCGCTCGGTGCGTACGACCACGGTCTGAAACGACTTGCGGGCCTCCTCGAAGTTACCGCTGAACATGTAGTTGGCGGCGACGTTGTTGAGAAACCCCAGGGTGTGGATGTGATCGGGACCGTGGATCGCCTCGTTGCGGGCGGCCGCCTCGGCAAGCAAGGCGGCCGCTTCAACGTGGCGCTCGCGAAGCGCGTGGAACATGCCCACGTTCCCGAGCACGTTGACATAGCGCGGGTCGTCCTCGGCAAACGTGCGCTTGGCAGCCGCCAGAGCCGATGCATAAACTAGCTCGGCCTCGTCGTCCCGCCCCGCCTCTCGCAAGGTCGCGCCGTAGGTGGTCCGCGCTGCGATGGCGTGGGGGTGCTCGGGACTGAATGCTGCGTCGAAGATCTCCACCGCGCGCTGCTGGGCCTCCAGGGCAAGATCGACGCTGCCACGCCTCGACAGGGCGGTGGCCAGGGAATTGAGGCTGTGGGCGACCGCCGGATGCCGAGGGCCGAGCTTGGACTCGGCGAGCGCCAGGCTCTGCCGCAAGAGCTCGATCTCCTCGGCGGTGGAGCCTAGGCGCCCCAGCACGTTGCCGAGGGCCTGCGCCCCCTGCATCCGCGCGTAGGGATTGGGAGGGTCTTGCTGATCGGCAAGCTCGATGCTGCGCTCGTAGTGCACGCGTGCTTGCTCGTGGTCACCCCGCTGGTAGGCCACCTTGCCTTGAGCATTGGCCACGCGGGTCCGCAGGGGCACGGTGTCGTTGCGCTCCAGCGCGGCGGCGGCATGGTCGATCCATCGAGAAGCCTCATCGTGCCGCCCCTGGTCGGCCAATAGCATGGCGAGATCCATCGCGCAGTGAGCGATGAGCTCGGGATGATCGGAGGCCACGGCGGCCGCGAAGGCGGTGTGAAAGCCACGCTCGGCCTCGTCTTCGTGCCCCAGGGCCCGGTGGGCCTCGGCGATCCCGTAGTCGGCCTGCCCCTCCAATGCACGCAGGCCCAGGGCTCGCGCCTGCTCGCGCGCTTGCTGATGGAGCTCGATGCTCGGCAGATAACGGCCCATCTTGTGCTTGACCTCGCCCCGGGACAAGAGCGACTCGATGGCGAGCACCTGCTGGATGTCGACGTCGGCGTAGCGCGCCTCGTCGCCCGGCCCCGTCCCGCACGCGGCGGGCGAGCCGAGTGATGCGGCGGTCTGCGCCGCGCTCACCACCGTGGGCTCGTCGGCTTGACCGAGCGCGTCGACGAAGGTCTCCAGCGCCTGGATCTGCCGATGCAGGCAGATCGTGGCCGCGGCTCGATGGATCTTCTCGGCCTCGCCGAGCCCACAGTGCTCGCCTTGGGCTTGCCGCCAGCGCTCTACGAAGGAATCGACGTCCCGCTCGACCGACTGCCAGGCGTTCTGGGCGTAGGGCACCCCGGTGGCCAGGAAGGCCTGGTGACCGCTCTGCGTCGTCGACTCGTTCCAGATCTCGGTGAGTCGGGAGTAGGCCGAGTCGCACCAGACCTGCCCGGTCGGCTCGGGCTCGGAGCGTGAGGCTACGAAGGTCGAGGCGCCCGCGATGACCAGCACCAGCATGCCCACCACCCCGGCGCGCTGCTTTCGACGCTGGACGGCCCGCAACGCGTCGACCAAGCCCCGCAGCGAACCGTGCGCCGAGCGTTGGCGCAGGCCATCGTGCACGATCCGGCGCACTCGACGGGGCACGTGCGGGTAGCGGGGTGGCTCGAGCTCCTTGCCGGGAAGCCCGCCGAAGAGCGCCTGGTATAGGGCCATGGCCCAGCTGCGCCGATCGTCGTCCTCGGTGGGCGGAGCGCCCAGCCGCGGCGAGGAGCGAACGAAGTCGATGACTCGCACCTGCCGGTCGTCCCCCACGACGAGCGAGTCGAGGCCGAAGCGACCGTGGATAAGGCCCGCCTCGTGCGCCGTGGCCAGCGCATCGCCAGCCGCCACGAAGACGTCGAGCACTCGGGTCCATCGCGGCTCGGCCTGCTCGATCCAGGGCAGGACGGTGCGACCGTCGACGAAGTCCATCGCGGCGAATTGTCGACCCTCGTAGGCGCCCACGTCGTGCACCCGCACAACATTGGGGTGCACGAGACGAGCGAGCACCCGAGCCTGATCGCGACGCCAGGCCTGCGCCTGCTCGGACGCGACGGGAAAGACCTTGAGGCGAACCTTGCGATCGAGCTCGGGATCGTAGGCGATAAGCGTGCGCTCACCGTTGCGCCCGACGACCTCGTCGAGGACGAGGTAGCGGCCAAACCGGGAGGCAGGGTCGGTCATGGAGCGACTGCCTATTTGGCACGGACCTGGGGGTATCGCCAAGTCGCTCCCTCACGTAGGCGGGCCGTTCGAGGCGAACGGATCGCTCACGCGCGCTCGCGAGGCAACCCCGCGAGCAACTTGGCATAGAGCCGGCGGCGTGCGGCAAGCTGACGGGGTCGAACCCAGTCCAAGCCCATGGCCTTCCAGTCGGGGTCGTCGGGATCCAGGCCCAGGGCCGCGACGAATTGCCGCGAGCACACGAAGAACTGACTGCGGTAGCCCAGCAGATAGCCGCCGACCTGGGCGTGGGTACGACGAGCCGCAGCGTAGTCGGCAAACCACTGGTTGGTGAAGGCACAGCCCCGGTGCGGGTAGAGCAACGTGCCCAGATCGGACTCGTCCTCGTCGCCTCGCAACACCCGATGAGCATGGGGCCAGCCCGAAAAACCCAGCTCACGCGCGATCACGGCCAGGCTGTGCTTTCGCTGGATCGGCGGGGTCGGCCCCGAGCCCGAGCGAAACTGTGGCAGCCGCCGTAGGCGCTCAAGGGCGGCCGGATCCCCCGCCTCGGCGCGACGATGCAGCAGCCGCGCTCGCGCCTTGAGTTCTTCGATCGCATTGATCGCATTGATCGCATTGATCGCATTGATCATTGCCAATTCCTCCTCATGTGGCCGGCACCCGCACCATTGGGCCAAGGGGAACGCAACGTCGTGCGCATCGAGTTGATGATGCAGGGTGGATCCACCGTTTGGCGGGAAGGGCGCCCCTGCGCACCCAGACCGCCAGCATACGGCACGAACGACACCGCGCAAGGCGATTCGTGGCCCGCCCGACGCAGAAATCAGCACAAACGCGCGATCGAACGGAACCTGCACTGCTCGGACCGGGTTCGAACCCGAGGGGAAACCAATGCCTCCGCCGACGCAACAAAACCGCTGTGGAGCCACCGCCGCCTGTCTCCAGACCATGGGATGGTCGATCCTACCGTGCCATCGGCACGGGCCCGGGCACGGGCAACCGATCTGGAACCCAGTCGCGCTCGTGGCGTGGTTCTGGTACGTCCCCGGAGCGATGGCCAGATCGAAAAACGGTCAAGCGACGCCCTACCATGAGTGAACCCATCATCGAGGTGGCCGACGTCCACCGCGAGTATCGCATGGGCGGCGAGACGATCGCGGCGCTCAGCGGGGTGAGCTTCATGATCCGCGAGGGCGAGTTCGTGGCCATCGTGGGCAAGTCGGGCTCGGGCAAGACCACGCTGATGAACCTGCTGGGCTGCCTCGACCGCCCCACGCAGGGCTCCTACCGGCTGGGAGGCAACGACGTGGAGGGCCTGTCCGACGACGAGCTCTCCCGGCTGCGCAACCAGCATATCGGCTTCGTGTTCCAGAGCTTCCAGCTGCTCAACCGAGCGTCGGCCATCAAGAACGTCTCGCTGCCGCTGGTGTATCGGGGCGTGTCCCGCTCGCAGCGGCGGAGCCTGGCCGCGGCCGCGCTCGAGCGCGTGGGCCTGGGGCATCGCACGGGTCATCGCCCCAACCAGATGTCGGGTGGCGAGCGGCAGCGCGTGGCGATCGCCCGGGCGCTGGTGGGATCGCCGTCGCTCATCCTGGCCGACGAGCCCACGGGCAACCTCGACTCGGCGACCGAGCGCGACACCATGCGGCTGTTCTACGAGTTACACGAGGCGGGCAACACGATCGTGCTGGTCACCCACGAGCCCTCGATCGCCCAGCAATGCCCCCGCGCCATTCGCCTGGCCGACGGTCGGGTGGTGGGCGACGGGCCGGGCCCCGAGGTGGGCGCCAATCCCCGCGTCCCGACCGCGGAGGGCGTGCATGCGTAGGCCATCGCTCGGGCCCGGCCCCAAGGCAAGGGCGCTGGCGCTGGCGCTGGCGCTGACCGGCTGCGACTCCCCGCCCTCCGCCCAGGGCCCCGTGCCGGCGGCCGAGGAGGAGCTGCTCGTCACCCGTGGTGCGCTATACGAGCACGTCTTGCTCACCGGCGAGCTCGAAGCGGCTGATTCCGAAGACCTGCTGGCCCCCAAGACCGAGGGCTGGGCGACGCCGATCCGTTGGCTCATCGAAGACGGCGCATCGGTGAAACAAGGCGACAAGGTCGTCGAGCTCGACAACACCGCGATCCTCGAGAAGATAAGTGATCACGATCTGGCGGTGCTCCACGCCGAGATCGAGCTGACCAACCAAAAGGCGACCAGCGAGGTCGAGCTGGCCGACAAGCGCTTCGAGGTGCACAGCCAGCAGACCGCGCTGGCCAAGGCCAAGCTCGACGCCGGCGTCTCGCCCGAGCTGGTGTCCCGGCGCGAGTATCAGCAGTTCCAGCTGGCGGTGCGCACGGCCAAGACGGGCCTGGCCACGGCCAAGGACGACCTGAAGGCCGCCCAGGAGGCGGCCCGCCTGCAAGAGCAGGTCAAGCGGATCGCCCTGCAAAAGGCCCGACGCAAGTACGACGGCGCGGTGGAGCAGATCCACGCGCTGGCGCTCACCGCCCCGCGCGACGGGGTGGCGGTGGTGGACACCCACCCGTGGGAGGGGCGCAAGTGGCAAGTGGGCGATACGGTCTGGCCGGGGCTGACCGTCGCCAAGCTTCCCGATCTATCCTCGATGATCGTAGAGGCGGTGGTCAGCGACGTAGACGACGGCCGGGTGCGCCCGGGGATGAAGGCGACCTGCGTGGTCGATGCCTACCCCGACCAACCGCTCGAGGGAACCGTGCTCGCCGTCAGCCCGGTCGCTCGCGAGCCCGAGCACCAGTCGCAGCGCCGCTTCTTCTCGGTGGTGGTGGAGCTGCCTCCCACCAACATCGAGAACCTGCGACCGGGCCTGTCGGTGAAGGTCGACGTGCGGGTGGCCGAACACGACGACGTGCTGCTCGCTCCCCGGGTCGCGCTGGATCTGTTTGTCGAGCCCCCGCGAGCGTGGCTTTCGTCGGGCGAGGCGATCGAGGTCGAGGTGGGAGCCTGCGATGCCCAGCGCTGCGAGGTGCTGGCTGGGCTCGACGAAGGAGCGTCGCTCACGCGACGCCCCAGCGAGGAGGTGGCGGGATGATCCGGACTCTCGCGCAGAGCTGGACGCGGCGGGGTACCACGCGATCGGCCACCATCCTCCTGGGCACCATCCTCCTGGGTGCCGCCTGTGGCTCCCACGCTCGCAACGTGGATTGGCTCGAGGTCGAGCGGGGCACGCTGGTGATCGACGTCGACGTCAGCGGCACCCTCGAGGCGGTCGACTCGGCCTCGATCACTCCCCCAGGGCTGCCCGGGGTGTGGAACTACAAGATCGCCATGATGGCTCCCGAGGGCAACGAGGTGGAGCAGGGGGCCACGATCCTCGCCTTCGACACCAGCGACCTCGACCGTCGACTGGAAGAAAAGACGGCCAGCCGCGACTCGGCGGCCAAGCAACTGGAGATGAAGAAGGCCTCCGCCAAGGTGGCCGAGCAAGACAACCGCCTGGCGCTGGCCGAGGCCCGGGCCGAGCACCACAAAGCCGAGCTCAAGGCCGAGGCGCCGGCCGACATCACCTCGGTGGTCGAGCTGGAGAAGGCCCGGCTCGACCTGGAGCTGGCGGTCAAGAAGGTGGCATACCTCGAGGGCAAGGGGGTGTCGATCCGGCAGAGCAACCAGGCCGAGATCTCGCGGTGGCGAAGCCAGCGAGACCGAGCCGAGGAGCGCGTAGCCGAGATCAGCACCGCGATCGGCCAGATGCAGATCAAGTCCCCCCGAGCGGGCACGGTGATCTACGAGTCCAACTGGGAGGGTGAGAAGAAGAAGGTCGGCGACAACGCATGGCGGGCCGAGACGATCATGCGGGTGGCATCGCTGGCCGAGATGGAGGCCGCCGGCGAGATCGACGAGGTCGACGCGGCGCGGGTCTCGGTGGGGCAGCCGGTCTCGCTGCGCCTGGACTCACAGGCCGACGTGGAGTTGCAGGGCACGATCCGCGAGATCTCGCGAACCGTACAGCGCCAGTCCCCGGACAACCCGCTCAAGGTCGTCCGGCTCAAGATCAGCCTCGAGGACGGGGGCGCGCGGCTGCGACCCGGCATGCGCTTCCGCGGCAACGTGGAGACGGATCGGCTCAAGGACACGCTGCGGGTGCCCCTGGAGGCCATCGTAGCCACCGCCGACGGGCCGGTGGCCTACCGCCGCACGGCCGAGGGCTCCGAGCCGGTGCTGGTGACCTTGGGCCGCCGCAACGCCGAGCAGGTCGAGGTGACCGCGGGCCTGCAAGAGGGCGACGAGGTCGATGCGGCGCCCCAGCGGCGCTCGGAGGGGCCCCAATGAGCCGCCGCAGCACGGAGTTCTCTATGCCGAGGGCCGGCTCGGAATGCGCGACTTCGTCGCGCCCGGCCTCGGTCTTGCCCAAGCGGCACCCAAGAGGGACGAAAACCGGGTTTTCTTGGGAGCCTCGGACCGGTCGTCGGACCCGCAGCCAGGCGGGCCGCCAGGCTGGCTGCCAGATAGCCCGGTGGTGGCTGCTCGCGGTCGCGCTCGGTCCGCTCGCCTGCGGGCCTGCGCCCGAGACCAAGGCCGAGGTCCCTACGATGGAGGTCGAGCGCAGCGACGCGTTCGTGCGCCGGGTGACGGCCGAGGGCTACCTCAAGGCGGTCGAGGCCACCCCGCTCACGGCCCCTGCCGACGCCGAGCGACCCATGAAGGTGGCCTGGGTCGCGCTCGACGGCAGCCACGTCGAGGAGGGCGAGGTGGTGGTCCGCTTCGACGACTCCGAAATGCGTCGGATGCTCGAGGACAGCGAGGACGACGTGATCTCGGCCAAGCGAGAGATCTCCCGCGAGAACACCCTGGGGGCCGCCACCGCCCGTCGTCGCGATCGCACCGCCAACCTGGCGGGGGTCGAGATGAAGATGGCCAAGGAGCTCCAAACCGACGACGAGCGGATCCTGTCGCGCAACGAGATCATCGAGACCCGCATCGATGCCGATCTGGCCGAGGCCAAGGCCGCCCACGCGCGCCGGGTCAAGAAGGTCGAAGGCGCGGTATCCCGCAACCAACAAGGCGTGCACGACATCGCCCGCAAGCGGGCGCAGAGCGAGGTCGAGCGGGCTATCAAGGGGCTGAAGCTGCTGGAGATCACCGCCCCCCACGCCGGGATCCTGGTGCTGGAGCGCAACTGGCGGGGTGAGAGCCTGCGGGTGGGCGACACGATCTGGCGGGGGCAGAAGGTCGCCGAGCTCCCGCTGATCACCGACATGGAGGCGGAGCTCTACGTGCTCGAGGCCGACGCCGGCGAGCTGGCCGAGGGCTTGCGCGCCGAGCTGGTCATCGAGGCCCACCCCGAGCAGGTCTACGAGGCCACCCTGGCGCAGGTCGACCCCCTGGCCAAGCCGCGCCACAAGGACGTGCCGGTGCAGTACTTCGGGGTGACCCTCAAGCTGCCCCAGACCGACGAGGCGATCATGAAGGTGGGGCAGCGGGTGCGGGGCACCATCATCCTCGAGCAGGGTGAGGCGATCGTCGTGCCCCGCCAGGCGGTCTTCGAACGCGACGGCCGGATGTTCGTGTTCCGTAAGGACGGCGCCGACTTCGACCAGATCGAGGTCAAGCTCGGCTCGTCGAGCGCGGGTCGGGTGGTGATCCTCGAGGGTCTAGAAGAAGGCGACCGGATCGCCCTGCGTGACCCCGAGCGAGCCGCCAACACCCCGCTGGGCGCCGCCGAGGGCAAGGCCGGCGGCGACGACAAGAAGGGAGGCCCGGTGCGATGATGCGGGCCACCGACGCCCTGTGGGCCGCCCTGGAGAGCCTGGCCGAGCACAAGCTGCGCTCGGGCCTGACCATGCTGGGCATCATGTTCGGGGTGGGGGCGGTGATCTCCATGCTCTCGATCGGAGCGGGCGCCGAAAAGAGCGCGCTGGACCTCATCGATCGCATGGGCGTGCGCAACGTGGTGGTGCGGGCCAAGGATTTCGAGGCCGACGAGCTCAAGGAGCTGCGCAAGAAATCGATCGGCCTGTCGCGCCGTGACGTCGACGCCATTCGCGAAGCGGTGGCCGACGCCGAGCTGGTGGCCCCCCGGCTGGAGGTCGACCCCTACAAGGTGCTCTCGGCCGACGGCAAGACCGAGTCGGCCGTGTTCGGGGTCTCTCGACGGCACGCCGAGCTGGTCGATCTCCCCCTGGCCGAGGGGCGCTTGTTCGACGCGCTCGACGAGCGCGACCACGCCCAGGTGTGCGTGATCGGCTCGGCGACCGCCCGTGATCTGTTCGGCACCGAGGTCGCCCTGGGCCAGCACCTGAAGGTGGACGACGTCTGGCTCGAGGTGATCGGCGTGCTCGCCCCCGAGGACACCGACAACGCCAGCGTCGAAGGGGTGGCGATCTCGTCGAGCGCCCGCGAGATCTACATGCCCTTCACCACCGCGCTGCGCAAGCTCGAGCGCGACCCGCTGGAGTCACCGCTCTCCGAGGTCGTGGTGCGCGTGCGCGACGAGGCCACCCCAGGCGAGGTCGCGGTGCTCATCGACGGCCTGCTCTCGCGGCTCCACGGCGGGGCCAAGGACTACGAGGTCATCGTGCCCGAGGCCCTGCTCGCCCAGAGCCGCGAGACTCAGCGCCTGTTCAACATCGTCATGGGATGCATCGCGGGGATCTCGCTGCTGGTCGGGGGGATCGGGATCATGAACATCATGCTCGCCTCGGTGCTCGAGCAGACCCGCGCGATCGGTGTGCGCCGGGCGGTGGGGGCGAGGCGACGCGACATCCGGTTCCAGTTCCTGGTGACCTCGTTCATGCTCTCGCTGCTGGGGGGGATCTCCGGGGTGATCCTCGGGATCGGCATCGCCCAAGTGGTCGCCGCCTATGCCCAGTGGCCCACGGTGGTCACCGTATCCTCCATCGTGCTATCGACCGGGGTGAGTGTGGCCGTAGGGCTGGTCTCCGGGTTGTATCCGGCGATCCGAGCCGCACGGCTGGATCCGATCGAAGCGCTGCGACACGAGTAGCAACAAGCGCGGTTGTCGCAGGTCTAGCCGCTCGACCGATCGGTGCTCGACCTCACAAATGTCGATCTCTTGAATAGCCTCACCCTTCGCGCGTGACCATGGGTGCAGTGGCCTCGACCAACGCTCCCCTCCAGGTCTCTACCGGGAACATGTACGCGCTGGCCGCGTTCTGCATCCTCGAGGGGTCGCCCGATCTGCGCGATACGCACGAGCAGCTCAAGGTCGCGGCCGTGGTGGTCAACCGGCTCAACTCGTCCAACTGGGTGCGCGAGTTCGGCAGCGGGATCCTCGACCAGCTCTTCGCGCCCGGTCAGTTCGAGGTCCAGCCGCGCTACGGACTCGAGCTCGACGATTTCCACTCGCTCGACGGCGCGACCCGAGCCCTGGCCGCGGCCAAGCACTCGCTCAGCGAACAATGGGCGCGCGAGCTGATGATCTCCTTCATGCGGGATGCGGCCGATCCCACCAAGTATCAGGCGGCGGCCTCGGCGGTCGGTGACGCGACGGGGTTTCGAGGTAACGGGATCACCAACACGTTCCGACAGGAGTCGCCCTGGGACGACGACAACCTGTCGAGCAAGCAGCCCAGCTCGATCGTGGTGGACTGGCCGGGCGGCGACAATCCGTTCTTCTAGCGCGATCGGTCTTTGGCCAGGAGCTCGCGGACCGACGCCGACCAGCGCTCGAGGTCACCCATTGTGGACTGCAGCTGATCGGGCGTACGCGCCAGCCGATGCAGCTGCGCCTCGAGCGACTGCCGAGCCGAGCGCAACCGGGTGCGGGCCGTGCCCTCGGGGACGCCCAGCACCGCGGCCAGCTCGCGACCGGTCATCTGCTCCCAGTAGACCAGCTCGAGCAAGATCTGCTCGTCGATCGGGATCGAGCGTAGCGCCTCGAGCAGCAGCTTTTGCTCCTCGCGGTGAGCGAGCATACGGGTGGGGGTGACCCCCATGGAGGTCACCGACAGGCGCTGCGTATCGAGCGAGGCGTGCTCGCGCCGGCGAGATCCGTAGTGGTCGGCCAGCACATTGCGGGCGATCCGAAACAGGTAGGCGCGAAAGCTAGCCTGGTTACGGATCGCGTCCTTGGACTGGGCGCAGCGCAAGAACGTGCCCTGGACCAGATCGTCGATGTCGTCGCCGGCCTTGTTGCGAAAGAAGCGATAGACCGGATCGAAGTAGCGCTCGGCCAACCGGCGACCCGCCGCCTGGTCACCACTGCGCCAGGCCGTCAGGAGCTCCGCGTCATCGGACACTCGGGAGCACGATAGCACGGAAGCATGCGATGTCGATGCTCACGGGAAGCACTCGAACATGAAGCCCTGGGAGGTCACCGTGTTGCCCTCCATGTCGAAGGCTCGGAGCCACAGGCTCGCCGGCCCTACGTCGATGCACTCGGCGGACGAGGTCTCGACCAGCTGCAGCGCCCCGGCGGCATCGAAGACCGGCGTATGGACGAGCAGGGGGCCCTTGCTCTGGACCAAGACGTGATCGATCCTCGAGTCGTTGCCGTCGAATCCCTGGAGATCGGGCTCCTCGACGTCGATCTCGATGTCGAATGGCTGACCTATCTGGGGTGGACCCATCATGGAGAACACATTGACCAGCGGGGCGAGCGAGTCCGTGACGTCGGCTCCGGCATGTAGCGTCGTCTGGCCTCCCGAAGCCGCAAAAAAGGTACAGCTCACGCTCGGACCGCGGTTCTTGCCCGTCTGCTGCCAGGTGATCACCTGCTGGAACTGGAACGGAGGGAAGGCAACGCTGCCCTGGAACGTACTGATGGTCGGATCACCACCACCAACCGAGATCTCGAACTTTCCCGGTTGACTGGCTGTGCAGGTGGCCACGGTGGGTGCGGTCTCGCTGACCGATTGTGGGGTGAGCGAGAAGTTCAAGTCGGGCCCGGGCGGCGGGGCCATGGCCCCGAAGACCGCGGAGTCCTCCGATGCGGAGGGGCGTCGATGCACGGTCATCGAGGACAGGGCCGAGTCCAGCACGGAGGTGCCACCCGAATACGAAATGCCATGACCGGGGAGGCATCCGGTGGCCACCATAGCGGCGCCAGCGACCAGCCACGGCGTGGTTCGATCACCGAGCAGCGATGCACCATGGCGGATGGTCCGCGCCACGGCAGAACATGCGTTGAATGGTCGAGAACGATGAGGGATCTGCATGGTTGTCTCTTCGAGGAGGCTCGGCCGTCGCTCGCAGCGAGGTTGCTGCGGCTCGGCTCGGCTCGGGGGTGAAGACGGCAGGCCCCTCGGGGTCGATTGCAAAAAGTCGACAGGCCGGGGCCAGAGCGAGATCGCTCGGCTGCCCGGCCCGTCCCGAAGCCGTACCGCTTGCCTACGCCAGCAGCAGCGACATGTCGTGCTGCCCGTCGAAGCTCACCCCCATCGCCTGGCACACCAAACTATAGATATGCCCTTCCCGCAGCAAGATCCCCGGATCGGGATCCCCCGTCCGCAGATCGAACCCATACGTCAGCAGCGTATCCGGATCGATCCCCCCCCACACCCGGTTGCCATCGAGTAACGGCGAGACGAGCAGCGCCCCGTTGTTGAGGTGGTGCCCGGTGCCGAAGCTCCCCTGCCCCGCCGGCCGCTGCCTCGTGCGACCAAAGTCCGTCGCCACGTACACCAGGCTGTGATCCCACATGGTGCCCTCCCCCATGGGCGCACCTTGCAGCAGCGTGATCAGCCCGTCGACCGCGTTCATCATGCGACCCCACATCACGTTCTGCGCCACCACGTGATCGGTGTGTGAGAAGTCGAAGGCCAGCGGCGTGCCTTCGAGGCCATCCGCGCTGGTCTCGGGGGTAAAGCGCGCCCCGAAGGTCACGGCCGAGGCCACCCCGTAGCGCGCCAGCAAGAACGACAGCCCCGCCTGCATCTGCAGCGGATCGGTGAGCAGGCGCGGGAACACGGCCTGCAGCTCGTCGAGCAATGGGCTGGGCTGCAAGCCAAAGGGCGCCAGATCGATGAGCTCCTCGGGCACTATCATCAGCGACGTGATCAGATCCGCCGCCTCGAGCGCGGGCACGGTGTCGGCCTGAAGGTCGAGCAAGCGCTGCCGCAAGGCGCTGTGGCCGTAGCGCTGGCCATGCGCCGAAGCCCCTTCGAGCTCGGCCCGCGCGGCCCGGGCCCGCTGCACCAGCGCTTCGCCGGGCGCTCCGGGCAGGCCGCGAGTGCCATGGGTCCCCACCGCAAAGGTCAGCGGATCGGCGATGAGCTCCGCCCGCGCTCGGGCCGGGAGCGACTCGTCGTCCCCCGGCTCGATGAACCCCCCGGTCGCGAGGTTGCAATTGGGCAGCAGCCCCCCGTCGTGGACCGTGGCCATGGCCTCCATCAGCGTGCGCCCGCGGTTGATCCCCGCCCCGTTGATCGCCCGCTTTTGGGCGATCGCATGGTTGACGCTGGTGTTCTCGACCGGCACCACCACCATGTCCTGGTAGTACTTGGTCAAGAAGGTATTGAGGTCGTAGTCGGTGGTGAACAGCCCGGTGATCCCCAGGTTGGTCACACACCGCAGGTTGGAGCCGGCCGGCTGGGCGATCACCGCGTCGGGAAAGACGGTCAGCGTGTCAGCCAGCGCGGCGCTGGAGACCTCGCTTTGGGCGACCGGCCAGAACCCATCGACGATGTTGGCACCGCCGGACGCGGCCACCACGAACAAGAACCGAGGCGGGTCACCAGCACCTCCCGCGTGGGCGCGGGGCACGATCTCCAGACCGCCGGGGAGGCTGAGGGTCGTGGCCGCCGCCGCGGTGCTTCGCAAGAATCCTCTACGAGTCAGGGACATGACGATCTCCTTGATCTAGCAGGTGGTGGCCTAGAAGGTGGCGGCCTCGGTGGTGGTGCCGATCGCAAAGCAGGCGAGCGTGCCAAACTGCTGCGGGGTGGTGTCTTGAGCCAGCGCGGCGATGATCTCGACCTCCTCGCTGGTAGGCTCGCGGGACAGCAGGCGCCGATAGAGCAGCGAGATCTGCTCCTCCACCGCCTCGTCACTGGGGTCGAGGCCGGGACCGTTCAGATCGATCGCGGTGAAGACCTCGGGCGCTCCACCAGCATCGAGGGCCACCCGCCGGATACAGGCGGCCATCACCATGCGCTCCATCGCGATGGGGGTGGTCGCCAGCGGCTCGGCCACGGGGCGGTAGAGGTTGAGGTTGAAGGCCTCGTTGGCCCCTAGCGGCAGGCGGTGCACGTCGCGACAGGGCAAGACACCCACCTCGGTGCAGACCTCGGCGGGCGTCAGCACCAACGCCTGGCGTAGATCCGCCTCGAACCCATCGAGGCGCTTCCACAGCAGCGGCTCGGGCACGGGGGCCTCGCTCGCCGGGGCGCACTCGGCTGGCTCGCCGTCGTCGCTGCTGTCGCCAGTATCAGCCGTCGAGCCCGTCGAGTCGGCCGAGTCCGATGGGCCCGAGGGTGCCGCGCTGGTGGTGCCGCTGCTGCCGCCGTCCGCTTGCGGCCCGCCATCGTCCCTACAGGCCGGCGCGAGCAGCAGCAGACTCACCCAAGCGAGCGCGGCGGTGAAGGTGGTGGCTCGTCCGTCCATCGATCCGGTCATCGATCCGGTCATCGGTCTCCTCCAAAGGCTCGGGTGTCCACCAGCCGGTGGATCATGCGCTCGGCTTGCCACTGCTCGTCGGGTAACGACTGCCACAAAGCATCGAACTCCGCCTGCTCATCGACCGCCGGCCCACGGCCCAGCGCGTGCTGGTAGAGCATGGCGACCACGTTGCGCGCGAACATGTCGCTATTGGCCGCCGTGTCGGCCCACGTGGGCACGTCGTCGACCGCCTGGCCCAGGATGAAGGTCTGGTCGTCGCTCCAGCCCGGGATCTCGTTTTGGGGCCGGTTTGCCCGCCACGTGCCCGTCGAAGGGCCGGCGATCCCCTCGTAGTAGGCAAAGGCATACGAGAGCGGATCGAGGGTGCTGTGGCACGACGCACACTCGCCCTCGGCGACCCCGCTGGCGTCCACGTCGACCGGCTCCCCCGTCACCGGCCAAAGCCCCTGCTGCTGCGCGATGTCCTGGCCTAGGTAGGCTCGATACGCCTGCGCCGCGGTGGTCCGGGGCAGCCCGCTGAACATGGTGTTGCGGGCCAGAAACCATTGCGTAGTGATCATCCCGGCGCGGTACTGTGGCGCGAGCGGCTGGCCGCCAACGCCACCGCCCTGCACGCCCTGCACCGGCGTCAGCGCGCCGTTTTGCTCGATCACGTGGTAGTCGGCCCGCAGCAGATCCCGTACGTCGCGGTCGCCGGTCATGATGTAGCGAAACAGCCGGTAGTCCCACTCGTAGTCGGCGATCGTGATCCCGATCGTGGTGTCGGCCCCCACCGACGCGATCGGGGTGATGAGCGGATCGGCCAGCCGCGGCAGGGCCTGGACCTGCCAGTAGTCGCTGGCCAGGCACTCGTCGAGCTGGGTGTGCACGCGCTCATGCAAGGTCGCCGGCTCGGGGTCGTCACCATCGAAGGCGTCGAGCTCGTCCCAGGTGGGCGAGCGGCCGCAGTAGAGCACCATCGAACGCTGCAGGGCGCGTCGGAAGTCGTAGTCCACGGGCACGAGCGCATCGGGATCCAGCGACGGCAAACACCAGGGCCAGGCGTCTTCGTCCCGCCCCGGGTTGGTGCCCAGCGCCAGCTCGTCGATGTTGAGCACGCCATCGCCGTCGGAGTCTTGCTCTTCGACCGCGAGCAAGGCCTCCACCAAGCCCGCGTCGAAGCCCTCGTCGGGCAGCGCCCCGTAGACCGCGGCGCCGTAGGCGTTCCAGGTCGGGGGCCAGGTGGAATCGTGGCAGGTGGCGCAGTCCAGCAGCCGCCCGCGACACTCGGGGATCTCCCCGTAGGTCTGGCAGGCCAGCGACGGCCCGGTCGGTCGAGCGTGGGCGGTCTCGGCGAAGATCGATCCCGCCAGCACCAGCGGTATCGTCGCGCCGAGGGATCCCGTTCGGCAGAGCATGCTTTCAGGGTAGAGCGAAGTTCGTGCCAAGTGGGATCCGATAGGGATGAGCCAGGCGGGCCGGACGACGCCAGGGCCGGGCGACTCGAACCTGTAGGTTCGAGCCGCGGATCGTCGGATCGATCCCACAGATAGCGCATCGCGCGACGCTCGGTTTCGGCACCCCTACGTTCGCCCTCATAGGTACGGGTGCGCGGCAAAGCGCTCTTGGAGCATTTCCACGAAGCGGCGCGCTCGGTGCGGTAAGAACCGGCGGCTGGGATAGAGCGCCACCACCTCCAGTGGCGGCGGCGGGTAGTCGGGCAGCAGCACCCGGAGACGACCGGCATCGATGTCGTGCCCCACCAACCAGGTGGCCAGCATGGCGATCCCGACCCCTGCCGCGCGAGCTGGCCGAGCACCTGTCCGTTGTCGGCGACCAACCGTGGCTCGACCTATACCGTACGCTCGCCGGCCTTGCTCGTGAACGTCCAGCGGGCTCGGTGGCCCCGACTGCCGGCATACACAAGGCACGCATGCTCTCGCAGCGCGTCCGGCTCGGTCGGGGTCCCGTGCTCCTCGAGAAACGCAGGCGAGGCCACCAACGCACGACGGGTCACCCCCAGCTTGCGCGCCACCAGGCTCGTGTCATCGACCGGCCCACCTCCTCGGCGATCCGCGGCGACCAGTTGGTGGTGGTGAGCAGCCAGCTCGACCACATCGTCGACGACGAGAACGGAGCGCTGGGGACTCCGCCGGACCTGCCCTTCATGCTCGTCTCGGTACCCCCCATGGGGCTGCTGGAGGACTAGAGGGCACCGCGAGGCTACGCGCGCTCGAGCGGTGCGTGCTCAGGGCTCGCTGCGCACATGCGGAGGCAGAGGCGAAGGCACCGGAGAGCGGGCTCGGAACCCGGCCAGCAGGGCCCGGACCGCGTCGTCGAGCCCGGTGTCGATCGCCGCGAGTCGCCCCGGCCCCCGCGCCAGCTCGATGCGACCATGGAGAAAGGCCCACAGCGTGAAGGCAGCCGCGTCGCCGCTGCCCGGCACCGCCGCTTCGACCCGGGCGTGCATCAACCGCCATAGCTCCATCCAGGTGCCTCGGGCGGGGTGATCCGGCGGTGGCTTGCCTTCGATGATCGCACGGTACGCGTGGGGTCGCCGCTCCGCGAACCGAACGTAGCGCCGAGCGAGCTGCACGACGAACGCGTCGGCATCGCCAGCGTCGACGCGCCGCGCCCCCCGAAAGCTCTGACCCAGCTGCCGAGTGGCAGCCTCCCCCATCGCCATGACCAAGCCCGCTCGATCGCCCACGTAGCGGTAGAGCGCGTTGGCCGTCACCCCCAGCTCACGCGCCACGTCCCGCAGCGTCCACCGCTCCCAGCCCTTGGCCTCGGCAACCGTCAGCGCACGAGCACCGAGCTCCTGGGGATCGATCTGCGCGGGATAGGGCACGGCTACGGTACGAGCGACCGGTGGCGGCAGGCGACAACAAGTAGCCGGTGGCAACGAGCGACCGGCGGTAAGGCGCGGTTGGAGGTCGTTGGATGAAGGTTGACAGAGTATATCTTGTTGGTAAAGTCTACAGCGTACACCTTCAGGGAACCCCCGATGCCCGAGCCATCCCCCGTATTGATCACCGAGGCCACCTACGGACTCGGGCGCCAAACCGCACTCGAGCTTGCTCGGCGGGGACGCGATGTGATCGTCAGTGGTCGCCGCCTCGACGTCACGACGGCGCTGTGCGCCGAGATCAAGCAGCTTACGCCCAGCCGAGCCAAGCCGCTGGTCGCCGACCTCGCCGATCTTCGCGCTGTTAGCGCTGCCTGCGACACACTCGGCGATCAGCCGCTGCACGGGATCGTCACCCACGCCGGGTTCACCACCCTCAGGGATCAGCGCAGCGTCGATGGCTATGAGCTGACGTTCGCCATCAACGTGCTTGCCCACCACCTGCTGCTGGACCGCCTTGTCGACCAAGTCGTCGACGGCGGGCGCATCGTGGTGCTCAACAGCGGCGTGCACGAGCCCGACCACCGGCTCGCACAACCCTCGGCACTCCCTATACCTCGCTGGGTCGGCGCCCGGGCCCTCGCCCGGCCCGATCGCACGCCGCGCTCTCTTCGTATGCACCCGGGCCCTCAGCGCTACGGTGCCGCCAAGCTCGGCAACGTGCTGCAAGCCCGTGGCTTCCAGGCCCGCCTGCGCGCGGCCAAGCAATCGGTCGACGTCTTTGCCCTCGCTTCGGGCGACACCTGTCCGGCACGCGAGACTTCTGCCTCGAAGCGGTGGAGCTTTCGGTGCCTCGGCCGCCTGCGCCGTAGGAGCTCCCTCTTGGGGGGGACCCCGCGATGCTCTGCGGTCTCGGCCGGGCTGGTGGCCTCGCTGGTCGAAGACGCCAAATGGAACGGCTGGGGGTTCGCCTACCTCGAAGGGAATCGGATCGAGTCTCCGCCTCCCGATGCGCTACGCGAGGAGCTCATCGCCGAGCTGTTCTACGACGCCGCGTCGATGCTCGCGCTCGAGCCCGAACACGAGCCCAAACACGAACCAATCGAGGAGCCTCGCCCGCAAGACCCCGGGGCCCCGAGTACACCCGAACTTCAACATCCGATCTGCCCCGAGCCTGCGGCTCGTCTGCATCCGAATGACCCGAGCTCCGCCACCGGGCGACAGCCGAGCTCCAGCTCGCCGCTTCGGGCTCCACGGCCCGCTTCTGCGCACGTGTCGTTGGGCGACGGTCGAGCGGAGGCTCACCGAGCAGAGGCTCACCGAGCGGAGGCTCACCGAGCGGAGGCTCACCGAGCGGTCGCGCGGCGTGAGTATGGCCGCCGTGACCGCTTTGGCCAGATCGAAGCGGAGGTTCTGGACGACCAACTGATGCAGCTCACCGTGCCCCCCAGCGAACACGACACCCGCCCCGCCTCCGACGGCGAGCTCGGTGAGTCCCCCCCCGATTCATCTCGCCACCGACGACTGCTGCCGATCAGCGGAGTGTACGAGCTGGTGCCCTGGTGAGGGGAGGCATGGCTCGAATGCCTGGTGGTCTCAGGTGCCCGCGAAGCGGGCGGTGATCCACTTTTGCATGCCCGGTCGCTCGTTGGCCGCGGGCCCGGGGCTGACGTGCGTCGAGACGTCGCGCTCGTGGAATGAGAGCGACTCGCCGTCGGCGGGGATGTGTACGCGATCGATGAGGCCCTCGGCCTCCATCCGCTCGCGTAGCTGCGCGCGCGTGGTGGGGCAGTGGTCGAGCGCCTCGAGGTGGTTGAACACCATATGGCCCGGCGCGAGCCGAGTGAGCTCGACGAGCTGATCCACCGAGAACAGGATGTTGCCGCCCAGTCCCATGTTGGCCGAGCCGGCCGGGGCCAGGATCACATCGGGGCGAAGGCGCGTGACCGCATCGATCACGCTGGGGGTCATGATCGTATCCCCCGTGACGTAGAGGCTGGGCTCGTCCGGGTGGGCGAAGTAGTAGCCAGCCACCGGCCCCATCAGCCAGCCCAAGAGGCCCCGGCCGTGGCGCGAGCGGATCACCTCGAAGCGCATGCCGAGGGCGCCGTCCTCGAGCAAGCGAGCCTTCAGCCCCTTGCGGCGCAGGTTGGGCGCGTCTACCCCGTTGGCCCACACCGGCAAGCCGCGCTCCTTGATCCACTGGAGGGCGGGGCGATCGAAGTGGTCCGGGTGCTCGTGGGTGATCACCACCGCGGTGGCCGAGTCGAGCGCGGCCGCAGCCTCGGGAGGCAGCGGCACCAGCGGGTTGCGACGCCGCCCGCCGCCGAACAGCTTGAAGCCCGGCATCGCGCTCTGCTCGGACAACATGGGATCGACCAACAGGCGGTGCTCGCCGATCGACAACAGGGCGGTGGCGTTGCGGATGTGCTGGATCTGCATGGCTGTCGGTAGCTTGGCGCTTGCAAAAAAGGATGACTATGGCTAATAATGGAAGCTAGCCATCCGTTTTTGCATGGTCACCGAACTCCAGTGGGATCTGCTGCGAACCTTCGAAACGGTCGCCCGTCGGGGCAGCCTGACCGCGGCCGCGAAGACCCTGGGGGTCAGCCAGTCGACGGTCAGCCGGCACCTGGCCCAGCTAGAGGAGGACGCGGGCTCGCCCCTGCTGCTGCGCGAGTCTCCCGTGCGGCTGACCCAGCGCGGCGAAGCGCTACTCACTGCGGTCACGCCCATGGTCGACGCGGCGCTGGCCGCTCAGGCCGCGCTCGAGCAGACGCCCGAGCTGCGCGGGCAGGTGACGGTGACCACCGTCGGCGAGGTGCTGCGCTGGGTGCTGGCGCCATGGCTCGACGCGTTCTACCGGGCGTATCCGCACCTGCGGCTGCGCTTGCTGGCCGACAATCAGGTCAGCAGCCTGGCCGCAGGCGAGGCCGACGTGGCCCTGCGGATGTTTAGGCCCGCACGGGGTGATCTGGTGGCCCGACGGGTGGGCACGGAGTCCTATGCGTTCTATGCCGCGTGCACGCTCAAGCTCGGCGACGAGGTGCCGTGGTTGGGGCTGACTGGATCGCTGGCGGAGATCCCGGAGCAGCAGCATGCACAGCGAGCATTCGACTCGCGGCCGCCCCGGCTGCTGGTCGAAGATGTCGAGGCGCTGGGGATAACTGTAGAAGCAGGGCTGGGGGTGGCCGTGCTGCCGCAAGGACTGGCACAGCGGCTCGATCAAGTGGTGGAGGTGGAGCCCGAGTGCGTCGGAGCGCGGGATCTGGGGCCGATCGCGACGCGGGAGTTTTGGATGGTGGTGCACCGAAGCAAGCAACGGCTACCGAAGGTAAGGGCGGTGATGGAGTGGTTGGAGGAGGCGATGGGTAGTGACTAGCTCATCATACGTTGGGCTCCTGCAGCCAACTCCCGATCGATTTTGCCATCCGCCCCCAACAATCCGAGCTCCAGCATCAGGCATCAAGCAAAGCATACGAACCGAGCTTGTGAGTCAAACCGATCTTGTACGCTACAGCGGGATTTACATCATACCAAAAACCATCACTTTCATAGCACAGCATCAGGTCCCGACCCATAACCCCCATGAGCGCACCAAGCCGGCTGCGCTCGATCCCCCACAGATCACCGAACTTGCTGACTTCGAGCAGGATGTCGAGGTCGTCTTTGCACAAGTTTCCGCGACGAGCACTGTGAGCAGCGATCACGTCCTCGACCTCCAAAATACCGAGGGGCAGTTCCTTACCCTTACCCAGCCCCTTTATGACAACATCCTTAGTCAGGCTAGCAAGGTCGCGGAGGTGACCTCCACTCGCCAGGACAAGCCTTCTTGTACATACCGAACGCATCGTCCCAAACAAACGATCGAGATCCACCCGCATCGCAATCATCTGAGCAAGGGCGCCAATCCCCGGAGCGTACGGCTCACGTTTGGGAGGGCGACTCTGAATCTTAACATTGGGCAACAAGTGCACCCTTCCGTCGAACACATCTAAGATTCCCGGATTAAGGAGGACAAGAGGAGGAGGAACCGTATAAACCGTATGACACCGTGGCAGCTTGAGCAGATCACTATAGAAGAAGAATAGATCGGACATTTCTTGGTAAACAGACGCCGCCTCTGATCTGAACACGGTGAATTTCTCAAGGTCATCCACAAGCACGACTAATTGCCGCGGTTCTACAGCAGTTGCGATCTCCAGCACGAACTGGTGCAAAAAATCACGAACCTTATCGAGTGCATGCGGACCTAGCGTTTCGCGCAGCTGCTCCCGTAGTCGATCGCCTCCACTGTGGAGCACCGACTTAATGTCGGCGATGCCACGCTCGAAGGTCACGCCTTCATCGAACATACGGAAAGTGTGTCCATGCATACTTTCCCAGTTCGTGCCTCTGCGTAGCCTCGTGAGTATATCCTCATCCATCGACGCGAGCGCGGCCTCACCGATGCCCGCCACCAAGAGCACCGCCATCTCCTCGATAGAGAGAGCACGATTCATGCGGTGATACTGCTTGGCACTAACTCGTAAGATCGAGTAGCCAGGAGGCCGCACCATCTCCCGAAGCTCTCGGGCCAGGCGATTGAGCTCGGTCGTCTTCCCTGAACCAGGAAAACCCGCAAACAAATGGGTACTCCCGGCACTCCCCGAAACAGCTGAGAGCCGAATGATACAGAGTATTGCATCGATAGCGGAACGACCTCGTAGCCCTTGGATTCTTCCACTACCTCTCGACCATGGGTCACAATCCACATAACGCGCTCGTTCCTCGTCGGAGTTCGAGTTATCGAGAGGATGCGGCTCAAGACAGCGACACCATCGGGTGAATAGCTCTTTTTTCTCGTCGCTCATGTATCACGCGAGCATAGTCCATCTCAGCCACATACAGTCCGGTTTTTTCTTCTCTTGCAAGTGGTTACTTATTGCCCACTATACTGCTTTCAACTGGTCTATCACCCCCCACCTCCCCCGAATCACCCCAGCGGCTCCAGCAGCTCGGCCACCAGCTCGGTCGCCGGCTTGCGCGCCAGCGCCTCCACGCTGCCCCGCTGGGCCACCCTGCCTTCGTCGAGCACCACGATCTCCCCGCCGAGCACCAGCAGATCCCGCAGGTCATGGGTCACCACCAGCGCGGGCCGCTCCGCCGCCTGCAAGTGCTGAGCAAGCAACGCCCGCGTCTGTCGGCGCTTGCCCACGTCGAGGGCCGACAACGGCTCGTCGAGCAACAGCCCCTCGGGCTCGATGGCCAGCGCCCGAGCCAGCGCCACCCGCTGGCGCTCCCCGCCGGACATGGCGTGGGGCAAGCGATCGGCGAGCGCCTCGATGTCCAGCCGCCGCAGCACCTCCCTGGCCCGCTCCCGCGCCTCCGCCCCGCGCCCGCACCCGAAGGCCACGTTGTCCAGCGCGCTCAAGTGGGGAAACAAGCCCAGCCCCTGCGGCACGTAGCCGATCCGCCGATCTTCCGGCGGCCGAAAGATCCCCGCCGCGGTGTCCATCAACGTCCGCCCCCGCAGCACCACGCGACCCTCCAGCCCGGTGCGCGCCCCGGCAATCGCACGAAGCACAGTGGTCTTGCCCGCCCCGTTGGGACCGATGATCACGGTAGGATCACCCCCGGCCTCGAACGAAACATCCACCGTCAGCGCACCCAGCCGCCCCCGCAGCTCCACCCGCCAGCCTTCGCTCATCGACCATGCCCTCCGCCAGCACTCGCAGCGGATCGCGCCAGCCAGCGCCGCCCAGCCCGGGCCATCACCAAAGTGAGCAAGGCCACCAGCAAAAGCACCAACGCCACCGCAATAGCCACCCGCAGATCGCCCTCGAACGTGGCGTAGATCGCCAGCGGCATAGTCTGGGTCTTGCCCTCGTAGCTGCCGGCGAATAAGAGCGTGGCCCCGAACTCCCCGAGCGCTCGCGCCCAACAAAGCGCCGCGCCCCCCAGTAGCGCCGGCAGGGCGACGGGCACCGCCACCCGCAAGAACGCCTGACGCGAGGTCGCCCCCAAGGTGCGCGCCACCAGCAACAGATCGTCGTCCACCCCGCGAAACCCAGCGACAGCCGACTGCACGTAGAACGGCGCGGCTACCACCACCTGAGCGATCAGCACGGCCCAGCGGGTGAACACGAGACTCCCGATCCACGGCGCCAGCGGACCGTGCCGCCCAAACACCAACAACAAGGCGATGCCGATCACCGCCGGGGGGATCACGATGGGCAGCTCCACGGTGATCTCGACGAGCCGCGCCACCGAGCCGCGCGAACGCGCGATCCACCAGGCCAGCGGAGTTCCGGCCACCAGCACCACGCCGAGGCTCAGGGCGGTGGTCTGCAAGCTCAAGCCCAGGGCGGGCAAGACCTTCGGATGCCCCAGAGCGTCCCATAGCTCGCCCGGCGAGCTGGCCAGCGCCAGCGCAACGACCGGCAGCACCAACAAGACCCAAAGACCGATCCCCAGCCCGACGACAGGAAGCGCCCGCAGCCCCCCCCGCAGCCCGCGAGACAAGCGCTCACCGGTCATCGAGCGACACAAACCCGTGCTCCTGCAGCACGGCCTGGCCAGGCGAGGATCCAAGCAGCTCGACCCACTGCCGCGCCACGTGGGGGTGCTCGCTGTCGACGAGGATCCCCACATGATACTCGGCGGCCACATCGAGCGACGCGGGGATCGGAATCATCGTCACCGCACGAGCGGAGGTAACGTCGCTACGGTAGACGATCGCTGCGTCGGCCTCGCCCAGCTCCACCTTGGCCAGCACCAGCCGCACGTTGGGCTCGAGCGAGACGACGCGCTCTTGCACCTGAGCCCGAAAACTACCGCCCTGCAAACTACCGCCCTGCAAACCACCGCCCTGCAGACCGCTATGGTTGTTATAGTAACGATCGGCCTGCTCGAGCAGCGCCTGCGTGTAGCGACCCACGGGGACCTCGGGCACACCCAGCACCACGCGGCTCGCCCTTGGAAGCTGCTCCAGCGACTCGATCCCCGCCGGGTTGTCGGGCGGCACGACGAGCGCCAAGCCCCCACGAGCGAAGGGATGCTCCTGGGCGACCCGACCCGCGGCCATCACGGCCTGCATGTGCTCGGCGTTGGCCGACGCAAACACGTCGCCGGGTGCACCATGCTCGAGCTGCACCCGCAACACCTGGCTGCCCGCGTGGATCATCACCACGTCGGTGCCCGGATGCTCCCCCTCGAATCGTCGCTCGAGCACGCCGAAGGCGTCGGTCAGCGACGAGGCGGCCAGCACGGTCAAGACGGTCTGCGAACGATCACCGCAGGCGCCGGCGCCCAGCAACCCGACCAACGCAAGCAGACCACCCCGCCGGCGCCTGCGAGCTAGCCGACGACCGGCGGCGAAACGCTGAAGACGCTCAGACATCATGGCGTGGTGGCATGCCCCATCATGCTGGCGTCGTAGGAGCCCAGCACGCCGATCTCGCGGCGAAGGGCCGGATCGTCCAGAGCATCGAGCATGCGGGCGATCGATCGCTCGGTGGCGATGTCGTGGGGAACGACCAAGTCGAAGCCCTCCTCGGTGAGCGGGATGAAGCGCAACCCAGCCTCGCGGGCAACGGCCTCCACCGTCACGCCAACATCGGCCCCGTGGAGCGACACCGCCTGCGCGACCTCGCGGTGGCTGGTGGCCACCCGCGCGACACGGAGGGCCTCGATGCTCATGCCAAGCCCACCCAGGACACGCGAGAGCACCCGAAGGGCCCCCGCCCCCGCCTCGCGCAAGACCCATCGGTGCGAAGGACCGAGCAGCTCCGCCAGATCACGCCCACACTCGGAGGGACGCACGACCAGACCGGTACGCCAGCGCAGCAGGCGGACCAGATGCGTACGAACACCCGGAAAACGCGTACGCACCAGCGCGGCGTGGCCCGCCCCCGCGGCGGGATCCTCGAGGTGCACCCCAGCCACGTGCACAAACCCCGCGGTCAACAGCTCCAGCGAGGTGGTGCTGTTGACCGAGATCCAGTGGAGGCGCCCCGCATGACCATGCTCAAGCCGGTCGAGGATGAGCCCAAGCACCGGCGCACAACCAGCCACGAGGATGTTGGCGCCGAAGGTGGAAGAACGAGATAGCGGGATGGCACGAACGCCCTGGCACGGGCGACGAGCCGGCGCCTCGGCACTGACCAGGGCGTCGGCACAGCGCGAGCTTCGATCGCCCATGGGGTGAGCAACCCAGCGCGAGCGCACCTGCCCCAGCAAGACACGATGAGCACCGGCGGGTAGGGACTGCCCCGGGGCCAGCTCGACTTCGACAGCATCAGACTCGACGTCGAGGGCCGGAATGACCGACGGCGAAGAACTCCGGGGCTCAGTGGCCGAGGCACGTCCACGCCCGCGCCCACTCCCCCGCTGATCGAACCACGCGAGCACCTCGGCCCGACGAAACCGCCAGTGGCCCCGACCGACCCGATGCCCCGGCAAGCCCTGGCGCAGCAACCGATAGAGGTGCTTGGGATGCACCCGCAGCAGCTGCGCAACCTCGCCGGAAGTGAGTAGCGCGTCGTCCAAGAAGGATCAAAAGGTAGCATCAAGTAACATCAGGTAACTAATTCATCGAAGAACCCGAACGATTTCGCCCTACTGGCCGACCACCACCCGACCATCATGAGCGACCACTACCCGACCACCGACCACCACGAGCGAGAGCCCGAGTCGCTCGTTCAGTGCACCGAACCGCGCTCGCGCCGGCGAGCCGCGGAGAGCCGACCAAGGAAGGGCAACGCCATCAGCACGCACAACACCTCGGAGACGCCCGCGACCACGAAGGCCGAGCGATAGCCGGCCGCCCAACCTTGCGAGGCAGCAACCCACTGACTGACGGTACCACCGACGAGGGGACCAACGATGAAGCCCAACGAACCAGCCGCGTTGAAGGCCCCCAGCGCGGTGGCCAGAGCCCGAGCGTCGGCGGCCTCGACCGTCAACAACATCGAGGGCACGAACATCACCGCGGCCATGATCCCCAGGCTGAGCATGAGCACCAGCAGCCAGTCGATCGACCACCAGCCCAGGGTCGCGGTGGCGATCCCGTAGCCCAGGCTCCCGCTCCCCAAAAGCTTGACGGCCGAGATCCGCTCGGAGAGCCGCCCAAAGGGGTACGAGAGCAGGGCAAAGGGCAGCATGAACGCGGCGATCAGCAGACCGACCTGGGCCGGAGGAACCTCGTGGATCCGCTTGAGGTACAGACTGAAGGTGGTGGTGAAGAATCCGACGGTAAAGCGGTCGATGAAGGCGAACACCAGCGGGACCAGCACCAACGGATGCGCCCGCATCATGGCCGCGATCTCCCGCAACCCCGGCTTGTCACGAGCGGCGACCCCCTGGGGCCCAGCCATGGCGATCGCGGCGAAGACCGCCGCGATCAACAAGATGCCGATCCCCGCCTCAAGCACGACCGTCGGCCCCTGGCGCCCGAGGATCCCGCCCACCGGCGCGCCTAGGGCCACCCCGAGCAGCAAGCCGGCCCCCACCACCCCCATCACCCGTCCGCGTCGGCCCTCGGGCGCGAGCGCGTTGGCGTGGGCGAGCACGAGCGACAGCGCGAAGATGTGCGCGCAGCCCTCGACGAAGCGAATGCCCATGAACACCGGGAAGCTCGATGGCAAGGTCAGCCCCAAGAAGCAAACCGCGTCGACGATGAGCGCCCCCACCACCAGCGGCCGCCGCCGGCCAAAGCGATCGGACAACGCCCCGGCGATCGGAGCGGCGAGGATCGCCCCGACCATGTTGATCGACATGAAGGTGGAGGTGGCCAGCTCCGACACAGAGAAGCGCTCGAGCACCAGCTCGCGGAGCACCGGCACGGGCAAGGTGACCGGGACGAGGGTCAGCAGCGCAAGCACACCGAGCGCGATGATGCGGGCGCGAGATGCCTCGGGCTTGGGAGCTGCGCGAGGATCGTCGCCCGCCCCCACACCGGTCGCCGCCGGCTGTTGCGCTCGCTCGCCGTGGCTGTGTTTCATCGGCGCTGGATCATCGCATGCCCGAGCCCTCGGCCCGCCCGTCCTCACGCTCGGAAGACCGCAGAGCACGGCGGGCCACGACCGCCCCGGGCGCAGAACAGACGGCGGGATCCCAGACCGATGACCCTGCCCCTTCGCGCAATCGCCCTTGACGTCGAGCGGCCGAGGACATCCGCTGTCGGTGAGCATCGTGCGGACATCCCGGACCGCTATGACACCGCTGTCGTGGATGCCGAGCTCGAACGAAGACGCCAGCCCGGACGGACGTTCCAACCCCGTGGCACGCGACAAATTCGTCACGCTTGTCGCCACTGCGCGACGGTGTACGTTGCGGGAGTGGGGCGGACCGGTGGAGGACCGGCAGACCGGCGGCAGACCGGCGGCAGACCGGGAGCGACTGAGGGTGCACACATGAGCGTCAGCAAGAGCACCGGACGTTCGTGGCAGACCCACGCGGTGAGCCTGGCCACCACCGCCGCGCTGGGCTGCGCCCCCCCCTCGGCGCAGGCTCCCAACCCCTGCGGGCAGGGAGCCTACCCGGCGGGCTCCGCTGGCGTGTGCTTGTGCGAGCCCGGGCACCACGGCGATCCGGAGGTCGAGTGCCCCCCCCACGAGGACGTCTGCGCCCAAGCGGAGCAGCGCCTATCGCATCGCGTCTGCACGCACACGGTCGACGACGAGGCCCAGTGGACCCAGCTGTCGGTGGGCGGCGGCCCGGCGATCGGAGGGCTCCGGCGGCTGGGCAAGTACCTGGCCCCAGCCTCGAGCACGGCGCGGCTGCCGACCCTCTTTTCCGACGCCAACTCCTACCGGCTGCACTTTTGCCTGATGTCGGCCGGCTTCGAGCCGCTGTTCCCGGGCCTGACCACCGCCGACTACGCCCGCCTCATCATGACGCACGCGGGGCGGGAGTTCTACGCGGGCTCGGTCTACGAGTTCCAAGACCCGGACCCGGTCCGCTTCGGGTTCTCGATCGAGACGGCGCTTCGGCCCGAACAAATGCTCCCGCCCGAGACGGTCTATGCGATCTACCAGCAGCTCTCCGATCGCTTCGCGCTCGGCGAGCTGGGCTACCTGCCCCGGGGTACCCTCCAAGAACAAACGGCCCAGGCCTGGATCGACCCGCCCTTCCCGGTGCTCAGCGCCCAAGACGACGGGGTGACGCTCGAGGTCTACACCCCGGGGATCGCCTTCGGTCGGGTACGCCTGCACCACGGCGGCGAGCCGCACGACTTTGGCTGGCAGGACATCGTGGTCTTCGACCAGGTCCCCATCGATCTCGAGGGAGTGGTCGGGGCCGCGGTCACCGGGCAACGACAAGACATCCTGAGCCACCTCAACGTGCTGTCGGCCCAGCGGGGCACGCCCAATTTCTTCGTCGACGAGGCGATCGCGGCCTTCTCCCCCCACGAGGGACAGCTGGTCCGGGTGGAGGCCGAGCCGGGGACCTATAAGGTTCGGCCAGCCACCGAAGACGAGGCCGAGGCCTACTGGGCGCAGCAGCGACCCGCAGCCGAGGTGGAAAACCCCGCCCAGCTCGACTACGAACAGCTCGACTCGTTCACCGCGATCCCCACCGCGACGCCGCAAGAGCGCGCCCTGGCGCGCGCGCGCTTCGGGGCCAAGACGGTCGGGCTCGCCACCCTCGCCCCGCTCATCGATACGCGCTACCAGACCCCGGGGCTCGGCGTACCGTTCCACTATTACGATGAGTTCATGACCACCAACTCGTGGTCGATCGATCTGGGTGAGGGCCCCCAAGCGGCAACCTACGCCGAGACGATCGCGGCGTGGCTAGACGACGACCAGTTCCGCACCAACGCGTCGGTCCGCAAGGAGCGGCTGGCCGCCCTGCGCGAGCAGATGCGCTCGGGGGGCGTGGTCTCGCCCACGCTCACGCAAGCGCTGCGCGAGCGGATCATCGCCGAGTTCGGGAGCGACACGGTCATGGTCCGCATCCGCTCGTCGTCGAACGCCGAAGACACGCCCACGTTCAATGGAGCGGGCCTGTACGACTCGACGAGCGCCTGCGCAGCCGACTCGGTCGCCCCGGGCCCCCCGACCACGTCGGCGTGCGACCCGAGCAAGGAGCTCCGCACGCTCGAGCGAGCCCTGGCCAAGGTCTGGGCGAGCCTGTGGAACTTCGGCGCGTTCGAGGAGCGCGAGTACTACCAGCTCGATCACCGGCAGATCGCGATGGGCGCCACGGTGTCCCTGCGCTTCGAAGACGAGCGGGCCAACGGGGTGGCCTTCACCGGCGATCCGGTCGACCCCCGAAGATCACGCTTCACAGTCAATGCCCAGGCCGGAGAGATCGACGTGGTCAGCCCGACCCCAGGGATCACGGCGGAGCTTACGTTCTTGACGATCGACGACGGCGAGGTGGTAGAGATCGAGCGCGCCGTCGAGTCCTCGCTGGTGCCCAACGGCCAGCCGGTGGTGAGCGAGGACCACCTCGAAGAGCTCGGCGGGCTGATGGCCGAGCTCGAGCAGATCTACCCGGTCGACGACCAAGACGAGTCTCTAGAGGATCCGATCCTGGACCTAGAGTTCAAGGTCACGCACGACGACGCGCTGGTGATCAAGCAGATCCGTACCTTCGTGCCCGTGCCCTATGCGTCGGATCCCACGTGCCGCCAATGACCCATACCTAACCCACAGTCCCTCAGGACTCGGCCAGCACCTCGCAGCCTGCGCCGCAGACCAGCGCCGGCTCCTCGCCCTCACGCCCCTCGCAGCGCGTGGGCTCGCCGGCAGCGCAAGTGTCGAAGCGACAACCCTGCTGGCCGATCTGCCCCCCGGGACAGCGGAGGGTACAGATCGATCCGGCCTCGCACACCACGGGGCAATTGGCGTCCATGCACTCGAAGTCGCAGCGACTGTCGACCCCGCAGCGGCAGGTGCCGTTGGCGCAGACCCCCGCGCACAGGTCGTGACCCCCTTCGCAGGTGACATGGCAGGGCCCGGCATCGCAGGCGAAGTCGCAGCGAGAGCCCGCGACGCAGGTACAGTCCCCGTTGGCGCAGGTCCCACGGCACTCGGTCTGCGCCTCGCAATCCACGTGACAGGGCGGAGACTGGCACTCGAACGTACAGGTGCTTCCCGCTCCACACCGACAGTCCCCATTGCCGCAGGCCGCCACACACTCCGGGTTGTCCCCGGCGCAGTCCACGTGGCACGGCGGAGCCTCACACTCGAAGTCGCAGCTCGCCCCGACCTCGCAGACGCAATCCCCGTTGGAGCAATCGGCCTGCACAGGACGACAGGCAAACCCGAGCGAGAGGATGAGCCCGAGGACCATAAAGGTCGAGAATGCCCCGACGGCCCAGGAGGTCCAGACGCCCCAGATGGTGGAAGAACGATGCGATCGGCCGAGCATGAATGATCGTCAGTGTGAAGGGGCACGGCGAACCCAAAACCGATGAAAATTTCTGAAGCAGACTTGCCCGAGCTGCTCTGGGCGATCCCCGCCAGGGTCTACCCGTTCCGGTCCGCCCACCACGAGCGGATCACTTGCCACCGCTCCTCCGACCCGTACGCCGCCGAGGCATCCGATCTGCACCAACCCGCGCCACCGGTCCAGAGCTTGCATTCGCCCCCGAGTAATGAAGTTCACGCCGATGAACGATACCCGAGCGTCACACCACCGCTATGCGGCAGGAACCATCACCCTGATGCTGGTGTTGGTCGGCGCGTGCGGCGACCCCGAGGGAGACAGCGGGAGCTCCGGGCCAACGACGACCAACGGCATGGCCGATAGCTCGGTCGACCCGACGACCACGAGTTCCCCGAACCCGATGACCAGCGGCTTCGGCAGCACGGGCGACCCGAACGACACCAGCACCCCGGGCGACTCCACCACGACCGGGCCGCCCCCGATGGTGACCACCTCGGGCGCCGGCTCCGAGAGCGGCTCCGAAGGTGGCTCCGGGAGCAGCTCCGGAGATCCACCGGCGGCGTGCGGCGACACGCCGATCGGAGGAGAACACGCGCTCATCGACGACCTCGAGGTCGAGCCGGGAGAGGTCGACCCCGACTCCAACATCATCGAGCACGACGGCCGGGTGGGCTCGTGGTACGTCTACAACGACGGCTCGGGAGGGGGGCTCCAGAACGGCGGCGACGCCTTCATGCCCCAGCCCGGCGGCGCCGAGGGCAGCGCGTATACGGCCCGGACCTGGGGCGAGGGCTTCGACACGTGGGGAGCGGGCATGGGGGTGGCGATCAACGCCTCGATGACCGACTGCCCGTACGACGCGGCGGCATTCGAGGGAATCTCGTTTTGGGCCCGCGGCACGGGAACGGTGCGCGTGCAACTGCCCATCATGGCGACCGTTCCGACCGAAGCAGGCGGTACCTGCTCGGGAGTCTGCTACGACACCTTTGGCCTGGAGGTCGAGCTGACCGACGTGTGGACCTTCTATGCGTTCGCCTGGGACGAGCTCGCCCAGCAAGGATGGGGTGACCCCGCGATGTTCGATCCGCAGGAGCTCATGCAAGTCCAATGGCAGGCGCCCGCGGCAACCGAGTTCGACATCTACGTCGACACACTGAGCTTTTGGCCCGAAGGCCCCGCAGGAGGCAGCTCGGGCGGCTCCGACTCGGGCGGCTCCGACTCGGGCGGCTCCGACTCGGGCGGCTTCGGCTCGGGTACGGGAACCGGCACCACCTGACGCCCGTCCGCCACACGCTCCGGGTCACCCCGGATCGGACGACGACCACGATCCCACAGGACCTAACCCCGCCCTGAGGAATCCGCCTCGCCGGATCTCACGATCCAACGAGGCGGCGTCGATCACCGACCTAGAGATCAGGATCTTCGATGAGGATGATGTCGGGCACCGACCCGGGACCTGCGGCCAGCTCGCCCTCGGAGGTGCTCATGCCGAGCCCGAGCTGCCCGCGGTCGTCGACCCCCCAGCAACGCAGCGCCCCGGTGTCCAGCAACGCACAGGTGTGCTGCGACAGGGCGCCACCGAAGATCGAGACCACGCCGGCGCCCCCGAAGTCGAGCGGGGCCACGCTGGCCGGAGTCTCGTCGTCGCCGATGTCGTGGCCATGACCGTAGCCGAGGCGGCCGTCGGCATTACCTCCCCAGCAGTACAGCGCCCCGGTATTCAGCAACGCGCACGAGTGCTGCCCGGCAGCGATCAGATCGACGGCTTCGCCGCCCAGCGCGACGGGAGCCTGGGTGGTCGGCACCTCGTCATCACCGATGTTGCTGGTGTGGCCGTAGCCGAGCTGACCGACGTCGTTGTACCCCCAGCAGCGCACCACGCCGCTCTCGAGCAGCGCGCAGGTGTGGCTGGCCCCGGCGACGATCTTGGTGACCACGCCGCCCAGTGAGACTTCGCCTCCGGTGGCGGCGGGCTCGTTGTCGCCGATGTTGCTGGTGTGGCCGTAGCCGAGCTGACCGACGTCGTTGTGACCCCAGCAGTGTACGGAGCCGTCGGGCAGCAGCGCACAGGCGTGGGCGGCCCCGACGGTCACCTGCTGGGCGGGCTCGGCGAGCTCCACGAGGACCGAGCCGGCCGAGGGAGTACCCATGCCCAGGCCGCTGGGATTGCCGTGCCCGAGCTGACCTTCGTCACCTCGACCCCAGCACTCGATCTGTCCGGCGGCCAGCAGCGCGCAGCTGAAGCCGTCACCCACGGCGAGCTCTTCGGCCCGATCGACCAAGGTGGGCACCGCGTCGATAGGGGTCTCGTCGTCTCCAACGGTGTGGGTGTGGGTCAGCCCGAGCTCGAAGCCCGCGTTGTGCCCCCAGGCCCGCACGCTGCCGTCGGCCAGCACGGCAAAGGCCTGGGTGCCGCTGGTGGTCACGTGCTGGGCTCGCGCGCCGAGCTCTACGAAGCTCACCGCGGCGGGGATCTCGTCGTCCCCGATGTCGATGGTGCTGGCCTGGCCCAGCTGGCCCTGATCGCCTCGGCCCCAGCACTTGACGTTGCCGGCGAGGGTCACGGCGCAGGTGGTCGCGTCACCGGTGGAGACCATGGCCACCCCCGACGGCTTGCAGGTGGCGTCGCACCCGTCGTCGTCGTCGAGGTTGCCGTCGTCGCACTGCTCGGGGGACTGGACGATCCCGTCACCACAGCCGGCGATGGGGGCGCTGCGTAGCATGAGTAGGTGTTCTTGGTGAGGGGACTCGAGGACCTGTGTGCATGCTCCGCTAAGCAGGAGCACGGCCGGCAGAAACCGGACGGGTGAGTTGAATAGAAAGAACTTGGGGGCTTGATTGTCGAACATTGCGAACCTTCCTTGGTTCGGCAAAGCCCCACCGCGAACGAGGCGACACGCCGCCGCCTAGCCCGATCGGGGACTTTGCCTACGCGCTCCCGAGTTCTGCACGGCCCGTGCCGAAGTTGAATCCGGGCCCGCGTGGCGACAGCATCGATCGATCCGTGTCGTGTCGTTTCGCGATGATGGTGACCACCTCGGGGTCATCTACGGACCATGACGAGCTCACCGACCCCACCGGACCATGCCCGATCGAAGCCCGATCGACGCCCGATCCCCCGGGGACGAGTGCCTCGGTGACGCCCTTTGACCGTGTCGAGTCGAAACGATCTACGCCTCGAGCCGAGGCTCGAGCGGGGTTCCCCCGACACTCGCTCGGCGCGATCGCTACGGCGTTCGTTCGTCGCCCGATCGATGCTCGGCCATCCAAGCCTCGATCTCGTCGTGCAATGAGTTCACCCCGGCTCCGGGAGCCGAGAGCCGCTCCTGCGCAGCCCGAGCTATGCGCGTAGCCTCACGCTCGTCGCCCAGGTCCCAGAGCACGCGGGAGAGGGCAAATTCGGTCCGTGCCTGGGCCTTGGGGCGAGTTTCGATCTCCCGATGAATATTCAGCGCTTCGACGAGTCGATCGCGCGCGTCGTCGAGGCGGCCAACCCGATGCAAGGTGCGACCGAGCGCCCAGGCAGAGCGAGCGAGCTCCGGCCGGGGCTCGTCCGCCGAGAAGGCGACCATGAGGATCGACCGGGCCTTCTCGTGCGACGCGAGCGACTCGTCGTAGCGACCTTGCTCGAAGTAAAGCGCCCCGAGGCTCTCGAGCGCGCTGGCCACCCGAGGGTGGGCCGGCCCGTACTTGCGCTCGAAGCTGCGACGGGCCAGCTGGTAGAGCTCGCCGGCCTCGTCGTAGCGACCCTGGGCCTGCACCGCCTTACCGAGGTTGAGTCGCACCATGGCGATCGCCGGATG
Organism: Myxococcota bacterium; assembly: GCA_039194325.1. Taxonomy (GTDB): domain Bacteria; phylum Myxococcota_A; class Polyangia; order Nannocystales; family Nannocystaceae; genus Paraliomyxa. The sequence continues at coordinate 85,649 of JBCCWC010000012.1, forward strand.
ATCCTGGTCGTGACCGTAGGCGGTGAGATACGAGGCCAGCGCGCGACGGTAGTGCTCCTCGGCCTGGGCGTTACGGCCCAAGGAGCGGTGGATCACGCCGAGGTTGGAGCGCGCCCCGGCCACGTGCTCGTGCTCGGGCTCGTAGACCGATTGCCAGATCCACAGCGCGGTGGTCAGCTCGAGCTCGGCTTCCTCGGTCTTGCCCTGATACAGCAAGGTGGCCCCCAGGTTGCTTCGAACCAGCGCGGTGGTGGGATGATCGGCCGGCAGGGCGACCTGGGCCACCCGCAGGGCCCGCCGAAGCTTGCGCTCGGCCTCGCCCTGCTTACCCTGGGGCACGAGCACGGTGGCCAGGTGAGCCAGCTCGAAGGCAACCAGGGGGTGCCGTACGCCTAGCTCACGCTCGACGATGGTCACCGCCTCCCGAGCGCGCCGCTCGGCCTCGTCGTAGCGCCCCTGGCGCTTGAGCACGCCCCGCAGGCCGTCTAGCGCGTAGACGACTTCGAGGGGATCGGTCTCCTCGACTCGATCGAGCAGCTTGAGCGCGCGGACCAAGCGATGCTCGGCGGCCTCGTCGTCGCCGAGCTTGCCCAGTAGCTGGCCGATCCGCACCAGGGCGCGGGCCTCCATCACTCCGTTGGGATCGCGGCGCTGGGCTAGAGCCTCGGCCGACTCGCCCATCCATCGACCGAGCTCGGCATTGCCCAGCATCGCCCCAGACACAAAGGTGAGCTCCGTGCTGGCCTGGGCGGCGACGTCCTGGTGACCGCTGCGCAGCGCCAGCGAAAAGGCGCGGCGTAGGTCTTGCTCGGCATCACCGTAGCGACCCGCGGAGTGGTGTAGATCGCCCCGCTCCCGAAGCACCTCGGCCAACAACGCCGGGTAGCCGAGCTCTTCGGCCTCGGACAGCACGGGCTCGAGCACGGCCAGGCTCTCGGCGTACTTCCCCGACTTGCGCAGCGCCCAGGCCTTGTGGGCCTGGGCCCGTAGCGGGCCCAGGCGCATCGCGACGGCGGGGTCGTCGGGCGGAGGAAACTCGGCCGACAGCGCCTCGACGTCGGCACAGCGGGACAGCACGGGGAGATCGGCGATCACCCGGGCCGCCTGCTCGACCACCTGTGCGTCGGCCCGGGCCAGCAGCCCGACCGCCTGCTCGAGCGCGACACGACGCTGCTCGAGGCAGCGCATGCGCAGGTCGAGCACCGCCTCCGACTGCTCCCCGTGCACACGGGTCGCCTCACAGGCATCGGTGTGCATGGTGACCCAGGCGGCGGAGTAGTGATCGAGGCGACCCTGTACGGCGGCCCACATGTCGGATGCATAGGCCACGCCGGTGTCGAGCAAGGCCGCGTGGATCTGCTCACGCCGAGCCTCGTCCCAGATCCCGTCGAGCCGGCGCGAGGACCCCTGACAGGGTGGTGTGCGATCGAGCTGACGGTTCGCGCTGACGAGCCCGATGACCCCCAGGTTGGCGGTCACGAGGACCACCGCGCCCCACCGCCTCCAGCGAGCCCTCCGTTGGTGCTCCAGCCGCCGCAAGAGCTCGTCCATCGATGGCCACCGATCGCCCTGGTCCGGGCTCAGACCCCGCTCGATGATCCGCTGCACCGCGCGCGGGGTTCCCCGAGCGGCCGAACGAGAGGGCAGCGAGCGGCCCACGGCCCGAGCCACGTCGAGCTCGGTGCCCTGCTGGGGCCGGTGCCCATAGAGCGCCTCGAACAAGGAGATGCAGTAGCTGTACTGATCGCTCTTGGCGTCGATCGGCCCGTCGCCGAGCTGCTCCGGGGCCATGTAGGGCAGCGTGCCCAGCACCGTGCCGTCGCTGGTGAGCGGTCGAGCCAAGGCGCTATTGCTCTTGTCGAGGTCGAGCTCAACGACCGGACGGTCACCCTTGACCCCCTTGCGGGCCTGCGCGGCTCGCTTGAGGGTCTCCGCATCGCCCGCGAGGCCGAAGTCGAGGACCCATACGCGCCCCTTGCCGTCGACGATGCAGTTGTTGGGCTTGAAGTCGCGATGGACGAGCCCCTCGGCGTGGGCGGCGGCCAGCCCTCGACCCGCCTGGATGTATACATCGACGATCTCGGTCCACGAGCGCGGCGTCTGCTGCCAGTCCCAAAGCGTCTGCCCCGACAGCCGCTCCATCGCGATGAAGGTTCGCCCCTGGTAGAGGCCCACCTCGTAGACCGCCACCACGTTAGGGTGCGACAGACGGGCCAGCGCCTGGGCCTCGCGGATCAGGCGTTGAGCATGGTGCTCGCCCAGCTCCCGCTGGAGCAGCTTGATCGCGACCGGGCGGTCGAGGGTCTGGTCGTAGGCCTCGAGCACCACGCCCATGCCGCCGTGTCCGAGCCGACCCCGGATCAGATAGCGGCCGATGCGAGCACCGGTAACGGGATGTTGCTGCTCGTCGAGCATGTACCCTACCGGAGGTAGGTTGCTCTCGGGCCGGGTCGGCGTGGACGGGCGTCCTCCGCCAGCGGCTACGACCCGGTCGCCGTCCGAGCTGATCCCTCCATCGCCCATCGACGACCCGAGTATAGAGCGGTGCGCGTAGCGGCGGGGACCAGCGGCCCGGGCGGGCCGACAGCGAAGGTCGATGCCGAGCTTACGGAGCCCACCCCATCGGCCGCGGGCCACCTGGTCCCGGCGATCATGCCGCGAATCTCGGCCCCGACTTTACACCCCGTGAGTCATGGGCGAGCTCACCCGCTCAGTGAGCGAGCCCGTGGGGGGGATGTGGGCGCCGAGGACGGGGCAGCGGCGGTGCCACGCGAGCCCCCGCCGCCTGACGGAACTCGGGGGCCCCATCGACCTGGGCCGCTTGGAAGGTGGTTTCCCACTCGACCAGGGCAGTGGCATCCGCCGCCAGCACCATGGTCAGATCACGACCTTGCTGCCGGGTGGCGCGGACTCCCTCGGGAGGGGCGATGCTGTCGATCGCCGCGAGCTGCTGGGCCGACGCCTCGTCGAGGAATCGAACGGTCCAGGCCACGGCCACATCGGCGCTGGTGGGACCCCCAACGATGAGGAGCCGATCGCCCGCCCAATCTTCGGCCAGGGCCGAGGCGGTGACCTCGTCGATCCCGCTGCGGCGAGCCACCGCAAAGAGGACCCAGGCACCCAGGGTGTCGTCGGCGACGACCGACCACCTCGCGGGGAGGGGCTCGGCGGTGAGCAAGGGCGTGTCGACCTGGTCGCGAGGATCGGCCCCGGACAGGGTGCGCAAGACCGCGGCGGTCGAACCGGGCGGGGTGTCGTAGAGATCGAGCACGCCCGGATCTCCCTGCGCAAACCAGCGCTCGGTGACCAGCTCGCCGCCAAAGGGGTACGGGAACGACGAGGACAGGCTGGTATAGCTCGCACTGGAGACGCCGCTGGCGGCGTCTCGCAGATCTTGCTGCTGCTCGGCGTAGTACGTGTCGAAGATCCCCGGGGAGATCGACGCCCCTGGCTGCCGGGCCATGGTGACGTTGGAGTAGTGGACCGCCTCGCCCTCGGTGACCGAGCGAGTGGCGGCGGTGGCATCGGCCGTGTTGGCGTGCTCGTCGAAGAAGTCCTGCAGGCCGATGTCGACGTCTTGCTGGGCATGCACGAACTCGTGGGAGAGCACGAACACCGAGGTCTCGGCGGAGACATCGCCCAGGTTGGTCTCGATGATGGTCACGCTGGCATCGGCCCGCGAATAGAACGCCAGCACGCTGGCGGCGTAGGACGCGATGGCGGCCTCATCACTCGAGGTCTGGCCGGGGGGCAATAGCGAGAGCATGCGCAGGGCGGTGGCGATCTGTGCGTCGGCCCGCACCTGCGCGTCGGTGGGCTCGTCTCCCTGCCGCAGCAGGGCCTCGAACTCGTCGCGGGTGATCGAGAACACCCGCGGGACGGTGCGACCCGAGTGACCGCGCGCGCACGCGGTCTGCACGAACACGTGCTCGCGACACTCGACCGAGCCGATGTCGCAGACCTCCAGCGAGTCTTCGCAACTTTGTTCGTCGGCGCAGCCGACACCCAACGCGAGCAATCCGGCGAGACCGGCCAGGGCAGACGAAGCCTTCATTGAGCCCTGAGCATAGCCGAGGATGGGCACCTGGGCGCCCCCTCCCCGGTCCGAACCGCCGCCGAGCCCTCGTGCGCTGATGGGCTCGAGCCTGTGCGCAGAGCCCGGCGCTCTGCCATGGCTCATGACGACCGTGCGAGCCTCGCGAGCAGCGCCATCCCTATCGCTTCACCCTAGTGCCTCGTGCCCGGCGTGCTGCTGATGGGCATGCTCGTGTCGCCGGTCTTCGCGGTCGCTTGCTCGGTGCTGGCCACGCGCGGCAACGACCCCCAAACGAGGCGCCGACTCGATTTCGTCCTCAACCATCTGTTCAACGACGGTATCTGCTTAGTCGTGGTGGAAGAGCTTTGCGACGATCCTCCACGCACCGTCCACCTGGAGGAGGTGAAACTTGGTCACGAAGGAGCCACCGTAGAGATGATCCTCTACGATCACCGCGGTCGCCGTTCGAGCGACTCATTGTGCCACCTGCTTCGTCCTCGTGTATTCAAATAGATCGCCGGCTATCTGCTCGACACTTTGCCGCACCGCCTGGACCGCGAATTCCGGCGCGGTCTCCGGGCCACCGGAGTTGTAGGGCGGCGCCGGACGATACTCGAACATGAGCTGCATGACATGCGCGGTGGACTCTGAGATCACCTGTGAGATCACGGTCAGGGCAAAATCGAGGCCTGCGGTCATTCCGCCGCCGGTGATCCGGTTACCGGAAATGCAGACACGTTCATCCACCTGCTGCACCTTCGGATAGCTCGCCAGTGCTTGCGTATAAGCCCAGTGGGTCGCCGCTTTGTGCCCATCGAGCAATCCCGCTTCCGCGAGAATGAGCGATCCGGTGCAAACCGAGGTTACATAGTCCGCCTTTTCGCCGGCCCTTTTGATGAATGAGATCACCTCCTGGTCTTGCATCTGCGCGAGGACGTTGCCGCCGCCGGGCATGACCAAGACGTCGACATCGGGGCAATCGTCGAACCCGTAGTGCGGCGTGAGCAACGCTCGCGCGTCGGACATGACGGGCTCCGACGTCTTGGCGAAGGTGAAGGTCTCGATCTCCGGGACCAATGCAAAGAACTGCAGCGGGCCGTAGGCGTCGATCATGGTCATGTTGGGAAAGAGATAGATGCCAACCTTTTTCTTCTCGGTCATCGTTTTTCTCCGTGAGATCCGGTTCGATCGCGTAGCGCGGCCTTCTCGAGGCCAAGGCACGTTTGGACGCTCGGTCGAGCGAGCATTCGCTCTTTGAACGCCGCGAGATTGGGATACGACGCCTCGAGCTTCACGCCTAGCCGGGGCAGCAGCATGGTCGCCCAGAACAGATAGGCATCGGCCACACAAAAATCACTGCCGAGGAGAAACGGCCGCTTTGACAAGGCGCGCTCGGGGTGGCGCAGGACATTCGGCAGCACCGTCGTCGTGACATAGTCACGCATCGCCTCTGGGACGGCGGGATTGAAGTAGATCGCCAGCACTTGCTTGTGGATCTCGGTCGATGTGAACGCGAGCCACTCGTCGAGTCGCATCTGGCTACGCTCGCCATCTTCATCATCTTGTGAGGCCAGCGTGAGCGCAGGGGCGAGGCTGCCGATATACCGCAAGATCGCGATGTTCTCGGTGAGCACCGCTCCGCTGTCGAGGACGAGCGTGGAGACCTTGCCCTTGGGGTTGACCTCCAGGAAGTTAGCGCCACTTTGGGTTCGCTTGGTCGCCAGGTCGACCCACTCGATCGTAACGTCGATCTGAGCCTCTCTTAGGGCGATGTGCGGCCCCATCGAGCACGCAAAGGGGGATGCATAGAGCTTCATGATGGTCTCCTAGTCGCGCCCACCGGCAGGCCGAGGGTGTGGGCTAGCCGCGAACGCCGGTTGAAGTAGGCGTTCTCGCCCCTGCCTGGTCCATCCGGTCCATCCGGTCCATCCGGTCCATCCGGTCCATCCGGTCCATCCGGTCCATCCGGTCTGGTTGACCAAGGCCGTTTGAGCCCGTCGATGACGGCCCGTGGGCTGCCATGAACATGCCCCCTACCCACCTTGGCAGCAATGACAAATAACCCTCGTTTTCAGCCACGCCGGCATGCATCGCGCTCCGGTCCCTGCCAGCTCGTGCGGCCACGAGTCTCGGACCCACCGAGTACGGCACGAGCCCCATCGCCACCGCCGTACCGAGCGGTGTCGCGCACCACGCGAAGCGTCCAGCCAAAACGACCGGTCGGGAAGACAGGGCCCTAGCGGTGTTTCGGCCACGCGAAGGGGCCACGACGGGCTGCTCGGCCATACACGGGCCCTGATCCCTGTGAGCGGGCCTACAGGTCGATTCCCCGGTCTAGCGGACCGCGAGACAACGGTGATCCGCTCGGCCGCGCGGTAAGGTACTGTCTGGGCCGAGTATGGGAGCCGGTCTCGAAAAGCTGGGCATCGTCGACGACGCGGAAGGGCCTGCCCGGGAATCCGCGGGCGACGAGGTGATCCAGTCGCTGCCCCGGGAGGACGAGAAGACCCGGCGGATCGAGGTGCTCCAGCGCATGCTCCGCCAGGTCGCCCTCTTCGACGGCCTGCTGCCCGTGCACCTGGAGCGGATCGCCAGCCTGGTGCAGGAGGTCCACTACGCCCACGGCGAGCCGGTGTTCAGCCACGGCGACGACGGCGACGGGCTGTACCTGATCCTCAGCGGGGCCGTCCGGATCAGCCGTAGCGTGTCCGGGATCGGCGAGGAGGCGCTCGCGATCCTCAAGCCGGGCATGTACTTCGGCGAGATGTCGATCGTCGACGACGATGTGCCCCGCTCGGCCGACGCGATCGCCCACGAGGAGTCGCGGCTGCTCAAGCTGCCCAAGGACGACCTGCGCGATCTGATGTTCGTCGACCGCGAGCTGGCCTATGAGCTGCTGTGGCGCTTCGTCCGCACGCTCAGCTCACGCCTGCGAGACTCGAACGACCGGCTGCTGATGCTGACGGTCAGCTCGAAGTTCTGAGCCGCGCTCGCGCTCGAACGTCAGGACACACGAACAGGACACACGTCGTATAGATAGCCGAGCCGCCTTAGGTCGGCCGACAGACCCCGCCGAACTCGGGCTGGTCCTCAAAGAAGAGCACGCAGGTCTCGTCGGGCGCAACGCAGGTGGGCATCGCCTCGGTGCCGATGCAAAGCGCTCGGCACACCCCCATACCCGTGCTGGGATCGACCTCATCGCAAAACGCAGTGAGCTCACAGTCATCGTAGATCGACTCGGCCTCGCAAGGCTCGCCGGCCGAGCCCAACGACTCGGCGAGCGGATAGGCGCAGTGGGTGTAGGGCAGCGGCTCATAGTCCTCGTCGAGTGCAGGCACGCACTTTTCCACCGGGCCGCAGATCACCTGTGGGTCGGTCCAGAAGTCACAGGTATACGGAATGAAGGGATTGACCCCACAGATGAAATCGCTGTCGACCAGACAGCCGCAGCCACTGCCTTCATCATACGGTGAGTTGCAAAGCGCAAGCGTACACGCGAGATCGTGGGAGAGGTTGTCGTCGCAGGCCTCGGGGCGCTCGGCCACGCACTCGATGATATACGGCGGCTCCGGAGAATCCTCGCAGAAGATGCAGACCTTCTGGTTGAAGTTCTGCACGCAGATCTCCGAATCGGCACAGATGTCGCAGTCGGGGAATTCGACCCCGGTGCTCGTCTCGCCCGTCGAGCCGGTGCTGCCGGTCGAGCTCGCTCCGTCCGCCGCGGTCGGGTCCGAGCCCGGGCTCTCGGTCGAGCCGCCCAGACCATCGGTGGTGTCCTGCGCCGGCCCGGGCCGGTTCCCGGAGGTCATCCCCCCGCCCCCCGTGTCCGCCATCCCCACGGGCTGACTGGAGGGTAGACACGCCCCGACCAGGGCAACCCCCCAAAGACCGAGCCACGAGCGAGAACCACGATGATGACGAGCCATGTTCATGACTCATCGAGCGCCACCGACTCGGTCATCCGTCACGGCGGCTGCCCGAAGTCGGCCGAGGCGCGCGGCCAGCTGCTCCCGCTCGTCACGAAGGATCCCCTCGGCAAAGCGACGCTCATGGTCGGCGAGACGTCGGGCCGCCTCGTCGAGATCCCCTGCGTCGAGGTGCACGACCGCATCCTCGAGAATGCGAGCTTCGGGCCCCAGCGTGGAGCCCCCGCCCGAGTCGGGGTTCGAGCTCCGGCCCGAGTTCCGGCCCGAGCTCCCGGTCGAGCCACGACCCGCTCCTCGGGCGGATCCCGAGTGCCGAGAACCCGGCTCGACCGCCCGAGCTCGACGCCGCGGGATGCTCGGGTTCGACGCTCGCTCGACCTCGGGGATCTCACCCGAACGCAAGGCGGCGACGGGCGCGGGCACGGGCGCGCCGCGGGATGATCTCGGGGTGATCACAGGAGGCGGGACGGCACTCACGCTCGCCCGCTCGCCCGCGTCGACCGAGCGCGTGGTCGCAGCCGAGTCTGGCGACGAACCCGCTCGCCCTGCGCCAGTGACCAAGCCGATCACCAAGGCACCAGCGACCGCCGATCCGGCAAGCACACCCCCCCAGCCGGGACGAACCAAGGTCGCGGGTGCAACGACGGGACCCGAGCCAAGCCCGACCCGAGCGGCCACCAGGACCCAGGTGCGCCGCGCCTGCCGGGGCGAAGGGCGACCGGCCCGGCGCGCCGCGGTCACCGCTTCGCGCGGCTCGGCGACGGCCTGGGCCAGCTTGCGACGGGCGAGGCGAAGCCGCGAGTACACCGTGTTCAGCTTGGTCCCCAGCACCTCGGCCGCCTCCGATGCGGTCAGCCCGTGCAGCTCGATGAGGGCAAAGGCTTCGCGCTGGCGGGGCTCGATCGTCTGCAGGCACCGAACCACCCGCCGCAGAGCCGCTCGATCGTCGAGCCGCGACTCCGCCTCACAAGGCCGCTCGGGAGTCGAGCCGCCAAGCCGCTGCAGCCGCGCTCGGCGGCGAGCGTCGGCTCGCCGGTGGGTATGACACACGCTCCGGGTGACGCCGACGATCCAGCGCCGCAGGCCCGGGCCTGGCGGAGCCTGGCTCAGACGGCGATGGATCGCGACGAAGACGTCCTGGACGACATCATCGACCGCGTGCTCGGACACATGACCGCGCACGATCCACGCCACCATTGGGTGATGACGCTCGTAGAGGATCTGGAGATCCAGCGGCTCGTCGCTCGGTGATGTCGCCACGGTAAGGGATAGAGCGCCGCGCTCCCCCCGGTCCGTCACGGTAATCTCACCTCGAGCCCGCCCAGGGCCAGGCCGCTGACGGCCGGCAGCCGGTAGGGCTCTACCGGGCCCCGAGCAGCCTGCACGTGGAACGCAGGCCGACGCAAGGAGACCGCGCCGCCCAGCGTCGCGCGTAGAGCGAGCCAGTCCAGGGGCGCCCAGCCGATCCCGGCCTCCACGGGCAACCCCCACCACAGCTGCGTGCGGGTGCGCGACGTCAGGACCGGACCCGATGCGGTACCGATGGCCGCCCCCAACGCGACCCCGGCACACAGCGGCAGGTCGATCGACCCGCGCGCGAACACGCCACAGCCCACCAGCTCGCCGCGGGTCAGCGAAGCACGCACCCGCAGGCCGTCGGTCCCCGGCGTGGATCGGGTGAATGCATGATGAGCACGCAGCTCGGCCCGCGCCCAGGGCCACCGCAGCGCCACCCCCCCGCGGATCGCCCCCGTTCCCCGCGGGGTCGCCCCAAACTCGCCGCCGCCCATGATGAAGGCGGCCCCTCGCGGGCGGTACCGCGCGTCCGTAGACCCGGGCGCGCGCTCGGGCGGCGGAGGTGGTGGGGGCACACGCTCGGCGCCACGGACCGCAGTGGAGATCGGCCTCGCGAGCTCGCGACCTGCGTCCTCGTCGGACGGCTGCGGCTCACCGCTCGCCGGGCCTACTGCGGGGCTAGGCAACCGTACCGGTTCGAGCGCCGATTCGGGCGCCGACGCAAAGTCGGGAGATGACAACTGAGCCACAACCACGATCGCGCCCGCCCTCATCAGTTCGTCGCAGCGCGGACCCTCCAGCTCACGAACGACGAGCGACCGGGGCGAGCGCAGCTCGAGCCGCAACGCGTGGCCCTCCGCGGTCGGTAACACCTGGCCATCGATCGCGACCCCGGCCTCGGCCGATAGCCGCAGCCGGTGTCCAACCAGCCCCTCGATGGCTCCTACAAAGCCCGCGCGATCGGGGCACGCCGATGGGGCCGACCACCGAACGTCGACCATGAACGAGGCGGGTGCCGGCGCCGTCGGGGTCGTCTTAACCGGCGCGATCAGCGCCGACCGTTCGATAATCGGCGCGGCCGGCGCCATCGGCGCCGAGTTGCTCTCTTGGACCGATCCTCGCGCGCTCGCGGCCGGCCACCCGACGCTAAACACTACGGCGACCAGCCAAGCCCGTAGCAGTCCCTCCCGCACTCGACCACCGTATCACCGGCCCAACGGGGGGAGCGTCCACGACCACGCGCGGCGAGCCAAGCGTCCAGCGGCCACCTGTCGGGGGCCACCCGCAGGCAGATCGATGGATAGAGCCAAAGAAGCCGGTCACCCCTTGGGCTGACCGGCTCCTGGTGGGCGACGAAGGGTCGCCTGCGCGCTCAGGCGCCGAACTTACCGTAGATGAGGAACGCGGTGACCAGGGTGAAGATGGTCAGCGACTCGATGAAGGCCAGGCCCAGCAGCATGGGCGTGTTGACCTTCTCGGCCGCGTTGGGGTTGCGGCAGATGCCCTCGAGCGCGGCCGCGGCGGCCTTGCCTTGGCCCATGCCGCAGCCGAGCGCGGCGAGGCCCATGCCAAAGCCCATGGCGATGGCGAAGATGCCGTCGTTGGGACCACCGCCGGCGGCGGGGGCAGCCATCGCGACCATCGGCGCGAAGAGGCAGAACACGAAGGCGACGAAGGGGGTGATGCGACGGTTCATGGTGGTGTCCTTGGGAACTCGGCGAGGCGGCTCAGTGCTCGAGGTGCTCGATGGCTGCGCCGATGTAGATGATCGTCAAAAGGGTGAAGATGAGGGTCTGGACGATGACGACCAGCACACCCAGCATCAGGAATGGAACAGGGGCGAGCACCGCGATGAGGCCCGCGATGGCGCCGACGACCTTGTGGTCGGCGAGGATGTTGCCCATCAGCCGCAGCGACAGCGAGACGGGCCGGCCGAGGTGGGAGGCGATCTCCACCGGCAGGAAGATGGGGAAGAGCCAGGGGAACCCGCCCAGCTTGGGGCCCAAGAAGTGGGCGAGGTAGCTCATCCCGTTCCGGTAGATCCCCATGCCGTTGTAGATCACGAAGACCAGCAGCGAGAGCGCGAGGTTGGTCTTGAGCGTGTCGGTGGGCGGCAGCAGGCCCGGGATCAGGCCCTGCAGGTTGCAGCACAGGATGAACAGGGCCAGCGTGCCGGTGAGCGGCAAGAAGCGCTTGGCGTCCTTCTCGCCCATCACGTCGACCGAGAGCTTGTAGGTGGCGCCGACGATCCCGTCGATCATGGCCGCGAGGGTGAAGCGGCGGCTGGGCAGCAGGCCGCCCCGGGTGTCGGCGCTCTGCAGGCTGGCGCGATAGCGCATCACCGCGAACAGGATCAGCGCCGCAGCGATGAGCGCCCCCACCACGTGGACCATGGTGAAGTGGGTGTCCTGAAACATCAGGAACTTCCAGTCACGCCGTAGCCCCTCCTCGAAGGTCGCCTCGAAGTCGTGCCAGAAGGGCAGCAGGGTGTACCAGGTGTCGTGTTCGCCCATGGCGTCAGGAGGGGGTGAGGTCGTCGCCTCGATTGGCCCGCAATGCGGCGATAGAGGCCCCTACGAGGGCAAGGAGGGCCCCCAAGGCCACCCCTTCGGGTCGGGCCGGCATGTACCAAAGGATGAAAGCCAGCGCAAGCAGGACAAACGGCCATTTGAGCAGCAATACGCCGGGCAACACCCACGTTCGACGACCCGCCGGACGATACTGCTGCGGGTCGCGAAGCATCACGCGGACGGCCCGGGCGAGCAACCACAGGTTGACCCACCCCACCAGCGCCCCAAGCGCGATGCCCAAGCTCATCTCGGGCCCGACCAACAGCAGGGAGATCGCTCCGGCGATCGCCACCATGCCGGTGGTCCAAAGACCGGCGTGACGGAGGAGCGGGGTGGAGTCGGGCGCCGTAGTCATCGTTTTTCTCACTTGTCAGCCTCGGGCCCGACCTCGCCCTCGGCGGCCGCTGCGTCACGTCGCAGTGACGCCTGATACGACCGTGCCGTTCGTATCACGGCTCGGATCGCGACCGTGACCCCAAAGGTAAAGCCCAACAGCATCGTCCAGGGCGACCAATGGGTGAGATAGCGCTCGACATAATAACCCCCGATCGCCCCAAAGGAGACCGCCACCGCCATCTCGATCCCCAACGAAGACGCATCGGTGTACTGGAACCACAGCGCGCGCTTGGGCGGAGCTCGGGGCGGTGTGCGATCGGTCATCGAGCCCCGCGATGGCGCTCACGTGATGGCGGCAAAGGCCAGCGTGGCCGCGTCGAGCGTCTGGTCGATGAGGTTCTCGGTGTGCTCGACGCACACGAACGCGGCCTCGAATTGCGAGGGCGCCAAGTAGACCCCGCGGGCCAGCATCTCCTGGTGGAAGCGACCAAAGCGCTCCAGATCGCAGCCCTTGGCGTCGTCGTAGTTGCGCACGGGGCCCTCGCGGAAGAACCCGGTGAGCATGGGGCCGACGCGGTTGCCGGTGAAGGGGATCCCCGCGGTCCGGGCCCGCTGGACCAGCCCGTCACCGAGCCGAGCCGAGAGCTCCTCGAGCCGCTCGTAGGGGGGGTAGCGCTCGATGAGCTGCAAGGTGACCAGCCCCGCCGCGACCCCCAGGGGGTTTCCGCTCAGCGTGCCCGCCTGGTAGACGGGACCCAACGGGGCCACCGATTCCATGATGTCGCGCCGGCCTCCGTAGGCGCCCACGGGCATGCCACCCCCCACGATCTTGCCCAGACAGGTGAGATCGGGCGTGACCCCGTAGAGCTCCTGCGCGCCCCCTCGGGCCACGCGAAAGCCGGTCATCACCTCGTCGAAGATGAGCACGATCCCGTGCTGCTGGGTCAGCTCGCGCAGCCGCTCGAGATAGCCGGGCTCCGGCGGTACGCAGCCCATGTTGCCCGCAATGGGCTCCACGATGATGGCCGCTATCTGATCCCCTTGCGTCTCGCACAGGGCCGCGACCGCGTCGGCGTCGTTGTGGGGCAACAGCAGCGTGTCCTCGACCACCTTGGGCGGTACGCCGGCCGATCCGGGGATCCCCAGAGTGGCCGCCCCCGAGCCGGCCGCGACCAGCAGCATGTCGGCGTGGCCGTGGTAGGCCCCGTCCATCTTGACGATCTTGTCACGACCGGTGAAACCCCGAGCCACCCGCAGCGCGCTCATGGTGGCCTCGGTGCCCGAGGAGGTCAGGCGCACCATGCCGCCCTTCATGCTGGGCACCATCGAGCAAATGAGCTCGGCAAACTCCACCTCGGCCCGGGTGGCCGCGCCAAAGCTCAGGCCGTTGACCGCGGCCTTGCACACCGCCTCGAGGACCTCGGGGTGACCATGACCAAGGATCGCCGGGCCCCAGGTGCCCACGTAGTCGATGACCTTGGCGCCATCCTCGGTCCACAAGAAGGGACCCATGGCCCGCTTGATGAGTGGTGGAACCCCGCCGACCGAGCCGAACGCTCGCACCGGGCTGTTGACTCCGCCCGGAATTACGCGCTTGGCCCTTTCGAAGAGTTCCTGGCTGCGAGCCTTGGCCCGCCCGTCGGCAAAGGTGCTGGCATCCGTCATGGGCCGATCCGCGGCCCGAGGCTAACAGGGGTGAGGCTTAAACCCATAAATATTTGAAAACATTATGAACCCTCCCCAACGCCCTCCGTCCGGTGAACGACCGGGGGATGATTCGAGGGCCACCGGACCACGCATGCCGGCGGTGCGGGGGCGCGCCGATCGCGTGCCACGCGTACGCCCCGAGCACGACCATTGCGCGCTCGGCATCATCATCGCCGATCCCCATCTCGGCGCGCCAACGGGTCTCGGCGCGCCAACGGGTCTCGGCGCGCCAACGGGTCTCGGCGCGCCAACGGGTCTCGGCGCGCCAACGGGCAGGTGGAAGGCACGGTCAACGGACGACGGTGAGCATGCGCTTTTCGTGCTCCCAGTCGTACCGAAAGCGAGGATCGTCGAGCAACGCGCGGTAGGTCCCGAACGTCGCATCAGGATCGTCGACCTGGTCGAGCGGCTCCGGCGGCTCCGATCCTTCGAGCTCCCGCGGGTACTCACGCACGATCTCGTAAGACGTGGTGCGCTGGGCGGGCGTGCGCCCGGCGCTGCGGATCGTGCGACGAAACGCGGCCGGTGTCGCCATCTGGCCGTGCTGAGCGCCGGCGGCGGTGGAGATGCTCTCGTTCATCAGCGTCCCGCCCAGATCGTTGACGCCACAAAAAAGCAGCCACTCGGTGGCACGCAGCCCCTCCTTGACCCAGGACACCTGAAGGTTCTTCACGGTGGCACCGAGCATCAGCCGGGCGATCGCGTGAAGTCGGATGACATCGCCGCCGCTCGGTCCAGGCGCCACCCCAGCGCGCGACCCGAGGAATAGCGGCGCCTCTTCGTGAACGAAGGACAAGGGCACGAACTCCGTGAACCCGCCCGTGTCTTTTTGTATCGATCGCAACAACGCCATGTGGCGAGCGCGATCCTCCGCGGTCTCCACGTGGCCGAACATCATCGTGCTCGAGGTGGAGATGCCCAGCGAATGCGCCGTGGTGACGACCTCGATCCACTGCCGGGTCGTGATCCGCCCCGGCGAGATCCGGGCGCGGATCCGGTCGTCGAGGATCTCGGCGGACGTCCCCGGCATGGTGCGCAGGCCGGCATCCTTGAGCTCGAGCAAGAACTCCCGGATCGGCACCCGACAAAGACTGGCCCCGTATTTCACCTCTTCGGGGGAGAACGCATGCAGGTGAAGGTCGGGGGCGGCCTGGTGCACAGCGCGACAGATCTCGACGTAAGACCGCCCCCGGGCCTGTGGAAGCAGACCCGCCTGCAAGCACACCTCCGTGGCCCCGTAGGCCTTGGCCTGTAGCGCCCGACGTACGATCTCCTCGGTGTCGAGCCGATAGCCCTGCTCACTACGAAGCTCACGAGAGAATGCACAGAACTTGCAGTTCTTCACGCAGACGTTGGTGAAGTTGATGTTGCGGTTGACCACATACGTCACCCGATCTCCTCGCTGCTGGCGGCGCAATACATCGGCCACCAGGCACAGCGCGTGTAGAGCGATCCCTCGGGCGCCATCGAGGGTGACCGCATCTTCGACGCTGAGCTCGCGCCCCTCGAGGCAGCGCTCGAGGATCTGCCGAATGGCGGGGTCGACCCCACGCAGGCAAGCCTCGACCGCGCTCATGTCCGATCTCCCCCAGAAGGCACGGAAGGCACACAAAGCACGGAAGGCACAGAACGCACGGCAGCGGATGAAACAGGATGGCCGCTCCGCGGACCGTGGCCTCCAACGAGCGACCGCGTCGGGAAGAGCGGCGCCCGCGAAGAACCGGGGGGCGCCAGCTCCCGCGGATGCGACACACGCTCGCATCGCTGCCGCTGTGCCGCGACCGTCGGCTCCAAGCGGGGATCGAGGAAGCGCCCGCTGGCGATGAGACGATCCTTGATCGGCAGACGCGAGGTCAGCACGAATCCCCGGGCTGCACAGCGCTCGTAGAGCTCATCGAGGTGCGGCCACGGGTGACCGGGGTTGATGTAGTCCGGCGTCACGGCAGAGATCCCGCCAAAATCGTCGAGGCCGGCCCCGATCAACCCGGCGATCGACTCGGGGTTCAGGTTCGGTGGCGCCTGCACCGACACCTCATCGGGCAGGATCAGCCGCGCGAGCGCGAGCGCATGAACGATCTCCACCTCGGCCGGCTCTGGCGCATTGGCCATCGCACTGCCCGCGTTGCGCCGGAAACCTTGCACGATCACCTCCTGAACATGACCGTGCTCCTCGTGAAGGGCACGGATGGCGAGCAGGCTGTCCACGCGCTCCCGGCGGGTCTCTCCGATCCCGACGAGGATGCCGCTGGTCCACGGGATCGCCAACTCCCCGGCCTCGCGAGTCGTCCGCACGCGCACGGCCGGGCGCTTGTCCGGAGCACGGTGATGGGGCATCCCTCGCTCACACAGCCGAGAGCTGATGTTCTCCAGCATCAAGCCCATGCTCACATTGACCGGCCGTAGCTTCTGCATCTCATGGCGCCGCAGAACACCGGCGTTGGTGTGCGGCAAGAGGCCCCGCTCGATGGCCCGTTCGCACGCCCACACCAAGTAGTCGACCGTGCTTTGGTGGCCAAAGGACGCGAGCTGCCGGCGATAGCTCGCGAAGGCCGCCTCGGGCCGATCTCCCAAGCACAGCAGCGCTTCAGTGGCGCCCTGGGCCTGTCCGCGGGCCAGCCAGTCCTCGACCTGCGCGGGGCTCATGGTCCAGGCGCCCGCCTGGCCCGGGACCCTACGGAACGAACAATAGTCACAAGCGCTACGGCATAGATTGGTCAGAGGCAAGAAGACCTTGGGCGAGAAGGTCAGGCGCCTACCGTAGGCTCGATCACGGCGCGCCGCCGCAGCTTCGCACAGCGCCGGCACGTCGCCGGCGGACAACTCCGCGAGCGCGAGCGCATCGCGCTCGCGAAGCGGCGCACAGGCGCCTCGCGCCAAGATCTGCGGCAGGCTGGCAGGCATGAGGCATGCCTGCCATGTCGTGCCGACCAAGTAAACCCCTCGGGTCGCCCCGCCCACCACTCGTCATTTCCTCATAAAATCATGGGCTTGGATTTCGTTCTACGAACCGTCATGCGTAGAGATCCCGCTCGACAGGACGGAGCAAGCCTCGTGCGCTCGATGCCTGCGGCTCGAAGTCCAGACCGCGGACCAAGACCAAGGGCCGCCCTTCATCCGCCTGGCCAGCCACCAGATCGGCAGTCGCCGCCACCTGGTCGGCAATAGCGGTGGTCGTCGATTCGAGCTCCCGACCATCGAGATCCGGCTGCGTAACCAGATCGCTCAGCGCCGGTAACCCGGCGACACCGATGGCCGCGCCCACCGTACCGAGACGAAACGGACGCCCGTGAGAGTCGCTGATGACCACCCCCACCCGCGCGCCGCTCGCTCGCTCGATACGGCTTCGAATCCGCTCGGCGTCCCGGTCCGGCTCGGTGGGCAACAGCAAGACCCACGACCCGGAATCGCTCACACCGGCGGGCTTGGCATTGCTGGTGTCGATGCCGGCGTTGGCGACGACGAAGCCCAGCCGGTGGCGAGCAATGAGGACCCCCGGTGCCGCGCGTGAGACCGCACGGCTCTCCTGCAAGACGAGCTCGACGAGCCGCGGATCCTTGTGGACCTCGGCCGCCAGCTGACGAGCCCGTGGGCTCGGCACGACCGCGGCCAGGTCCACGAAGCGACCCTCGGCGCGAGAGAGCAGCTTGGATGTGACGACCAAGACGTCACCATCACGCACTTCGATCCCGGTCCGGGCCAGGGCGTCGAGGGTGAGCTGGGCGACATCGTCGTTCGGCTGCACGCGCGGCACCCCGACGAGCGCGGTGACCGTCAAGGTTCGTGCGCAGGTGACAGGCTTGCTCTTTACCATCGAAGCGCTCGGGCGTGATGATCCATATCAATCGAGCGACCCGGGCAGACCCGTGATGGAGATCCCGGCCCCCTTGGCTCGATATCGCTTGTTGATGTGGAGCAGCACCGGCGTGAGGCTCTCCAGGGCGACGGCGTTGCGAAGCGGACCCGCGTCGAGACCACGCATGCCCAGATCCCCGATGAGCGCCAAGGCCGTAGCCATGGCGTCTGGATCATCCGACGCGGCCAGCACATCGCCGTGGACCGTGTGGTGGTGGTCCAGCAGGTGGGCCGCGCTGACGTGGTGCAGCGCCGCGACCAGCCGAGCGCGGTCACCGAGGATCGCACGCGCCTCGAGTGCGGCCGCTCCCCCAGCCGGGAGGTGCACCTCGCGGATGGCCGGTGGGCACAGCGGCACCGTGAGATCGATGATGGTCTTGTCCTCGAGGACCTCGCTCAAGCGCTCGACGGTCGCGGAGTGCACGGTGTAGGGCACGCACAGGACCACGACGTCGGCGCCATCACACGCGGCGGGGTTCATGGCACCCGCGATCGGAGCGTCCGCCATCCGTGACAGCTCGCGCGCCCGGTGGGCGGCACGCTGCTCGTCACGCGATCCGATCGTGACCGCGTGACCCGCTCTGGCCCAACGTACGCCCAGACCCGAACCCGCTTTGCCTGCGCCACCGACAATCCCGATCTTCATCCACTCTTCCTCGTGCGTGATCCGTCGACGCCCAAGTCGACGCCCAAACAAAGACGCCTGATTCCTACCACAGCGACCTGTCCTCAGGTGAGGACTCCGCTCGTGCAAACCGCGCGTGATCGCGCCCGCATGTGGATCCCTAACGAGCGCCGAGGGAGCGGGCCGCGGGGCGATGCTGAGGCCGCGTAAGGATTCCACCACAAGCCAAACCGCGAGGCACCAGGGCGGATTTACACGTTGGATTTCCTCCCGTAATCCGGTAAGGATCCTCCCGTCGATCTCCTCTCGTGTGCGATCGAGCAAGACTCTCGTCTTTGCAGCAGCGAGCGAGGGATTCAGGCGCTCATGAGCGTCTCCCGGCGCTTTGCCGAAAGTAACGAGTCCACCACGTTTCAATCATTCATTCGACAGCAGAGTGCATCATGGAAGAGTCAGCGTTTGCAAACACGCCACACATGGCCATCATGGACATGGTTACGGGCTACTGGAAGTCCCAGGCCATCGCGACGGCTACGAGGCTGGGTATCGCCGACGTGCTGGCGGATGGGCCAATGGACGCCGAGGCGATCGCCGAAGCGACCAACGCCAACCCAGACGCGATCTATCGATTGCTGCGGGCACTCGCCAGCGTCGGGGTCTTTGCGCATGAAGGAGAGCGCAGCTTTACCAACACCCCGATGTCCGACGTACTCAAGAAGGGCGGGATGCTCTCGATGCGTGCGGTGATCATGCTGTTTGCAACGCCCATGCACTGGCTGAACTGGGGCGAGCTAGCTCGGGCCATACGTACGGGCCAGTCCCCTATGCGTCACCTGCACGGCGTTGACGACCCGTTTCAATACTTCAAGCTCCACCCCGAGGAAGAGGAGTTCCACCGAAACGCCCTCGACGAGCTCTCGCGCACCGAGATCCCGGCTATCCGTGGTGCGTACGACTTTAGCGACATTGGGACGCTGGTCGACGTAGGGGGAAGCTACGGCAAGCTGCTCGCCTACCTCCTGCAGACCAATCCCGATATGAAGGGGGTGCTGTTCGACTCACCGGAGATCATCGAGGGCATCTCCGATGGACCGCTCACCGAGCCCGCCCTAGAAGGTCGTTGGGAGGCCGTCGCCGGGGACTTCTTCGAGTCGGTCCCGTCGGGCGGCGATGCCTACGTCCTCAAGAATGTCCTCGACGACTGGAGTGACGAGCACTGCAAGAAGATCCTCCAGAGTATCCGCCGCGCCATCGCGCCGGGAGGGCGCGTGCTGGTCATGGATTTCGTGGTCAAGTCCGAGCCGGGCCCGGATCAAGCGAAATGGGTCGATCTCAACATGATGCTGGTCGCCAACGGAGGGCGTGAACGCACCAAGGAAGAGTTCGCCGCACTGTTCGCGGAGACCGGATTCGAGCTTGCACGCATCGTTCCCACCATGATGCCGATCTCCATCGTCGAAGCACGGATTGCCGGGGAATCGGCCTAACCGGCCTAACCGGCCGCATCTACCGATTCGCGAGGCCCTCGGGCATGCGCCAGTTGCTGGCGACGAGGTCCGCGGGCTCGTCGACATCGAAGCACAACCCACGACGCTCGACCAACACCGTGTCCAGCCCCAGCCGCTGTGCTCGCGCGAGGTGACGCGTAAAGCTATCCGCGCGCCCAAAGCAGCTGTGGGTCCACCCCGTGCTCCGACTCAAGCACAGCGCATTGGTCCCCGCTCGCTTGCGATCGGGAGCGAGGACCACCGCTCGGGGCTCGGCCGCCGTGGCCAGGTGCGCGACGTCGGCAACATCGAGCAGGGGCAGATCCGCCATGCAGATCAGGGCCTTGTCTGCCCCCAGGCGCCACACCTGCTCGACGCCACGGTCCACGACCCGGGCCAGACGCGGCGTGGTGTCGGACGGTGGATCTCGCAGCACCCGCAGATCCATCTCGCGGGCCAGCACGGCCACGCCGTCGTCTTCGGTGAGCACGAGGACCCCTCGGATGACGGGGCTGTCTCGCAGCACCGTGGTGACATGATCGAACAGGTGGCGTGCGAAACGCGTACGCTCCGACTCCGGCAGTCGCGGGCGCAGACGGGTCTTGCCGCGAGCGAACCCCTTGACCGGGACCACCGCCCAGGTGCACCCCTGCTCAGCCGACGGCATCTGCAAAGTCGAGTAGCTCCCGGGCCAATCGCGCTCGATCGTCGCGTCCGCCCATGATCGTGCTCGTCCCCAACACGGGGATCTCGCGAACCGCCGACTCATCGCCGCGTTCTACGACCAGACCGTGCAAGAGCCCGGCGTAGTGATCGACGATCGCCTGCGGCGAGGGCTCGCGTCGTGCCAGCGCGCGGATCATCTCACCCAGCGGGCCCTTGACCGCCTTTCCCCGGACGATCGGCGACAGCGCCACGACCTTCGTCTGCGCCACGCGATCGCGCACCCCTTCGAGCGTGAGGATAGGGTCGATCGATACATAGGGGTTCGAAGGACCGATGATGATCAGATCAGCTCGCGAAAGAGCATCGTGGACCTCCGGGGTGGCATGCGCCGACCCCTCGAAGCGCACGCCAGCGACGGCCGGCGCACGGTGCTTGACCAGCCAGTCCTGAAACGGCATCGGCCCGTGGTCGACGGTATCGATCCAGGTGCATCGCGGCTGATCGCACATGGGGATCACCCGGCAGCCGACCCCCAGCGCTGCGCAAAGCGACTGCGTGATCGAGGTGAGCGATTCACCACCGGCCGAGCGAGCCGTGCGCACCAGATGGGTGGCGAGATCCTGATCGCCGAGCGAGAACCAGCTCGGCTCGCCGTACCGCTTCATCATCTCGAGCGCCCGGAACGACTCGTCGCGCAAGCCCCAACCCCGCGCCTGGTCGGCGACCTCGCCGAGCGTGTACATGACCGTGTCGAGATCCGGGCTCACCCGCAGACCCCAATGGACCAGATCATCACCCGTGTTGACGACGGCGGTGAGCGACTCCGGCGCGATCTCCTGGGCCAGACCGTGCAATAACCGCGCTCCTCCGATCCCCCCCGACAAAAAGACGATGTGGCGCATAAGGCGTCAGCAGCCGTTTCGTTGCTCGAAGCGATGCCCAAAGCCTTGGTCGTTCGGTGACACGCTCGCGGCACGCTCAGATCACGCAGATCGCAGGTACGTCCTATACCATAGTTTGAGGAGATCTTGCGTCACACGATCATGACCACGTCGGACCCCGGCGCAGCGCTCATCCTGATCCCATCCTGCTGAAATCAAAGGACAACTCTCCGCCCACCGCGGTCGCGACGTCGAAACCTCCCGCGGTGACTCGATGCCGTTATACTCCGCCCGTGAAGACCAACTCTCTGGCCGGCAAGACCGTGCTGATCACCGGAGCGACGAACGGAATCGGCAAGGCTACCGCGCTCGAGCTCGCACGGGCCGGCGCACAGACCCTCATCGTCGGGCGCGACGCCTTCAAGACTGAGCGCTGTCGTGCCGAGATCGCGGATCTGTCCGGTAACCGGAACGTCAAGGCGCTGATCGCCGACCTCTCCATACGAAGCGCGATCGATCACCTCGCCGCCCAGGTGCGAGACGGCTGGTCTACGCTCGACGTGCTCATCAACAACGCCGGCGGGATGCAACCCCGACAGCTCCTCAGCGTCGATGGCGTCGAGCTCACCTTTGCCATCAATCACCTGGCCTACTTCCAGCTGACCGTCGCGCTCTATCCCCTGCTGGCCGCCGCTCCTTCCGCCCGAATCATCAACGTCACGACCGATTGGCACAAGAAGGGGACGATCGACTGGTCGAACCTGCAAGGGGAGAAGAGCTGGGATTCCGCGGCTCTTTATTACGATACCAAGCTGGCCAATGTCCTGTTCACCTACGAGCTCGCGCGGCGTCTTCGGCACACGTCGATTACGGCCAATTGCGTGCACCCCGGCGCCGTACAGTCCGGGTTTTGGGAGGGACAGCCGGGTGCAATGGCGAAGTTCTTCCGGTTCATGAGTCCCCTGATGTTCCTGAGCCCGCAAAAGGGAGCCGAGCCTCTGGTCCACCTGGCCACCTCGCCCGATCTGAAAGGATCGAGCGGCGAATACTTCTCGCGGATGAAGAAGGTACGCAGCGCGCCGAGCAGCTACGACGAGCACACCCAGGCTCGGCTTTGGGAGGTCTCGGCGGAGCTCCTGGGGCTTGCGCCAGATCCCGACAATCCGCTCGCTCCCACCGCCAAGGACCGCTCCTCGAGCCAGGCGGCCACCTCCGGCTAGTGCCCTAGTACCCCTTGCCGAACGCTCGTGCCGGGTTGGGCGCACAGCTGCGCCGCGAGGGCGGCGCGAGGAAGGCGCTTGTCGGGCACGAGGCGCTAGTTCCTTGGATCGAGCAAAGGCTATATAGTCGCGGGCGACCTACGTCATAGCTCGGCCACCCCCGGGTGGCCTACGTTGCTCGGCCTACGTTGCTCGGCTAGCACGCGCCGCGGCGTAGCCCCAAAGGAGAGGGAGCAGTGAAGCAAAACAAGATCTTCATTCAGTTCATCAAGCTCTTCGTCTACGTCTACCGATCGACCAAGGGGAAGGTCGGCGGCTTCATCAATGGGCACCACGTCCTGCTGCTGACCACCGTCGGGCGCAAGACGGGACTGGTGCGCACCAATCCGGTGCTCTACGACCGCGTCGGTGACGATCTGATCATGGTGGCCTCTGCCGGCGGCGCCCCCTTCCATCCCGGCTGGTACTACAACCTCAAGGCGAACCCCACGGTCAAGGTGGAACTCGGGCCCGTCGAACAAACGAGGGTCGCACGCATCGCCACCCCCGAGGAGCGCCCTTTCTTTTGGAACCGCATGGTCTTGAAGCACCCCGGCTTTGCCGACTACCAGCGAAAGATCAAGCGATTGCTCCCCATCGTAGTGCTGAGTCCGGCGCCGAGCGAACAAGCCGAGTGAACGAGCCGAGCGAACAGCCGAGCGGACAAATAGGTTGAGCACCATGAGAGCGACCGAGCAGACGATATCCATCATCGGGGCAGGCACCGGCGGGCTGGCCATGGCGCATGCACTGCTGCACCACGGGGTCTCGCCCGCCAATATCCGAGTGTACGAGAAGAACACCGAGATCAAGTCGGAGATCGGCGCGGGGCTCGGGCTCACCAGCGCCGTCGAGGTGCTTCGAAGCTATGGCTTTCAGGACCAGATGGAGCGCTTCGCCGCGCCGGTCCGCCGCGCGCGGTTCATGACCGACCGCGGCAAATCGCTGGCGGTCTCCGACTCGGAGTGGGTCCTCGACAAACTGGGGATCGCCCGCAGCTACGTGATGGCCGGGGTGGAGAGGGCGGCGTTCCTCGCGATGCTCGCCGACGCCCTCCCCGAGGGGATCCTGGTGCTCGGCAAGTCCCTCGATCGGATCGAGCAAGACGTCGAGGGAGCCACCTGCATCTTCGAGGATGGCGACCGGCAGCGGAGCACGATCGTGATCGGGGCCGACGGCATCCACTCACGAGTTCGCGACCTGCTCTTCGGCCACGAGAAGCCCATCTTCAGCGGCCACTGCATCTGGTACGGCGTATCCACGCTCCCCGAAGATCTCTTCCGCAAGATCGACGGAGAGATGCACATGGTCTTCGGCAGCGGGTGGAACATGGGCGCCTACGCCATCCATCGCCCCGACCGGAAGGTGATGTTCTTCCGCACCGATCTCTCCTCGGAGGTGACGGTCGAGTCCTGGGAGAACGAGGCCGCCAAAGACGTGGTCCGCAGCAAGGTGGGCGGGAAGTCCGAGGTCTTCGACGCGTTGGTGGAGCACGCCGACCGCCTCATGAACTTCGGGCTCTACTACCGCCGTAACCTCTCGCAGTCCTGGCACTGCGGGCGAGTGGTGCTGATGGGAGACGCTGCCCATGCAACCTTGCCGTATATGTCCCAGGGAGCAAACCTCGCGATCGAGGACGCCGCCTGCCTGTCCCACCTTTTGCAAGATCACCTCCTCGAGGAGGCCTTCCGCACCTTCCATCGCAAGCGCGAGCCCAAGACAACGAAGATGGTCCAGCAGGCGGTGACGCTCGGCCGCTTCGACCTCGCCTCCACTCGCCTGGGGATCGCCGCGCGTGACAGTTTCTATCGGGTCATGGGCGCCACCGGGATGATCACCCGCACAGCGCTCGGCTTCTATCGCTCGAGCTTCGTCGAGGTGTCGCAGTACATCACCCCCACGCGTACCGGCTCCCCTGACCGCCTCTCCAAGGCGGAGCCCAACACGCCGGCGCAGACGCAGCCAGACACGCCGACGCAGACGCAGCCAGACACGCAGCCAGACACGCAGCCAAAGCCGCCCCCCTCCGCTGGCCAGGAGCTTCCGTGGAGACTCCCTCCAGGGCCTCCACCTCAACGACTGCTCCAGCTAGGAGGTCTGCTGCTCAAGGATCGTCTCGCGTTCACCCGTGAGCTACAGCAAAGCTACGGGGACATGGTGCGAGTGCCCTTGGGGATCATTCTCTCTCACCCCGAGGCCATCCGACACGTCCTGGTCGTCAACGCCGACAACTACATCAAGGGGCAGGTCTTTGCCGACTTTGGAGATAGCCTCCTGGGCAATGGGCTCGCCATGCGCGTGGGCTCGGAGTGGAAGAAGCGGCGCCGCTGGATGAATCCGCACTTCCAACCCAACGTCATCGGGAACCTCAGTGAGGGGATGCTCGACGGCATCACGAGCCAGCTCGATCTGTGGGCTGGGAGCGCGACCCGAGGCGAGACCGTCGAACTCAACAAAGACGTTCACCTGCTCTCTGGACGCGTGCTCTGTCGTGCCCTGCTCGGCGCCTCCTTGTCGGAGGGCGAGCTCAAGCAAGTGCACCAAGAGCTCAAGTGGGCGATCTCCTTCCTCTCACTACGCGCCATATTTCCGATCGGGCTCCTCAAGCAGCCGCGCCTGCCGCAAAACCGACGACTCGCTCGCGCGACCGCCCGGATACGCGAGCTCGTGCAACGAGAGATCCAGGCCGAGCGCAACCGCCCGCAGCCCTCCTCGTCGCTCATTGCCACGATGATCCAGTCCGAGGATCCCGACACCGGCGAGCGGATGAGTGACGATACGATCTACGACGAGGTCATCGGCTTGATCCTCGGCGGGGTGGACACCGTGGGCGACACCCTGTTTTGGGCCCTCCATGCCCTGGCCAAGCAACCCGAGGTGCGAGCTCGGGCCCAGGCACAAGTCGACGAGGTGCTCGGAGCTCGGGCCCCGAGCCACGACGATGTGCCGAAACTCGACTACCTGCGGCGGATCATCGACGAGACCCTCCGCTTCTACACGCCAACCTGGTCTACGGCCCGCGAGCCGATCAACGAAGATACGATCGGCGCCTATCGGATCCCCGCCAACAAGAGCGTGTTGCTCAACTACTACCTCGCCCACCGACACCCCGACGTGTGGGAATCACCGGAGAGCTTCGACCCCGACCGGTTCCTCCCGGAGCGCTTCAGCAACACGCAGCGCCTGGCCTACTTCCCCTTTGGCGGGGGCCCCCGTCGGTGCATCGGCTCTCACTTTGCGCTCCTCGAGCTGACCTTGGCCCTCGCGGCCATCGTTCAGCGCTTCGAGCTAAAATTCGTCGATCTCGACGGCGTACAGCCATACGCAAGCTTCTCGATCACCGCTAAGGATCCCGCGTTCGTGCGCTTTGAAGAGAGAAGCACGCGCAAGAGCAACGGGTGAGGCGGGTGAGGTGATAGGAATCGCGGGCCCGCGCGCGAGGGGCCCGGTCGCAGGGGCTCAGGCCTCTCCGGGCTCGCGCCCGATCCTCACCTCGAAGCTCGACGGGCACTTGTGCGGCAACAACCGCTGGCGCAGCAGCGTGCGTAGCTCACGCGCTCGCTTCTTGGGGCCTGCGGTCGCCGCGGCGTCGGCCACCGACGACGATCCATCATGCAGATCGACGTGGCCGGTCAACTTGTGCAAGCCCCACGGGTCGCGCACCACCTCGACCCGCGCCGCGCGGACCGGCTCGAGCGCCTCGAGGGCCCGGTGGACCTCGTGCAGCACCACCTTTTGCCCGCCCACCATCACCATGTCGTCGACCCGCCCGGCAAAGTGATAGTCGCCCCGCTCGTCGCGCCACATGCGATCGCCGCTCTTGATCCAGCCGTCCTCGAACTTCCCGGCCGCCTGCGGCGGATCGCCCGCATAGCCCAGCCCATTGTGCGGACCTCGCAGCCACACGTCGCCCACGCTGCCGTCGGCCACGGGCTGCCCCTGTGCGTCGAGCAGCCGTACCTCGTGGGAGCCGGTCGGCGTCCCCAGCGAGCCTATGGGGGTGACGCCCGGGGTCGCCGAGATCCAGATGTGGAACATCTCGGTCGAGCCGATCCCGTCGACCAGCTGCACCCCAAAGCGCTCGTGGAATGCAGCGGCCAGCTCGGCCGACAGCTGCTCGCCGGCGGAGACCCACGCCCGCACGCTGGACAGATCGTAGCGCTCGGCGCAATCGGGGATCTCGAGCATCGACACGTAGAAGGTGGGAACCGCGAAGAACACCGTGGGCCGCTGCTCTTCGATCCGCGACATGATCCCGTAGATCGAGATCCGCTCGTTGACCAGGATCGCCGAGCTACCGACCGCGAGCGGGAACACCAGCGAGTTGCCGAAGCCATAGCCAAAGTAGAGCTTGGCGACCGAAAGGCACCGATCGTCTGCTCGCAAGCCCAGGCGCCCAATCGCAAAGGGCTCCGCTCCGGCGATGACCGCCCCGTGGGGATGAACCACCGCGAGCTCCATGCCGTCGGGGGCCTGGGTGTACTGCCAACACGCTGGTGTCTCGGGGCTCAGCGAGGCGACCTCGCGGTGCTCCGAGCCCGAATCGAGCGTGGGGGCGAGCTGCTCGTCGAGCCACAGCGTCGCGTCGACCGAGCCCTCCAGATGCGGGTGGGCCAGGGGCGAGGCAACGATGACCCGAGCCGCGGTGTCCTCCGCGTAAAAGCGCAGCTGCGAGCCGGGGCACAGCTGGTTGCCCACCACCACCACCGCCCCCAGCCTCCAGCAGGCCAGCACGATCGCCACCAGGGTCGGGCTGTCGCCGCAGAAGGTCGCCACCCGATCGCCGGCCTCGACGCCCGCCTCACGAAGACGCCCGGCCATGACCGCGGAGCGCCGCGCGAGCTGCTCGTAGCTCACCGTCTCGTCCTCGAAGTGATACGCAACGCGAGCCCCATGGCCCTCGTGAATGTGCCGGCCCACCAAGTGATCGAACGCGTTGACCATGAGCTCAGTCCCGGACCAAGGTCAGCGCCGAGGCGCGACCGGATGGAGTGACGGAGGTCGCCACCACGCGCCGCAGCGGCATCGACGTGGGGGTGGCGCGCAGCGAGAGCTCGGGCAGATCGGGATCTTGCTCCTCGAAGCCGACGGTCGGGGGCAAGACCTGATGCACCAGGGCATGGGTGGCCACGAGCAGCTGGAGGGCACCGCTGGCGCCCTCCCAGTCGCCGGTGCACCCCTGCACCGCGCACACGGGGATCTCGCCCAAGGTCTGCGCTATCGCACACGCTTCGCTCGCGTCGTGGCGCCGATCCCCACAGGCCGAGGCCACCACCGCGTCGGCCTCCACCCCCTGCAAGCACCGCGACAAGGCCCGAGCGGGATCCTCGGGATCGAACGCCGTCGACCAGGTCTCCACGCGGGCCAGCACTTCAACCTCACGAACCCGTGCGATCTGCTCGTCTTCCAGCACGAGCACGGCGGCCCCTTCAGAAGGCACAGCCGACTGGCGGCGTCGATCGTAAGGGCGCGGCGGTTCGTTGGCCGGAGCGTCGAGCGACCGGTCGCGCGCCACGGGGTAGCTGAGGCAATCGATCCCGCCCGCGTACATGAGATCGACGCGCCCAAGCGCGATCCAGTCCGCGGCGTGCCCGATCGAGTCGATCGAGGAGCACCCCCGGCTCGAGAAGGTCAGGTTGGGCCCCTGTAGATCGTACCGGATGGCCGCGTGAGAGGCGGGCGCATTGAAGCCGGTGTTGGGCCCCCGCGTGGGGCTGACCCGCTCGGGCCCCCACACCAGCCGCTCGACGTGGAAGCGCACGTAGTCGTCGAGGCCGGCCCGCCGCGTGCCCATGAACACGCCGCGACGAGTGGGAGGGTAGTCCTCGTTGTCGATGCCCGCCGCCCGGCTGGCCTCGAGCAGCGCGGCCAATAGCAGACGCGACTCGTAGTTGACCGCCCGCAGCCCCTTGCGACCGAGGATCTCACGGGCGTTGAACGGCTCGATGCGAGCCCCGAGGAGCGGCGGCAAGGGGGGCAAGTCATCGCTCGACGGCGCATACGCGTCGAAGCGCGGGCGCCCCTGCCGGACCGCCGACCACAGGGGCGCGGCACCCAGGCCGAAGGGGCTGACCGCCCCCAGGCCGGTCACTACGGCCTGGCGAAGACTACGCATGACACGTTCCCCCCGAAGCCAAAGGCGTTGTTGAGCGCGACGTCGACCCGATGACGCCTCACCTGGCCGGCAACAGGATCGATCGGACACTGCGTGTCGAGCTCACGGATGTTCATCGTCGGTGGCACGAGGCCGTCGCGGATCGCCAGGCAACAAGCCACCGACTCGATCGCGCTGGCCGCTCCCTGGCTGTGCCCGAGCATCGACTTGATCGACGACACCGGCAGCACGTCGGTGTGGGCACCAAAGACGTCCCGGATCGCCTTGGCCTCTATAGCGTCGTTGGCCGGGGTCCCCGTGCCGTGGGCCGAGACGTAGTCGACGTCGCAGGGGCGCAGGTCGGCGTCGGCCAGCGCGGCCTGCATCGACAAGCGCGCCCCCAGGCCATCGGGGTGAGGATGGGTCATGTCGTGCGCATCGGCGAAGTTGCCGTGACCGCCCACGACCGCATAGATCCGGGCCCCACGGGCCCGCGCGTGGTGCTCGGCCTCGAGGACGAGCACCGCCGACCCCTCGCTGAGGATCAGGCCCTCGCGCTGGGCGTCGAAGGGGCGCACCACATCCTGCGAGAACGAGTCGAACTGAGCAAACATCATGAACATCGCCGGGGACAGCTCGTCGGCCCCCCCCGCGAACATGACGTCGGCCCGCCCCGCCGCGATCATGTCGCTGGCGAAGCCGATGGCGCTATTGCCCGCCGCACAGGCGGTCGGCAGCACCATCACCGGGCCGCGACACCCCAGCTCGATGGCGGGCGCCTCGCTGACCAGGGCGACCTCGTGCGTGGCCAGCCGCTGCTCGCCCGCCCCGTGCTCATAGAGCCGCGAGTACGCGGACTCCAGACCGGGACGGTTGGCCACGACCACCCCCATCACCACCCCAGCCCGATCCGCCACCGCGGAGACGTCGAGCCCGGCGTCTTGGGCCGCCGCCCGAGCGGCGGTCACCGCCAGCCGGGTCGCCCGCTGGAATCGACCCGGCGGCTGCCGCTCGAAGGCCGCACCATCGTCCAGAGGACCCAGCTCGCCCGCCTGGCTCGCCCGCAGCTCGCTCGCGTCGAAGCGCGTGATGGGCCCGGTGCCCACCGTGCCGGCCTGCACGGCCGACCAGAACGCGTCGAGGCCCACGCCGACCGAAGAGAGCACCCCCAGGCCGGTTACGACTGTACGTGGAGGTCTCATGACTTCGGCGCCTGCAGTAAAGTCTCGACCATGGGCACCAGCTCGGAGATGCGCTGGACCCCCTCGATCCTCGAGTCGAAACGGACGCCGAACTTACGCTCGAGGGCCACGAGGAACTCCAGCCGAATGACCGAGCTGACATTGAGATCATCGGCAAGGTGAAGATCGCCTACGAGCTCCTCGGGGTCGAGCTCGAGAACCTCCTCGGCGATCTCCTTGATTTGGTTATCTATGTCGTTGATCTTCATCTTCCACCGATCGCACGTGGCGATCCTTGCTGGCCGCACCCAGTAACAATTTGGTCCAATCAGGGGGTCTGTGTCAAATAGAATATATAGCGAGTTCCAGTTCGAACCACCGAAACATGCATAAATTACGCATAAATAGGCTCTAAAATAGACCTAAATGATTAATGGTTCTGCATCGATGGCTTTGCATCGATGTAACACTATATCTACCATCAAATCGGGCCAACTCGGGCAACTCGAAGCACGCGCATACTCGCGATCACGACGATCATGGCAACGATATCCGGTCACCGACGACCGCTTCCGCCGCCACCCGCTCGTGCAAGAAGGCCATGGCGCGCTCCCACGCGAGCGCGGCGGCTCGCTCGTCGTAGGCCCCCCGAGCCTCGTCGACAAAGCCGTGGGGAGCATCGTACCAGTACACCTGGTGATCGACGGCCGCCCCTTCGAGCTCGGCCGCCACGGCGGGCTGTCGGCCCGAGCGAAAGAAGTCATCCCCACGACACAAGTGAACCTGGACCGGCTGGCGGATCGATTCGATCCCCACCTCGTCGGGACCGGGGATCCCATAGAAGGAGATGAACCCTCGACACGACAACCCACGCCCCGCCGCAATCATCGCCACGCGACCACCCAGCGAGAATCCCACCATGGCCACCAATGCCCCCATATGCGTAGCCGCCGCGCGCGCCGGGCCCTCGACTACGGCGTCGAGATCGAGATCGGTCAGGTGCCGCATCGCCTCCAGCGGGGTCTGCGGGCAGTAGCCGTCGTAGAGATCCGGCGCGATCGTATCGTAGCCCGCGTCGGCCAGTCGGTCCGCCGCACGTCGGACCGAGTCGGTCAACCCCCACCAGTCGTGGAGCAGCACCACCCGACCGCGCGCGTCCGGTGGCACCGGGGCTCGATAGGCCGCGACCCGGCCCCCCGCGGCATCCTCGATCTCGATCATGCGCGGGCTCGCGTTCGGTTGGCCACCCGCACGGCCAAGCCCCCCGAAGGCGCGACCAGAAAGCCGTGCATCTGAGGCCCGAGCGGGGAGTCGTAGTCGGGAACGAGTGAGGCCCGCATCAAGATCCGGGCGATGACGATCTGCATCTCATACTCGGCGAACGCCGAGCCCAGGCACCGCCAGGGCCCCCCACCAAAGGGAATGTAGGCGAAGGGAGGCGGACGCTTGCCCAGGAATCGGCTGGGGTCGAAGGTATCAGGCGCCTCGTAGAGCTCGGGTGAACGCTGAATGAGCGGCGCGGGGATTCCGATCGCCGTCCCCGCCTCGAGGGGAGTGCCGTCGATGACCGCGTCGTTGCGCACCACCCGAAAGATGGCCGCCATGATCGGGTGCAGACGGGCCGACTCGCGCATGACCGCCGTCAGGTACTGGAGCTCACCCGCCCGCCGTGGCTCGAAGGGACCGTCGCCGAACACCTCGCCGACCTCGTCCCGGATGCGCGCGGCGACCTCCGGTTGCTCGAGTACGGAGTACATCGCCCACGAAAGCGAGACACTGGTCGTGCTGAACCCACCCCCCAAGAAGTCCATCAGCAGAGCGTGGGTCTGCGCGAGATCCACATCCTCGGACGCCATGACGATCCGGGCGAGGATGTCCTCCCGCTCGCTCATGTCGCCTTGCCGGCAACGGTCGATCTCTTCGTAGAGGATCTCGTCGATGAACCCCCGGAGCATGCCTTGCTCGAGCACGGGGACCCGCACCGCGTCGTCGACCCGCGAGCGGAAGCGACGGGTGACCCCGGCGATCCCGTCGAGGATGTCGAACAGCCGCAGGCTGCCCACCACCATGCTCACGCTCATCATCTGGGGCGTCAGCATCCGCGCGAAGTACCGCTGAAACAGCATCTCGAGCCGCGCGACCTGGTCCGGATCGCTCGCCCCGACCACGCAGCGCAACATGACCCGCAGCGTGATCTCGTGCATGACGTCCATCAGCCGGATGCTCGCCCCCGGCTGCCATTGGTCGATGACCGCATCGGTGACCTCGAGGATCGTCGAGCCGTAGGCGCCGACCCGACTCACGTGGAAGGGACCGCTGAGCACGCTTCGCAGCCGGCGGTGATCTCCACCCTCTTGGAACAAGATCGACCGCGGGCCGGTGAGGAATCCGGAGACATCGTTGAGGCGGTAGGCGGTGTCGTACCCCAGCGTCATCAACTCCTTGATCGCGGCAGGCTTGGTGAACACCACATACGGCGGAATGCCCGGTAGCCGAACGGTAAAGGGGCTGCCGTAGCGCTCGGCGAGCTCGCCGTAGAACCCATACGGCTTGCCCATCAGCCCACGTGCGGTCATCAGGAGGTTGCGAGGACCCGCGGGAAGCCCATCCCGGCTCGTCATGGACTTCATGCCTCACCTCCGATCGCAGCGCCGCGACGGAGGGTCGCTCGCGGCCGCGGAGTAAAGCCCGGCCACAGCTCGCAGTCCCTGGCTTGCTCGATCAGCCGCGCCCGCTCCTTGAAGTAGAGCGCGATCCCTTTGTCGGCCCCACAGAGGTTCCAGTCGACCGGATTGGGCCGCGGTGATTGCATTGCCTTCATCATCGGAATGTCCTCACGATCCTGTACCCAGGGCCAGTAGAAGAAGTTCAGGTGCGCCCACACCATCGCCTTGCCCAGCAAGGGCACCCGCACGTAGCTCTGCGCAAAGCGAGAGAACGCCCAGGTGTTGTGCTCGTCGATGGGCGTGTAGATCGTCATGCCGTGCCAGCGCTCGGCAAAGTCGAGGTAGAGCAGGTTGGGGAACTTGAGGCGTACGAGCAGCTCCATGGTCTTCTTGCCACCCGGCCACACCATCAGGCAGGCGTTGTCGAGCTCGTCGCCCCGCAGCTCGGCCCGGCACTCCTGAACCGCCTTCTCGGACCCCTGCGAGATCGACTTGTGGAGCACCGGCACGTGGTGCACGTCGAGCGAGGCCTCCACGTAGCGCGCGTAGTGCACGGGGACCTCGCGGATGTGCGTGCTGCTCTGGTTGCTCTCGCTGTTGAGCACGGGCCGATCCTCGATCCACGGGATCGGGGGGTAGTGGTCGCGCATCTCCCCGTACCACAGCCAGACCAGATCGTACTTCTCCCGCACCATGAAGGGCTGCAGGTGAAACCGCCGGGGGACCGGCTTGCCCGGGCCGTCGGTGGGGATCAGCCGGCAGCGCCCGTCGTCGCCGAAGAGCAGCCCGTGGAACGGACACTCCACGCAATCGCCGACGATCGCCCCGCCGCTCAGCGCCGAGCCGCGGTGGCTACAACGATCGGGCAAGCAGCTGACCTGCCCCGAAGGGCGGCGCCACAGCAGCAGCTTCTCTCCCAGGCGCTTGATGCCCACCGGCCGGTCTGAACGCAGGCTCTTGGACTCGTAGATCGCATACCACTGGTTGGGAATCATCGTCGTCACCCTCCGCCCATCAGGCAAAGATCGGCGCCCCCAAGATGTTGCCGGGATCGTAGCGCTCCTTGGTCTGTTGCCACCGAGCCACTACCTCTTCGCCGAACTGCCGACGATAGAAGCCGAGCTCCTTGGGGTGGTACCCATAAAGGTACACGCGGCCGCCCGCTTCCAGGCAGGCTTCGCGAGCTTCATCGAGCCGCCGATGCTGATCGTCCACCATGCTGGGCGGCACCATCTGGTAGTTGCTGATCGCGTTGACCATAGGAGCGTCGGGAACCGGCGACAGCGGCAGCCGGGAGTGCTCGCCCCCGTCGTTGAACAGCAGCATGCCAAAGTACCCCCGCGTGCTGACGGGGTCGTCGAAGAGCTTGCGGAACATGCGGAAGAACTCCTCGGCCCGATCCGAGGGCATCATGAAGTCGTTCCAGATGTTGCGCAGCTGCGAGCCCTCGGTCACTCGCCCCGCCCGGATGCTCGCCTCGATGTTGCTCTGGACCACCGCCTCCGCCGACTGGTTCATGAAGCGATGCGCGCACTGGAGCGCGATGCCCCGCGGGGCCCGCTCCAGGGCGTCTTCGAAATAGTGCATCATCTTCTCGCGCTGCTCGCTGCCGGCGACCGAGCCCTGGAGCATGCGCTGCAGGCCACGCGTTTGAGCGATCGTCTCCCCGGCGATCGCCGGGTAACCGATGGCCGGAATGGCCCGATGCGCGAGCCCGAAGACCGCCGCCGCCAGCCAAGGGGCCCCCTGCGTGTTCGGGCGCTGGGCGTGCTCGGAGGCCCACAACAGCTGCCACTTGCGGACGCGGATGTCGAAGGTGACCACGCAGTGCTCGAAGGGCCGCGCTTGCGCGAGGAAGGCGTTGATCTGGTCGACGGTGGTGTGCTCGGGGAAGCTCCGCGCTCGCATCGCCCAGTAGGGCTTGTGCTCGCGCACCCGAAAATGAGCCCGCACGATGATCCCCGTCTGCCCCAGCCCCGCGAGCGCGTAGTGGAACAGTTGGTCGTGCTCCCCTCCCGGCGCCGCGTGGACCAGCTCGCCCTTGCCGTCGACGATGTCCAGGCCGGTCACGTGGTTGATGGCGGGGCCACAGATCACCGACGAAGAGCCAAAACCCCCCACCGACAAGAAGCCGCCCACCGTGGCCGCCGGGCTGTCGCCGAGGACGATGCAGCTTCGTCCCCGCTCGATCAGTTCCTCTTGAAGCGGCGTCCAGCGCACGCCCGCATCGGCGCACACCGTGTCGGAAGAACCGAGGGTGAACCGGCGCAGCGCCGTCATGTCGAGGACCACGCCATCCGACAGACAAAGGCCGGTGCTGCTGCAGCCGTGCCCTCGCACCGCGACCCGCAGGCCCTGCCGTCGCGCGTACGCCACGGTGTGCTGGACGTCGGCGATGTCCTCGGCGACGACGACCAGCCGCGGGTTCACCCGATCGATCCCGCCATAGTCGGTGGCATACACGTCGGGGGGCGACTCGATGACCGCACCGCGGATCCGCTTGCTCAGCTCGTGCATGTTCTCGTCGTTCCTGTGGCCAGGCGGAGCTTAGCCGGGGGGCGACCCAAACCCAGGCGCACTGTCCCGGCGACCACCCAGCAAAATCTGCAGCGCCAGCAGCAGCGCCTCGGGCCGCAGGCCCTGGTCGTGCCAATGCAGCCGGCGCGTGGCCACGACCCAAAACACCATGGTGGCCACGATGACCAGCAGGTGCCCCGCCGAGCCGTGAATGAGCGCCATGGTGGCGCACAGCACCACAAACCAAAAGTGATAGACCCACTCGCGCACGCACTGCGCCTCGTCGCCGGCCCGAGCGCTCCGCAACAGCCGAGCAAACAGGAACGAGATGGGGATGAACAGGGTCAGGGCCAAGAACCTCGGCTCGACCGAACCGAGGGCCACCAGCAGCACCAGCAGACCATAGGGCGCCAGTAGCAACGCCACCAGGGGCGCCGACCGGGACAAGCGCGTCAGCGCGACGAACACGCTGTGGTAGCCGCGTCGCCGGTCGCCCTCTACATCGGTGACGTCCTTGGCCCCCGAGATCGAGGCCACGAAGGCCACGACAAACAACAGCGCGAGGGGGACGTCGCGTAGCGAGCCGTACATCACCCAGCCATAGAGCAGCGGCAGCACGAAGGTCCCGCAAAGCGCCACCAGCACGCCGAAGCGATGGGCCTTGAACCGGGGGCCAACCGAGTAACCCCACGCCACGGTCCAGGACGCGAGCTGGACGGTCAGCAGCGTGAGGTTGTGCGAAACGCAGAACCAAAGGACATACGCCAGCAGGTGCAGCGCAAAGATCGCGGCCGCGAGTACCGCGAGGGTGGGGTACCCGAGCGCATGGCATAGCCGGGTTCGCTCGGGTCGGTTGATCGCATCCTCGGTACGATCTGCGTAACGATTGGTCAGCTCGATCGCCACGCACATGGTGCTCCACAGCGCCAGCCCCACCAGCACCCAGCCCACACCGCCGTGACCGGTCGCGGCGGCCGCCGTGTAGAAGGCCAGGAAGTAGAACGCAGTAAAGCGAACACTTCCGACCTTCAGCACGAGCAGGAGCTTCTTCACGGCGACGCCACGGACGAGCGAGCGAGTCGGACGAGTCGAAGTTGGACCTCAAGCGCCCGGCAGCGCCGCGGTCGGGGGATCGATCTTGGTCGCGCTGAGCTCCATGTGGCGGAACAACCCCCGGCGAATGCCCCGACCGTAGCCCAGCCCGCCCAGGAAGTGGCCGCGAATGTTGCTACGCCGCTCCGGGTCGCGGATCAGCAGCCCGGCCCCCACGCGGAACAGGAACTCGGAGACATGGCCCATGTACTCGAGCTGCGTGGCATGGAAGTAGATGAGCGGCGTGATCTCGTTGAGCTGAAAGTTGCCGAGCCCCGCCTCGAGGGCCGCCGCCTTGATCTCGCTGGCCCGCATCAGCGGCATCATGTGCCAGCCTTCGCAGGCGCGCTCGCGCTCCTTGAGCTGGTCGGGCGTAAGATCGCCCTCCATCACCGTCATCACGATGCCGCGCCAAACGCCCCCGGGCTTGAGCACCCGCCGCAGGCCCTTGAAGTACTCCACCTTGTCCGTGGCGTAGTTGAAGGTCTCCTGGTTGGTGACGAGATCAAAGGTATTGTCCGGGAGACCGGACAGATCGTTCATGTCCATCTGGTGGAACTTGCACAGATCGCCGACCCCTCGTTGCTGGGCCAGCTCGGCGGCGTCGTTCACGTGATCCGGATTGACGGTGATCCCGGTCGCGTGGCAGCCGTGCTCCATCGCCGACCAGGTCGCCAAGCCCCCGTAGCCGGAACCAGCGTCCAGGATGTGAGAGCCGGGGCCCACCCCGGTGCCACGGAGCAGCCGGCGATTGGACGCAAGGAACGACTCGTACTCAGTACGAACCCCGGGCTCCCAGACCCCGAAGTGCCAGCTGTAGGTTCCCTTGGAATAGGTATTGAAGTTCCACGCGAGGTCCCCGTAGTAGGAGGAGTTGCGTCGGACGAGATCTTCTCTGTTCATGGACTTGATCGAAATTCCTCGTGCGCACAGTCAGGTGCACACGACCGGTACACGTGACGAGACCGGGCTGGAGAACTCCTGAGAGTGGTGGTGGGATTGCGCCGCTCACTGCGCCGCGAGCGGAGTGGAAGAGGACGCGTCGGAGCGGGAGTCCGCCCCCGAGTCCCCCTCGGGACTGCTGCGATGGTAGAACGCCGTTTGGTAGGCACTATCGTCGAATCGATAGCTACGAAAATCGCGAGCGGTGTTCGCGAGGAAGGCGTTGCGAGGCTGTCGGAGGTTGGAGAGCCGATGGACCAATCCCCCTGCAAAACCCACGCCGGTCACGAGCGCCGAGCGAGCCTGCACCCCGAGGTGGGCCAGCCGTAGCAGGCCCTTGGCCCCGTAGGTGCGACGGGTCAGGGTGGCCAGCCCGCGCATGGCGGTCATCGACGCCCAGCCGGCGCTGAACGCAAGATTGACCGTACCGGGCTCGAACTCCCGGCGCTCGACGTAGCCGTGCCAGACCGGGCTCATGCCGAGCATGTAGTGGTCGTGCTGGTAGGAATCGGGGAATCCAGCGTTCTTGCCGCTGGCGATCAGATCGTCGAGCGTCTTGTGCAGTAGCTCGTCGAAGGGCCCGTGCATATTGCCCGCCAGCCGGGCTTGCTTGATGAAGCTGCGATCGAGGTGGTACTTGCCCATGTAAAGGGGCAACAGCTGCCCGGAGTAGCGCAAGAACTCGATGTACATACGCCACGCCATCGCCGAAGCGTGCCCCAGGTGGCGATGGTGATTACGGTACAGGGCCGTGCTCTGGCTCACGAAATCCTGCATGAACCAGTTGTAGTCCTCGGCGAGATCTTCGATGGGCCGCCCGGCGTGTCGCTGTTCGACGACCGCGGTGTTCTGCTCGATCTGCAGGCTAGTGATCGCCAGCGCCGGCGAGTAGAAAGGATCGAGGAAGGCCGCGGCGTCGCCCACGACCGCCCAGCGATCGGGGGAGATGTAGCGCTTGGACTTGAAGGGCAGGCGCTTGAACGTGCGAAAGTCGACCGGCTCGCCGCTGCACACCATCCGGTAGAGCATCTGGTGGTACCGCTCGAGGAAGGCCATCAGACCGTCCCGCGTGTTGACGGTGCGGTTGTCGATCACCTGGTGGTGATGGACCATCCCGATGCTGAGCTCGTCGTCGAGCAGGGGGATCATCCAGCACCAGTGGCCTTTGCCGAAGAAGTGGTTGGTGCCGTAGTACTTGCAGTTGAGGGTCCCCGGCGGGCCCCCGTCGGAATCGAAGAACGAGCGGTCGGGCTTGCGAACCCGGATCCAGCTCGCCCCCGAGTTCAGCCCGCCGAAGTGCTCTGGGCCGCGGAGGATGTTGTCGAACTTCTTGCCCAGGATCTGACGGCGCCCGGAGGCATCGATCAGGTAGTCGCACTCGATCTCGGTGACGCCGTCGAGCTCGTCGCCGGCTACACACACCCGAT
The DNA here is from genome assembly GCA_039194325.1 of Myxococcota bacterium. Taxonomy (GTDB): domain Bacteria; phylum Myxococcota_A; class Polyangia; order Nannocystales; family Nannocystaceae; genus Paraliomyxa. The sequence goes on from JBCCWC010000012.1 coordinate 124,209, forward strand.
GCGCGCCGGCGGGGCGCAGCTCGACGTCCTTGACGACCCCGCGGAGCACGTCGACGCCCAGCTCCCGGTTCATCTGCAGTAGATCGCGCTCGAGGACGCTGCGCTGGATCTGGAACGTCCCCACGTGCCCGAGGTAGGGCGACCAGATCGACCAGTAGTCGTCGAGGCGCCCGGTCTTGTTCGGGTCGCGTGGCCAGTGGAAGTTGAGCCCGTGCTTGGGCCGGTGCTTCTCGATGAGATACTCGTGCAGCTTGAGCTCCTGCATCAGGAACAACGAGCTGATCTCGATGAGCGACTCCCCGACCTTGCGGTCGGTCTCGAGCTTCTCTTCGGTCCGCCGGTCGATGACCGCGACCCGCAGGTCCGGCATACGCAGCTTGAGGTGGCGAGCCTGGGCATTCCCAGCAAATCCCCCGCCCATGATGAGCACATCATACGAGGGCTTGGGACGAGAGGCGGAGACTGGACTTTCCATGACCATTCAATGAGCTCCTCGGCGCAGTCGGCATCCGGCGAAGTACGTGCCCACCAGGACACGCACGGCGACGCAACGTACCAGCTTCCTGCGGGCAAGTCAGCCGTTATCGCGGTTGTAAATTCCCGGTTCCCAACAGGCGAACGTCGCAACGATCCACGGTCGAGCCCGGGGCCGAGCCCGCGGTCGAGCCCGGGGCCGAGCCCGCGGTCGAGCCCGCGGTCGAGCCCGCGGCTGAGCACTCGCTCGGCGCTCGCGATGGACCTTTCGCGAGAGCCTGCGCACACCGCGTACACGAAGCGCGTATTCCCCGATCTCTCATCGGGGTGAACGGTCATAACTTAGAGGATGAAGCGCAACGCGGGACCGGTCGAACAGTCGATGGATCCACGCATCCACCGATGACGGATTGCGAGCGAGACGTATTTTCGTCGAGGTCACCGCCGCTGATGTAGCCAGGTCGGTGGCCACTGGCATAGCCAGGTCGGTGGCCACTGGCATAGCCAGGTCGGTGGCCACTGGCATAGCCAGGTCAGTGGCCACCGACCTGGCCATCAGGCGGTCGATACAGTCCTCAACGACGAACCGACCACGAACCGACCACGCTCGATAACGCCAGTCACCCATAATAAAACCATCGTGTGGCTGGAACGCCATCAGCGCCGTCCAAGCCGAGTCGCAAAAGGGGGCGTTGGCCGCGTTGGCCGGGCGCGCAATCGCCTCACACACGAGCGACCCAGCCATGCCTTCGATGTTCCCCAGCCGCGCTCGCTCGCACGCAACGCCCCGATACAAGGTTCTATTCGAGCGACGACGGCCCTCCGACTCGAAGGCCGTTCTATGGGCTGCTGCGCTCGTCTCCTGTCACGACGAGGCAAACGACTCGAACCACCACGCGCGCTCAAACCACCATTGTCAGCACCGATCGGCCGTGATAGCGTTCTTGATAGTCGACATTTCGTTTTCGACGACCCGGTCCCTTTGCTCGGCCCCTGGCAACCGAGCGGGGCCCTTCTTTGTACATCGTCCGCATCGGTTCGAGTCGTGGGTAACAACATAGCTCCCCTACGGACGGTCAAGGGCCTTCCTTCTAATCCGGACGATATCTCGCCTCGCGTGAAGCGAGGGCAGCTCACCGGAGTGTTCCAGTCGCTGCCCCGCCGCAAATTCCTGCTCGACCCGTCCGAAGTCGATCTCGGGGAGCTAGAGCGCCGTGAAGTCATCCGGCCCCATGCCACCCGCTGGATGATGTTCAAGCGCGCACTGGTGTGGGTAAGCAGCCTCATGCGCTACCGGCTCGCACGGTTCCGCGACCGGCTCCGCGGCGATCAGAGCGAAGAACTCCACGGCGTTCGCCTGCGCGAGATGTTCGAACGGGTCGGCGGCACGGCCATCAAGCTGGGCCAGCAGATATCGCTACGAGTCGACATGATGTCCTACGAGGTCTGCCGCGAGCTGAGCCGGCTGATGGACGCCGTCGAGCCCTTTCCCGTCGAGTACGCCATCGAGCGCATCGAGGCGATCTCCGGCAAGACCATCGACGAGTTGTTCGAGAAGCTCGACCTCGAGCCCATCGGCTCGGCGTCCATCGCATGCGTGTGGCGAGGCACCCTTCGCGACGGGCGCCAAGTTGCCATCAAGGTGCGTCGCAAGGACGTCGGCACGCAGTTCGCGGCCGATATCGAGCTCATCTCCATGTTCACCGAGCTGATGGAGGGGGCCACGTTCATTCGCCCTGGGCTGCTGCGACACGTACGGTCCGAGATGTCGGACATGTTCTACTCCGAGCTCGATTTCATCCTCGAGGGAAACTTCCAGACGATCTTCCGTCGACAGGCCAAGCGGCACGGCATGAAGTGGGTCACCGCGCCCCGGATCCACTGGGATCTGACCGCCGAGGACGTGCTGACCAGTGAGTTCATCGAAGGAGTTCCCTGCATCGATCTCATCAAGTATCGCGAGCAGAACGACGTGCAGACGCTCGCGCAACTCGAGATGCAAGAAATCGACCCCAAGGTGATCGGCCGGCGGATCCTCGAGCTGAGCGTCTGGATGCGCCTGGGGTCGTTCTTCTTCCACTCCGATCCTCACCCCGGGAACATGATCATCAGGCCCAAGAACAAGATCGTGATGCTCGACTTCGGGGCCTGCGGCATCAACACCCACCAGCAAGAACTCGGCGAGTTCACGATGACTCGTGCGTTCGCCGAAGGCGACGTCGAGTCGGCGGCCGCGGCCACGCTGGCGACCATGAGCCCGCTGCCCGACATCGACATCGATCGCCTCACGGCCCGCCTGCGGCAGATCTTCTGGGATCGCTACATCGACATCAACGCCAAAGACGCGCGATGGTGGGAGCGCGCCACCGCCACCTCGTTCCTCACGGGGATCGAGGGCACGAAGGGCTTCGATCTTCCGCTCAACATCGACACGCTCCGAGTGATGCGCTCCACCCTGCTGTACGACACGGTCGGCATTCGGCTGCACCCTTCGATCCGGTACATGAAGCTCATTCGGCGCTACGCGGTCAAGCTTCGCAAGAGGAAGCTACGCCGGCGGGAGATCCGCTGGGACGGGCGCGAGGAAGTCGGCCGAGCCGCCTTCTTCCTGGAGACGGCCGGGATGATGCGCACACTCGCCAAGACCACCCGCTGGATCGAGAACACCGCGGAGCAAGTGCCCCGGCAATTCGTACGAACCTCCAGCAAGCTGACGTACACGATCTCCACGATGCTGCGAGCGTTCATGTACACCATGCTGCTGGTCTACATCGGCATCGCGGGGATGATGATCTACCTGCGGATGTCCGGAGAGGTCTCCGATCTCGTGGATGCGACGAACATCGTGGTCAACCACCCGTTCTTGATCGCCACCGTCGGCTTCATCCTCCTGTTTGCGGTGTACCAGATCGTCAGCAAGCTCGCCGAGAAAGACCACCGGAACACCAACCGCAGGTTGATGTAGCTCGTAGCCCCTGAGTGACCATGGCGACCCCGAGCCCCTCCCCCCTCCGCGACAACGAGCCCACCGGAGGGACCATGTTTCCCATGAACATGGACGCGTATCGGGCCGCGTACCGGGACATGGACGCGGACATGGGCACGGCCGTGGGCATGGGCATGGCCGGCATCTCCTCGAGCGAGTCCGAGCAAGTCAAAGATCTCAGCTACGCCAAGGGGAAGGGGAAGCGCAAGAACGATCAGCCTGAGCAAGGGCGTGGCTTCAAGGCTCCCGACCCTCCGCTACGCCTGGTGCTGTCGCGCCTGTCCGCCTGGCTCCGGCTGATCCTGCGGCTCACCGGCTCCATGCTGCTCCGGCGCCTGCTCCGGCGCACCCATACCCCCCAGCAACAGGCCGAGCACCTCCGGATGGCGCTCCAGTCGATGGGGCCCATCGTGGCGAGGATCGGTCGGCTGCTGGCCATGCGCCTCGACCTGCTGCCTGCGGAATTTGCGCACGAGTTCTCCAAGCTCGACGACCGCACCGAGCCAATAGACATCAACGAGGCGGTCGAGCGCATCGAGGTCGCCGCGGGTGCACCGCTCTACCAGGTCTACCGGGCCTTCGACCCGGAGCCGATCGC
>JBCCWC010000013.1:0-125558 GCA_039194325.1 Myxococcota bacterium
GGCTCGCTGACCGTGCAGCCCAGCGCGAGCGTCCCTACGGCGATCAGCGCCTTTGCCATTCGGTGATGGCACTCCGAGTGCGTTACGGACCCCTCCGGACACCGTCGGCGAAACAAAGGGCAGAGCTGCTGGAGGATTAAGTGAGCCACGAGCAATAGTCGCATACGCCCGCGTGACCTGGAGCCAGCGCAGATCCTCACGCGACCGCGTTCGGGGCGCGGCGCCGTCGCCCTGCCGGACGACCTCGCGCCCATCCGGCGGTCGCGACCGCTGGTCAGCCCGACCCCGCCGCTCGTCGGGCAGCGCGAGCGACCAGCGGAACGAAGCCCCAAGGTCCCGACATGTACTCGATGTCGCTGCGTGCCGTCGCACTCCCCCTGCTCCTCTCACTCGTGGCCTGCGGGTCCGAGTCCGACGACCCCAACCCCGCCGATTCCAACGCAAATTCGAGCTCCACCGGCTCCGCCGTATCCACCGGGACCGCGCCAGCCGACGAGACCACCGACGAGCCAGCCGACGAAACCACCGACGAGCCAGCCGACGAAACCGCGAACGGATCCGCGGATTCGAGCACCGGTGACGACGAGCCGCTCGTACCGATCGACCTCGATCGCGCATGGATCGAGCGGATGGAGGGTCAGTGGAATGGCCCCGTGCAGACCCCGTACATCAACATCCCCGAGTTCCCGCTCGACTTCGCCTGGCAACCCGACGGCAGCCTCTACTCGTTCATCACCGACGGAGAGGAGACGTCGTTCGCCTTCACCTTCGCCGATGACGGCGAGCGCTGGACCTTCACGGAGCGAGGCGAACTTCCCGGGGGGATGATCCAGAGCTACACCCTCCACCCGGTCGCCATCGATGGCGACCTCGTTCGCTGGGTGTACCTCGACGAGCCCGAGCGGCTCGTGGTGGACCTCGAGGTGACAGAGGAGCAGTTCCGAATGAACGTGACCGTACGGGGAGTCCAACACGCGTCGTTCGCCCACACGCCCCAGTAGGAGGGTTTTCTCGGCGCGTCGGCACCCGCTCGCCGACGCGCACCGAGAACTCGTGGCGGCCCGGCGACCGCCCGGCGATCAACCGCAGATCGCGCCAAACGACCAAGATCGAGCAGCCAGCCCCCATTTTGGCCGTTTCACCTCGTTTTCACGCCCCCGCCACGGGCGATCCATCGGTCCCGCACATTCGGTTCACGCGCAGGGGGGAAGGTGCTCAGCACGATGTCCAAAGCCATCGGAACCTTCTCCACCCTGTCCACCTTCTCCACCCTCTTGCATCTCATCACCGGCCGCCCCGTCGACGAAGGCGAGGGGCGAGCGCGCCGAACTCAGCTGATGATGACCGCGGGCCTGCTCTCGCTGGTCTTCGCCGCCCTGTGGGGCCTGGCCGTGGGTAGCACCGAGCTGGGTCTGGCCGTCGACAACCTCTACAAGGTGCCCATGATCGTGCTGCTGGCCGCGGTCTTCTCGGTCCCGGCCGGGCTGCTCTCGCTGCGGATCAGCGGGGCCGACTACCGGGCCTCCGACTTGATGATCTCGTTCTTCACGGCGGTACTGAGCGGCTCGCTGGTGCTCGGCGTGCTGTCCCCGCTGGTCGCCCTCTACTACCACACCAGCGCCTGGGCGGGACCCTTCTTGGGCATGGGCTCGGCCTTCCTCGCCCTCGGCGTCGCCGGCTTCGTGTTCATCCGCGCCACCCTTCGTCGTCGTAAGGAAGGAGCCCTGACCGGTAGCCTCGCCCTGCCGACGATCACCATGGTGGTCATGAACGCGGCCTGCCTGCTCCAGCTGGTGGCTCTGGCCTCGCCGATCCTCCCCGAAGCCACGATCTTCGAGACCGGCGTGGACGGGGTGATCACTCGCTGAGGCCCAACGTCTGAAGACCGCGGAACACCATCATGCGACGCACCAACGACCTGGCCGCCCTGAGCCTCATCGGGGCGGCCCTCGCCCTGCTGATGACCATCTTGATGCCCCGCGCCTCGTGGGCCGCCCCGGCCGACCGGGTGGAGTGGGGGCTGCACCGAGTAACGCTGGAGCGCACCGCGGTGGTGGTGCACAGCACCTGGTCCCTGGACCGCGCTCCCGAACAGGCCGTACCCCTGGCCGCGCCCCTACCCCCCTCGTCCGAGCTGTCCGGGGCCGAGCCCATCGCGAACGCGGACGGGTCGATCGAAGCCCTGGACCTACAGCTCGCCAGCGGCGGCGAGGTCCACCTGATGACCCGCGTCCCCTGGTCCACGATCCGCCGAGCCGAGCTGCTGCCCGTGCCCGTCCCCTCGGGGCGTAGCGTGCACCGGGTGGTCCTCGACCCGGCCCTCTCCTTCAGCCCCGACCCCGCGCTCGGCCTGATGGCCCAGGTCGGCCACTACGCCCCCGCCGAGTTCGACGTGGTGGCCCGCCACCGCTTCGACGCCCGCACCGACGGCAACCTGCGCCACGTGGGAGCGTACTACGTCCGCGGTCACGACCTGGACGCGATGGGCGCGATGAAGGGCGAGGTGATCCTGCAGCGCCAGCGCCAGGGCAGAGCGGCCCTGGTCGCCGGAGGGATCTTCGGCCTGCTGGTCCTGGGGATGTTCGTGGCCCAACGCCGACTGAACCGCCACGTACAGAGCGAGCGCGCCGAGTCCTATCTCGAAGAGGAATTTCGGGCCCTCGAACAATACGACGACTCCACGGGCGGCTCGGCGTCCCAGACCCAACCCGCCGCGCCCATCACCACCACATAGAGGGAACAGGAAGCCCGGGCTCGGGTCCGTCGGCGTCGATCGAATGATCGATGCTCGACGGGCTCGGGCCCGACGCGTTTGGGTGGACCCACAGATCGGTCGTCGGCTGAGTCCGCGGGCAGCGCGGCGGAAGTCCCGCGACTTCCCGGATCCCCCGTGGCGACCCCCCCGGGCCCCACGATGCTCCGATGGCCGTTTGCTGGCATCCCGTCGCTCGACCCCGTAGGATTCGCGAGTACGGCGCAGGTTGCCCCGTCATGCCCTTGCCTCTGCCCAAATCTCGGCCTAGTCACCCGCGGCGACACGTCGAGCCGTCAGATCCGTATTCGGATCGGGCTTCAGATCGGCCGCTCCGACCACCGCCGGTCAGCACGTATGCGTTCGATCCGAACGCGGCCCGGCAGGCGTGGCGGCAGGTCGCTCGGACCCGAGGAGCCCACGCAATGCGGCTGGACGGACGCGAGTCCGGCGGTCGGCTGGCCCCGCTGGCCCTGGGGTTGGTGGCCATGATCGCGCTGGTGCTGTGGTGGACGGCCGATGATGAGCCGACCCCGGTCGAGTCCGGGGCCGCGCTCGCGATGGTCGGGGATCGTCCCGCCGCGAGCGCGATGGATCGTGCAATGGACGGCGCGGGGCAGGATCCACTGGACCCGCTGGATCCTTCCGAGCGTCTCGGTGCGACCCCGAAGCCCATGGTGCAGCCCACCGCACGGTCGGGCCCCGCGGGCGCGCCGACCTTCGCCGAGCCCGTGGAAGACGTGGCCCCGCCGCCCCCGCCTCCCCGGATCGATCGAAAGCCGCCACCGGGTACACCCGAACGTCACGCTCTGGCCCTCAAGAAGCTCCCCCACAGCACGTACGACCGGGCTCCGCTCGGCGGGATCGGTCCCGAAGGTCTGCACGTCGATCGGATCACCATGGGCACCGGCTACGACAGCGGCGCCTGTACGGGCCCCGTGGGCAAGTTCTCCCTCAAGACCGAGAAGGTCGCCAACGTGTGCTTTCGCGCGGTGCACCTGCGCAAGACCCAGCGGGTGATCGTGCTGTGGGAACACGAGGGCAAGGTGCTGCGCCGCACCTTCGTGAAGATCGGGCCCACCCACGGCTATCGCACCCGCGCGGGCCTGTCGCTACGCCGACGTCCCAAGGGCAACTGGAAGGCGCGGGTGATGTCGGCCGACGGGGTCGAGCTGGCCTCGCATGCCTTTCAGATCCTCTGATCGCTCGCTCGGCCCCGCCGTATACTCGGCGGGCCGGTGACCAACGCGGATCTCCGCGCCGAGGCCTCGGCGAGCACCACCTGGTCGGGGGACTCCACCCTCCCCCAAGCCGCCGCGGTCGACGACGGCTTCGAGCCCACTCGCGGCACCCAGATCGATCGGTACACCGTGCTGACCACGGTGGGACGCGGGGCGATGGGCGTGGTGATCGCCGCCTTTGACCCCCAGCTGGATCGCAAGGTCGCGCTCAAGTTCCTGCACCACACGACGCAGGGAGACGAGGCCCACGCCCGGCTGCGGCGCGAGGCTCAGGCGCTGGCGCGGCTGACCCACCCCAACGTGATCCGGGTGCACGACGTGGGCACATTCGAGGGCCGCGTGTTCATGGCCACCGAGCTGGTCGATGGCACCGATCTGACCACTTGGCGGCAACAGCAGCGGCCCGGGTGGCGCGAGGTCATCCGCGCGATGCTGGCCGCAGGCGAGGGCTTGGCCGCAGCCCATGCGGCCGGCCTGGTACACCGCGACTTCAAGCCGCGCAACGTGTTGATGGGTCATGATGGTCGGCCCCGGGTCACCGACTTCGGCCAGGCGCGCGGCTACGACGAGGGGCCCTCGGCCTGGACCCGTTCTCCGGTCTCGGACGACCCGTTCGACGAGCGGTCCGTCGACGGCTCGCTCACCCGATCTGGCGGGTTGGCGGGTACGCCCGCCTATATGGCGCCCGAGCAGCTCGACGGGGCCCCCGCTCGATCCGCTCGCGGACCAGTGGAGCTTTTGCGTCTCGCTCTACGAGATGCTGTGGGGCCAGCGACCCTTTCGCGGCCCCGATTCCACCCATCTGGCGGCGGCGATCCGAGCGGGCCAGATCGCGGCCCCGCCCGCTCGCCCTCGCGTGCCGCTGAGCGTGCGCGCGGTGCTACGCCGCGGGCTCTCGGTCGATCCGGAGCAGCGCTTCGAGTCCATGAGCGCCTTGCTGCGAGCCATGCGACGCGCGGTCTATTGGCCGCGTCGAGTGGCCTGGACGGTGCTCCCGGCCACCACCGCCGTCGCGCTCACGGTGGCCGCGTGGCCTTCGGCTCCGGCGGCGGCCGATTACTGCGAGCAGCAGGAGCGCCGCCTCGACGAGCTGTGGAGCCCGTCGCGACAGGCCGCCATCGAGCACGCGTTCGCGGCCACCGCTCGGGCCTATGCCCTCGACAGCTGGCCGCGGGTCCGCGAACACCTCGACCAGTTCGCGAGTCAGTGGCGGCAGGCGCAACAAGAGGCCTGCGAGGACGAAGCCCAGGGTGAGCCGGTGGGCGGCCGCATGTTGTGTCTGCACCGCCGATTCGAGGAGCTCCGGCGCTTGGTCGATCTATTCGAGCAGGCCGACGCCAACGTGGTCGAGCACGCGGTCGAAGCGACCCAAGCGCTCCATTCACAGCCCGCCTGCACCGACGACGAGGGGCCGGCTCCTCCCCCCGATCCACAGATCCGCGAGCAGTTCGAACAACTCGAGGGATTGCTCGCACAAGCCCTGGTGGCCAAGGGGCTCGGCCGTAGTGAAGAAGCCCGCCAGCTGGCCGAGTCGGCGGTCGAGCAGGCCAAGTCGCTCGGATTGCGCTGGCAGCAGGCCGAAGCCGAGCTCGCGATGGCGGTCGCCGCCGACGACGACGGGGATCCCCAGCCCGCCCAGCAGGCGTTCCAGAGCGCATTCTCGTCCGGGCTGGCGGCCGGGCACGATGTGGTGGTGGCGCGGGCGGCGATGGGCGTTGCTGGCCTGTCGGCGCGCACCGGCGAGTTCGACGAGGCCGACCGCTGGATGGATCTGGCCGAGGCGGCCACCCTCCGCGGCGGTGACCGGGACGACTCTCTGCCCGCCGTGCTGAAGAACAACCGAGGCCGCGTCGAGTTCCACCGAGGCCAGTTCGAGCGAGCCCTCACGTACTTTCGAGAGGGCCTCGCCCTCGACGAGGCGGCGGGCCGGGGTGACGCTCCTCAGCAGAGCTCGATCTACCTCAACGTGGGCTTGGCGCTGTCTAGCCTCGGCCAGTACGACGAGGCGCTCGCCTCACTCGAGGACGCCCTGGCGCGCGAGCGCTACCACTACGGTGACCGCCACCCCCGGGTGGTGCGGGTGCTCAACTCGCTGTGTCACGTGCGCAGCTACGCGGGGCAGGTCGACGCGGCCCTCGAGGCCTGCGACGAGGGGATCGCGATCACCACGGACAGCGGCAGCGACGACGACCCCAAGCTCGTCCACCTGCACACCAACCTCGGCTCGGTGTTGTTTCGAGCGGGCCGCTACCCTCAGACCGAGCGGGCCTACCTGCGCGCTCTGGAGCTGGCGATCCAGACCCACGGGGAGGGCGACCCGATGGTGGGCCGGATCCTCAACAACCTCGGGGTGCTCTATACGGACACCGGCGAGCTCGACAAGGCGCAAGACTACTATGGCCGGGCGCTGACCCTCTTCGACGCCACCTTAGGTCCGGAGCACCCCTCCACCGGGATCCTGCGCACCAACCTCGCCATGGTCTACAGCAACGACGGCGAGTTCGACCGAGCCGAGCCCCTCCTGCGGCAATCGATCGAGGTGCTCGAGGCGACCTTGGGCCCCGACCATGTCGATCTCGCGCTCTCGCTGGCCGAGCTGGGTCGGCTCCACGCTCGCCAAGAGCAGCATGCCTTGGCGATCCCCCTGTTCGAGCGCGCGATGACCCTACGCGAGGCCGCCGGCGGTGAGCCCATCGAGCTGGCCGACACCAAGTATGGGCTGGCCATGTCGGTGTGGGAGCAGGGCGAGGGCACCCGGGCTCGCGCGCTGGTCGGCGAGGCGCGAGCCCTCTACGAGCAAGCCGGGGGTGAGCGCCTCTCACGTCTCGAAGAGCTCGACGCGTGGCTGGCTTCCCACCGGGAGTGAGACGACGTCAGGATCCGCGCCGGTCTTCAGTCGACCTTCGTGGCCACGATCGGATGTTCCTCCACGGTCTGCCAGGGCACGTCGGGCCACCATCGTTCGAATGTGGGTGGCGCTTCGGGCTCCACGCTCTGCCCAGGCCGAGGGGTCAGCACCTCGACCCCGGCCGCCTCGGCCGCAACCATCACGCGCTCGATCGGCTCGGTCCATCCGTGCGCCGCCAAGTCGAAAAGCCCCCAGTGGATCGGCAGCAACAACTTCCCTCGGACCATCCCATGGGCTCGCACCGCCTGCTCGGGCCCCAGGTGCCAGTCGGGCCACGCGCGGTTGTAGGCACCCACCTCGATCATGGTCACGTCAAAGGGCCCCAGTCGCTCCCCGATCTCTCGCATGCCGGGGAACAGCCCCGTGTCCCCCGAAAAGAACACCCGATGCTGTGGTCCGAGCAGCGCATACCCGGCCCACAGCGTGCGGTTCTGGTCGAACACGTGGCGCCCCGAGGCGTGGCGAGCCGGGGCGCAGACGATCTCCAGCTCTCCGAAGGTCAGTCGGTCCCACCAGTCCACCTCCTGAATGTGGTCGGCCGGCACCCCCCAGTACTCGAGGTGAGCCCCCACCCCCAGCGGCGCGACAAAGGTGGTGTCCCAGCCTCTCATGGCCACGATGGTGGGGTGGTCGAGGTGGTCATAGTGGTCGTGCGAGATCAACACCGCATCGAGCGACGGCAGCTCGTCGAGCGCCACCGGGGGCGCGTACCAGCGCTCGGGCCCGATCCACGTGAGCGGCGAAGTTCGGGGCCCCCACACCGGATCGGTCAGCACGCGGTGCCCATCGATCTCGATGAGCAGCGACGAATGCCCCATCCAGGTGATCCGCAGCCCGCTGTCCGGCGGCGTCTCGAAGCGCTCGCTCCCCGCGTGCACCACCGCGACCGGCTCGGCCGGGCTCGTATAGTCGCTGCGCTCGAGCGCCGTGCTCACCATCCCCCACGGGTCGTTCCACAGCGGCTGTGGATTCTCGAACACCTCTTGGTCCCACTGGGGCGAGGCTTCCATCCGCTGCCGCCGCTCTCCCTCGGGTGCCGTCCCCATCGCCGCCCACGCATCGGCCAGCGTCAGCGCCCCGCCGATCACCACTACGAGGCCCGCCCACTTGAGCGGACGAAGCACCCACCTAGAGATCCACTTGCGACGCGTCATCTCGCCCCCGAGTCTGCTCGTGGTTTACCACCAGTCTCGTACCGGACGAGCGGAGCCCGGCCCGGTGCCCGCCGCGCGCGACCCCTCCACGGCCCGATCACCCGCGGATCCCCGTCAGCTCGAGCACTTCCAGCTTCGGCAGCGCTCGCAGCCGCGCGACCCCCTCGGCCGTGACCACCGTATACGCCAGGTTCAGCCGTCGTAGCCCTTCGAGCTCGACCAGCGTATCGATCGCCGCGTCGGTCACCAGCGTCCGATCCAGGCGCAGCGTATGCAGCTTCGACAGCCCCGCCAGGTGCACGACCCCTTCGTCCACCACATCGGTCGATTGCAGCGACAGCTCTTGCAGCGCGCTCAGCCCTCCCAGGTGTTCGAGGCCCCGATTGGTCACCCGCGTGCGATCCAAGTGCAGCGTCTGAAGCCCGCGGAGCGCCCCCACCCCCAAGAGCCCTTCGTCGGAGATCCGGGTCCCCCCCAGGTCGAGCCACTGCAATCGGCGGAGCGCGGCCAGCTCGGTCGCGGCTCGGTCGTCGAGCTCGGGATGCGACAGCCGCAGCGTGCGAAGCCCGGTGAGCGCCCCCAGGCTCGCCATGCTCGGGTCGGCCACCGGCCCCGACAGCTCCAGCAGCGTCAGCTTGCTCAGGCTGGCCAGGTGCCCAAAGCCTTCCTCGCCGATGTCGCGGTCGAGCAGGACCAGCGATTCCAGGTGAGCGAGCTCGCCGAGCACCTCGAGCCCGGCGCCGGTCACCTCGGTCTCGCGTAGCTCCAGCTGTCGGATCCCGTCCGAGTGTCGCAGCGAGCGCAGCCCATAGTCCCCGAAGCGTCGGCACGTACACGAGAAGCGCTCCACCGGCAGATCCTTGAAGTAGAGCGGGCTTCGGTCGGTGAACGTGCCGCCCTCGAAGACCACCTCGCGCAGCTGCATCAGGCCCTTGATCTGGTTGAGCGAGAAATTGATGACCCGGGTATTGCGGAGCTCCAGCACCTCCAGGGCCTCGGCGCGTGACAGGGTGATCATCGCCTTGTGCCCCGCCCAGTCTCCTTCCAGCTGCACGTGGGTCAGCGAGCGGGGCCACAGGTCGATCATGGTGGTGATCTCGCTGTCCTTTTGGAGCTCGCGGAGCACCAGTCGCCGCAGCGGCAGCGTGCGTAGCGGCTGGAGGGGGTCGGGCCCGGCATCGACACGAGTCAGGGTCAGGGTGTGCAGCCCGGTCAGCTGGGCGAGGTTGCCGATCGTCACCCCGTCGAGCACCAGGTCGGCCAGCTCCAGCGTACGCAGTTTGTCGCCCATCGCGCCGAGCCCGGCGTGCACCGCTCCTTGGCAGCCCGAGATCCTCAGGCGCTGCAGAGCCGGCGTCTTGGTCGCCAGCTTGACCAGGTCGAGGTGGGTGCAGACCGTGTCGGGATCGATCTGGTCGAGGTGTCCGACCTGGTCGGTGGGCGACATGGCCAGGTCGAGGATTCGAACCTTGCGGAGGTCGACCGCATCGAGCTGGTCGGCGTGATGGATCACCAGGTGCGTGGGGTCGTCGTCGACCGTCTTGGGCAGCGGCACGGGCGACGCGGGCTCCGTCGGAGGTGGAGGAGGAGGCGGGGGATCCTCCTTGCAGGCCGCGGCCGCGAGCACGGCGGCAAGGCACACACGACGAAGCACGGGCCGTTCTTACCTCTGGATCCGGGGAGACCACGACCTTCGGGAAGGGTCCCGAAGGGGGGCTCGACTTGCGCCAAAGACGCAAGCTCGAGCTCGATCTGGCCACTAAACGCCATACCGGCCAGCTAAAGTGGCCATGCGCATAATACGCTGTCCTGTATCTAGAGCCGACGCAAAACCCGCAGCGTGATTGACGCGTTCGGTGCGGTTTTGTACAACAAGTGCGTGGTCGCCGAACATGAGCGTTGGGCGCCTTGTGCCGGGGGATCAGGTCTTCGAAATGGTGATGAACAAGATTGAGCGCGTCCTGCGTCACGACGGAATCGTGGCGGTACTCGACCAGACTGCGGAGCAGGCGCAGACCGGCGGTGGGCCATCGTGGGTCGGCGACGACAAGTGGAAGCCGATCGTCCTCGAGGCGGTCAAGCTCCGCCAGATCGCCAACGAACCATCCGTGCGCGTCCTGGTGGGCGACCATGCGGTGCTGGTCTCGGGCGATGAGAAGCACGTGGTCGGCGTGGTCTTCATCAAGGGTCATCCCGTGGTGAAGTCCGTGGTCCGCATGGTGCGGCAGTTGCTGCGTCAACCCAACCCACCGCCGCAGCCCCAGGGCCTGTAGGTTTCCGTCGCGAGACGGGCTGGCGTGGCCCCCGCTACGCCAGGTTGCGCACGCCGGTCGCGCTCGGCTCGCCTCGCGAGCCTTCGCGGTCCGGCGTTCGTCATGGTGGCCCCCTGAGTCATCATGACCCAGCGGCCGTAGCGCTCGGCGCGGCTTTGGGAGAGCATGGCGCCGGATACCTCATGCGACGTCTACTCTTGCTTGCTCTGACCCTAGGCCCCTTGGCCCTTTCGTGCACCAAGGACGAGCCGACTCCGCCGCCTCCGGAGCCGCCGCCCGAGCCCGACTGCGGCAACGGCATGCTCGAAGAGGGTGAGGTCTGCGAAGGCATGCCCACCCCCACGGGGTGCAACCCCAACACGTGTCAGGTCGAGGTGGGGTTCGCATGTAGCCCCACGCCGCCCGACACCAGCGAGGGCGAGACCGACGAAGCCTTCGAGCCGATCCCGTGGGACAGCAGCTGCGAGGAGCTCAACACCTGCGGCGATGGGCTCCTCGATCCCGGCGAAGATTGCGACGACGGTGACGAGCAGCTCGGCGACGGCTGCTCCATGTGCACGGTCGACCCGCTATGGCAGTGCGTGACCGAGATGGGCATGGCCAGCGAGTGCTGGCTGTGCGGCGACGGCTTCCTCGACAGCGCCTTCGGCGAGGAGTGCGACGACGGGCACGAGGCCGACGGGGTCGGCATGGACACTCCCGGCTGCGAGAACTGCATGGTCCAGGAGGGCTGGACCTGCAGCCAGGGCGCGGATCAGACCTCGTTTTGTCAGCCCATGTGCGGCGACGGGATCTGGTTCGACGACTCGGTGGACGGGGTCAACCTCGCCAGCGCCGAGGAGTGCGACGACGGCAACATGATCGACGGCGACGGCTGCGACGCCAATTGCAATATCGAGGACGGCTGCGATTGCGACGGGGACGTGGGGAGCATGACGACCTGCATGTGCGGGACGGAGGACTCCAGCAGCGGCAGTGACTCCGGCAGCAGCAGCGGCAGCAGCGACTCCGGCAGCAGCAGCGACTCCGGCACCACCGGTGGCAGCTCGGGGACCGACTCGGGCGGCACCGACAGCGCCACCTCCACGAATTGATCGAGCTATTTATGCCGAGGCCGGCTCGGGATGCGCGACGGCTGTCGCGCCCGGCCTCGGTCTTGCCCACGCGGCACCCAGGATCGCCGCAAACCGGGGCTTTGTTGGGAGCGCAGCCGCCTCGGCGGCGCGTCGGACCTAAAGACCCGTAAGAGCGCGCTCTTACGGGTCTTTAATTAAGCATCCTCGACTTGGCCTCAATACGTGAACAGACAGCGCGTGGCCGGGACGATCACGTCACGATTCACATAGAGGTAGTACTGCTGCCCCGGCACGAGCGGCTCTGGGGCGCCCTGCTCGGGGACGCGCTGGGTCAGCCCCGCCGGCAGCTCGCCGTAGGTCACCGAGCCCGAAGCGATCGGATCGTCGGTGTGGGACACGTCGATCCGCCAGCGCGTGCCCTCGGGTAGGTCGAGGTTCGGGGGGACCGTCGGGTTGGCCGACCCGGCGTCGAGCACGAACACGTAGCGCGCGTCGCCGCCCTCCCACACGATCGTGCCGTCGCGCCGGACTCCCTCGCCGTTCTCGCACTCGGAGGGCACGTACTCCAGCTGACTCACCAGCGGGCCACCGAAGGGATCGGTTCCTTCGAAGTCCGCCTCGGAAAGCCCTCGGTGCTCCAGCTCGCGGATGAAGAAGTCGCGCATGCGCTCCGGCTCGGTCGAGGGGAAGCCCGAGGTCTCACGCTCGAACCCGTTGTTGTCCTCGGGCCGATAGGCACCAAAGGCCGCCGAGGGGACCCAGTGCGAGCCCATCGCCAGCCCCTCGTTGGACATCCCGTTCATCATGTTGCCCTCTTGCTCGACAAAAAAGGCCGAGGGACCCGCCGGTGCATCCGTCGAGTGACAACAGATGCACGCGCTGGCCTGTAGCTGCTCCTTGAACCAGTCGAGCTCGGCCACGTACTCGGGGTCGTCCATGCGCGGATCGACCTGGTCCCAACCCTCCTCGAGCGGATACGGGTAATAAGGACGCTGGCTGCGGACCACATCGCACGAGGCATAGTCCTCGTAGTGGCGGCCGAGCTCGGTCGAGCCGGAGATCGACTGCCACGTGCAGATCTGACCGTCCGGCCCGTTGCCGGGCGGCTCGCCGGCCACCGGATCGCGGCACTCCAGCGTGGGCTGGATGAACACGTTACCCGAGCCCCCGCCGCCCGGATCGCCGGTGCAGATCTCCGCCGGCTCCCAGGTCCCGCCCCCGAAGGTCTCGCAACCCAGCTGCTGGTCGGCACACGAGCCGGGGTCGTCGCCATAGGCAAGCACCTCGATCACGCGATCGGACGCCTCCTCGAGCACACAGCGCCCGAGGATCCCCTCGGTGTTGCACGCCTGATCCAAAGCCGCCCGGCCGCCCAGTTGCTCGCACGCCGCGGTCACGTCCTCCGCGGTCCAGCCCGCGCCCACGTAGTCGCGGCACTCGGCCGCCTGAGTGAAGGGGCTCGTATACTCACAGCTACCGGCGACGTTCGACTCGCCTGCCGTGTCGTCGGCCGAGCCGGTCGGCTCCGCACTGTCGGAACCACCGCCGTCAGAACCGCTGCCATCGGCCTCGGAGTCGCGCGAGTCCTGATCGGCCTCGCCCCCGCACGCGGGCAGCGTCAAGAACGCAGCGACGGCCAACCCGGAGACAAGGGGAAACAGGCGGGGTCGTACGGATGAATTCGGGTTCAGAACGGGCATCTGATGTCCTTTTCTTTATCTCGGGCGCGATAATCCTCTGACTGACGTCCGCGGATCTGCAAGGGCCACGCGGTAAAAAACCCACCGGGCACCGCGACGGGTGCCCCAGGTCACCCACACGTCCGATGCGCGAGCCGCTCGCGTTACCCTGCCGTCCGGGCTGGAGCCACATGAGCACGCTACGCGAGGAGTTGACCGCCACCCTGGGCGCGGACCACATCATCGTCGAGGGCGACGACCTGACCTTCTATGGGGCCGACCGCTGTCGTGGTGACTGGCCGGTGGCCCCGGCCGCGATCGCCCTGCCTCGCACGATCGAGCAAGTTCAGGCGCTCGTCCGCACCTGCGCACAGCACGGGGCGGCGGTCGTGCCCTCGGGCGGGCGCACGGGGCTGACTGGGGCGGCCACCGCCACCGGAGGCGAGGTGGTGATCTCGCTCGAGCGGATGCACCGGGTGCTCGAGGTCGACCCGGCGGCCCAGCTGCTGCGCTGCGAAGCGGGGGCCACCGTCGAGGCGATCCACCAAGCCGCAGCCGAGCACGGGCTCGTCTATCCGGTCGACTTCGCGGCCAAGGGCTCGGCCCACATCGGCGGCTCGATCGCCACCAACGCGGGCGGGGTCAAGGTGCTGCGCTACGGGCTCACCCGCGACTGGGTGCTGGGCCTGCGGGTGGTGATCGCCTCGGGCGAGTGCCTCGAGCTCGGGGGCGCCCTGGTCAAGAACAACACCGGCTACGACCTGCGCCAGCTATTCATCGGGGCCGAGGGCACCCTGGGGGTGGTGGTCGAGGCCACCCTGCGGCTTTGCACCCCGCCGCCCGGGCGGGTGGTGGCTCTTTGTGCCGTGCCCGACGAGGCCCGAGTGCTCGACCTGTTCACCCGTGTCCGCCGCCATGGCCTGACCTTGCAGGCCTTCGAGTGCTTCGACGCGGGCTGCTTGCGCCGAGTGCTGGAGCATCGCGGCCGTGAGGGTCGCGGGCCCTTCGATCCGCCCAGTCCTCAGCACGCGCTGATCGAGGTCGAGGTCCCCCAACCGGGCGACGAGGCCCGTGAAGCCACCCACGACGCGCTGACCGAGTGCCTGGCCGACGCCCAAGACGAAGGGCTGCTCACCGACGCAGTGCTCGCCGCCAGCGAGCAGCAGGCTCACGATCTATGGGCGCTGCGAGAAGACACCAGCGAGTCGCTGCATCGACACCACCCGCACAAGTCCGACATCGCGGTGCCCGTGGCCGCCTTGCCCCGGTTCTTGGCCGCCTGGCGAGCCCGAGTGGCCGAGGCGCTCCCCGATGTGGAGGCGGTGGTGTTCGGGCACATCGGTGACGGCAACCTGCACCTCAACCTCCTCAAGCCCGAAGCCGAGGCGCCGCAGAGCTTCGCCGCCCGCTGTCGGGCGTTCGACGAGCACAGCTATGCGCTGGTGGCCGAGCACGAGGGCAGCGTCTCCGCCGAGCATGGGATCGGGCTGCTCAAGCGCGAGCACCTGCACTTCTCACGCAGCCCCGGGGAGCTGACGATGATGCGAGCGATCAAGCAGGCCCTCGATCCCACCGGGATGTTCAACCCGGGTAAGGTGCTGCCGGCCGTGTAGGACCGTATGGGTCGTGCAGTGCTGAGCGAGCGCATGTAGTGCTGAGAAGGCTCGTGTGGTGCAAAGAGGGCTCGTGCGCGCATAGCGAGCTCGTGCCGCGCTGCGCCCGCTCGACCTGCACCAGACTCCGATTGATGCCAGCTGTCGCCATAACGGCGAGATCTGCTCGTTCAATGCGGGTGCTGCGCATAAATTGGCATTCTTGAGTAACCTCCCAAAAGTGTCCCCAACCAGAACCTCCCACTGAATACAGAGTTCCACATGTAGCGAAATTAGGTGCAACCCGTACGTCTTAGAACATTGTTTTTATTCGAAATTCATCCAAAATTCCAATTGAATCAACAAATACATCTTGTTCGATCATAATAATCGAATGATATTTCCGTGGATTCCATTACAGGAAATCGTCCCAAAGTAACACTATTGAGCGTGGAGAGACCTCGCTCATGCCCCCCAAAAAAGCCTCGACATCCCGACATCACAAGACTTCTGCGATGGAGATCGCTCGATGGAGCAGCGTGCTGTCCGCAGCATTGACCATTGGTTCAACCGGTTGCGCGCTCGAAATCGAAGACCCCGAAGAGCTCGACATCGAGCTTCGAAGCTGGGGCGCCGGCGGACGCCTCGCCCCTCCGTCCGAAGACGACGAGAGTCGCTCGGGCGTCGGCGAGTGGATCAACAACGGGCTCATCGATCCAGCGGTTAGCGGGGTGAGCGTCGATCACCCTTTGGTCTCGAGCCAAGGCCTGGATAACGAGCACGGCTGGCTCGCCGACGAGGATAACGATGGTGTCGTCGCCATTCGCTATATGATCGAGTGCGCCCTGGACCAATGGCAGAGCATCGAGAAGACCCATGAGGGCCACACGACGATCTTCTACGGTCGGCTGGGGCTCGCGCCCCAATGGAAGAACGGCTCGTGTGACCTGCATTGTCAGCGCTGGGTCAGCGCCTGCATGATGGCGCGGACCAACCCGGTGGGACAGACCACCAGCATCTGGCTGCAGGGTGATCACCCGGCGCTCGGCTTTGGCAACGTCCCGCAGCTGCCGAACTATGAAGGCGCCTACTACGGCAACCTCTTTGCGTCGACCCAGGTCGAGCGTTCCTGCCAGGGTAGCGCGGCCGGGCTGGCCGCCGCCGCGGACTTCGGGCGCACCTGTGCGAGTAACGAGTCCGACTGCGGGTTCGTATCTGATGGAGACTGCATTCTCGACGCCGATTGCGATCTCTCCGACGACGGCCTGCTCCCCGTGGCATGCCTCGTCGACCCTGCCCAGCCCGACTATCCGGTGATCTCCGTTCACGTGGGTGACGCCGCCGCCGAATGAGCCGCACCGAGTCACCCACGATCAGTGGCACGAGCTCGAACGCATCTCCGGTCGACGCATTGGGCTCCAGGCCTGTAGAGTGCTTCGATACAATGATCGTGGATCCGCTCCTTGGGATCCACGATCATCGAGCACGATGACCAGTTCCCCGCGGAGATCATGAGCGCGCCGGATCAACGCAGCGAGCCAGAGCCCGTCGCTCGCCCGAGCGACGTGGAGACGGTCGACGATCCCGACGCCAACATACAACCAGACGACATCGTCACCCCCGACGAATCAGATCTAGTCCCGCACGGGCCCCTCGACCTCGACGCTCCGCTGGGGCTGGATACCTCGGACGCTGCGCCAAACCTCCAGCGCATCGGCCCCGACACCTTCGTCGAGGACAACCGCGAGGACGTTTGCACCGAGGTCCGCGACTCGGCGACTCGCCATGCCACCGCTCATCGAGCCGTCGCTCAGAGCACGGAAGCCCTCGATCGCGAGCCCTCCGATCGCGAGCCCTCCGACCGCGAGCCCTCCGACCGCGAGCCCTCCGACCGCGAGCCCTCCGATCGCGAGCCGACCCACGACCCCAGTACCCGCTCCACCGCCGATCGTCTCGAAGCCGATCTGTTCAGCGGCACGATACGCCACCGAGCAATTCGCAAGCCCAGCGAGGCCCAACCCGTGGGCAAGCGCCTGGGACGCTTCACCGTGCTGGGAACGCTGGGTCGGGGCGGCATGGGCAAGGTGCTGCGGGCCTACGACGAGACCCTCGACCGCATGGTGGCGCTCAAGCTGCTGTACCGGCGCTTCGCGGGGCGCCGCAAGCAACGGCTGCTCCGCGAGGCCCAGGCGCTGGCCAAGCTATCCCACCCCAACGTAGTGCAGGTCTACGAGATGGGTGAGGTGGACGGCCAGACCTTCATCGCCATGGAGTTGGTCAGCGGACAGACCTTCCGCACCTGGCAGCGTGAGCGGCGGTCCTGGCGGGAGACCCTCGACGTCTACCTCCAGGCGGGCTACGGCCTGGCCGCCGCCCATGCCGAGGGCCTGGTCCACCGTGATTTCAAGCCCGAGAATTGCATCATCGGCAATGACCAGCGGGTACGCGTGCTGGACTTCGGCCTCGTACGAGGCACGAACCTGCAGCCGGACGAGGAAGCGAACGAGGACCACCTGGTAGCCCGTTTCCACGAGCCATCAGAGCCTCTGGACGACATCAACAGCTCCGGGGCCCGCGGGTCGCTCGACCACCGGCTGACCCGGAGTGGCGCGGTCATGGGGACCATGTGCTACCTGCCGCTGCAGCAGCTGTCGGGAGAGCAGGCCGATGCGCAGAGCGACCAGTACAGCTTCTGCACCTCGCTGTACGAAGCCCTCTACGGCATGCGCCCCTTCGACGGCTCGTCGCTGTCGGCCCTGATCCGCTCGCTCGAGAACAACGAGCTGCTCCCGGTGCCCAAGTCGGTCACCATCCCCAAGCGCCTGCGACGGATCCTGCTGCGCGGGCTCGCCAAGCTGCCCGAGGATCGCTGGCCCACGATGGACGAACTGCTGGCCGAGCTCGAGCGCCTGCGACAGCCGCGTCGCTGGTGGCTAACCGCGACCGTAGCGTTGGCCGCGGGGCTAGGGGTCGGAGGCCTGGCGCTGGCGAGCGCCCGCGAGGATCCCTGTCCAGACCCCGAAGCCGGCCTCGACGGGGCCTGGCAGATCGCCGACCAAGAGGCGGTGCGCGCCGCCTTCGTCGCCAGCGAACACCCCGAAGCACTCGAGCTCTACGGTCGAGTCGAGGCCCAGCTCGACGCCTACACCGAGGCCTGGGTCCAGCAGGCCGAGCAATCGTGTCGTGCCACCTTCGTCGATCGCCAGCAGTCGCAGGCTCTGTTCGACCGGCGCATGCAGTGCCTACAGCGTCGACGCAACCGCCTACGAACCACCATCGACTCGATCGCAGCGGCCGTCACCGCCCACGAGGTCGTCGATCGCACGATCCTGCCGTTCAAGCTGCCCCCCCTCGAGATCTGCTCCGACGTCGAAGTGATGATGGCAAGACAATCGCCTCCGAGCGATCCACAGCGACGCAACCACGTGGCCCAGCTGCGGGAGAGGATCGACCACGCCAACACCCTACGCGAGGCGGGGGAGGTCACCGAGGGCTTGGCGCTGGCCGAGATCATCGCCCAAGACGCCCGTGCCGTCGACTACCCGCCCGTGCTTGCCGAAGCCATGGAGTGTCTGGGTCACCTCCAGTCCGCGGCCCACACCTGGAGCGAGGCCCAAGGCACTTTGGAGAACACGATCGAGATCGCCGCCCGCGCCAAGTCCGATGAGGTCTCCGCCCGCGCGTGGGCCCTGATGATCTACGTACTCATGAACCAGAGTAAATTCGACGATGGTCTGTTGCTCGAACGATCCGCTCGGGCCGCCGTGGACCGAGCCGACGACGCGACCGCCCGAGGCTGGCTGCTCAACAATCTCGGGGCGCTCTACGCCGAGCGTGGCGAGCTGGATCAAGCGAATCGCTACCTTCGGGACTCGCTGCACGTCAAGCAAGAAGCACTCGGAGAGGGGCACGTGGACGTGGGCGTGGCTTGGTTCAACCTGGGTCGCGCGCTCCAAGAAGAAGGTTCTACCGATTCCGCGATGAAGGCATTCGAACGGGCACGGACCGTGTTCCAGGGCACGGTAGGCGACTCCCACCCCTATGTGGCGTTCGTAATGGCGGGGCTGGGGAAGATCTACCAACGTCGCGGCGAGACGAGCAAGGCTGCCGACTACCACCATCATGCCCTGGCGATCCGTCAGGCCGCGTTGGATCCGAAACACCCGCTCATCGCCAGTTCACTGCAAGAGCTGGGAGAGCTAGCGCTGGCACAAGGGCGCTTCGATGACGCTCAGCAGCACCTAGAGCACGCGCAGATGGTCAACGAGCAGGCCCATGGTCCCAAGAGCATCCAGGTCGCCGCGACCCTATTGGTGCTCGCCAAGCTCGGGCTTGCCCAGAGTCAACCAGAAGCGGCGCGCGCCTATGCCGAGCGGGCCGTCTCGATCAACGCAGCCGTCGACGTTCCGCCCCGGGATCGCGCCGAGGCGCTGATGGCCCTGGCCCGAAGCCTGTGGCCAGACCCGAAGGCCCGGCCGCGTGCACGGGCGCTCGCCCAGCAAGCCAAAGAGGTGCTGGCATCGGGGCCCGCCCCAGCTCGGGCCATGCGCAAAGAGGTCGAAGCGTGGTTGGCCGCGCACGCGGTGCCCGCGGGGACCGAGACGAGCGAGTTGCGCTAGGCACGTAGGAGACCCGGCTATCCCGGGTACGGTGAGAGCAGACGATGGGCTCACTACGGGCCGAGACGCCGCAGCTCGAAGCCCACCGTCGACGCTTCTCCTTCGATCGTGAACGAGAGCTGAAGCCGACCGGGCTCGAGCTGGATCTCATAGGGCTCGTCACCCGCGAAGAAAGTCGGCAGCACCAAGCCCGCGGTCTCGGAGACGATGTCTCCGGCCATGTCGTCCTCGGGGCGATCGACCAGGACATCGAGCTGACACGCGAGGGCACTGACCATCCTTACGCCGGTGAAGTACACCCGGTACGTACCCGATTGATCGATGTCGATCGTCCTATGGGCCGTAGGACCCGTCCCATACTCCGCCGAACTCCATGGCCCGTCGCAATCGACGTCGAACTCATGGACCCACTCGGCCTGGGACGTGGCATCCAGTCGCGCGCCCCGGCACGTATTCCAGTCCGGGTACGACCATGGAGCGTCAGCCTCGTAGTCCACGTTGGCGTCGGCGAGCATCCGCCCGTAGACCGATTCGAACGAAGATTCCCTGGCCAGCGCGCGGATCCCATCCACGCCGTGTTCTTCGAGGAGCCAGCGGGTGAAGTGCCCCGCGGTGGCGTAGTCGACCTGTCGGCTATCTTCGAGTCCCACGAGCGATAGAACATCGTCTTGGCCGTCTCGGGTACGACCGCTGAGTGCTTCGGCAATCCCCTCGGACCACAATGGCTCGGGCCATCCGAGGGGCGCGTGCACGGCGTGGACGATCTCATGCTCCAGGCCTTCCCATAGGGTATGGATCTCGCCGTTCGTGTAGCAGCCAAGTGGTCCCTCTCCGCAGTAGTCGATGACGTTGGCGAAGCGGCTCCACAGGAAGATCTCAATGGGGTCTTCGACCTGGACATCAAGGCTTTCCTCGACGTGCGAGATGGTCTCGTCGATTAGGTCGACGTCCCCCCTGCACAAAGGACGTTCGAAGGTCACGACCGCCCGGCCGTCGACGAGGGTGGTCACTCGGTCGGTATCAGCTCCGCACGCCGGCAGGCCAAGGCCCAGCAGCGTCGCGATGCATAGAAATAGCGCCGACTGGTGTGCGGATGGCGAACTAGTCATCGTCGACGATCTTGTACTCAAGTATGACGGTTACGTCGTCGCGGTTTCCGTTTGGCGTACGAGTGAGCCAAAAAGAATGCACCGAGTGAGATCGCCGGGCCGATCTGTGTGCCCCACGAGGACGTCCGGGCGTGGCTCAACAAAGGAAGTCGAGCATTGCGCGTCTCGCGGCGGTGACCGTGCGCGTGTCATCCCACTCGTCACGAGACACACCGGGCACCCTTGGGCGCCTGGGCGCCCCCTCCTACCTCCCCCCACAGCAAAAGAACACCGGTGAACGATCGGTGACCGCGATCACGATTCCCCCGACGAGCGTGGGTCGCTTTTCGACCCCGCCGGTGTTCGAGCAGGGCACGTCACCCTGGAAATGCCCACTATGACTCGAACTGCACTAGTCCTCCTTGCCTCCCTGATGCCCGCCTGTGTCTTCTGCGACTGGGACGACGACGACGACTGGGGTCACCCGCCGCCGGGCTCTGATGGAGCGCCGGTCGACGCCTGCGAAGGCGCCCCCACGGTCCAGTTCCCCGCCGCGATCTGCGTGTGCGACTCGTTCGCCATGCTCGGCAATTTCGAGGCGCGCGGCCTCGGAGCCCATGGAGCCACGGTGGGGGTCAATGGGCACGCACGCTTCTTCAGCAATGCCGAGATCGACGGCACCCTCTATACCCAAGGCGGGCTGGATGCCGACGGTAACGGGGAGATCCGCGGCGATGTGGTCTCCACGGGCTCGCTGTCCTGGTTCGGTAACCTCGAGATCGGCGGCGACCTCAACGTGGGCGGGGATCTGGTCGGCTTGGGCAACCTCGAGGTCGACGGTGACCTGCGCCTAGGCGGCTCCGATCGCGGGCTAGGCAACGTGGAGGTGGGCGGGCACGGGCCCTATGTGATCCCGGCCGAGCCTCCTTGCCCGTGCGATCCGAGCACGTTCTTCGACGTGACCGCGGCCGTAGCCGCCGCAGCGACCGAGCCCTCGATCGCTTCGCTGCCGACCGCGCTCGAGGGCAACGCCGATCTTCGCCTCGAGTCTGGCTCCTACTACGTGCACGACGCGACCTGGCTGGGCAACCTCGCGCTGCTCGTCGACGGTCATGTCGACCTATTCATCGACGACTCGCTTACGAAACTCGGCAACGGTGAGATCGAGCTGACCTCCGGATCCACCCTCGACGTCTACATCGCGGGCTCGCTGGAGACGCTCGGCAACCACTGGATCGGTGGCGGGGTGCCGGGCGCGGTGCGGGTCTACGTGGGCGGTGACGACGGCGTGCTGCTCAACTCGGGCAACACGGAGTTCACCGCGTCGATCTATGCACCCACGGCCGAGGTCGCCTACCTGGGCAACGCCGAGATCCACGGGGCGATCTTCGCCCGCACGCTGCGGGTGGAGGGCAACTTCGAGCTCGCGTACCCGGAGCTGCTCGACGCTCCGGACCCACGCCGCTGCCGGCCCGGGCCCAACGATGGGCAGGGGGACGGGCAGGGGGACGGGCAGGGGGACGGGCCGGGTGACGGTGATGGGCCGGATGACGGGCCCGACGGCGGTGACGAAGGGCCCGGGATGGACGACCCGCCGGCGGGAACCACCGGCGACAGCGGCGGTGACAACAATGACGCCGGCGACGAAGGCCCCCACCGCGACACCGACCCCGGTGGTGACGACCCGGGCACGGGTGGCGGCGACCCGGGCACTGGTGGTGACGATCCAGGCACCGGCGGAGATGACAACCCCGGTGACGACCCGGGGACCACGGGCGGCGACGAGTGCCCCGAGGTGCCAGGCGACTGCTACGACATCGAGGACAAGTTCGTCTGCATCGAGACCGCGGGCTGCAAGTGGAAGCACGGCTCCGAGTACTGCACATGGCAAGCCTGCGGCGGGCTCGACCAAACCATGTGTGGGCTCGACCCGGCCTGCGCGTGGAACGAGTGCACCGAGGCCTGCTACCCCAGCGCCTGAGCTCATCCTGTTGGTGAGCGATGTGGGGAATCGGCGAGATCATGGCCGCCAGACGACCGTGATCCCGCCGTGATCCCACGGCAAGCCCCGCCGCAATCCCGCCGTTTCCGGCCATTGACGAGGTTTCGACGAGAGTTTCGACCGGCCCCCGAAGAATCCGACGAAAAATTCGAATCAGAGTGCGTCCGAGCACTACGACCCGCGACTACCTTGGGCGAGGAAGATCGCGCTCGTAGGTTTAGCGGTCACGTCCTCGATTTCTTACATGGCTTGAGTTCGCTTGGGCCTAGTTCGTTAGCTTGGAAGGATTCGAACATGATGGATTGGATGAAGGCGAGCGCGCCGGCGCTCGTGGTGGGGTTGGGCATGCTGGCGCCCGCGGCGGCCTGGGCCGGAATTCCCGAGTGCAACAACATCCGGATCGAGGCGGGAGCCAACTGCCGGCTCGAGCTCGGCGGCAGTGGAGAGTGCCAGGGCAGCTGTCGCGCGGGGGTCTACGAGAAGGCGTGCGCGACCAAGCAGTTCGAGTACTGCACCGAGACCTGCACCCTTGATCCCGAGCCCGAGTGTACCGACGAGTGCACCGAGCAGTGCGCCGAGCAGTGCGAGGTGGGCATCGAGGTGGTCTGCCACAACAACTGCTTTCCCGAGTGCGTGGGCGACTGCACGCTCACCTGCGAGGGGGCCGACGACTCGATCCAGTGCCGCGCCCAGTGCGAGGCCACCTGTGACGGCGAGTGTGATCACCAGTGCGCCCAGCTTCCGGTGGACGCGAGTTGCTACTCCCACTGCCTGGAGTGCTGCGGCGGCTCGTGCAACGCCGCCGCCAACATGGACTGCCAGCTGACCTGCCAAACCGAGACCTGGGAGGACTGCGAGTACGAGGTGCAGGCGCAGTGCGAGGGCTCGTGCGACATCGAGGGCGCCCTGTTCTGCGACGGCCAGTTCATCGTGGGCGGGGAGGAGCTGACCGCGTGCGCCAACGCGCTGGCCACGATCGGGATCGAGATCGCCGAGGACGTCATCAACGCGGTCGACGACGCCAAGCAGGACTGGGATCAGGCCGAGCGGGAGCGTAAGGCCCGAGGGGGTCTGTGTAGCGTGCAAGACGAGGCGCCCGCGGCCTGGGCCACTGGGTTGCTGCTGCTGGGCCTGCTGGGGCTGCGCCGTCGACGGGTCCACGCTCGCTGATCGCCCAACCCACCATGAGCCATGGGCCCTCCGCGAGTCGACGCGGGGGACCCGAGCCCAGCAGGGCTCAACACGCCATCACGAACGCCCCCGCGATCCCGGCGACCACGAAGAGCAGCAAGCTCACCACCGCGACCCGGGTCGCGCGCTCGGGCCACAGCTTGTGCCCGACGATCGCGACCAGCGGCGAGAGGCTCCCCGCGATCATGAACGTGAACATGGCGATCCGAGGAATGACGCCCTCGCACATGCCCACATCGTAGCAGTCCGTAGCGCGCACCTCGTGCTCCCCGAACGCCGAAGCTCGGGTGACGAGTCGTCACGCCGTTATCGCAAGATCCGACAGGGAGACGCGCGAGCGCCCGACATGCCGAGCAACTCCAAGAGTTCTGCGCTGGCATGCGCTTCGCAGTCACACCGAGCGTGGGATCCGCCAACGAACTCTCGTATGGGCTCATGGTCGAAGCGCACCGCGGAGCAGGGCAAGACCGTGCCGTCGTCGTCCCCGTACCTCGCGGCCTGTTGCTCGTGGTCGCCGACGGTGCGGGCGGGATCGCGGGCGGCGCAGAGGCAGCGCAGATGGTGGTGGAATCGATCCGTGCCGCGAAGCCCAGGACGAGCGCGGCGTGCGTGGACGTCCTCAAGACCATGGATCATCGAGTTGCAGCGCATACGACCGCCGGAGAGACGACCGCGGTAGTCGCTACCATCGCCGGCACCACCCTCGCCGGAGCCAGCGTTGGAGACTCCGTTGCGTGGGTGCTGCTCTCAGACGAGATCGTGGAGCTCACCGCCCAGCAGGTTCGCAAACCCCTCATCGGTTCTGGGCGTGCCGAGGTCGTCCCGTTCGAGGCAACGCTAGAGTCGGGGACGCTGTTGCTCGCAACGGACGGGCTGCACCGCTACGCGCAACGAGACGCGATCCGCAGGATCTCGAGGGGGAGCAACGTGGATTCAGCGACCCGCAACCTCGTCGAGCTCGTTCGGCTGCGCAGCGGAGATCTCCAAGACGATATCGCGGTGATCTTGTTCCGCCTAGCGGATGCACGCCGAGAGGACACCAGCGAGCACCCATCGTGAAGCAACCGAGCAAAGGCCGTGCCAATGGACAGCGCTGGGCTGCGGCCGTAAGCCCCGGCGGGTTCACCACGCCGTCACGGACATCGTCATCTCGCGCTTCGCTCGAGTCGCAGCGTGTCCCTGATGATACGCGGAATGCCCAGGAGCTTCAGGAGTGTGCGACAGATCTGCGAAGCTCCTTGCGTACTCGTATAGACGACATCGGTGGCTAAGCGGAAGTTGGTCGGGTGCGTCACATGGTGATGGAGTTGAGCACGTGACACCGGGCGACCCGCGCGCTCTAGCCTGGTGGCCAGCAGCTCCACACTGTCACCGATGTTCGCGTACGGCATCAGCATTACGACGTACGGACAGGGGGCGAGCAAGTCACGAGCGCGAGCTACCATGTGTGGATCATGATAGATCGAATGCCCTGCGCCAAAATCGACGAGCGCACCACTCCCATGCTCTACCGCTCGCGTAATCGCAGCAAGCTTCATGCGCTGATAGATCCGCCGCCATCCCGCCATTCCATGCTCAGCGACGATACTGTGCCTGAGTTGTTCGAGATCGAGCGTGTCACCTTCATCGCCGCTCTCGACGTTCCGGTCGGCGCGACGCACCTCGGCGAGCTCGCGATAAGCTTGCGAGCAGCGCGCGTCGACGCTGAATCGCCGACACCCGAGCGCGCGGGAGAGCAGTATGCTCTGCGTGCTCTTGCCCACGCCGGGAGGACCGATCAAGATCATGATGGGTGGTCGCACGACGCGCCTGCCCCGGCTAGAATTTCATTGCCGTCATCGACGACCCGCCCAGCCCACTCGAGGAATCCGTCGACGAATACTCGCCCATTCGAGTCCACCTGAAGGTCGCGCTTTAGCACGGCGATCCCCTGCTCCATTCGAGCGACATTGCGCCGCAAGAACCGCAACAGCACGCGCCGCTCGGCCTGGCTCGACGCGTGCTTCAGCATCACGATATCGAGCGCGGTAACATGAATGAATGAGTACACCGCGTGAAACACCGCGGGCATCGGCC
The DNA here is from genome assembly GCA_039194325.1 of Myxococcota bacterium. GTDB lineage: Bacteria > Myxococcota_A > Polyangia > Nannocystales > Nannocystaceae > Paraliomyxa. The sequence goes on from JBCCWC010000013.1 coordinate 25,652, forward strand.
GCTTGCGATCGAGGATGATCGGGCTGTCGTAAACGGCCTCAGCCGGGTTCGTGATCAGCCCCTCCGAGCGAGTGAGCCAAATGCCCAGCGCGAACAGCTTGGTATGCGCCATCTCGTGCACGAACGACTGCGCCAGACCGAAGGGATCGAAGATCGTCGCGTAGATCACACCATGCTCGACGCGATGGCAGTGGCTCGACGAGCCGGAGCCGAGCACCCAGCGTTGCTCGGCGACCTGCGGATCGATCAGCGGATTGAACGCGTGAATCAGCGCCTTGAATTGCGCATATGCCTCTGGCCAGAGTCTGACGAGCTCGACCGCGCGATCGATATTAGGGTGTCGCAGGGGCCCGTTGGCCAGCCGCGCCTGGTGACGATACGGTGTATCATAGTGCCTAACAACCACCGCATCATCAAAGATGCGGGGGCCTCGACGTGACGAAGATTCGCCGTAATTCGCCCGACGCGAGTCGTCGTAGCGTAACCTGGCGAATCGTAACGTCACCTGTGTATCGTACCCATCGGCCTGAGGCTCGGCCATGCGCGACCAGTCCACCGAAGGTCGCCCCTGGCGGATCGATTGTTCGATGTAGCGTCGCCGACCCGTTCCACCCATGGATCACCGTCCACGGGTGGTCAGCGAGATCGGATGAATCAGGCCGCGTTGAAAACTCACCGACTCTGCGACTCGGAGGTGTTCAGGGCGTCGATACGGAAAACACAGCCCGCGCGCGCCCTCGGCCGGAAATCCATCGCCACGCCAGTGGACGACGTAGCGCTCCGCGGTCCCGTCGGTGTCGCAGGACAGCTTGAATACCGGCGTCTTGACCTCGGCGATGCCGTGCAGCATGGACCACGCCATCGGCCAAGACAGCACCTCGCGCTGCCAGGCGAGCTCGGCGTGGTAGCCCAGACGGATCCCCAGGTCGAAGAATTGATCGGCGAGCGCCAGCGACGACGCACAGTCCAGCGCGCACGGCGTATGGGGCACTGCTCGCACACCGATCCGGCGCAGAAGCAGGTTGAGCCGTGGGTCACCATGAAGCTCACAATCCACCCCCTCTGATGACTCGCGGGCGCGATTGCGGAGCGCGTACGGCCACACCGGGTCGGCGAACCCTTGCGCGACGACCTCACGAAAGAATTCGCGGCAACAGGCCGGATATCCGAGCAGCGCGCCAAGGCGGTCGTGGTCGCGCGCGTCGTAGGCGTCGACAAAGGCCGCGAGCGTCTCGTCCGTCCCCACGACCACCGCGACTCGTCTCATGGCCCGGGGCTTGGGAGCTCCGCTCGAGCGCCGGGCATCGGCCGCGGACGCGTCGACGACGTCTCGGTACGCCGGCAACGCCTCGTATCTCAGCGCACTACAGGCCAGCGACTGCTCGAGGCTCGGCAGCTCGTCGACCAGGACCCGGATCACCGCGCACGACCGAACGCCGTGAACGACGCTCGCCCGCTCGATCTGGTTCCACGCGTGCGCGATACGCCATAGCCTTCGCCGCCATAGTGAGGCGGCATGCTCGCTGACGAACATCACGCGTGCGAATGGTGGCAAGGGAATATCCAGCCGATTCATGACTGCGGCCTGTCTGCCAGCGCACCGGCGGTGATGTCGAGCTTCATGAGCACTTGTTCCAGCAGTGGGTTCGACCCCCGCGCCCACATCTTGAGCATGAACGCCTCCACCTCGCCCCGCCGCGGGTGGGTCGACAACGGCGACTCGCCCGCTGCGAGCGCACGCTCCTCCATGCCTTGATAGAGCGTCATCCAGAGCTCACAGTGCTCGGTGCGGTTGCGCCAGTCACCGTCGACGGCAGTACCTGGGCACTGGCCCTTGCACATCAGGAAGAACCGACAGCCCTGACAGCCATGATCTGCGCGTGGCGTGTGATAGAGCGCGATGTAGCGCTCGAACCCCGGCCTTGCCGCCTTCACGAAGTCGACGCCATCCTTGTTGGTGCGCCCGCAGTTCGATACTTGACCGTTGCCGTGGATCCCCTGGACCGCCGCCGTGGTGTAGGGGTCGCAGGCACGCCACACGCAGCTCATCTTTTGATCGGCTCCGCGTAGCCCGTTCGTCAGGTCGTGGAACATATCGATGAACTCCGCGGGCAGCTCGCCGCTCAATGCTTCGAATGCTCGCAGCGCGTCGAGGTTCTCCGCGATCGACAACGAATACTTGGCGCCAACGTCCGGGCTATCCACCTCCAGCGCGTGCAGCCGAATTCGACGAACGCCGCGGCGTGCCAGCGAGCGCACCCAGTCGAGCAGCGCGGGCAGCCGCTCCGAGGCCGCGTTACCACGATGGAGCGTGATGATGATCGACACGGGGATCTTCAGCTCGCACATCCGGGCGACCGCGGCCTCGGTCTTGCGCGTGGCGGCCCGCGTGCGCTCGAGTGAGCCCGCCCAGCGGGCGTCGTTGAGCTCGCCTGGGCCGTCGATGGACACACCGACATTGACGCGATAATCCTGAAACATCTGTAGGTGCTCGTCGTCGATCAGCGTGCCGTTGGTCTGTATCGTGCTGCGACCGAACCGACGATGGCTCCACGCAAACAGTTCTTCGAGGTCACGCTTGGGCGCCAACAAGGGCTCTCCGCCAAACAGCGCGAGCGGGCGTCCGGTTGCCTCGACCGCACGCTTGATCGCGGCAACATCGTAGTCGTGCGCCGGACTGCCCGCGTCTCGCATGGGGTTCTGATAGCAATACTGACAACTGATGTTACACGCAACTCCCTTCAGATGTACTTCTACGGTCATGAGTATTCCTTTGGCGAGCGATGCCCCATCGATGCTCCACGCGGTAACGGTGGCTACCAGAAGTCAAAGTGCGGCACCACGTCAAAATGGTCCACGTGCGGGATGACGTCGAAGTGATCCAGATGAGGGAGGATGTCGATATGATCGATATGGGGCAGCCAGGAGCCGCCGAAGACCGTGCCCATGAAGTCGCTCACCGCATCGCTTGCGTAGCCGGCATGGAGCAGTGCGTCGTTGACCACCGTGTCGGCGAATCCACCTACATCTTTGAGCACATTGCCGACCTCGTTGATCCCATAGCCTGCGAACTCGAGGGCCTCGCTGACCCCGTTGGCCGTGGCGTTGAATCCGGTGATGAGCGCGTCTCCGACTTCGGTCACCGCATATCCCGCATATCCGAGCGCCTTGGCAGCCGTACCGATTGTAGTGTCCAGAACATCGCCGAGGGCAGCACCAACCTCACCAGCCAGATAGCCCGCACGATACATGGCCTGGGCGATATCGGTCGCCAGGTGAGCGAACGTGCCCTTGACCCCCTTGATCACGTCATTGGCCAGATATCCCGCTTGACGAAGCGCGCTGGTCACGACTTGGAGGCTATCGGTGAATGTACCTTTGAGCGCGTCTGTCACGTCCTCGGCAAAGAAGCCGACCGCCTTCAGTACCTGCGCCGCCACCTGGGTCGTGATCGTGAATGCGGCGCTCAGGCCCTTACTGATCTGGTGCGCGAGGTAGCCCGCGCCATGCAATGCGAACGCGACTCCCTCCTCCAGAAGCCCGTATACGGTCCTGAGCCCGCGCGCGATCTCAGTCGCGCCCTGACTAAGTACGCCGACGATCTTCGCCGCATTCTCGGCGGTCTCGTTGAACACGTCCTTGAGCACGGTAAACGCATCTCCGGCGAAATCGATGATGCCATCCGCGATCGCCGAGGCCCAGCGCCAGCTGTTGTCGAGGATATCGCCGAAGATCGAGGCCGCGTTGCTGGTGAGGTGATCGATGAGCACTTGGTGGATGGACCCAAAGTCGCTGGGCGCAACGTCGACCGAGATCAGCCCGGTGGACAGGCTCATCCCCCACAGACTGAAACTACCGGTGAACGACAGCGAGAACGACGGCGCGCTCGTGATCGTCATGGACACCTGAGCAGATACCGAGACATCGATGAGCCGGATCCGATCCACCACGACCACCCCCAGCAGATTGAACCCCGGGATCTCGACGTCGAGATCGAAATCAAACCGGCCGGTCGCGGCCAGCGTGCCGTCGTTCCACGCGCACCTCAGGTCGATGCTCAGTAGATCGCCGATGCGCTGGGACAGCAAGAAGTACAGACCGTCATTGGGATCGACGCGGAAGTACAGGTCTTGCGAGATGCCGAGCAGCGTCACGTGCGACGAGATCTCCACGTTGAACTCGTCGAGGCGCAGCGCGACGTCGAGGAACGGCTTTGGCGCACCATGTGCGCCAGTGACCTGGAACGCGCCGCCGAGCAGGTTGATCGGATCCATCGCGCCCCGCACGGTCACCCCGTCCTTGTAGTCGGCGTTGGCATCGACCTCGGCGTGCCAGCCGAACACACGCAGATCCCCGGCGACGGTGAATCCTTCATCGCGATAGTGCACCGCGCCGATCGAAGTCGCGCTGGGCACGATGCTGACCTTGACGTCCTCGAGCGCGACATCAACGACGTTGTTGAGCTGATTCTGCAACGCCTCGGGCAAGGCCAAATACGCGGCCAGAGTCGGCGGGGTCGTGACCGCCATGAGCTGAATCAGCGTGATGCGGTCGGTGTGGCCCGCCACCACGAACTGATCCGCATCATTGACATCGACCATGACCCCCACGCTGCCGTCGATGTCTCCGATCCGCAGGTTGCCCTGAATGCCGACATTGTCGATGAACGGCGGCAGATACGTGAGCCCGAGCTGGAACGAGAGCTGGCGGATGATCAAGCCACGGATCCCCAGCGGATCCCTCCACTCGTTGTTCTGCGTGTAGCCCTCCAGATCTCCCTTGGGGCTCCGGCCGGTGCCGTTGAGCGTGAGGAATCCAGAGATCGACTCGGCCTGCAGCTTGATCCCGCCGGTGAACACCAGGTGATCGAAATCGCTGGACACGACGTTCTTCAGGCTGACGACGAGGTCACCTCCAAGCGTGATGGTCGGCTCGAGGGGAGTGCCGGAGATCTCCAGGCCGATGTCGGCACGACTATATGTGACCGTGAAGTCTGCCCCAGAGATGATCTCGACGTTGCGCTGAGCCGAGAGCTCTGCGATGTACTTGACGCCCTGGTCTCCGTTGACGACCGCCGCGTGGATCCCCAGCCGCTCGACGTGAAGAAGATCGCCGATGAGCTGCCACATCGGATCAGTGGAATTACTGATCTCCACATTGGCCAGGAAATTGATCCCCTCCTGGACTTCAGAGTCAAAGCCAGAATCGTAGAGCGTGCCGTCATTGGCGACGATGAACGTCGGCCCCGCGAAGTTCAGAGAGCTGATGATCGGAATATCGGGAAACACGTTGCCCAGGCCAAACGTCGGCGTGGGCGGATCTTCGACATCAGCACCGGGCAGCTCGAATTTAATCGCGGTCTTGGGCTCGCCCTTGTTGGTAAAGAACTCAGCGGTAATCTTCACGCCGACCTCGCCAAACAGCGACACGGTGCCGGTCAGCTCGACCTTGCTGTAGTCTTCTCCGACGAGATCGTTGCTCGGATCGATCTCCCGGCCCGGCTCGCCCAGGATGCCGGGCCTCCCCTCGACGAGCCGCAGCTGCGGGTTCTCGATCTGGATGAACACTTCGATCAGGTCGAACGCCGCGTCCGCGATGTCGCTGAATGGCCCGAGCAGACTGGCGTCGAGGGTCAGCGCATTGCCCGAGATCGCCGCCTGCAAGCGTTGCAGCAGATCGTACTGAGGTATCTTGCCCTGCGAGACCAGCGTCGGCACTGGTAGGGGCGTTGGCGGCACGCTCGTGATGCTGTTCTGCTCGTAGCCATGACCGAGCCGCTCGGACAGGACGGCGTCGTCCGCCGCGAACGCCGCGCCGTGATTGACCCCGTCGTGACCGTTTCCCGTGCGATCCGAGGTGGTGCTGTCCTCGAAGTTCCAGTAGGCGACCAGGCCCGCTTCGCTGCCGGTGAGGTACTCGACCATACCGGACTTGATCTGCTGCGCTGTTCGGACGGTGTTCCAGATCGCGACTTCATCGATCTTGCCCGGAAAGTAGAGCTTGTGGCTACCATCCGACTCACTACAGCCGATGAAGAGCGATGCGCTCGGGTTTGCAGCGTACGTGGCGGCCTTAGTCTCGATGAGCTCGCCATTGACGTACAACACCAGATCCTGCCCGTCGTAGGTCGCAGCGAGGTGGACCCACCGGTTGAACTCGACCTCTGGGCCCGACACGACGAACCACTGCGAACCATCACCGACCCAGAACTGCCAGCGATTATTCTTCCCCGCGTAGAACGCATACCCTCGGTATGGGTGGGAGGCCGTGGTACTGCGCGACGTCAGCGGCGATCGCCAGGTGCCGCTGCCGCCGGTGGCCAACGCCCAGCAGGTCATCGTGAACTGAGCGGGGTTGAGCGCCGCGTCGTGGCCGACCTCGACGCGATCATCGACGCCGTCCACGCACAAGATCGTATTGGGCTGCTTGAGGCTCGACACCGGCACGAGCGGAAGATCAGTGCCTTGTCGCCAGGACGAGCCTCCGATGAGTCGGCCGTGCGTCTTGCCGGGCGTGCGGTCGTAGACCAGCTCTCCTTCGGCGTCGTCCATTGGCCAGTAACCGACCAGGCCAGGCTCGTCCCCGGTAAAGCGCCGGTACATGGTCGAGCGGATCTGCTCTTGCGTGCGCGCGATGTTGCCGAGCCGCACCTCGGTGATCGCACCGTGGAACGGGAAGAAGCGGTCGGAGTGCTTGTAAGAGCCAATGATGAACTCCGCCGCTGGCGGATAAACGATAGCTCCCGACGGCACGGCGCTCGTACCCATCAGGTCGCCGTCGACATAGAGCTTCATCGTAGCGCCGTCATAGACGCCCGCGATGTGATACCATCGATCGACGTCAAACTTTTGCTGCGTTCTGACATATCTTAGTGTTCCACCGCCAATATTGGTACCTACTGTAGACATGACGAGTGAAAAGTGCCCGTAGTTCGCCCCCAGAAACCAGCCTTTTTGCGACGTACTCGTCCACTCGAGTACGCCGATGTAGGCATCCCAGCCTTTGAATGATGCCGGCTTGACCCACACCTCAGCCGTGAGTGTCTGCGAGACCAACGCGCTGGCCTTGTCGACCGTGCCGAGATAGACGTAGTCATCCTTGCCGTCGAAGCTCAACACCGCCCGCGTCGGCGCGGGCTCGGGCGCGGGCACGAGCCCGCTGACGTCGGCCGCGTCTAGGCTCTTGCCCGAGCTCCAGGTGCCGCCACGCCGGACCCCGTGGTGGAGGTGAACCGTTTGATCCAGCGATGTGCCCGCCAGGCTCCAGTAGGCGACCAACCCCAACTCGCGGCCGGTGAGGCGTCGATGCATTCCAGCAGCGATCTGCTCGTGCGCGCGCACGTGGTCCCACAACGCCACTTCGGCGACACGACCGGGGAACGGGAACGCTGGGCTGCTAGACGCCTCGCCCGTGCCGATATAGAGCGGCTGCGCCGGGTTCTTGGCGAAGCTGGATGCTTGGCTGCCAATTAGCTCGCCGTCGACATAAAACCGCATGGTCAGGCCGTCATACGTCGCCGCCAGATGCGTCCACTGGCTCAGCGAGACCGCAGGGCCGGACACCACGGACCACCCAGCGCCTGTGCCGAGCCAGAACTGCCACAGATTGTCGTCACCTGCGTAGAGCAGATATCCGCGGTAATCATCGGGCGCGCTCGTCGAGCTACAGGTCACCGGGCTGCGCTTGGTGCCCCCGCCTCCGCTCACGTTCACCCAGCAGGAGATCGTGAATCGAGACGGACTGAGTCTCTCCGCATGAGGAACTTCGAGATAATCGGTATCGTTCGCGAGCAAGAGCGCCAGCGGCTGCGCAGGGTGCTGGTAGAGCAGGTTGTCCGCCGCGAGCAAGTGCTTGTGCATGCTCGCCCGGACCTCGCTCTGGCTACGCTCGACGTTCCAGATCCGGATCTCGGCCATATCTCCTTTCCAGTGCGTATTTGAATTATACCCACCGCCAATCGTAGCCTGGCCGATGTCATCGAGCACCTTGGTCTGCTCCGCCTCCTCGACGAAGAGCTCTCCGTTGCGATAGATCTTTGCCGTGCCCGTGTCGGCGTTCTTGGTAAACGCCCAGTGCACCCACTCGCCCGATGCGAGATCAGTAGCGCTCATGGCCTTGCTCAGGCTGTCAAAACCGGCGCCAGCGCCCGTCTGAAAGTAGAGCGAACCCAGCCACATGTGAATCGAGACCGTGCGATCGCTGCTGCCCTTCGGTGTCGCCCACAACAGGATCCGCTTGTCGTTGAGCTCGAAGTTGGCGTTCACCCACACCTCGACCGTGATCTGGCTCTGTATGCGAGGAAACACCTCTGCCGGGACGTCGAGCGAAGCCTTCGAAGTCCCGTCGAATTGAACGTTCTGTGCGTCTGCGAGCACGAGCTCGGCGGCGGGCCCGGCCTGCTGTCCAGGCTCTCGATAGACCAGGCTGGTCTCGCCGGCCAAGCACTTGTGCATGTTGGCCGCGAGTTCGGCCTCGCTGCGCTCGACGTTCCAGACTCGGATCTCCGTGGCCTCGCCGACCAGATAGTGGCCACCTTGATAGCCCCCCCCGAAGGAGGCCTCACCGATGTCGCTCAAGCCCATGGTCTGGTTCAGACCCTCGGCAAACAGCGCACCGTTGCGATAGATCCTGGCGACGCCGGTCGTGGTATTCTTGGTGAACGCCCAGTGCACCCACTCGCCGCGCGCGAGGTCAGCGGCGCTCATGGTCTGGGTCAGGTGGTCCCACCCAGCGCCCTCACCGGACTGAAAGAACAACTCTCCAGACCACATGTGGATCGAGATCGTGCGATCTTCGCTGCCCTGTGGCACCGCCCACAAGAGCATCTTCTGATCGCTGATCGCGAAGTCGGCCTTGAGCCAGAATTCGACGGTGATCTGGCTCTGAACGCCGCTGAACACCTCGCCAGGGATCTCGACGCGGCCCGCGGTGGTGCCGTCGAATCGAAACGAGGGGATGTTGTCGACATCGAGGTCGGGCTCGGGGCCACGGTAGATCAACCCGACTCCGCTGGGCACGGACTTACGCATCATCGCGACGATGTCGTACTGCGTCCGCGCGACGTTCCAGATCCGGAACTCGGTGATATCGCCGATCCAGTGATCGGTGGCGTTGACCCCACCGCTGATCGTGCCCTCGCCGATCCCGCTCATCGCCATCGTGTGACCCGATGCTTCGGCGAACAGCGATCCATTGCGGTAGATCTTCGACGTACCCGCCTCAGCGTCCTTGACGAAGGCCCAGTGTACCCACTCTCCGCGCGCGAACTCTTCAGCGGTGATCGTCTTGTTGAGGGCATCGAATCCAGCACCCGCGCCGGTATGAAAGTAGAGGTTACCCGCCCACACATGAATCGAGAGCGCACGATCCGTGCTGCTCTGCGGGGTCGACCACATCATGGTCCGCTGATCGCTCGGGTCAAAGTCTGCTCTCGACCAGAACTCGACCGTGACCTGATCTTGTAGAGAACTCCAGACCTCGGCGGGGATCGTCAGCGCCGTCGTAGCCGTGCCGTCAAAGTGAAACCGTGAGGCGTTGTAGAGGTCGAGATCGGTGATGGTCATGCGGGTTCCCCGGATCGGCGTGAGTGCGTTGTCCACCACAGCGGGCACGACTACACATCACCGGTAGCGAAGTGCCCGGCGTTGGCGTAGTGCTCACCATCAACGTGGCGACTCCTGATGGTCATCCCCACGCGCGCTTGTGTGGAATCGAACTGGCCTCATCATCTCTATTCGCCAGCCAAGGCGAATACAAGAGACTGAAACCGGGTGAAATCGTCGGACGTAGGGAGCACGAGCACCGGCCGCTTGGGTCCGGCTCCCTTCGGCCTGACGCCGCGGCCGGGCACCGGCCGGCCTCGCTATGCCTGCTCTACGATCGCACCGCTCAGGCCACGAACCAACCGGCGATTGGCGCAGGCTCCTTGCCGCAGCTAGGCGGCGCTTTGGGCCCGAGCATGCGACGCTCCAGTGCAACCTCGTGGGCCTGCCCGTCGTGGTCACGTAACGTCACCACCACCCGCCCCTCGCCCTGCTCATGCTCCACGGACGCGAGCGCGCCGGTCTCCAGCCGACCCGTACGTCCGCGCCAGATCGTCTCCGCTGCCTGCTCGACCGAGTGCAGCGAGGTGCGCCCCCGCAGACGATCGAGCCGATACACGGTGCCGTCGACGGCCGCCTGCGCCAGCCCGGGCGCGTCCTGGGGCTCGATCCGCCCGTAGCACAGCCCCGCCGGCAGCTGCAGCAGGGTGGCAGCGAACCGATGCCCCCCTAGGTGCGTGGTCTGCCAGACCTCCACTCCCTCTTGCTCGGCCAGCGCCCGGGCCACGGGGATCCCCTCCTTGGAGCAACACACGTCCCGACGACCGTTGGTGCACACGAGCATCAGCGGCTCGGCGACCTCGCGCGCACCCTCGATGGCGTCGCCCGCCCGCAAGGACTTCACCAGCGCGGGCACGTCGAGCTCGAGCAGCGCCGACGCTGAGTCCAGCGTCCACGTGACCAGCCGCGCGCCCACCAGATCGGAGACCCCCAACCAAAACCTCAACGGGCCGTTATGGGGACCGCTTTGGCGCACCAGCTGCACCCGAGCGCCCGCGATCGTGTCCTGCCAGCCCATGAGGCGCTCCTTGACCGGATCGGGCAGATCGCACTCGGGCACCGCCTTGGCTCCCCAGGGCCCCCGGTGCTCGAGCACGATCCACACCGAGGTGCTCGCCACCGCAGTGCCGGCGATGGGCTCCCCGAGCGCACGCGAGAGCTGGCTGCAACGATCGGTCACCACTCGCTGCTCCCCTTAGCCGAGGTTGGCCCGCAGGTACTCCAGCGAGCGCTCCCAGGCCTGCTTGGCCGGTCCCTCGGCGTAGGCGTCGGGTCGCGAGTCGTTGAAGAACGCGTGCCCGGCCTCGTAGAAGTGCGGATCGATCGTCCCCCCCGCTCCGCGGATCTCTTCGATGAGCGCACGGGCGTTGTCAGGGGTCACGAAGCCATCGTCGTTGGCAAAGTGGGCCAGCACCGGGCACCGCAGCTTCGAAAAGTCGGGCCCCACATTGGGATGGATCCCATAAAAGTTGACGCAAGCCGAGACTTGGTCGTGCTCGGTGGCGGCAAAGAGCGCCAGCTGGCCGCCCATGCAAAAGCCCAGCGCGCCCACCTTCTTGGGCGTGACCGCGTCGAGCCCAAGAAGGTGGTCGGCCGCTCCCCGCAGATCCTTGCCGGTCTGGGCGATGTCCAGAGCCATGAGCTTGCGACCCGCCTCGTCGGGATCGGTGGTGTTGTCGCCGCGGTACAGGTCGGGCGCCAGGGCCACGAACCCCTCGGCGGCGAAGCGATCGGCGACCTCCTTGATGTGATCGACCAAGCCCCACCACTCCTGGATCACGATGAGGCCGGGGCCCTGGCCCGAGGGCGGAGTGGCGAGGTAACCGGCGGCGGTGCCTCCGTTGGCGGCAAATTCGATCATCTCTCCGGGCATGGCGAACTCCTTTGGATCTGGATCGGCGACTTGGCCCCGTGGATCCGGCAGATCCCCGGCACGAGCCGGGCGTGAGTGTAGCCAGCGACCCCCGCGAGGAAAATGCGAGCCCCCAAAACCGAAGGCTCGCCCGTCTACGGGCCCTCGAACGGTTCCGTCCGCGGTGCTGCGGCCGGTGCTACTTGACGGAGTGCTTGGCCAGCCAAGCGTCGACTTGGGCGAGATACGCTCTGGTATGCGCGCCCTCACCATCGGCTGCGAGCCAGGCATCCCGGGCCTGCTCGGCCAAGCCGCGAGCGCGCCGCCGCTCCGACCGTGTGCGCCGTAGGGCCCGGGCAAGCATGGGGCCATGGGCAACGACGCGCGGCGAGAGCAGGCCCGCTGCGGAGGAGCCAATGTACGCCGCACTACCGGGCGGTCGCGACGAAGAATCGTCGTCGATCTTGCTGAGCCGAAAACCGAGGGCACCGGCCACTGCCCTCGTGGAGGATCTCGCATGAACGACACCGCCTCGCTCGCATTCCTGACCGTCAGCCTCGCCGTCGTCGGGTGCTACGATGGCTCGGAATCGGACTCTTCGGACGGCAGCGACAGTGCCGTCACGCTCGGCACCGCCGGCACGAACCCGGGCACCGAGACCAGCGATGGCGACGGCACGGCCGACGGGGCCTCCACAAGCGCTGACGATGAATCGTCCTCCGACGATGGCTCGCTACCTCCGCCCGAAGGCGTGCTCGCAGGAGGGATCGCGGTCGACACGGTGGCGGTCAACCAGGGGGTCGGGATCTCGATCGTCGAGCAGGGCGCGCTGCTATCCACCGACGCTCGGGTCGCCCCGGTGATCGCGGGCCGCCCCGGCCTGATCCGCGCGTCCTATCAGCTCGCGCCTGATTTCGCCCCGCGCGCGATCGTCGGGCGCCTGTGGCTGCGCAACGGCCCCGACCTCAACGCCGTCTACACCGAGGAGCGCCTGATCGACGGACCACCGGACTGGTCGGACATCGACGGCACCTTCCACTGGGTCGTCGAGCCCGAAGATCTCACGGCGCAGACCGAGTTCCGCGTGCAGTTCCTCGAGGTCGACGACAACGGCGAGCCGGTCGGCGACATCACGGGCTCGGAGTTCCCCGCCGGCGAGTTCGCCCCGCTCGATGCATGGGGCGACCGCATGGTCATCGACCTGATGCTCGTGCCCTTCACCTGCGCCGGCTACCCCGACCTGGTGCTCGACCCGGTCGATCTGGCGGACTTCGAGGCGTTCTTGTTCAACACCATGCCCGTGCAAGCGCTGGTGCTCACGGTGCACGATCCGGTCCCCTCGGCCTCCTGCAGCGAGTTCGACGCGGCCGAGATCGACCTGCCCGCGCTGCGCGAGGCCGAAGGGGCCGACCCCTGGGTGTACTACGGGGGCCTATTGCCCGGAGACGGCGGCGGCTACTCGATCGCCATCGAAGACAGCGACCAGATGGACTTCCGCCGCACCTTCGCCAACCACGCCTGGCGGGACTACGGGCTCACCGCGGATCTGTTCGCCCATGAGCTGGGGCACAACCACGGGCGCGATCACACCTTCGAGGATCCGACCTTCCCCGGCGATGTCAGCAGCCTGTGCGGCACGACCGACACGTACGGGTGGGGCCCGCGATCGTCGATGATGCCCAGCTCAGGGTACAGCAACGATCTCGATCTGGGCCTGAGCTGGTTCGACCCCCACGAAGAGCTGCTCCTCCCCACCAGCCAGCCCTGCAGCGGACTCCCCGACGGCAACCGCTACAACTTCAACGACATGATGAGCTACGTGTACCCGTACTGGGTCAGCGCCTATAACTACGCGGCCCTGGCCGAGCGCGTGCGGCTGATCTCCACCTGGTCGGCGCAGGACAAGCCCGCCCCTCCCTCGGGCCGAACGCTGCGGCTGGTGATCGGACCCGAGGGCGACGTGCACCGCACCAGCCACAAGGGCGCGCGACCAGTGACGGAGCCCGACACCTGGGCCACCTGTGGAGACGAGCGCGTCCCGGTTCGCACCACCCGAACCTGGCTCGAGCGACCAACATCCGACGGTCCGCTCGAGCGCTTCGAATACCGCGGCTTCGAGTTGCCGCTGCCGGTGGATGTCGATCCCGCCACGTGCGTGCTGGATCACGAGGGCTCGCCAGTCCCCTTCACCGTTCGCTGATCACCGAAGCCACCCACTCGGCCCTCCGCGTCGCACCTGATCCGAGGGAGAGGATGCGACCAGTGCGCGCGTGGTGTACGACCAGTGTGCGACCAGTGCGCGCGTGATGTACGACCATTGCGCGACCCGGACGCGATGGGCCGAGGAGGCCCCAAAACCAAAAGGCTCGCCCACCAACGGGCCCTTTCACGCGACATGGCCGGGTCGACCCCGGATCTCGCCAGCGCGCGTAGACGGAGGCCCATCGTAGGACGGATGTAGACCCCAACCTGGTGTGGCTGCGCCGAAGAATCGTCGTCGATCTCACAAAGAGCGACGACCGGGCGTAATTGCTAGACCTGAATCAAGCGTTGGATCCAAAAAACGCTCTGATTCAGAACTCGCATGAGACGCGAGGCGAGCGTTCGGAATCGGCGTTAGAGGCACTTTACGGCCCGGTTTCAGCCGATTTCAGGCGGTTGCGTCTCCATCCCAGGCTCTTCATAGTAGCCACCGGTCGCTGCTTTCGCTGACCTCGAGGGCAAGACCTCTACCTCACGACAAAGTCTTCACACACGCTGAACCTGCATACTATCGCAGCCCCGTTTCTGTGGCAGTCAATGTGTTCCCTCGCCGCTCGAGGGCACGAGCTCGCAGTGATCAGCCCACCCGGCGATACTACGACATGGACGAGAACACCGCTGATTTCATCAAGGCGCTCATCGGCTCCGAACGGACCCCTCCGCAGCTGAACCTGTCACGGGGCTACCTCTCGCCCTCCCCCAAGAGCGGTATGCGTCGGCTCTATACAGCAGCAAATCTAAAGATCTGGGTCGACATTCCAGAAGATGACGTCCTCCACATCGAGAAGGATCCTCGATTCGACGGGCCCGCGGGCGCCGTGTGGGTTTGGATCAAGCAGGGATCTGCCGTCCAGGCGGGCTCATCGACACATGAGTCGATACAGCAGCAACAGCAGGCCATCGCCCAGCAAACCGCGGCTCAGCAAGCCACTGCGCAGCCCGTTGGTCTTGCTACTGCACCGCTGTGCCCCACGGCCCCGCTGTGTCCGACCTACGACCCGGTGTGCCCCAACGGCCAGGCGCCGAATGTGGCCAACATGGGAGCGCAGATGAATCAGGCACCGCAGATGAATCAGGCACCGCAGATGAATCAGGCACAGATGCCGGAGTGGCTACGCCAGATGTACGCTGGCGGCTACCGCGGCTACGGCGGCGGCTACGGGATGGGACGATACGGCCAGCCCACGCCGTTTGTATTTACTCGGGGGATTGGACGCTGACGACCAATGATGATTTCACGGGAAAATATCGGACCCTACCTCACCGAGCGGCGTTTGCTGCCGCTCGAGGAGTTACACGCCGGAAAGGTGAGGGTGTATGCGCGTGGCAGTCGCAACAACAACCTGGTCATCGAGCGGGCCGAGGGTAACGACTTCTTCGTCAAGCAGAGCCGGATCTCCTTCGACCCATCATCCATTCAGACCTTACGCCGAGAGGCGATGTTCTACTTCGTGGTCGCGGCTGATCCTGCATATGAGAAGCTCCGCGACCTGCTCATTCGATGCTACTTGTTCGACACGGCACGGAACATCGTCGTGCTCGACCACCTGACCGGGTTCGAGTCGCTCTTTGACCGGCGGCTGCGGCACGGCCCGTGCTCGGCCCAGATCGGAGAGAGCATCGCTCGTGCGCTGGCGACTCTGCACGTCCACGGTGCGGCCGCGGTCGGCTCGAGCCCGCACCCGGACGTATTCCCGCAGGCTCTGGTCAACGGGCTCGCGGCCATCGACGCCCCGATATCCACGATCAAGCCGGGCTTTGACCATATCAAGCGGGCCCTCAACGCCGATCCGGTCGTCATGAACGTGATGCGATCGCTGCGAGACACTTGGTCCCCGACGACCCTCATCCACAACGATCTGAAGTCTCAGAACATCCTCGTTCGTCGGGAGCAAGCAGACGACGATGAGACCAGCCTATATCTGATCGACTGGGAATTGGTCGATCGTGGAGATCCTTGTTGGGATCTCGGCTCCATCCTCTCGGACGGTCTATACAGCTACTTGCTGGACTCGTGCGGCATAAAGACGGGCATCGAGCAGCTCGCCCAGATCCAGCCGTTCTTGTCGGGTTTCTGGAATCGGTACTGTAGCGATGCTGGCCTGTCGGGTCAGGCCCGGCGGAGCATGACCGAGCGAGCTGTCAGCATGGCGGGGGCCTGCCTGCTGAACAAGGCGTTCGAGGTCGCGTACATGAGCGACCCTCTGCCGCTTCACGGGCAATTGTGCCTGCAGACCGCGTTCAACATCTTGCGGGCACCGCAGGTCGCGATGACCCAGATTTTCGGGATCGAGTGAGGCTTGTTCATGAATGCAATCATAGAAACCGATCCGGTAGATTCCGTGCCTGGCTGGGAGGTCGAGCTCGCGCCGTTCCTCGAGGAGCTCGTCATCGTCTCTACGGAGGAAGCACGACTTGGCCAGCGAGTGATCCGCGCTTCCGATCCGGTCGTGATGATTCCAGACTCGTGGAAGCAATCCCCCCCGCTCGTTCATCGCATCACCTATCTCGTGTACGAGCGGGCCTACGCCAGTCGCTTCTCCTCCGAGCCGACACCACCACCGGCCATGCTCGCCGATCTCGTGGGTCCGCTGCTCGCAGCCAGCGAGCACCCGGTGCGGTGGAGCTTGGGCTGGAAGGCCGTCAGCAGCAATCAACAGGGCAAGGTGGTCGTTCAGCGGGGTGAGCAGGTCCGCGAGGTCTCGCCCCACGAGGTCGTCGTGGTCCCGGGAGCGACCGGTGAGGTTCACGTCCCCGCAGAGGTCAATTCGCTGGCGATCCAGCCCGGCTTCTGGCACGTCTTTGGCGACGCCAACCGCGGGCGATCGGTCGATGGATTGTGTTTTCGGCTGTACTTCAACACTCGGGCCGAGCGAGCGCCTGCGCTGATCAACGCGCTCGCCACCGCGCTCAACCGGGCGAAGCTGCCATTTACCCTCAAGACACAGACCTCGAGCGCGGGCTACCGGCGCCGTGACAGCACGGTTCTGTTCGTGTCGATCGCGCTGCGCGATCTGATCCTGGCCGCGGTCGCTCCGGTGATCGAGGCTCACCGCGACGCCCTCGACGACGACGTTCCGCTGTTCTCGCGGAAGATCGCACCCGGTGTGGGCGTTGCCGAGGATCCGGGGCGCAACGAGAGCTTCGGCATGAACCGCTCGTATCTGGTCGCGGTGGGGATCTGGAACGCGTTCGCGGCCGGGGTTCAAGACGTCAAGGGACGCCTCGACTCGATCCGGACCGTGCTGCGCGAGGCGGGGCTCGATCCGATCGCTCCGGTCAATGAAGCCGGATCCAGCTATCGGTACGACCTGCCACCGGCTCGCGAGTTGGTCCGCCCGGTGGCGCGTGGGCGAGTCACCGACGATCTGGTTCAAGGGGCGTACGAGCTCGGGCTTCAGGTCGCCGTGGGGGCGCTCTGGGACGATGACCGCTGCACGTGGCTTCGGGACACGATGGAGCCGGTGAACGAGACGTTTGTGCCGGTGACGCGCGCGGCCGGGCCCGATCTCTACTCGGGCACGACCGGGGTTGCGCTGTTCATGGCCTGCCTGCACGAGCAGATCGCAGAGCCGGTGTTCGAAAAGACAGCACGCGGCGCGATCCGCTACGCGCTCGCTCGCCTCGAACAGAACCCACAGATCCTCAATCAAGGGTTCTACTCGGGTCGCACGGGGCTGGCTTGGGCCCTGACTCATGTGGGCCGTCGTCTGCGCGACCCCTCCATGCGGACGCAGGCCGAGCAAGTGCTGCGCGAGATCATCGACGCCGAGCCAGACGACGCGACCGACATCTTGAACGGAGCGGCCGGGACGATCCAGGGCCTGCTCGCCCTCGCATCCGAATTCCCGGAGCTGGACCTGGAAGGGGCGGCGGTGCGGCGAGCCGACTGGCTCATCGAGCAAGCGGTGCCCATGGGTAACGCGCTGGCCTGGAAGACGATCGACGAGAACTTGACCTCTGCGCCCCTGTGCGGCCTGTCCCACGGTACGGCAGGGATCGCACTGGCGCTCGCGGAGGTCTTTGCACGAACGAAGATCGACAAGTATCGCGCAGCCGCGCTCAGGGGGTTTGCCTATGAGCGGATGCACTTCGACGCTCACCAGGCCAATTGGCCGGATCTGCGGAACCTCTCCGGGCAGCCGCCGCCGCAGGCCGCGGCCTCCCCCGGGTCCGCGCCGTCGCCGACCTATATGAACGCCTGGTGCCATGGGGCGGCAGGGGGGGCCCTCGCCCGCCTCCGGGCCATGCGGTTGCTCGATGACCCGACGCTCATGGCCGAGGCCAGGTCGGCGGCCAACACCGCCGCCTCCGGTCTGGTCCGTGGTGACCCGGACATGACCTACTGCCACGGAAAAACGGGCCTCTGTGAGGTTCTGGTCGCGGCCGCGGAGGCGCTCTTCGAGCCGTGGCGTCGCGACATCGCGATCGCGTTCATGCGACGCGCGGTGGCCATACACACCCACACCGACCAGCCATGGGGCTGTGGTGTTCCCAATGGAGGGGTGACTCCGGACCTGATGCTCGGGCTGTCGGGAATTGGGCTGCACCTGCTGAGGCTCGATGATGCTTCCTCTGCTCCGAATGCCCTGGTGATCACCGGCTAGCGCTTCGGGTCCTCGCCTCTCGTCACATGTACAGGAGTTTGCATGGCTAAAGTCATCGTCTCTCATCGTCTCGCCGGCCGTCGCACGACCAAGGCAGCCTCTCACGTCCAGCGCAAGGTCAAATATCTTCACAACCTCTCGACCGTATCGGAGCAGACCGCCCGCAAGGCCCCGGAGGCCGACGAGGTCACCCGGATCTGCGACCGCAACGTCGCGACGATCGACGAAGAACAGCTCGGAGACAAGCGGTCGCTCTTTGCGGACGACGATGACCTCATCGTCGAGGAAGACGTAGAGCTCGAGCATCCCCGCTTGGGACGCGAGTTCCTCGCTCGCCTGCTCGTGGACGAGATCTCTTCGCCGGAGGAGTCAGATTCCGATATGGTCTCGTTCTCGCCCGAGACCCCCAAGAAGCCGCCCAAGCACCTCGAGCCCCGCAAAAAGGCCGGGACGTTCCACGTTCGCATCACCGGCGCGGACGGGGGGCAGGTCCGCGGCGAGGCCAGCTTCACGATCATCCGGGACCAGAAGCCCAAGACCCTGGTCTCCCCGATCGACGCTGATGGCTCCACTGCGATCGCGCTGCAGGCCGGCGACTCCTCGGTGCTCGCGATACAGATCAAGCCGGCCGGCGGCTACTTCAAGTCCGTCGCCCGAACGCCGAAAGAGGGACAGGCGGTCGAGCTGCCGCCGCTGTCGATGAAGGGCCCCCTGGCGTGGTGGCACGAAGCGATGGGGATCACTCAGCTCGACATGACGCTCGGCGCGGGGATCCGAGTCGGGGTCATCGACATGGGCATCGGCCCGAACGCCGCACTCACGCACGTTGTCTCCCTGGGCTCGCTGCTCAGCGGCCGCCTCGACCCACACGGTGGGGCGGATGTCAGCGGTCACGGCTCGATGGTGACGGGCCTCATCGGGGCCCGCCCGACGCTCACGGGAGGCTACGTGGGGGCCGCGCCCGCGGCCCAGGTGTTCTCTATTCGCGTCTATCCCAGCGAGGACGGGTCGGCCATGCTCAGCGACATCGCCCAGGCGATCGAGCTGCTCTCCGAGCGCTATGCCTGCGATCTCATCAACATGAGCCTGGCGACACCGGGGTTCTCGGCGCTGCTCGAGGACGCCATCGTGGATGCGTTCGAGGGGGGAACGCTTTGTGTGGTCTCGACCGGAAACTACAAGGGCCCGGTGCGTCAGCCGGCCGCGCTCGACCAGACGGTCGCGGTCGGTGCGGTGGGCAAACAGGGCTGGGCGCCAGCCGGGACCGAGGCCGAGATCTTCAGCGAGATCACCGACTCCACGCTGGTCTCTCCGAAGGGCTTGTTCTTCGGGGAGAAGTTCAGCGATCGGGGAGAACAGGTCACCTGTGCGGCCCCCGGGATCGGGATCATCTCTACGCTTCCGAGTCCCGAGGCAGGCGAGATCTACGGGGACGACACGGGGACATCACTCGCGTGTCCCCTGGTGACCGGCCTGCTCGCAGCCAAGCTCTCTCGCGATGCCGCCTACCTGCGTATGCCTCGCGGGGTAGCCAAGGTTCAACGGGCGCTCCTACAGCTGCAATCAAGTGCCAATAAGCTGGCTTACCCGATGACCAACACGGGGATCGGCATACCTCGTTTGACCACGACACGCTGATGTTCAGCGTTCACCCGTAGAACCACTCACGAACAGAGAGAACAAGACATGTACCCATACCCGTACCCAGCACCAACAATGGTGCCTTTGTGCCCCGCGTTTACACAGATGATGTTTTCGAACCCCCCAGTTTGCGCCCCGGCTCAGGTCCAGGCGGCTCCGGGATTTCAGGCCCAGGCGGCTCCGGGAGCTCAGGCCCAGGGCATCACGCCTACGCTCGTGATCGCAGGTACCGCGTTGACGGGGCTGTTGTCGAATCCACCGCTCTGCGCGGGGGCTGCCCCCCAGGCGGCAGCGCTCCCCCAGGCGGCTCCGGGAGCTCAGGCCCAGGGCATCACGCCTACGCTCGTGATCGCAGGCACCGCGTTGACGGGGCTGTTGTCGAATCCACCGCTCTGCGCGGGGGCTGCCCCCCAAGCGGCAGCGCTCCCCCAGGCGGCGCCCGTCGCTCAAGCTCAGTGCAGCATTCCCACGTGGATCGGTTGCACGATCTCTGACTGCACGATCGCAGGCTGCACCATCTTCTTCTGCGGGGCTCAGGCCCAGGCGGCGCCCGTACCACTTGCTCAGAATCCGGTGGGCCAGGCCCAGGCCCAGACGGTGACGCCACTGACGCTGGGGACACTCGTGGTTACCCAGGTTCCCCCGTATACGACGTACTGCACTAAGGCGACCGGCCTCCCGGTTGTTTGCTGACAATCAACAATCATCCTGGGCGGCGGGTTCCTTCGGGGAGCCCGTCGCCCACCCCCACTGGACCTCGCTCGCCGCGGGCCTGCGACGACCCACACCGGTCGCGGGACTGGCGCAGGCCCTCACTCCGAGCCTCGACGCCTGGCGCGCGACCATGCCTGAGCGCCGACTTCCCACGGCGCAATTTCGCTCATCGGCCTTTTCGTGAAGGATCCTCGACGAACCGACAGTAACTCCCCAGAGCGCGCCATGACGCCTTTTTACGGGCGTTTTCGCCAGGTGGCCGATGTAGGTGCGCGTGGTAAGGTTTCGACCCAGGGGGAGCTGCGGCGGTCACGCCGAGGAGAGATCTATGGGGAGGATTGCTCGCGATGACGAGTGGCGATGGGGCTGGGCGCTGACGGCCCTGCTGGTAGCCACCACGGGCTGCTACGACGGCCCCGAGGGCCGAGAGCCTGGAGCCCTCGACGGAAGCGGATCGGACTCGTCCGATCCGGGGGACGACAGCGCCGACGATGGCTCCACCGAAGAGCCCCTGGTGGTCGACCCGGCCCCGGCCGTGCTGCCGCGGCTGACCGCCGCGCAGTACCGCAACAGCGTGGAGCAGCTGCTCGGACCCGGGCTGCCCGCGGTCTCGCTCGAGCCCGACACCAATCCCTATCTATTCTTCAACATCGGGGCCGCCACCACCACGCTCTCGGAGCTGGGCACCCAGCAGTACGAGGAAGCGGCGGACGAGATCACCCGGCTTCTCTTCGACGACCCCGACCGGCGCCTGACCCTCACCGGCTGTGAGCCGGTCGCCCCCGGCGATCAGTGCGTACAGGGCTTCTTGGAGGACTTTGGCCGTCGCGCCTACCGGCGCCCGCTGGCGTCCGATGAGCTGGCCCGCTGGCAGCAGATCACCGTCGACCTGGCCGCGGGCGACGCCTGGGAGGGCTTGCGGCTGGCGGTGGCCGGCATGCTGCAATCACCCAACTTCCTCTATCGGGTGGAGCTAGGCGAGCCCGACCCCGACGACCCCGACACGCTGCGCTACACGGGCTTCGAGATGGCCAGCCGGCTGTCGTTCTTGCTGTGGAACGTCACCCCCGACGACGACTTGCTCGACGCGGCCCAGGCCGGTGAGCTGCTCGACCCCGACAGCCTGCGGGAGCACGCCGAGCGGATGCTCGCCGATCCGCGGGCCAGCTCGGCGGTGCAGGAGTTCTTCGCGCAGTACTTCGACCTGGGGCGCCTCAAGGGAGTGACCCGCGACATCGAGGACTACCCGCTGTTCGCCGACACGCTGCCGCAGTCCATGCGCACCGAGGTGCAGCTATTGGTCGACGACTTCGTGTTCCGCCGCGACGCCGACATCCGCGGGATCTTCGGCACGCGCAACACCTTCGTCAACGAGGAGCTGGCGGCCCTCTACGGGGTGGAGGCTCCCGGCGCCTCGCCGATCTCCTTCGTACCGGTGGAGCTGCCCGCCGACGGGCCGCGGGCGGGGCTCTTGACCCTGGGCGCCTTCCTCACCATGAACGCCCACGAGTCCGAGCCTTCGCCCACCCTGCGCGGCAAGTACCTGCGCGAGCGGGTGCTGTGCCAGTCTGTCCCCGCGCCGCCGGACGACGTGGACACCAACATCCCCGAGGACGGGGGCGAGGCCAAGACCCTGCGCGAGCGCCTCGAGCAGCACATGTCCGATCCGGTGTGCGCGGCCTGTCACAAATTCATCGATCCACCCGGGTTCCTGTTCGAGAACTTCGACTCGATCGGGGCCTACCGCGACGTCGAGCCGAGCGGCCATCCGATCGACGCCAGCGGTGACCTCGACGGCATACCGCTGGCCAACGCCACCGAGCTGGGGCCGTTGCTCGTCGAGGATCCCCAGGTCGGCCGGTGCGTGGTCACCCAGCTGTTCCGGCACGCCCAGGGTCGCCTCGAGCTGGAACGAGAGCACGACATCATCACCGATCTCGACCAGCGCTTTGCCGACGAGGACTATCGCTTCAAGGAGCTGCTGATGCTCCTGGTCACCCACGAGGGCTTCCGAACCCTGGCTCCACAAGAGCAGACCGAACCGACGGAGGAGGGAGAATGAGCCGCACGCACCTGTCCCGACGCACGCTGCTGCGGGGGGTCGCCGGAGGCGCGACCGTCTCGCTGGCTCTGCCCCCGCTCGAGGCCATGCTGGGCACCCACGGCGCCCGGGCTGAGAGCGCCGACGATCAGCCGATCTTCGGGATCTTTTTTTGGGCCAACGGCACCCCGTGGCACGCCGGTCACGGCGCCCAGCAGGGCGAGGGAGGCCACCCCGATCTGTGGACCCCAGCCACCACCGGGGCCGGATATGCACCCAGCGAGCTGCTGATGCCGCTGGCCGCCCACGAGGTCAGCGTGGTCACCGGCCTCGAGCCCAAGACCGAGATCCCGCCTCAGCCCCCCGGCCAGGCCGACGGCCACATGCGCGGGTTCATGGTGGCGCTGACCTCCGACCGGATCCGCCCCGAGGGCTTCGATCACCCCTCGCACACGCTGACCGCCCTGCGCCCCAGCCTCGATCAATACGTCGCCAAGCACGAGCAGTTCTACGGCAGCGAGGTGCCGCGCTTCCGCTCGCTGGTGCTCGGTGTGTCCGAGGCCCGCTTTCACGACTACGGGCACTGGAACGCGATCTCCTACAACGGGCCCGACTCGCTCAACCTCCCGGTCAGCAACCCCGCGCAGCTCTACGACCTGCTGTTCGACGTGCCGGCCGACACCACGCAGCTGGAGAACCGGGCCCAGCTACTCGACGCGGTGCTAGAAGACGCCAACTCGCTGCGCGCGCGCCTGGGCGCCGCCGACAAGATCCGGCTCGACGAGCACCTTGGCCACCTCGACGAGATCCAGCGGCGCCTCGAGCTTTCGATCGCCGCCTGCGAGGACCCGGGGGCCCCCGGCGCCTCGGAGGATCTGCTCGCCAAGACCGAGCTGATGGCCCAGCTGCTCGCGCGGGGCCTGTCGTGCGGCCTGACCCGTGTGTTCAGCTTCATGCTGACCTCGCCGGCCACCACCCACGTGTTCTCCAACCTCGGC
This sequence comes from Myxococcota bacterium, assembly GCA_039194325.1. Lineage (GTDB taxonomy): Bacteria > Myxococcota_A > Polyangia > Nannocystales > Nannocystaceae > Paraliomyxa. The sequence continues at coordinate 49,369 of JBCCWC010000013.1, forward strand.
GTGCCCGACGGCATGCACAAGACCTGCCACGACGGGTTCTGGAACCGGATCCGCGACATCACCGAGTACCACATGCAGTGCTTCGCCCGGTTCCTCGACGTGATGGCGGAGACGGTAGATCCCACCGGGCTGTCCCTGCTCGACCGCATGCTGTGCTTTGGCACCTCCGAGTACGGCGAGGGCTGGCAGCACGGCAACCGGGAGCACCCGATCCTCTTCGCCGGCCGGGCCTGCGGAGCGATCAACGCGGGCGTGCACCAGCGGGTGCCCCAGGGCAACGTCAGCACGGCGCACGTGACCCTGCTGCGCGCGCTGGGGATCGAGACCCCAAGCTACGGGTTCAACGGCGGTGAGACGAGCGACGATCTCTCCGAGATCCTCGCGTAGGCACGCGCCCGCACCAGCGGGCCGGCTACGAGGTCGCGCCCTCGGGCTCGCTGCGGGTGCGCTGGGGTTGGGCCTAGGCCTGAGCTTGGGCCTGGGCTTGGGCCTGACCGGCTGCGGCAACGATGGCTCGGGGGGCGACGGCAACGACGACAGCGCCGGACTAGGCCCCACCGGCGGTAACCCGAGCAGCGACGAGGGCAGCGGCAGCGGCGGCAGCGGGACCGGCCCCGACGGGGACGAGACCAGCGAGCCACCGCCGCCCGAGTGTGCCGCGGACGAAGTCGCCTGTGGCAGCTTGTGCACCGATCTACAGACCGACCCCGGCAACTGTGGGCAGTGCGGCCGCAGCTGCGTGATCCCCCAGGCCACCGCGGCCTGCATAGCGGGCGAGTGCGCGCTGGCGACCTGCGACCCCGGCTTCAGCGATTGCGACGGCCAGATCGCCTCGGGCTGCGAGACTCCCCTCGACTGCCAGGAGGGCAGCACCTGCGAGACCAGCTGTGGCTCGATGGGCACGCTCGATTGCACCGACGCCTGTGCCTCCGCCGGCGATCCGATCTGCACGGCCCCGGCCGAGCTCTGCAACGTGATCGACGACGATTGCGACGGGGTCTGCGACCAGGGCCCGCTGCCCGGCTGCCGGGTGGGCGTGCACCGCTCCAACAGCCCCACCCTCGGGCACTACTACACCACCGATCTGGCCGAGGCGCAGAGCGGTGATCTCAACCTCGAGGCCCAGGACTACTTCTACCTCTATGGCCCCGGCGTGGAGGGGCTACAGCCCTTCTTTCGCTGCATCAAGCCCAACGGCAAGCGCTGGATGACCACCTCGACCGATTGCGAGGGCACGGCCGCCCCCGAGCTGACGGTGGGCTTCATCTCGATGGACGAGCGCTGCGGCGCCACCCCGCTCTATCGCCTGCTCAACGCTGGACCCGACGCCCACTTCTATACGACCAGCGCGGCCGAGCGAGACAACGCGATCAACAACATCGGGTTTGTCGACGAAGGGATCGCGGGATATATCTGGTCGGGGCCGTAGCACCAAGGCGGCCTCGTGCTTCTCGCCAGAAGTTCATGCCGGGCTGGACGCGGATCTATGCGCTGACGTCGACCCCAGGAGCGAGGGCGGGGCGTTCGGGCGCCGGCAGGGCGCGGCCTGGCTGGCGGATGCTCCGGATCCGCTCGACGAGCGCTCGGGCGCCGACCCGACCCATGAACACGAAGTTGCCCACCCAGTAGCGCTTCCACATACGCCGGGGCTCTTGCCAGAAGCGATAGACCCACTCCAGGCCCGCCCGTCGCATCCACCGAGGCGCCCGCGGCATGTTGCCCGAGAAGAAATCAAACAGGCCGCCGACGCCCAGCGCTACCGTGACCCCGGTGGCCTCGATGTGCTCGGCGATCCATTTTTCCTGCACCGGAGCGCCCATGGCGACGAACAAGACGTCGGCTCCGCTGCTGCGGATCTTCGCGGTGACCTCCTCAGAGCGCGTGCGATCGAAGTATCCGTGGTGGACGCCACAGACGGTCAGCCCCGGGTGCGTGGCCGCGAGCCATTGCTGGACCTTCCGGGCGACCCCGGGGCGAGCGCCGAGCAAGAACACCCGGTGACCGGATCGGGCCAAGCGCTCGCAAGCGAGCGGGAAAAGATCGGTACCGTTGACGTTGTCGCGGACGGGCGTGCCCAGCAACCAACCCGCGATGCGCATCCCGATCCCGTCAGCGAACACCAGATCGGCCTGCTGGAGCGTGCGTCGGTACTCGGGATCGCGGTGGCTGATATTGACGCAATCGGCGTTGAGGAACATCAGCTGCGTGCGGGTCCGGGTCGCGAGGCGCTCCTCGAGCAAGCGCAACGCGTCGGCCATAGTGACATTGTCGACGGGTAGTCCGCAGACGTTGAGGGAGAGCGATGGATGCTGGCTCATGAGGATCCTACCTGACAGTGGAAAGATGGACGACGAAGGCTGGACCATCGCTCGGCCGCCCCCTTGGCGGATCGATCGATGGGCGTCAGCAACCCCGAGATGACAGAGCGACCAGCCAACGATGGCGTGTCGCGCGGGCGTTGCTCCTAAAGTCGGACTTTTGCCCGCCTTGATTGCGACGATCGGAAAATTGCCAACAGAGCGCGAGGATCGTGCTCCGGGCAAGGTCGGGCATTAGAGCCACCCGCCCCGCCACTCATTGTGAACCTGGGGCGTCGGGGGTCAGCGAGGGGTCGCGCTCACCCGAGCCCGACGACCTCCTCGGCCTTCGCGGAGGGTCCGGGTAAAGAAGCGAGCAACCCCCACCGCCCCGGCCACTTTGTTGACCACGTTGGCGGTCGCGTAGAGGCGTGCGTCGTCGGCCCGGTCGCCACGACCGCGGCGCTCCTGCTCGATCTTCCGCCACAGATGTCCGTAGCGCCCCAGCAGCCCGAGGCTCAGGCCCAGCGTGGGTACAGCGCCAGCGAGAGCCGCCGAAGGTAACGCCACGCCGTAGGCCAGCAGCGAGACCACCCGACGCAGGTGGTAGCGATCGCGGTGGATCCACAGCCCCTGGGCGTAGGCATGGCCCATACGAACCGAGCGCGTCCACCACTGCCGAAGCTGGTCCATGTCGATGTCGTGCTGGGCCATGTCGTCGGCCAGCCGAACGATGGAGTAACCGGCCGCGCTCACCCGCAGGCACAGCTCACGCTCTTCGGCCGCGGGCATGTCGGCGTTCTGGCCTCCGGCGGCTTCCCACGCCTGCGCCCGCACCATCATGATCCCGCCGGTCTCCTCGACCTCGCCCGCCGGCTGGTCCCACTCCATGTCGGCCAGGCGATGGTAGGGGTTACGCTCGCGATCACGCTCGCGCAGCCGGCCTGCCAAGACGCCGACCTGCGGGTTGTGGTGAAGGTGGTGAGACGCCGCGCGCAGCCAGCTCGGGTGGAGCTCGCAGTCGCCGTCGACGAACTGCACGTAGCGCAAGCGAGGCAGGCGCTCCCGCAGCGCGGCGAAGCCCGCGTTGCGGCCCCTAGCCGGCGACAGCGGCTCGTCCGCGCTCAGCTCCACGATGACCGCGTCAGGAAAATAACGACGCACGATCTCGACGCTGTCGTCGGTCGACGCGCTGTCCACATAGACCACCGCGCCCGCTTCGGCGCCTACCGAGGCCAGAGCCCGCCGCAGCAGTTGTCCCTCGTTTCGGCCGATGATCACCACCCCGAGCTGCTCGGGGAGGACGGCGTCCTTCGAAAGGTTGTCGACGAGTCGTTCGCAAGCGTTGAGGAAGTGCGATTGATGCTGGCTCATGAGGATCCTACCTAAGGTTGGGAAGATGAACGGCGAAGGCTGGACCATCGCTCGGCCACCCCCTTGGCGGATCGATCGATGGGCGTCGGCGACACCGAGATGAGAGCGCGACCAGCCAACGATGGCGCGTCACGCGGGCTTCGCTCCTAAAGTCAGACTTTTGCCCGCCTTGATTGCGACGCTCGGAATTTCCAAAAACACCCGAAAATCACCCCTTCAATGGGCGATCTGCTTCGAAGGGCTCCGCTCGAACACCTGCCGCGCGGTCGCGCTGGCGGTCTGCCGACCACCCGAGGGTTTCACCACCGATTCCTAGCCGTCGGCTATCACCGCTCGCGCTCGATATACCTACTCGTGCTCAAACGATGCGCAGTGCACCAACGGGCCCGCATCCGGAGTCTGCCAGCCCCAGACGGGGTGGTGCAGCTTCGAAGATTCCCAGTGCCCATCGATGCAGCGCTACGGCGCCCTCGCAGCCAAGTCCCTGGCCAACACCTGCGTGCCTCTATCCGATGAGGAGACCTCGGGCCTCCCGAGCAACCCCGCGCTGCCCTCCGAGGTGCCCGAAGGCACCTCCACTGGCGACCCGGGCAGTACCCCCTTCGACGGCGAGAGCTCGGGCGACGAGACCACCGGCGACGAGACCACCGGCGGCCCCGACACGCCGCCCTCGCTCACGACAGACACGACCACGGCGGGCACGACCACCGATGACCCCTCGGCCGGCGTCGACGAAGGGACGACCGACCAACCCGAGCCCGGCTGCATCCCGCTCCTCTTCGACGATTTCGACGACGGCGCGATCGGACCCCAGTGGAGCTCGTGGACCGACGCCGGGGCCGACCTCGAAGAGAGCGGGTCGATCGTGCAGTTCTCGCTGGTCGGCGAGGCCGTCGGAGGCACGGATTCGGGGCTCATCAGCGTGGATCTCTTCGACCTCACCGAGGGACAGACGCGCATCAAGGTGGCCGAGCACCCCACCCCAGACTCCCCCATGCGGCTCTACGTGCAGTGGCTGACCGACAGCTGCACCCTGACGATCATCATCGAGAGCGACCAGATCCATGCGCTGGGCTCCACCAGCAACGTTGGCCATGACGCAACGTGGTTTCAGATGCGCTCCGATGGTGCCCTCGTACACGCCGAGCGTTCGATAGATGGCGTGGTCTGGGAGCCGATCGTCCCGCCCCAGCCCCTCGAGTGCGACCTGAGCCAGACCCAGGTGCTCGCGTTCGGTGGCGCCGGCGGACCGAGCTCGGCGGGACCCACCGCCGCCCTCCAGATGCTCGAAGTCTGCGGACCCACGCCATAACTCGCTCGGAGTCTGACGACCAAGTCAACCACTCGTTCCTCCCGCTCGACGGCCTGCCACGATGAGCGGCCGATCGCTCGACCTGAACCGACGATCACGGGGGCGGGCGATCTCAGGGCCTCGACTGCGCGACACGTACTAAGGCCTACAAAGGTACACCCGTGACGTCGGAACGCCCGAGATTTACACTTTTTACAAGGGATCCGCGTGGAGGGACGACGCCTATTCGACAACTGGCTGTGGCTCTTTGGAGCCGGCGTGCTCGCGAGTATGGTCGCGTGCAGCTCCGACACCTATTCGTGTTCGAGCGACGACCAGTGCACCAACGGAGACACGCCCGGCATCTGCCAGCCCGAGACCGGTTGGTGCAGCTTCGAAGATTCCCAGTGCCCATCGATGCAGCGCTACGGCGCCCTCGCAGCCAAATCCCTGGCCAACACCTGCGTGCCTCTACCGCAAGAGCAGACCTCGGGCCTCCCAAGCACCCCCGAGCCACCGACCCCCCAAACGCTCGAGGGCACCTCCACCGGCGAGACCAGCGGCACTACGTTCGACGACGAGGGCTCGGGCGATGGAACCATCACGACCACGGCCACGTCCACGTCCACGGCCACGTCCACGACCACTGGATCCACCGGCGGCTTCGAAAGCAGCGGCTCCGGCCCCGACATGGAGACGACCGGCGATCCCAACCCCGACTGCATGCCGATCCTCTTCGACGATTTCGCCGATGGCGTGCTGGATCCCGGGTGGAACACGTGGTCCGACCCCGGCACCTCGCTCAACGAAGATCAGTCGTCCCTTCGGTTCTCCGTGGTCGGGCAAGTCAACAGCTCCGCGGATACAGGGATCAGCAGCATGGATCTGTTCGATCTCAACGAGGGGCAGATGCGCGTCGAGGTGGCCGAGTTTCCTACCCTGAGCTCCTCGATGCGGCTCTACATGCAGTTCGACGCCGGGGCTTGCGACGCGACGATCGTCATCGAGGACGACGTGATCTACGCCTTTGGCGAAGCCGGCACGATCGGCGACGACACGGTGTGGCTCGAGCTGCGCACCGACGGCGCGTTCCGCCATGCGGAGCGCTCGGTCGACGGCGTCGCCTGGGAGCCGATCGTACCGCCCCAACCCATCGAGTGTGACATGAGCCAGACCCGGGTCTATCTATTCGGCGGTACGAACGGAGCGAGCGCAGCGGGACCCACGACCGCCGTCGAGACGCTCGAGGCGTGCGTCGGCGGCCCGTAGCGACGCACGGTACGGTGCTAGGCAACGGCACAACCCGGGCGGCTACTGCTTTTGCTACTGCTTTCGCTACTGCGGCAACCATTCGGAGATCGCCCGGCCAATTTCATCTGGAGAGTCTTCTTGGACGAAATGGGAGCCCTTGACCGTCACCTCGGTCAGGTTGGGCCAAGTGCGCACGAAGTCGCGCGCATAGCCGACGAGGAACGCGCCCGGCTCGGCATTGATGAACAGCTTCGGCACATCCGACGCCGAGAGATAGTCCGCATAATCACCAACGATGGCGACCGTGTCTGCTGGTTCCCCGGCAATCGGAAGCTGGCGGGGGCCCGCGAGGGTCGGCCGACGATCTTCACCCGGGTCGACAAAGGGCCGGCGATACTCGGCATGCTCTTGCTTGCTCAGCTCACGTAGGATGGCGCTCGGGAGCAGCTGTTCGATGAAGAAGTTGTCTTCCAGCACCATTGGCTCCCCTTGTGGGGACCGGAGTCGCCCGATGACTTCACGAAGATCCTCGGGGAATTCATCCCAGGTCGGAAATGGCGTCACGATGGCCTCCATGAATGCGATCCCCTTGATCGCATCCTGGTGTTGCTCGGCCCAATGAAAGCCCAGCCCAGACCCCCAATCGTGAAGCACGAGCGTGACATTGTCTTCCACCCCCAGCTCTGCGAGGAGCGCGAACAAATACTTGCTGTGCTCAGTGACACTATAACTACCAGGGCCAGTGTCATCCAGTTTTTCCGAGTCACCCATGCCGACGAGATCCGGAGCGATCAAGCGGCCTCGCCCCTCGAGATGCGGCATGACGTTGCGCCAAAGATATGAAGATGTCGGATTGCCGTGTAGGAACACGATCGGATCGCCGGTTCCTGTGTCGATGTACGCCATCCGCTTGCCGAGAATGGTCTTGAACTCTTTCTGGTAGCGACCGCCGCTCGTGTGCGAAGTCACACCTGAGGATTCCGAAGCGTCACACGCAGTCGGCGCACCTGCGTTCATCACGGCCGTCGCCATCAAAGTCGTTGGACGAGAGGTCTTCATCGGCATTCTCCTTGGGTCAGCAATATATGACCGAGTCATATATACAGACTCCAAGACGTCGTGGCCATTGCCTTTTTGTGATTCGGTCATATAATTATTCTGTGAGCTCAGACACGTACAGGACCAACCTGCTGGGGGCGTTCGCCACGACGATTGCCACGCGCATCGACGAGCAGGTTGCCGGTGTCGGAGTGCGGGGCATCAATGCCGCGACGGCCCTGGTGACGATCCGCAACCACCCGAACGACAGCATCGAAGTTCTTCGCCGCGCCCTCGGCCTTACCCACTCTGGTGCGGTTCGACTGATCAACGGACTCGAAGACGACGGGCTGGTCGAGCGGCACCGAAGCCGCGATGATGGCCGCTCGGTCGTACTCCGGCTGACCCAACAGGGACGAGCACGGGCGGATCGGGTGCTCGGGGCCCGGACGAGCGTCACGAACAAGGTCTTCGACGCGCTATCCACCGAACAACGAGACGCCCTCGCCCCGATCATGGAGGCCGCCCTCGAGGCCCTTACTCAGAGTAAAGACGGCGCACGACGCATCTGCCGGCTCTGCGACGAACAGGTGTGTCGACCGCAGGGATGTCCCGTTGAAATCGCCGCCATGTCTTGTTCCGCAACACCGAGCGCCCCAACTGCGTCTACGCAAGCCCCGGCACGCCCGCCGCTCTCTCGAGCGCGCCAGGGTCGGAGGCGACGGTGACCGGCAGACCCAGCCCCGAACCCAGCCCCGAACCCAGCCCCGAGAGGTCGCGCAGCTCGTCGCCCTGCGGACAGTAAGCGTGACGCCTCCGGGCTGGGGGCCTGAGTCCGCAAAGCTCGGGTGCCCACGGACCCTCGATCTTTTTTCCATTTATCCCAGAGACAAATCTTCCCCATCGACGACTTGCCCGCCGAGATTCACGAGGCCGGGCCAAGCCCAGGCCCAAGCCCAGGGGAGTAGGGTGTGAAGGGCAATCGAGCTTACATTCGTGACCGCGCATGGCCGTCAGCCGGCGCGCTCGCGCTCATACTGACCACGGGCTGCTACGACGGCCGGGGCGATCTCGACTCGAGCGCCGGCCAAGATCCGACCCAGGATCCAGCGCAGGAGGGCGGCGAAGCCGGCGAGGACGATCCCCCGCCCGAGGGCTTTGAGCCCGCCCCCGGCGCGATGCGCCGGCTGACCAACGCCGAGTACGTCAACAGCATCGTCGACGTGTTCGCGCTGCCCTCCCCCCTGTCCCTCGACCTCGAGGTCGACGAGACGGCCGAGGAGTTCTTGTCGATCGGCGCGTCCCAGGTGGGCACCTCCGAGCGCGGCGTCGAGCAGTACCGCGACGCCGCCTTCGAGGTCGCGGCCATGGTGTTCGAGCGCAAGGCCGACTACCCGCGGCTGGCCGAGTGCGCGCCCACGGGCGCCGACGACCCCTGCGTGGGCGAGGCGCTGGCCTACTACGGACAGCGCCTGTGGCGACGACCGCTGGAATCCGAGGAGCTCGCGCGCTACTCCGCGCTGGTCGACGCCCCCTACGAGGACGGCCAAGATCCCGCGCTCGGCCTACAGTACGCCGTGGCCGCGCTCATCGAGTCGCCCAACTTCATCTATGTGCCGCAGACAGGCCAAGACGATCCGGCCTCGGGCCTGCGCCGCTACACCGACCACGAGATGGCCAGCCGGCTGTCCTACTTTTTGTGGTCGTCGACGCCCGACGAGCAATTGCTCGCCGCCGCCGCCGAGCAGCGCCTGCACACCAGCGCCCAACTCGTAGAGCAGGCCGAGCGCATGCTCGAGGCCCCTCGCGCCCGCGACCTGGCCGCGCGCTTCTTCGCCGAGAGCTGGGGCGTCGATCGCCTGGCGCTCAACGACAAGAACACCGAGGTCTTCGCACAATGGGACGACGCCTTGCTCGGTGAGTTCCGAGACGAGTTCGACGCCGTGCTGGCCGATCTCTACGATCGCGACGCCGATGTGCGCGAGCTCTTCGACGGGCGCACCACCCTCGCCAGCCCGGCGCTGGCCGAGTTCTACGGCCTGCCCGCCCCCGACGCGCAGGGCCAGGTCGCGCTGGACGAGCGCCGCTGGGGCATCCTGACCTCCGGGGCGGTGCTCGCCGCCAACTCGCCCTCCGATCGCTCCTCGCCGACTCACCGAGGCAAGTTCCTGCTCGAGAAGGTGCTGTGCGGGACCGTGCCGCCGCCCCCCGAGGACGTGGACGACACCCTGCCCGACGACGAGCCCGGCGACGAACCCAAGACCACCCGGGACAAGCTGGAGCAGCACGTGACCGATGTGGCCTGCGCGGCCTGCCACCAGCTCATCGACCCGCTGGGCTTCACCCTCGAGCACTACGACGGGATCGGAGCCTTCCGCGACACCGAGAACGGCCTGCCGATCGATCCCTCCGGGGTCTACGAAGGGGAGTCCCTGGCCGGGGTCGGCGACGTGGCTCGATTCCTGGCCACCAACGAGCGAGCCACCCGCTGCGTAGCGCAGCGCCTGATGAGCTACGCCACCGGCCGCGACTACCTACCCCGGGATCTCTCGGTGGTCGACGACCTGCATGCGGCGTTCGCCGATGAAGACTTCGTGTTCCGTATGCTGGTGATCGAGCTGGTCACCAGCCCCACCTTCCGCTACCTGGCCCCGACCGAGTCCGAGGAGGAGTCGTCATGAGTCGTTCGCGTATCATTCCGGTCCGCGGTGCCACCACCACCCTGGGGCGTCGCAGCTTCCTTCGCGGCACCCTGGGGGCCAGCTCGGTGTGCGTGGGCCTGCCGCTGCTCGACATGATGCTCAACGACCACGACACCGCGCTGGCCAACGGCGATGGTCTGCCGGTGCGCTTCGGCGTGTTCTACTGGGGCGGCGGCGTGGTGCACAGCACGTGGATCCCCGAGCAGACCGGCTACGACTGGGCCCTGCCCGACTCGCTGACGCCCTTCTCCGATCTGCGTGAGTACCTCACGCTCGTCACCGGCACCAACCATCAAAACTCCAGCCCCGGGCACATCCCCGCGCGGGGGATCGCGCTGTCGGCCTCGCACGACCCCGACACCTCGATCCAAGGGGTGGGCACCTGGCGCGGCCAGAAGCACCCCGAGCCCTCGGTCGACGCCCTGGTGGCCGAGCACTGGGAGGGGCTGACGCCCTTTACCTCGGTCGACGTGGGGATCTGCCGCAAGGGCCCCTATAAGTCCAACTCCTCGTGGAAGCGGGGCGGCGACGTCTATAACCGCCACGAGCCCGATCCCCGCGCCCTCTACGACCGGCTCTTTTCGGGGGGCGTCGACGAGAATACCGACTTTGGCCAGCTGGGGGCCTCGCGTCAGCTGGGGCAGAGCATGCTCGACGTGGTGATGGAGGACACCAATCGTCTCAACGCTCGCCTCGGCGCCAACGATCGCCAGCGCATGGAGCAACACCTCGAGGGCCTGCGGGCCATCGAGCGCCGGCTCGACGACTGGGAGGTGGCCTGCCAGCTGCCCGACTCGCCGGCCACGATGGACTACGGCGACGGCGGCAGCAACGAGCAGAAGCAAGAGAAGGCGCAGGTGATGTCCGAGCTGCTGGCGACCGCGCTGGCCTGCGATCTGACCCGGATCTTCTCGTACGAGTGGTCGGCGACCCAGTCGGGGGCCGTGTACTGGGAGGTCGACGTGAACGAAGAGCACCACCAGTACAACCACGACCACTCGCAGGGCGAAGGCATGCAGGCGATCACGCGCTTCATCATGCAAAACTTCGCCTACCTGGCCGAGGCCCTGCGCCAGCGCACCGAGGGGGCGAGCAACGTGCTCGACAACACCCTGATCCTCGGGACCTCCGCGCACGCAATCGCCGGCTCACACAACTACAATGATCACCCCTATGTGCTGGTGGGCGGCGCTGGCGGGGGGATCAACGCCGGCCTGCACTGGCGACACCCCGACCCGGGCGGGAACCGAGAGTCGCCCAAGGTGCTGCTGACCGCCGTGCGAGCGGTGGGGATCGAGCAAGCAAGCCTGGGCCAGCAAGGCGGGCCCGGGGGCGTGGCCGACCGGGTGGTGACCGAGGCGTTCAGCGAGGTGCTCACCTAGCCCCGGGACTCGCCGAGCGCGGCGGCCTCCTCCACCAGCGAGAGGAACTCGCGGCGGGTCTGGTCGGGATCCTGGCCCACCGCGCCGGTGGCCAGGTCGGCCACGCGATCGAAGGTGGCGCTGCCGCGGTGCTCGCTTTTGCGGAGCACCATGCCGAACGCGGCCACGGCGGCCGAGAACCGGAAGTCGTTGGTGGTGTCCTGCAAGGGGCGGATCGGCACATTCACCGGGAGCTGCACCAACTGGCTCTGGTCGCCGTCGGGCGCCTTGTAGCGGATCTTGACGTGCATCGTCTCGTCCACGGCGGCGGTGGCCTTGGTCTCGCTTCCGGTCTGGTACTTGAGCGGATCGACCTTGCCCGAGAACTCGCCGGCGCCGGTGGGGACGATCTCGTAGAGCGCCGTCACCGTGTGCCCCGCCCCGATCTCACCGGCGTCCTTGCGGTCGTCGTTGAAATCCTGCTCGTTCAATAGGCGGTTCTCGTACCCCACCAGGCGGTAGGCCTCGACCACCTTCGGGTTGAGCTCCACCTGGAGCTTGACGTCCTTGGCGATCGGCACGAGCGTCGCGTTGGCCTGCTCCACCAGCACGCGCCGCGCCTCCTTCGCGCTGTCGATGTAGGCGTAGTTGCCGTTGCCGTGGTCGGCCACCTGCTCCATCATCGCGTCGTTGAGGTTGCCGGTGCCAAAGCCGAGCACCGAGAGGAAGACGCCGCTCTCGCGGCGCTGCTCGATCATGTCCACCAGCTCCCCCTGGCTCGACGGGCCCACGTTGAAGTCGCCGTCGCTGGCCAGGATCACGCGGTTGATCGCGTCCTTGTCGAAGTTACGCTGGGCCACGTCGTAGGCCAGCGCCAGGCCCTCGGCCCCCGCGGTCGAGCCCCCCGCCTGCAGCCGCCGAAGCGCCCGCTTGATCTTGCCCTTGTCGTTGGTCGGCTGTAGCACCACCCCGCTGGCCCCCGCGTAGACCACCAGGGCCACGCGATCTTGCTCCCGCAGGTCGTCCGCGAGCATGGTCAGCCCCTTCTTGAGCAAGCCGAGCTTTTCTGGGGAATCCATGGAGCCCGACACATCCACCAAGAACACGAGGTTGCGCGGCGGCACCTCATCGAGCGTGATGTGCTTGCCCTGGATCCCCAGGTGCACGAGCCGATGGGCGTCGTTCCACGGGCACGGGCCGATCTCGGCGGTCACCGAGAAGGGGTGAGGCCCCTGGGGCTCGGCGTAGTCGTAGTCGAAGTAGTTGATGAGCTCCTCCACCCGAACCGCGTCGGCCGGAGGTAGCTGGCCGTACGAGAGGAACCGGCGCACGTTGCTGTAAGAGGCCGTGTCGACGTCTACGCTAAACGTGGACAGCGGCTGATCGGCGACCGCGACGAAGCCGTTGTCGTCGATGTGGTTGTAGTCCTCGGAATCCATGGGCGGCGCATCCCAGCCCCAGTCCGCATCCGCCGGTGCGCCTGCCATGCCGGGCATCCCACTCATCATTCGATAGCGAGTAGCCCCTTTGTTGCAGCCCGCGGGGAGAGCGGCGCCAACAGCGCACAACGTAAGTGCCGCCAAACTACGGCGTAGGACCGAAGACCAGGGGGAGGGAGCGCACGGGGAGGGCATCGCGGCCCCGAACGACCACGGGAGGACGACGCTTACAGCGGTCCGCTCGTGGGTTCACACGACGCGGCGCTACCCTCCGCGTCATGGTCGTCGACGCCTGGATCCAGCACCCCAACCCGTCCTTCCTCGCCGACGAGATGTTCACCAGCCTTCGCCGCTGGATGGGCATGACGACGGTCCCCAACTCGATCCCCGTGCAGATGACCCTGAGCGCCCTCGACCTGGCCAAGGTCGATCGCGCCCTCGCCTGCGCCTGGTGGGGGCCCCGCGGTGCGCTGATCTCCAACGACGAGGTCGCCGCGACAGTGGCGGAGGCCCCCGAGCGCCTGGTGGGGATCGCCTCGGTCGACCTCCACCGCCCCATGGACGCGGTGCGCGAGCTTCGTCGCTGCGTGCGAGAGCTCGGCTTTCGCGGGGTACGGATCCTCCCCTGGCTGTGGGGCCTGCCGCCCGACGACCGCCGCTACTACCCGATCTACGCCGAGTGCATCGAGCTGGGGGTGCCCTTCTGCCTGCAGGTCGGTCACGCCGGCCCGCTGCGCCCGTCGGAGCCGGGACGCCCGATCCCCTACCTCGACCACGTGGCCTGCGAGTGGCCCGAGCTGACGATCGTGGGCGGGCACATCGGCTACCCGTGGACCGAGGAGATGCTCGCGCTCGTCCGCAAGTACCCCAATGTTTATATCGATACCTCGGCGTATAAGCCCTCGCGCTATCCGGCGGCGCTGGTCGAGTACCTCCGTGGCCGCGGGCGCCACAAGATCTTGTTTGGGTCCAACTTTCCGATGATCAGCCCCAAGGATTGCCTCGATCAGCTCGAGTCGCTCGGGCTCGACGAGGAGGCGACCGAGCTGTTCACCGGCGGCAACGCGGTGCGGGTGTTCGGGCTGTAGAGCAGGCGGCCGGAGCCGCTATTTCACCGCGATGCGCTCGACGAAGTGCGGCGCCTCGATGATGGCGGCCATGGTGCTCTGCAGGGTCGCGGCGTCGCCGCCCGAGAGCTCTTCGATCGCCTCGGGGTTGCAGCCGTCGAGCCCATATGTGTAGTACGAAAGGTACTCGGCGTAGCACGCCTGGGTCTCGGGCCGCGTGGCGAGGGCTTGGGCGAGGCTGTCGAGCCCGTCGAGCTCGATCTGCTCGCCGCCTTCCAAGCCGGCCAAGACGCCGCTGGCATCGATCGGGTGACCATTCTCGACGTCGCGGTAGCGACCGAAGGTGTCGTAGTGCTCGAAGGCAAAGCCCACCGGGTCGATGAGGTTGTGGCAACCCGAGCACTGTCCATCGGTGGAGTGCTGCTCGTAGCGCTCGCGGTTGCTCGCGTCCTCGGCGATCGGCTGCAGGTTGGTGTCTACACCCGCGGGCGGCTCGGGCAGCTCCTGGCATAGAAGCCGGCGCCGCACGAGCACCCCGCGGGCGACCGGCGAGGAGTTGTCGGTGAGGGCGTGCCGCGCCAGGATCGACCCGTGCCCCAGAATGCCGGGAGCCCTCGCCCCGTCTCCTTCGGCGGGGATCTCGATCATCTGAGGATCGGGGGTGTTGGCCTGCCAAAGCCGGTAGAAGTGGCCCAGGTTCTGGTTGACGAAGGTGTAGTTGGCCGAGAGCAGCTCGGCCACGTCGCCTTGGCTGCCAAATAGGTGCAAGAACAGCGCGGTGGTCTCGGCCAGCATGTCCTGGCGGTGCTCGTCGGTGAACTGCACCTCGGGCACCTCGACCTTTGCCGTGCTCTCGAAATCGTCGATCTCCAGCCAGCTTCGCACGAAGCGCTCGAGGTTCTCCTGGCCCTGCGGGGAGGCAACGAGCCGCTCGAACTGCTCCATGCGCACCTGGGGATCGCCCAGCGCGCCCTGGGCGGCCAAACCGAGCAGCTCGTCGTCGGGGGGACGGTTGGTCAGCGAGTATGACAGGTTGCTCGCCAGCTCGTAGTCGGTGAGCAAGAAGCGGCCCTCGTCCCCCGTGTCGGCCCCTAGCTCTCGGCGATACAAGAAGTAGGGCGATTGCATCATCGTGGCGATTACGACGGTGACGGCCTCGTCGAACGTGGGCTGGGCGTCGAAGAGCTCGGCGTAGGCGGAGATCTTCGCGTCGGCCAATGGCTCTCGGTAGAACCGCAGGCCGAGCTCGGCGATCACCTCGTCGCGGCAGGCAGGGTCGGTCGACTGGCAGCTCGCGATCTGGCCCAGCTTGTTGGCCACCGCCCACTCGGCGACCGACTCGGCGTACTGCATCAGCTGCTGCGCGTTGAGATCTCGGACGAGCGCCTCGGTGGCATCGACCCGGAAGCCATGGACGACGGGATCGCTGAGCACGTCGGCGTGCGGGACCGACTCGTCCTCGAAGATCGCTTGCAGGGTCACGTATAGCTGGTGGGCGCTGAGCCGGCGGATCATGCGAGGGCCAGCCTCGGTGCAATCGGGCGCGGTCGGCTCTGCTCCGCCGTCGCCCGACTCGTCTTCGCCGGTCTCGCCGTCGGTCATTCCCACATCGTCGATCTCTGCCTCGCCGCCCGCGTGGCAGGCGGTCGCCAGCAGGGGCAGCGAGGCGATGATGAGCGATTCGAGCTTGATCGAGTGCATCGTAGTGGTCCCTATGCGCAGAGGATCGACAGCGGCTCGCGAGCCCCAGCGTCGGACTCGGTCGAGCCGAAGCCCTCGAGATCGGTGATTCCCATCGCCTCACAGCAGTTGAACAAGACCCGCTGGTGCGCCTCGCCACCGCCCTGGAGGTAGCGGCCCCCAGGCGCGGTCTTGAGGTAGCCCCCCGCGCCACCGCTGAGCACGAAGCGCATGTTCGACCCGTTGTGGGCGACCGCGTCACCCATTCCTCGGGTCCAGATCATCAGCGTCTGATCAAAGAGGCTGCCATCCCCGTCGGGTGCCGGCATCGACCGCAGCTGCTCGGCAGCGGCCACGAACTGCTCACCGACCCAGCGCTCGAGGTTGACGACCTGCTCGGTCTGCCCCCCGTGGATGAACTGATGCCAGTCGCCGGTGCCGATCTCGGGCAAGCCGACCTGGGTGGCCTGGTGGTGCCCAAACTCGATGGCAGCGACCCGGGTCAGATCGCAGGAGAACGCGGTGATGGCGAGCTCGACGTGGGTGGCGCTGTTGACCAGGGCCTCGGGCGAGTCGGTCACCCCGCCCGCGGGGTTGCACTCGGGCCCGTCGCCGTTGCCTAGCAGGCGATCTTCGAGCTGGCGGATCGAGTCGGTGTGGAGCTCTAGCTTTTGTCGCTCGGAGTGGCCGAGCTGGTCGGAGAGCTCGGAGATCTCTGAGGTAATAAGATCCAAAGAGCTCTGTCGGCGGGCCAGGAGTCGCTCCGCCGCCTCGCCGTCGAGGTCGCCGCCGCCGGCGATCCCGGCGAAGATCGTCTCGTAGGCGGCGGCCGGCGAGAAGAGCGGAGAGAGGGCCTGGTCGCTGTAGCGGAAGAAGGTGCTCTGGGCTTCGGAGCTGACTCCGCCGAGGATCAGGTTCTCGAAGGGCGTGCTCACCCCCTGCTGGGCGAGCTTGTCGCCCACGAACTGCTCCAGCGACACGCGGTTGCTCCCGCTGTGGCCCACGCCGGTCAGGCCACCCGGCGCGGCGTGGTTGTCCGAGGTGCCCTTGCTGTCGAGCTCGTCGATCACCACGAGGCTGTCGCGTAGTGGCTCGAGCGGCTCGAGCATGGGGCTGAAGACGATGTCGGACTCGGTGGAACCGGTGGGGGTCCACTGATCGATCATCGTGCCCGTGGTGTGGAAGATGAGCAGGTACTTGGCCTTGCCCCCGGCCGCTATCGCTCGGCGCGGCCCGAGCAAGGAGATGAAGGGCGACAGCAACGTCGCCGCGGCCATCGAGCTGACAAAGGACCTTCGACCGAGCGTACCGGGCATGATGAAGAGCTCCCATGGGTACAAAACGCGCGTGGACACGCGCGTCCGACCCCGTGTCGTTGGGGTGGATCACGGCGGCGAAAGTCGATGAAGTTTTGCGGTTAGCGCCAGCGGGCTCGGCCGTGGTGAAAACCTTGTGTGGCCGTCAACATGGTGGGCGCGGGCTGGGCTGAGGCGAGTCTCGCCCCCTTGGACCCACGAGGAGCAAACCTTTGTGCTTGGCCTCGACCGATCGAACGACCGGGGCCTACAAACCCCAACGCACGACCTCATGGCTCGTACCGCGCTCGCACGTGGACTTTTGTCTCACGCTCGCCGGACAGGCTGATCGTGGGTACCGGCGACTTCGGCGATGCACCCAACCAGGTCCTCGCGATAGAGGCTTTCGACACACACCTCGGGTTTCTGCCAGCCCGAGCATGACCCTACCTGCCCCGAACAGCCCGGCATCTTCTTCGACTCACCACGCATCACCAGGATTGAGGCGACCTTGTCGCCGCAGCTCCTTTGCCACGAACGGGGACTCCTCTCGGAGCACGCGCAAAGAGATGTCACCCCGCCAATAACGCTCGGCATCCTCTTCGCGCTGGTGCCGAAAGTCGTCGAGTCCCAGGCGATCGATGGTCGCTTGGATCCCGTCGCGCAGCGCCACCGCCAAGCGCGGGTTTGGTTTCACTTGAAAACCCACCAACTCGAGCTGAAACCAGCTCGGCTTGACGTCGAACGGATCCAGAACATCGCCAAACTCCCGCTTTCGCGCGTTGAGCCGCGAGCAACACAGGCGGTAGTTGGACCACAGGTAGACCTTGCGCCAACTTCGTGACTTCGCGGCAAAGTGATCTGCCGATGCGGCCCCGGTGACGCGATGGATGCGAAAGCACGAGTACGCACAGATCTCTCCGTAGGCGTCCATGAGGTCGCCGAGGGCCTTCGTCCAGTAGGTCGGAAACTCGTTCGCCGGGATGTCGCGCTCGCGTTCGTACCGCGCTAGGAATGGCCGTCCGCGTCGACGCGGGTACGACGGCGTCTTGCCCACCATCTCCGCGATGGCGCGAAGCCCCGGCTTGCGCACCTTGTCGTCGAAGCCGGGTGGCCTGGGAGCCTTGCGTACGGGGATCATCGGGCACGCCCCCTTCGCGCCTTCAGGTCATGCCGGTACTGCGTCCATCGCACCCAGAAACGATCGACGTCACTGAGCGCCTCCCGCAGGAGTTGGTCCACCCTCTTGACCTCGGCCGGCGTCGCCTTCGGCTTCCTGAGCAAGGCAAGCGCGGCTGTGATGGCCTCTTCGGCCTCGAGCGAGCGGGGTTCTCGGAGATCGAAGACACTCGAGGTGAGCCATGCATTGGCATCACCGCGCCGGCTCCACGGGTACTCGCCAAGTTGAACCTGACCGTCGACCAGGTCAAGCTCCCAGATGGCGTCGGCCTCGATGTCGAAGCGCGTCTCGGCTGATGCCAGCACCAACGGTGAGTGCGTGGCCGTGATGAGCTGCACGGGCACATCGTGCTGACCCGTCAATGCCTCCATCACATCGAGCAGCGCCGGAACAATGCGACGTTGCCACTGCGGGTGCAGATGCGCCTCGACCTCGTCGATAAGGAAGATGATCCGCTGAGCCGGCTCGTCACCACGTAGAGCAGCGGCGTCGATGTGCTCGCGCCAGGACCACACGAGCAAGTAGGCCAGCGCAACGATCCGACGAATGCCCGCCGAGGCATGGACCAGGGGCACATCGTGCCCGTAGGACATACGGATCGTGGGGTGCCTGCGCGCGTCGGCCAGCGAGATCTTCATCAGTTCCCCCGGCTCCAATTGCTCGCCGGTCGACGGAGAGAGCGATCGCAGCACCCGGCACAACTGCTCGAAGCTCTCGCCGGCCTCGAGCTTCCAGCTGGCCCAGTCCGCCACGAGGCCATTGCAGAACTTGACAGGCTCATCGAGCGGCAGCCCGTGCCAGACCTCCTGTGGTGAGAACAAGTAGGCCGACTGACGATCTGCCTGCTCGCCCTTCCAGTAGTTGCGAGCGGGATCCCACACCGAGAACCCTCCATCGACCTGCGCATAGAGGACCAACCCGGGGATCGGAGGCCGACCGCGCTTGAGTGGCCATTGCTCATTGGCTCGATCGAACTCGCTCTTGTGTCGATGGCCTCGGCTGGTCTTCGTCTTGTAGCGATACTCGATGGTCGCCTTGGCCGGTGGCCGGTGCGGGCGCAACATCTGCCGCGCCCAGGTGCGGGTGAGCGCCCACCAAGCGGCGTCGAGCAAGAACGTCTTGCCCAGGCCATTGTCGCCAGCGAGAAAGTTCAACCGCTTGCGAAACTTCACCGACAGCGAGGAGGCTGGACCCACACCGCGAAACTCTAGTGCTTCAAGCATTTCCTGCTCCAGTGGTGCGCCGATCGCGGCTCCGATCGCTGCGATGATACCGAGACCTCGGGCGACCGCCATTCCAGCGAGGCGTTCGAAGATCCTCTCTCATCTGCGGCCCTGCCTACGTTGCAATGCCGCCACGCTAAGAATTCCAGCGACCCCCTGTTCGCGCTTACCCCGCAAGCTCGCACCATAGCTCCGCGTGCATGGCCCGTCAGGGCTCGAGCGCCGCGACCAGCACATCGAGATCGCCCTCGCTGTGCTCGGTGCCGGCGACATAGACAACCTCATTGCGAAACCCCTACCCGGGCTTGCTATCGTGCGAAGGTGCTGGGCCGCGAAGCGCTTGCGACCGCCTCCCCCGCCTCGACCTGAGCTAAACATGACCACCTCGAATTCACTGCGCCTGCTGCTGCTGTCCTGCGTGCTACCCCTGGCCTGTTTCGACCCCGAGGCGAACGACGACGATGCGAACGACAGCACCGGGGCCACCACGGGCGCGAGCACGTCTGCGACCACGACCAACGAGTCCGCTCCCGCCCCGGACACCTCGGACTCGGGCACGCCCGACCCGAACACGACGGGCGAGGACCCGGACACCACGGCCAGCAGCGGCGAGCAGATCGACCAGACCCCGCCCACCGTGGTCTCCATCTCGCCCGGCGACGGCGAGATGGGGGTGTGGGCCGACACGACGATCGCAGTGACCTTCAGCGAGGCGATGGATCGGCCCTCCGCTCAGGCAGCATGGCAGTCGGCCAACATCGGCCCCGTCACCTTCATGTGGAGCGCCGACGACACCGAGATGACGGTGGTGCCCAACGCTCCGCTGCCCTACGGCACGGGCAGCAGCCCGGCCACCACCACGGCCCTCGAGTATGCGCTCACGGTGGACACCACCGCGACCGATGCGGCGGGCAACGCCCTCGAAGCGCCGTGGAATTCGAGCTTCTTCACCCTGCGGCAGGTGCTGCTCGAGGTGCCGCCGGTCGACATCATGACGGGGATGACCTCGCCAAGCGGGGTGGGGCTCAACACCAACGACTGCTACGTGGGTGACATACCGGGAGACACGCCGCAGCGCGGCACGATGACCTTCGACTTTCCGCCCTTCCCCGCGAGCTTCGTGGCGATCTCCACGGCCGTGATGTCGGCCGCGCAGGTCATCGTCAACGGCGAGCCCTACGGCCCTGCGCCGGGGCTGGGCACGGTGCACATCCTCGACGTGGAGTACGAGGATCAGTTCTACGTGTGGGACGAAGCGATCGTGATCGCCGATCTCGGGGTCTTCTCCAACGACACCAACATCGAGACCAAGAGCTTTGACGTCACCGAGCCGGTGATCGCCGATTACGAGCTGGGCACCCCCAACACCCAGTTCTGGCTGCAATTCCCCGTGCTGACCAACAACAACGGGACCACCGATCGCGTGACCTTTGGCAAGGACACGGTGGTGCTCGAGCTGGGCTACCTGATGCAGTGAGGGCCAGGGCCTCGGGAG
The DNA here is from genome assembly GCA_039194325.1 of Myxococcota bacterium. Lineage (GTDB taxonomy): Bacteria > Myxococcota_A > Polyangia > Nannocystales > Nannocystaceae > Paraliomyxa. Next base: position 70,062 of record JBCCWC010000013.1, read on the forward strand.
GGCATCAAAAGCGCCCCGGGGCCACCATGGGATCATCAGGGCTCGAGCGCCGCGACCAGCACATCGAGGTCGCCCGCCTCGCTGCGCTCGGTGCCGGCGACGTAGAGCACCTCGTTGCGGTGGTCGTGCACCACCGCGCCGAGCTCCACCTCGCCTTGGCTCGTGAGCACCCGATCCGACCAGCGAACCCTCCCGTCCGAGTCCAAGCGCGCCACCCAGCCCTGGACGCCGTCACCGTCGGTCCCGACCGTGTAGCAATCCCCGTTCACGACCCCAGCGATCCCCTCGACCGATCCCTCGGGGAGGTCCACTTCGACGATGACGTCGAAGGCGGTGCTGCCGTCGAGTTCGAATGCCGCCAACCACGGCTGCCCGCCCCGCGTGCCGCCCAGCAGCGGGCGCCCGGCCGCGTCGAAGCCCGCCGCCCGCAGCGACCGGCTGCCTGCCGATCCCTCCGCCAGCGGCGAACCCTGCGGGGAGATCAGCCACCACCGTCGCGCTCGCGCGGTCGAGCCCGCGATGACGAAGGCCCCGTCGCCTCGCGAGGCCACCGCGTCGATCGTGGTGACCGCTTCACCCCGCCAGTCGGGCCGATCGCTCTGCACCCAGCGCGCCCACGCCCGGCCGTCCTGGATCCCGATCAGCACGAAGCCTTGCGAGGTATACGCCGCCCCTCGGCCCACCTCGTAGGCGAGCGTATCGACGGCCCCTGTCTGCTGGGGCTCGACGAGGGCATCGAGCCAGGCGTACCAGGCGCGAGCTCCGGCGGGTCCGGTCGAAGATTGCTCGCCGGTCACCATCACCGTCAGACCATCGGTCGCCAGACCATGCACCTGACGATCGCCGGGCTCCTCGTCCACCCACGCGGGCTCGAGCGGCACCCCATCCGGATCGTAGGCCAACACGAGTGCCGAGCGATCACCGTCGGCCTCGCCCTGCTCCCCGGCGACCACCACGAACCCGTCGTCCCGCACGATCATGGCCACCGCCCGGTCGTCGGCCGTGGCGCCGTAGCGCTGCACCCACCGCTCGCGACCCGAGATCCGACACTGAGGCGTACACCCATCGCCCTCGTCGAGGTTGGCGTCGTCGCAATCCTCGCCAGGCTCGACCACGCCGTCGCCACACACGAAGTCGCCCCCGCCCGACGAGCTGGAATCGGTCGATCCCCCGGAGCTGCTGCTGCCCCCGTTGTTGCCGCTGGAGCCTGGATCGTCGTCTGGAACACACTGGCTGGCCAGATCCTCGGCCGCGTTGACGCTGAAGCTCCAGCCCGAGATACAGTCGAGGTCCGGGTAGGCGCAGTAGCCCTCGACCTCACAGACCCCCTGCTGACCGGCTCGCACGCACTGGTTGTCATCGCGACAGGCGTAGGGCGCTACGGAGCATGCGTGCAGGCCACTGCACAATACTACTGCGCCGGCGAGCCGCGATCGCGTGCCCATGCCCCACGCTACCACGGGACGGCTCGGCCGACGCCTCGGCGGGCATCCCGACAGACGCCTCGGGAGAGGTCTCCGGTCGCCGGGCTGTTACCATCGGCCCACCGTGGACACCCGGTCGGACTTCGAGCTGCTCCACGCGTGGCGGCAGGGCGACCGCAACGCCGCCAACGAGCTGATGGAGCGCCACTACACGAGCGTCCACCGCTTCTTCACGGCCAAGATCCCCCACGTCGCCGACGACCTCACCCAGCAGTCGCTGCTGGCCTGCGTGGAGGGATACGAGGCGATCCGACAAAACGACAGCTTTCGCTCGTACCTGTTCGGGATCGCTCGGCGCAGGCTGCTCGATCACCTACGCCAAAAGGATCGCCGCGCTCGCATGATGAGCTTCCGCGCCGCGCAGGGCCCCGATACTCAGCTCACCCCCAGCGGCGTGGTGGCCATGCGCCAGGAGCAGCGGCTGCTGCTGCGCGCGCTCGAAGCCCTTCCCCCCGACATGCACATCACCCTGATGCTGTTTTACTGGGAAGGGATGCCTACGGCCGACGTAAGCCGCGTGCTGGAGATCTCGGTGAGCGCGGTGACCAGTCGCCTCTCACGAGCGCGCGATCGCCTGCGCGAGACGATCGAGCGCATGGAAGCGACGCCAGAGGTCCGCGCCTCGCTGCTGGAAGACATCGACGGCTGGGCGCGCTCGCTCGTGGCTAGGGTCCACCCCTCGAAGTGAACACCGAGCGATCGCCCCACTCCCCACGCCCGACCGATCCGCGGTGATAGAGTGAGCCCCATGCCGAGCGGACCCAGCGAGGGCCGGGGCGCGCTTGACACCGGGAGGCGATGGACCCTACGGCTCGCCACGCTGCTCGCGGTGCCATGTGCGGCCGCGAGCATCGCCGTGACCTCCACCGCGAGCTACGCGGACTCCGTCCTCACCGAGCATCGGCCGCTGCGAGCCGCCACGGTCCTCTACGTCGACGGTGATGCCCACGCGGGCGATCCGCCCGATCAATGCCCGGGCGACGGCTCCGATGCCTCCCCGTTTCGCTCGATCGACTGTGCGTTCGCGAGCGGGACGATCCGAGCCGGCACCACCCTCCAGCTACGCGACTCGGAGATCCCCTATGCGGGCGCCGACTCGGCCGCTCACGCGCTGCCCTCGGGCACCGAGGCCAACCCGATCGTCATCGAGCCCGCGCCCGGCCACGCACCGATCCTCACGGGCCCCCTGACCCTGGCGGGACTCCGATACTGGACGCTCCGCGATCTGGTCTTCGACGGCTCCGGCGGCGGCACCCCGTCGACCGAGGCCATTCGCATCACCTCGGACGGCATCGACACTACGCTCGGCGTGAGGATCGAGGGGACGACGATCCGCCAATGGCCCGACCGAGGCATCGTGCTACGAGGCACATCCTCCACGCCGCTGACGGGCGCGGTCGTCCAGGGCAACCGGATCGAGGGCGCACGCGACACCGGCCTGTGGCTCGAGAACGTCGCCTCCTCCACGATCGCCCTCAACGAGGTCTCGGAGCTCGACTGTGTCGCCTATTCGCCCTTCACCCTGTGTGACGAGTGCGGCCCCGAAAACTGCGCCCTGTGCGGCGACTGCCTGGGCGTGCCCCTCGGCGATTGCGGGGCCACCAGCGAGCACGAGATCGGCGGGCAATCCGGGGTGCGGGTGCTGGGCAATTCCTTCGACATCGAGCTTATCAACAACCACTTCCACGACTTCCTCGACGACGCCTGTGGCGTCGAGCGAACCCGCACGGCGGCCGTGTTCATCACCGGAGCCGGGGCCCGAGACAGCCGGATCGCCCATAACCTCATCGAGCGGATCGCCCCCGGCAACCCGGACAACGGCTACGGGATCCTCATGTACCAGAGCGCGCCCGGCTGGCTCGTCGAGCGCAACGTGCTCACCGAGATCGGCCACTGTGCCCTGTGCGAGGGTGACTGGTTGTTCTACGGCTCACGACAGACTCAGTGGCTCCACAACACGGTCGTCGGCGTGACGGGCTCGGCCATCGAGATCCGCTGGGCGGCCGAGGCCCAGCTGCGCGGCAACCTGGTGGCCGACGCTCCCGACGCCCCGGTGCGGGTGTGGGCCGAGGGGGTGGCCGAGGCCCCCATGTTCGACAACAACCTCTACTGGGGGGGCGATCTGGTGGTGGGGCGCTGGGGAGACGACACGCCGCTCAGCTTCCTCGAGTGGCAGATCGTGTGCATGTGCGACCCCTCGTCGGCCTGGGGCGACCCCTTCCTGCCGGCCACCCCCCCGTTCGATCCCACGCCAGCCGAGGTCAGCCTCGCGATCGACCTGGTCCCCGCACTCGATGCGAGGCCGTTCCACGGGGCCGCTCACGACGCCGGGGCGCTCGAGGCCCCGCTGGCGCTGCAGGCCCGCATCCGCAACGACTCCCCCGACCTGGTCCGGCTCACGCTACAAAACGAGTTCGCCCCGCCGCTTACGGGGTTCGAGGGCTGCGTGGGATTCAGCGTGGAGACCAGCGGCGTGTCGCTGCCGCTCGATTCCTGCGCCGTCGTCGGCGACGAGCTGCAGCTTCGCCTCGTCGAGCCCGCCAGCGGGGGAACCCTATTGTTCCTGACCTACGCGGGCGGATCGGTCTCCGACTCGGCGGCGATCGGCGGGCTGCTGGGCGCGCGCCTACGACCCATGTCGCTCATCGTGGACAACGATGCACCCCTGCCCTCGGTCGACGACACGGCGGGCGAAGCGAGCAACTCGAACGGCACCACGAGCACGGATCCGGACGGGGGCTCGGACGGAGGCTTGTCCGGAGACGACGAGGGCGGGGGTTGCTTTTGCCGCGGCGACGGCTCGGCCCCTCGATCGGCCCCCAGCCCCCTGGCGTGGTTGCTGCCGCTGCTCGCTCGCCGACGCCGCACGAGCCATGCTGCGACCGATCGCGCGGGCTGCTAGAGTCGAGTCGATGCACCCGGCGGCCACGTCGGCGGTGAGACCCCGAGAGCTGCCACCAGGCACCCGCCTGGGCCGCTACACCCTGCGGCGGCGAATTGCCCGGGGCGGCATGGCCGAGCTCTACCTGGCCCAGGTGCACGGCGTGGAGGGCTTCGAAAAGCTGGTGGCGATCAAGCTGGTCCTGCCGCACGTGGCCGACGACCCGACCTTCGTCGCGATGTTCCTCGACGAGGCCCGCCTGGCCGCGCGCCTGGATCACCCCAACATCGTGCAGGTGCTCGATCTCGGGGTGGCCGACGGCGAGCACTTCATGGCCATGGAGTACGTGCACGGGCGCGACGTCAAGCAGCTGCTCACCGCGGCCACCGATCTGGGCGGCCTGTCCCTGGCCGGCGCGCTGACGATCGTGGCGGAGGCCTGCGCCGGGCTGCACCATGCCCACGAGCTGGCCGACGAGCACGGCCGACCGCTGGGCGTGGTGCACCGCGACGTCTCGCCCTCGAACTTCATCGTGCGCTACGATGGCGAGGTCAAGGTGGTCGACTTCGGGATCGCCAAGGCGGCCAACCACAGCAGCGTCACCCGCACCGGGGCGCTCAAGGGCAAGGCCGGCTATATGTCGCCCGAGCAGTGCCGCGGCGGGACCATCGACCGGCGCAGCGACATCTTCGGGCTAGGGATCCTGCTGTTCGAGACCACCACCTGCCTGCGCCTGTTCTTCGGCGACAACGACTTCGCCGTGATGAACCGGATCATCGACTGCGACTACGAGCCCCCGCGCGCGCTGATCCCCGACTACCCGGAGCGCCTCGAGGCCATCGTCACCCGCGCCCTGGCCAAAGATCCAGCCGACCGCTTCCCGACCGCGTGGGCCATGCGACAGGCGATCGAAGACTTCGCCCTGGCCGAGGGGATCCGCTTGTCGACCGCGCAGCTCGCCATGCGCATGCGCGAGCTGTTCGGAGAGGTGGTCACCCCCACGGCGATCACGCTCCCCGTGACGCAAGATCATGAGGAGACCTCGACGACGCTGCCCACGTTCCTTCGAGGACGCCGCCGAACGACCACCGTAGGGCTGAGCGTGGCCGGGGTAGCCCTGGCCGTGGCTGGATACCTGGCGGGCACCGCCAACCGGGCTCCCGCCCGAGCTCCCACCCCCGCGTCCACGCCAGATCCCGCCCCAGGTCCCGATCGAGATCGCACCAAGGCCCCAGACCCCGCGGTGACCCCCGAGACGGGGCCAGCCGGGCGCACCGAAGCGAGCGCAAACGCGAACGCAGCCGCATCCGACGCTACCCCTGAAGCCGCCCCCGAAGTCGCCCCCTCGCCGCCCACCGAGCCGAAGAGCACCGCGGCCGAGGCCGCCGCGCCGAACCCGGGCCGCAGCAAGAGCCGCGGCCGAAAGCGCCGCGCCAAACGAACATCCAAGCCTTCGCTTGACCCGGGCTCGACTCCCGATGACATGATGCCCCGGCAGTAGCCATGACCGGCATCGCCCCCTGCACCACAAGGCCCAGCAAGCTCGGAAGTCTCGGGCTCATCCTCGCCATGGGAACGAGCGGGCTCGCGCAGGCCGCCCCGCCGCCGCCCGCTCCCGACGAGTCTTCCTCTCCATCGCCCGAGACCTCGCCCGAAGCCTCGCCCAAAACCTCATCTGCCCCGGGACGATCTCCGGCGCCCGACGCCGCGCTCCGAGCTCAGCAGCACTTCAAGGCCGGCGAGTGGGATGCCGCGGTCGAGGCACTGATGGAGGCCTATGCAGCGGATCCCAACCCCGCCTACCTCTACGCCCGAGCTCAGGCCGAACGCATGCGCGGCAACTGCCGCGTGGCGATCCCGCTGTACCAGCGGTTCCTCCAGCACGGCGTCACCGAGCAACAACGGGCGGACACCGAGCGCCACATCCGGCTGTGCGAGGAGATCCTCTTCAACGAGCAAGCCGACCCCGAGCCCGAGCCTGCCCCGGCCCCCTCGCTGACCAAGACGCCGCCGCCCGAGCCACCCCCCGCGAGCCGCGATACGCCCACACACCCGTGGACTCGTGATACTCCGGGCCTGACCCTGCTGGCGACCGGAGCCGCGGCGACGGCGGTCGGAGGGATCCTGTGGGGCCTGGGCGCCCGCGAGGTCCGCCGCGCGCCAATGGCCAGCGTCGAGGAAGCCTACGAGCGACAAGTGGCCCAAGGGCGACGAGACATCGGGCTCGGAGTCGCCATGACCGTGGTCGGCGTCGCCTTGGCGGTCAGCGGCACGATACGGCTGGGGGTGATCGCCCGGCGCCATCGGGCACGCGTATCGGCCTGGCTGAGCCCAGGCACGGGCGGCGTGCACGTGTCGACCCGGTTCTGAGCCGCACTCACCCCATACGCGTATCGACCCAGTGCTGAGCCGCACTCACCCCGTACGCTCAGCGAGCGTCGTCGTCACCCGCCAGGCGATCGGCCATGGCCCGGTACGCTCGATGGGCTCGAACTCGGGCCGCCCCCGGTCGGATCCCCAGCTGCTCGGCGACCTCGCGCATGGGCAGCCCGTGCAGCTTGTGCAGCTCGACGACGCGACGTTGATGCTCGGGTAATCGAGCTAACGAATCATGCACGGCCACCTGGGCCCGGTGGCGGCGCTCGGCGACCAAGGCTCGATGCTCGGCGTCGGGCTGCTGGGAAGCGAGCTCCTCGGGCACGGGGAGCGCTCCGACCAATCCAGCGCCGGCGCCCGAGTAGCGCCGCCGTAGCTCGCTGACGGACGCGTTGCGAGCGATGGCACAAAACCAGGACACCACGCCTTCCGCTCCGCGAAGCCGTGAAGGGTCGAAGCGCTCTCGCGCCGCGTGGGCCTTGAGGAAGGTGTCTTGCACCAGATCATCGACCATCAGATCACACCCGAGGATCGCATGGACCTGCCGGCGAATATGCGGCGCCAGGGCGGCGTATAGAGCAGAGAACACGGAGCGATCGCCTTCGAGGTAGCGAAGCATCAGGGCGACCAGGGGTTCGATGCCCCCGGCGATGCAGGGGTGCATGGAACGACTCCCTGGCGAGAGGCACGGCAGACCGGTGTTGCTGTCTTCGGGATGCATGGTGAGCTCGAAAAGAGGTAGCGACACGCCTCGACCGCTCACCGCCGGGTTTCGAACCCAACGGGCCGTCACGATCACTCGCTGGCACTTTGCGGACCGATGCGCGCATGTGCATCGGCTCCGACCAGCGGATCTCCCGCTCGCATCATCTGGCGAGGGAGTTCCCTTCGAGGCGGAGGGGATTGCCGAAACGGAGGTGGGGCGCTCAGCTTCGGCGTGTCACTTACCGATATGCTCGGGGAGGCCCTGAAGTAACGCTCCACGGCAAAAAATGTCTTGCCTACATTGTGGGGAGATGAGCGAGATTCCCGAACCCGTGGCGCCGGAGCCGGGATCCATCCCCATTGACCCGGGCCAGCCCGCTCCCACAAAGCGCCCGCCAACCGCTTGCGCGCACCAGATGCGCCAACCGCGACATCCCCGCCGCACCGCGTCGACCTCGACTCAAGACCGCGGAGGGCTACGGGCGCGCGGGATCCAGCGGTCGCTCGTCGCGTCTGGCCCGTCGCCCGTCTCGACAAAGACGAGCGCTGAGCCCAGCGCTGGCATCCGCGAGGCCAACCCGGCCCACGTTCAGCCGATCATCTCGCTGACCGTGGACCGGGTCACGTTGGTCGGTCGACCGTTATGCTTACGCGTGGCGACCCGGTCCGAGGTCGCCGCGCCTTCCCGTTGCGCTACGCGCTAGAAGAAGTTCTCGACCTGGTTCATCGTGGGGTTGAAGTTGCCGGCGGGCCGACCCTTGAGCAGGTAGAAGACCATGCCCGCATCGGAGGCGTCGCCGGACTTCGGTCCGTCCGTCACGTCGTCATAGAGCGCCGAGTCGACGTTCTGCAACCAGCTCCAGGCCCCGGCGGAGCTGTTGAAGGCCGGCGGGTTCTGGTCGTTGATGTGGTCGAGATCGATGTTCAGATCGGAGAGGTACGTCAGGTTCGCTTGCTCGGCCGCCGAGCAAGACCCTGGGTTGTTGACGCTCCCACACTGGCAAGGATTGGGATCCCAGCAGGTGTTCATCTGCGGACCCCTCGCGTACCGGTCGTTCCACAAGCTGTGGGAGATCGCGGTGATGTACTGCTCCTTGTTGTTGGGGCCAGCGGTGATGAAGTCGTAGGGGACCTGCATGGGACCCGCAATGACATAGAAGAGCTCCGGCTTGTTCGCGCCGAGCTTGCTCTGCATCACGTCTACGAAGTTGTCCTTCGCGTTGTTGTAGCCCGATCCCTTCGTCCCGTTGACGTTGAAGAACACGCTGCTGTCGAAGCCATAGCGACCGATGGCCGCGTTGACGTTGGCGGCCTGATCGCCCGCCTGGCTCGTATTCCCGGCGAGGTTGGTGTTGTAGGCCCAGTGCACCACACAGTCTTGGAGCCCCGCCTCCGCGATGAGGGCCATCGCCATCGGCGTGGCGTGGATGTCGTCGTAGTCGTGGATGTTGCCGTCGGAATCGTAGGCGATGTAGTAGGGGCAGCCGTCTCCGCCGCCACCACCGTCACCGCCACCACCGTCACCACCACCGTCACCGTCACCGCCACCACCGTCGCACGGCTGGTTGCCGCAGATGCAGATGCCGCCACCGCCATTGTCGCAATCGGTCGCGCCCATGTACATCTGCTTGCACTGGTTGGTCGTCGTACACTCGCCGGCATTGCCGCCACCGTCTCCGCCGCCGCCACCGTCTCCGCCACCGCCACCGCCACCGTCTCCGCCGCCGCCACCGCCGTCGCATACGTCGTTGCCACAGATGCAGACGCCGCCGCCGCCATTGTCGCAATCGGTCGCGCCCACGTACATCTGCTTGCACTGGTTGGTCGTCGTGCACTCCCCCAGCGCACGATCGAACGCCTCGAAGTCATCCTCGACCTCGGCCGCGCAGGCCGACAATAACAGCCCGAGCATCATTACCGCACATCGAACACTCCCCTTCGTGCTCCTATTCATTGCCTTCATTGTTCTCTCCTTTGTTTCCGACTCCAATTTCGACGCATAACCCCAGGGCCTGCATCTACCGTCTGCAAATACCACCATCACTGAGCCGGTTCAAGCGACAAACATCGGTTTCATCAGCGAACGTGACCCCGGCTATTTCAGTTCCTCGACACCGGCAATAATAGACCACCACTCTCACACCTCCCCGCGTCACTCAAATCCGCACATATTCCTGAGCTTGCACTACTAATCGAACATCCACCTTCATTTAGGATTACGCACTTATGCATTGAATGAACCTTGTGCGAACCACAAACAGTCTCGACAGACCTTGCTGCTCTCCATCTCAAACGTGCATATTCGCGAGATCCAAAGACACTAGTAGAAACCGAAGAAGGACAGCGAGCGCCCGTTCATCGGGTAATGAGCCCTTCTGTCGTTGCATCTCGAACGAACTAGAGCCAACGTCGTGAGAAGACAAACATCTGCCTTCCGAAGCCCATGCATGAGCTCCTGCGGGCATTCTGGCGCCCGCGCAATTATTTCGTGAGACAAAAATCCTCCCCGATCAACTTCGCGAGTGCACCAAACGACACGACCACCGGCCCGCACGAGCGACCATCGACGGGTGCGCAGGGCAAGCATTGGTTGAATTCGATGAATTCAACCAGTTCATACAATTAATTATCACTATATTACAGATTCATCCACCAACACACCATCGATGACCGACTTCTGCCAGACGGCGCACCGATCGACCAGCACCCGATACTCATCGTAATTGGAATGAAGTATGCCGGTTCCAAGGCGCTCGATTCTCGATCTCACCGATCGAGAGAATTCGCCGGTACCCGATCGAATCACGACCCCCGCAGAAGTCACCCGGGAGCTCGATCCCCGAAGGACGCTGCACGACCGGAGGCCCGTGACCATCGACTCTTGCCCGACTCGCCCTTGGCACCCCGGTACGACGCTCAATGTCACCAGCCTGCGCGCGCATACACCGTACGCCACGACACCAGCACGATCCCGCCCCTTCGTACCCGCACCACCGCTCACCCACGGCCGACCGAGCATCGCCGCCCCGATCCGAGTACCATGGGGTATGGCTTCACCCTTCCCTCACATACTCGGACGCTCCCTGCTCGCGGTTGGCCTGCTCACCACCGCCTGCAGCGACGATGGCCTGGCCGGCGCTAGTGGTTCGGCGAGCGCAGGCTCGACCCGCGGCTCCACCACCGCCCCCGACATGGCCAACGAATCCATGGGCGACCCCGAGCAAGGTCCCATGACCAGCAGCGGTCCGGACTCCGGCCCACCCGGAGCCGACACCAGCGGCACCGGCATGTCCGACGGTACGGGCGGCACCGGCATGTCCGAGGGCACGGGCGCCCCCGCCACCGGTAGCGATACCGGTAGCACCGGCACCGGCACCGGCTCGACCGGCGAGTCCACCGACACGGGCACCAGCACCGGCGGCCAGGGCAACGTGGTCTACTCGGCCACGGCCATCCCCGGGGGGCTCGACCGCATCCGCATCAACAAGGCCGACCTCGACAACGATCGCTGCACGTGGGTGGTCCTGGTCGCGCCGGCGCTCCCGGGCTCCTACCCCGGGCTGGCCACCCCCGCCGGCTGGAGCGTGGAGTCGGTCTTCATCAACGACGTAGCCGCCGCCTGCAACTCGGACAACCCGGCCATGTTCGGCAGCGAGCCCGCCCTCGACGCCAACGGGACGATCACGTTCGGCATGCTCGGCGGCGGCGGGATCTACCCCTGCATGGTGGACATCGACGCGCTCCTCGACTTCCAGGGGGTGCTCCCCATGATTCCTCCCATGGACGACATGATCGCCGTGGACATCCCCGTGATGGGGTGCTGACGGCATCGGCGCTCCACCGCCGGGCTCGTCGAACACATCTCGTGACCAGGTACGTGGTCACGCGCTGATGTAGGAGAGCCTCGCCTCGCGCTAATTCCCTGCTGTGGTCGCTGCTGCGTGGGTTCCGGGCCTGCCCGGGCGCCGCGAGAGCAGGCGATCGCTCCAACGATCACCCGACGCTCTGCCTGGAGTGATTGCCCGAGCCACCAACCGGGGTCACGTTGAGAGTCCTATGGCTTACCTGCGACGCTTCGCTCTGTGCACGTTGATCCTCGGCTCCGCCTGTGGAAGCGATGACCCAGGCCAGAGCGCCCTGCCGCCCTCCGACACCGAGGGCACGTCGACCGGCGAAGACCCGAGCAGCTCGGACACGACGGACCCCGACTCCACCTCGGCTGGCGAGGAGGCTTGGGCGGAGATCTGCGACGGCTCGGACCAGATGCGCCTGGCCATGGTCCTAAGGGACGGCGGCGTGGTCGACAACGAGATCGTCCGCGAGATCGGCTCCGCCTATCTCTACGTGCGAGGCACCTGCGAGTACTGGGTGCTCCCCGCGATCGACGGCGTGCTGTGGCCCGACGCTCGCACCGGGGTGCTCGACCCGTCAGCCGAGGAGGAGCTGTCGCGGGTCCTCAGCTACGACCGCCTGGACGAGATCGCGGGCACCTGGGGCGCCGACGAGGATGACGGCGCCACGCTGCTCGTGTCCGACGGTACGTCCACGGTGTCCTGCTATGCAGGCTGCGAGCTGGGCCCCGTGGCGGCCCGAGTCATGTGGGGGCAGCTCGATCGCCTCGAGCCCCTGTGGGACAACAGCGAGCCCTACGCTGGCCCGCTGCGGATCTCAGTGGTGGGCTGGGCCAACTCGGTTATCGACGAGCTCGGCGTGCCCTGGCCGCTAGAGCGAGATCCCTGGTCGATCGCGATCGATGGCGACACCGAGCCAGGCTCGGAGACCCCGAGCCTGTTGATCGACGACCCCGACGAGGTGGCCGCCCTGCGGGAGCTACGACGACAGTATCGAGAGGACGACCTACCCGAAGGGATCCCCAACGCGCTACAGGCCTACGGCCACCTGAGCTTCACCAGCGAAGACGGGCAGGATCTGTTCCAGCTGTGGATCCGCGACGCCCTGCCGCTGGAAGATGAAGACGGCGCGATTGTGCTGCCCTAGACCGCCCTAGCGAGGCGGCGGGGATCGACCCGCCGCCGCCCGCGAGCCGCGGCGAACCTCTACTAGAAGTAGTACCGAGCCTTGAACGAGAAGTCCCCGTGGGGCAGATCGGGATAGATGATGTAGGGCGCCCAGGAGAACTCCGTCACCGTGTCGATCGGCACCTTCTTCCAGTGGATCCCGAGCCCGAGGATCGGGGCGCGGATGAACATGGCCGCGCCACCCCCTCGATAGCGCCGATACTGATCGTGGTAGCGGCCATGGTAGTAGCTGCCCCAGAACATGATGCCCAGGCCAAACCCGAAGTACGGCACCAGATCGAGGGTGCTGTTGTTGACGAAGGTCCCGGGGTGAAACAGGTAGTCGGCGCCAAAGCGACCGTGACCGTGGTGGAGCGGCGCCCAGCCCAGATCGCTCTGCAGCGCGTGCTTGGGCGCCATGAACCACTTGAAGGACATCCCCAGGGGGTCGCCCACGCTCAGGCCCAAGCCGACGTTGCCCCCTCGACCGCGGATCTGACCGCCCGGGGTCGGAGCCGCCTCGGCGTTGGTGGGCAATAGAGTGCTGCCCAGTCCCAAGGCCAGCGCAAACGCCAGACCGAACCGCTTTCGCTGCATCGTCGCTCTCATATCCGCCTCCCCACGCGCGGGCGCCCATCGACGCCGGGATCGTCGTGACGTTCGTCGGGTACCTTCGATGCACATCGAACGGGAAGATCGCGAATGGCTCGAAGAGATGTTCGGTCGACAACCGAGGCGCAGCACGCCGGCGATTGTAGTCAAAAAGCAGCGCAAAGCTCGATCCGCCAGGATCCGGGGCGATCGGGCTCGCCCGACGAAACAGTTTCGACGGTGGGCTGCCCCACATCGATCGCACGAGCGAGGCGCAGCGCCGAGGCCAGAGGGTGCTCTGCCCTCGGTGCACGCTCCGAGTAGGAGGACGTACGACGAAGTACGGGCGGACCAAGAACGAGCGGAGCATCGGCTCGAGACTCGCGGGTCAACAACCACGCAGCGGCCAGCGCCTCATGGTAGGGCGGAGTCGCATCCGCGACGAAGGCCACCAGCACCGCCGGGTGGTCGACGAGGTGGGCCAATGCCTCGATGAGGGTCATGGGCACGGTTGCGGCCCCGGCATCGACGCGCACGAGGCCGCGTTCGGGCGCGAGGATCCGGCGGAGCACGGATCCGGGGACCAGTGCAGGGACCGACCCTTCCCCAACCCCCAACACCCACGGCACCGAGGACAGCGGCTCCGGGGAGCCAGCGACGACCCGGCCGAGCACATGCGCGAGGATCCGGGTCGAGAAGCTCACGCCCCTCCGATCGGCGCGAGGCAAGAGCTCGACGTTCGGAGGCCCCGAGTCGGCGTCCCACGCGGCCGCGATCGTGGCCGCTCCCCGAGGTGGCGCGGTCATGGGCGAGCTCCGAGTAGCAGGGCCACGTGGTGCCCGCCGGTAGACGAGGTGTGCACCAGCACTCGATCGTGCTCGAGCTCGCGGGGCGGCGTACCGGGCATGAACCCTCGGCTCACAGAGGCCGCGGCCAGGACGACATCGATCGCGTGATCGCCTGGTGCCTGCGCCGAGGTCGAAACACAGGTGGAGATCCAAGGGACCGAGTCGGGCAGGACCGAGCGGGCGTGCCCAACGTTGGAGCCTGCCTCAGAACCTGCCTCGAAGCCAGCGTCGGCAACCGCCTTGGGGCTCGCGGCCTGCGTATGCACATACGCCAGCGGGGGTCGCCCGGCTGCCGACCAAACCGATGACACCACGCGCTGGACCACCGCCGGATCCGGGTGGGGCTCGTCGGCGGCACCGGTGACCTCGGCGCTCGCCCACAGCTCGACGAAGGCATCGCCATGACGTTCCAGCATCAGCAACGCGCCGCGACCGTCGTCGACCGCACCCGCGAGCACGGCGTCGACCAGCGACGCCCGCAACAGCCGATCGGCCGAGGCCAGCACCTTGGCCCCGTTGGCCTCGACCAAGTGGTAGAGCGGGCCGGCAACCGCCGTGTGCTCTCGTACGGCGCTGAGGATCGGCGAGCCGGACCCGGCCACCACGCACGCCACCCGTGACGCACCCCAGCGCGAGCACGCGTGGGCACAGCGGTCGTCGAGCTCCTCGAGGAGATCGACGGCGATCGCCATCGCGGGCCGAGGCGAATGGCGCTCCTCGGCGGCCACCGGGGGCTGGCGCAGACGATCGAGCACGGTGTCGGCGTCATCTCCCCATGGATGGCGCAGTGCCCACGCCGTGAGGGGAAGGCCCGCCATGCGCTCGACTCGGGGTCGGGCGACCGCAGCCGACTAGCGGCCGCTCCGCTTGGTGCTCTTGCGCGTGGCCTTCTTCTTTCCGGGCGTCTTCTTGGCCGCGGCTCTTTTCGATGTCTTCTTGGCGGGTGCCTTCTTCGCGGCGGCCTTTTTTGCCGTCTTCTTGGCCGGTGCCTTCTTCGTGGCCGCCTTCTTCGCTGTCTTCTTGGCAGTTGACTTCTTCGCGGCGGCCTTTTTTGCCGTCTTCTTGGCCGGTGCCTTCTTCGTGGTGGCCTTCTTCGTGGTGGCCTTCTTCGCGGTGGCCTTTTTCGCCGTCTTCTTGGCCGCTTTCTTCTTGGCTACGGCTTTCTTGGTCGTCCGCATCTCGGCCTCTGGCTCCCCCTGAACGAACTCGTCCTCCTGCGAGGCAGCGCCGAGACCTTCCGAACGTGCCTCCGACGAAGCCTCGACCGCCTCGACCGCCTGGTCATCGTCCCCGTCCAGATCGTCGGCGTCAGCCTCCCCCCCATCGGCGGCCGCCTCCATCTCGGGCTCGTCCTCTTCCGGCTCGGCCTCTTCCGGCTCGTCCTCCTCCGGCAGCTCCACCTCCCACAGGCCGAGCTGAGTCCCGCCGGGATCCTGCACGATCGCGAGCGCCCCAAACCCAGGAACGGGCGTGTACTCGACGACGACCTCCCCCCCCGCCTCGCGAACCCGTTCCAGCATCGCCTTGACGTCCTCGACCCCCACGTAGGGCACCCACTGCGCGGGCGCGGCGGGCATGGCGTTGGGCTGGAGGCCACCAGCGGGGCCCGAGGGGGTCTGGATCCGGGTGTAACGCCCCCCCTCGCCCATATCCACGTCCTCGAAGGTCCAGTCGAACAACGCGTCGTAGAACCGACGAACCTCGGCGGGGGCGGATGTGTTGAGCTCGAAGTGAACGAAGGCGTGATGCATCGAGGAGGCTCCAGGGGTCAGCCGCCCGTTATTACTACGCGGCGACGCGAAGCATCAACGTACCCCGCGCTGCAAGAGCAAGGACGACCCACGACGCGGTGCGATCCACATCGCGGGCTGCTACGGTGGGTTTGATGGGGCACGGGAGGATCATGCTCACCCTGAGCATCACCGCCACTGCGGTATGCAACCCCGCACCGCTGCCCCCCGACTTCGGCGACGATCCCCTGTGGGCCCCGATCGATCTCGACGGGGCACCCGACCGAGGCGAGCGGTCGGGGTCGATCCCCCCCGACGAGCAGATCCCCGCTGGCCCCATCGTGTTGGCCGACGTGACCGAAGCAGCCGGGCTAGGCGCGGTGACCTCGGGCGGCAATACCCACGGGGTCGGCGTAGCCTTCGTCGACCTCGACGGCGACGACTGGGCCGACATCGTGGTGATCAGCGGCCGCAGCAACGTGACCAGCGAGTGGTTCCCCTCTCGGCTGCTGCGCAACCGGGGCGACGGGACCTTCGAGGACACCACCAACGCCTCCGGCCTGGCCGCCGCGCTCGCCGATCGCGACGGCTACTCGGTGGCCGCGGGCGACCTCGACGGCGACGGGGCGATCGATCTCTACGTGGGTGCCCAGCCCACCGATGTGCTGCTCCGGGGCCGAGGGGACGGCACCTTCGAGGATGCTACCGCCGCGACGGGGGCCGGCGGGCCGGCCTCGGAGGCCAACCTGGTGGGCGACGGTCGCAGCAAGGTGGTCTCGCTGGGCGACTTCGACGACGACGGAGATCTCGACATCGTCTCCGCCTCGAGCACCCTGCCGATCCCCGGCGCGTACCTGCTGCGCAACGACGGAGCGGCCGGGTTCACCGACGTGACCGAACCCAGCGGGGTCACGATCCACCCCCAGGGCAACCCCTGCGCGGTGCTGTGGAGCGACTACGACAACGACGGCGATCGCGATCTGTGGATCTGGAACGATCGCGGCGGCAAGGTGCTGCTGCGCAACGAGGGCGGCCAGCTGCGCGACGTGACCGCGGCCGCGGGCTTGGGGGCGGTGACGATCCGCAACCCCATGGGCATCGACGCGGCCGACATCGATCACGACGGCGACCTCGACTACTACGTGTCCAACATCGGCAACAACCCCCTGCTGCGCAACAACGGCGACGGAACCTTCGTAGACATCACCCGGATCGCCGGTACCGGCGGGCAGTATGGCTGGGGCCTGGGCTTCGAAGACTTCGACGCGGATGGCTGGCCCGATCTGTTCGTGGCCCAGGAAGACGACCGCCCCGAGCTGGTGTTCCACCACCTCGGCCTCGACTCCCCGGGGTTCGAGGCGATCGAGATCCCCCACCCGCCCGTGCTCGACGACCGGGCCGCGCACAACGTGGCCGTCGCCTTCGCCGACTACGATCACGACGGGCGCACCGACGTGCTCACCGCCCGCACGGATGGCTCGCGGATCACGCTCTACCGCAACGAGACCGACCTGGGCAGCCACGGCACGCTCGATGTGGTGCTCGCGCCTCCGCCCGAGGACGAGCCGTCGGGCGCGGTCGGGGCCCGGGTGGCGGTGGCCACCGGCGAGCAGCTCCAGTTCCTCGACATCCACGGGGGCAGCAGCCGCGCCTCCCAGACCGAGCTGAGCGCCCGCTTTGGCCTGGGACAGTTTCGCGGAGCCGACTGGGTGGCCGTGCTGTGGCCCAGCGGGCGCCAGGCGGTGGTGCGCAACGTGGGCGCGGGGCAGCGCCTGCGCTTGCCATAGATCTGCGGCCCGCGCGATGAGGCGAATCTCCAGCACACGCACGCGGGTCGAAGCCGGGCAACGTCCGATGGCGCGCCTCCCGACCCAGCTCCAGCCTCGACCCCAAGCGCCCCGGGTCCTCGGAGGCGCGCTGGGCCGGCGGCTGAGCACGCTGGTGCTCCGCGACGCGCTCCAGACCTACGGCGTGGGCATGAGCCTGGCCCTGCTGCCGCTGGTCTACCTCTACCGCGAGTGGCCGCCGTGGGAGATCCGCGACGCGCTCCACGGGCTGCCGCCATCCTCGCGGGCACTGCTGATGGCGGCAGCCCACGCCTTGTATGGGGTGGCCACCGCGCCCGTCGTGCGACAGCTGCTCGCCTCGGAGCGGCTGCGCTGGTGGTGGGCGCTCCCGCTGTCCGCCCGATGGTGGCGAGCCCTGCACCTGCGTCACCTGGTGCTCCTCGACGCCCCGTGGCTGCTCGCGATCGCCTACGGGGTGCTCCCGCTGGCCGCCACCGCGGGCCCCGTCCACACGATCGCCAGCGGCCTGGCGTTCGCCATGCTCACGCTCTTCGGCCAGATCGCCATGGTCTCGGTGTCCGATCGCCCCCCGAGGTGGGCCCTGCTCGGGCTGCTGACGTGGGCTCTTGCCGTCGCGGCAGCCGTGCTCGTCCCGGGGCTCGTGGGAGCGGGGCTCGGCGCGCTCTTGCTGGCGGTGATGGTCCGCCGCTTGGGCCAACCAATGCCGGAGGTCGGGGCCCGGGTGCGCGGCCGAACGGGTGGCCCCCCGGTGGTGGCCCTCGCCCGGCTCGGGTGGCTGGCCGCTCGTCGACACGACGGGATGGCGTTGGTTTGGGGCGCAGCGACCCAGCTCGCCGCGATCACCCTGGCGGGCCTGGCGATCGCACACGTGGGTCACGAAGATCCCGAGGCGGCCGCTGCCCTGCGCCGAGGCTTGGCCGTGGTGTGTGCCACCATAGGCGCGGCGCTCGTCTTGCGAGCGGTCCGCATCCTGCACGGCGATCGCCCTGTGCTCGACACCTGGGGGATCGAGGCACACCACGAGCGGTCGGCCCGACTGCTGCTCGCCGCGGTCGGGGGGCTACCCGCCCTGTTCGTGGGCTCGATCGCCCTCGCCGGGCTCGGACCGGTCGGGCAAACCTGGCCGCTGGACCTGCTGCTAGCCACCGCGTGGGCGGCGACCCATACGGTCCGCCTGACCTTCTCATTGGACGCCCGTCGGCGCCTACACGAACCCCAGTTGCTCCGACAGCTGCTGTGGATGGCCGCCGCCTTGATACTTACCGAGGTCGCTGGGACCCCGCTGGCGCTGCTGCCCTGGGCCGCCTTCGAGGCCTGGCGCATGCCCGCCACCCAGCGTCGGGCCGATCACGCCCGCCGGCGCTTCGAAGCCGCCGTACGCGACGATCATCGGAGCTGATCCCATGACCCTCGTGCAGACCCATGACCTGGCCGTCCGCCGCGGAGGCGTCACGATCCTCGACCACGTCTCGCTTCACCTGAGCCCGGGCCTTTACGCATTGGCCGGAGCCAACGGCGCGGGCAAGTCCACCTTGCTACGGGCGCTGGCGGGCGTGCTGCCCGTGGCCGCCGGTACGATCGCGATCGACGGGCACGATCTTTGGCGCGAGCCCGTAGCCGCGCGCCGACGGCTGGGCTACCTGCCCGAGAGCCCCGAGCTGTTTCCCTACCTCACCGCTCGCGAGCTGCTGCGCACCGCCAACGCGGTCCGCGGCGTGGATCCTCGGGCCGGAGAGGAACGCTTCGCCCGCTGGGTTCGCCCCGCCGCCCTCGATCTGCGGATCGGCACGCTCTCGGCGGGACAGCGGCGCAAGCTGGCGCTGGTGGCCGCAATCAGCCACGAGCCTCCGGTGCTGCTGCTGGACGAGCCGGCCAACACCCTCGACGCCGCGGCCCTGACCGACCTACGCGCACTCTTGACGACCTGGCGGGACGAGGGACGCGCGGTGGTGGTCGCCACCCACCGGCCCGAGGCGCTCGGGCTGCCCCTCGACGGCCGCCTGGTCGTTCACGAGCGTCGCGTCCGCGTCTCGTGACCATGAGTCTCGTGACCATGAGTCTCGTGACCATGAGCGGATCGGGCGTGCGCAAGCTCCCGGCCCGCTCCGGTCCGTAGCGCGACCACGGGAGGCAAAGCCGCCGCGGGCGATCTATGGTCGGGCCCGATGCGTGTCGCCTATCTGACCAACGCCTATCCCTCGGTCAGCCATACCTTCATCCGGCGCGAGCTGGTCGAGCTGGAGAACCAGGTGGGAGACGTCGCCCGCTTCTCGATCCGCGGCTCGCCCTACAAGATCGTCGACCCCGACGACCAACGCGAGAACGGCAAGACCTTCCACGTGCTCCAGCAGCCGGTGGCTCGCTGGGCCCGCGCCGGCCTCGACGCCATCCGGAACCCGGGTCGTACCCTGGCGGGGATGCGCAAGGCGCTCGACCTGGGTCGCAAGAGCTACCGCGGCCTGTCCCGTCACGCGATGTACTTCGCCGAAGCCCTGGTGTTGCTCGAGGAGATGCAGCGCCAGGGGATCGATCACGTGCACGTGCACTTCGGCACCAACCCCACCGCGGTCGCCTCGATCCTTCGCGCGATGGGAGGCCCCAGCTACTCCTTTACCGTGCACGGCCCCGACGAGCTCGACGCCCCCGAGGGCCACAAGCTCGGCCCCAAGATCGAGGACTCGGCCTTCGTGGTCGCAATCACCGACTTCTGCGCGGGCCAGCTGCGGCGCTGGGTGGGCCACGATCACTGGGAGAAGATCCGCGTGGTGCACTGCACGGTGGGCGACGAGTTCTTCGACCAAGCGCGCCCGATCGATCCCACCTCCAAGCAGCTGGTCGCCGTGGGGCGGCTCTCGGCGCAAAAGGGGCAGATCCTGCTGGTCGAGGCCTTCGCCGACGCGGTGAAGGAGGGCCTCGACGCCAACCTCGTGCTCGCCGGTGACGGCGACATGCGGCCGCAGATCGAGCAGCTCGCGCGCGAGCGAGGGATCGAGGACCGCCTGCGGATCACGGGGTGGATCAGCGGCGAGCAGGTGCGCGAGGAGATCCTCGCCTCGCGCGCGATGGTGCTGCCCAGCTTCGCGGAGGGCCTACCCATGGTCATCATGGAGGCCTTCGCCCTCCAGCGTCCCGTGCTCACCACCTACATCGCGGGCATTCCCGAGCTGGTGGTCGACGGTGAGAATGGTTTCTTGATCCCCTCGGGCTCGCCCGCCCGGATCACCGAGGCCCTCCATCGGGTCATGCGCGTCCCGATCGAGACGCTCGACCAGATGGGCCGCAAGGGGCAAGAGGCGGTCAAGCGCCAGCACTACACGCCGGTGGAGACCGCCAAGCTCGCCGAGCACATCCGCACCACGCTCGGCAACTTGCGCTGAGCAATGCATCGCGACCGTCGGCGCCGCGCGGCCTAGGCGATCGTCGGCGTGCTCGCGGCAACCCCCGGGCGCTTGCCCGGATCGTTGCCCGGATCGTTGACGGTCCAGTGGAGTGCGGCCGTGAAATCGAGCCGTCCGCTCACTGTCGATCGAGAAACTCCAATACCGCTCGGGCGAAGCGATCGTTCTGATCGCCGGCCACCATGTGCGCCGCGTCCGAGACATCCACCACCTCGGCGTGCGGCACCAGCTTACGGAAGTGCGCCACCCCTTCCTCGCTGATGAGATCGCTCAGCCGCCCTCGCACGAGCAGCGTAGGGATGGTGATCGATCGAACGATCCTCTCGTCCTCGAGCAGGATCCGGCTGGGCCGATGGCGCTGCACGCCGGTGAGGAACGCCGGATCCCAGTGCCAGTAGTAGCGACCGTCGTCGCGCAGGCGAAGATTCTTGCGCAAGCCATCGAGGTTTCGGGGCCGGCGGCGATGCGGTAGGTAGCCCGCGACGGCATCCGCCGCCTCTTCGATCGTCGCGAAGCCCGCCTCGTGCCCGGTCATGAAGGCAAAGATCCGTTCGACCCCGGCCGGCTCGATCTGCGGCGCGACGTCGACCAGCACCAGGGCCTTCGCGCGCAGCCCCAGCTTGCCCACCGCATACATGCCGGTGTAGCCGCCGAGCGAAGCGCCCACCAGGACCGGGGGCGCCGGGAGGGTCGAGGCGACCGCGATCAGATCGCGACCAAGGCATTCGAGCCGGTAGTCGTCCTCCGAAGCCCACGCGCTCTGCCCATGACCGCGCGCGTCGTAGGTGATGGCCACCCAGCCCCGCTCAACGAGCGCCCGCGCCGTCCCATCCCAGGCGTGTCGGGTCTGTCCGCCGCCGTGCATGAGGATCACCGGGTTTCCGCCGTCACCCCAGCGATCGACGGCGAGCTCGAGGCCGTCGCCGCTCAGTCTCGAGGTCTCCGGTTCGATCATGGGGGCCGTTGGTCGACCCATCCTAGACCATCTATCCTGGACCATATGGAGTGATAGGCCGCCCCGCGAGCGTCGACTGCCCCTCGGCGAATTCCGCCTAAATTCAGCCCAATTAGTCATTGAACAATGTTCAAAGAGCATACTCTGGGCTTTCGTCACGGCCTGGAGACAACGAAGATCGTTCTTGACAGACTATATTTTCAGTAAATATTGAAAATATAATCGTTCCCCAGGATCGTCGCTCATGAAGATCGTGCTCGCGGGTGGCCGCGGCCAGGTAGGCCGCCACCTCATCCGTCATTTCACCGCCGCCGGCCACGAGGTCGTTGTGCTCTCGCGGGATCAACCGCCCCCAGGTGACTCGACCCAACGTCGCTGGAGCGGAAGCCGGCTGGGTCCTTGGGCCGCTGTCCTCGACGGAGCCGACGTACTCGTCAACCTCGCCGGTCGCAGCGTCAACTGCCGCTACGACGCCCGCAACCGGGCGGAGATCTACGCGTCGCGCCTGCACAGCACCCGCGCGCTGGGGCAGGCCGTAGCCATGGCGGCGCAACCCCCTCGCGTGTGGCTCAACGCCAGCACGGCCACGATCTACCGCGACGCCCGAGACCGGGCCCAAGACGAGCGGGACGGCGAGATCTGGCGAGGCGACGAGCCCGGGATCCCCGACGCGTGGCACTTCAGCGTAGACGTGGCCCGCCAATGGGAAGCCGAGCTCGCCCGCGCCCCCACCCCGGCCACTCGCAAGGTGGCGCTCCGCGCCGCGATGGTGATGGAGCCCGAGGACGGGGGCGTGTTCGCGGTGCTCGGCTCGCTGGTACGCCGGGGCCTGGGCGGCACGCAGGGTGACGGCGGCCAGTATGTCTCGTGGATCCACATCGACGACTTCATGCGGGCCATCGATCTCGTCATCGAGCGGGACGGCCTCGAGGGGCCCATCAACCTCGCCGCCCCCAAGCCGCTTCCCAACCGCGAGTTCATGCGAGCGCTTCGCCAGGCTTGGGGGTGCCCGGTGGGCCTGCCCACCTCGCGCTGGATGCTCGAGCTGGGCGCCTGGGCCATGCGCACCGAGACCGAGCTTGTCCTCAAGAGCCGCTGGGTGGTGCCCACCCGGCTGCTCGAGGCTGGCTTCTCGTTTCGGCACCCGAGCTGGCCGGAGGCGGCGACCGATCTGGTGACCCGCGTGCGCGATCGAGCTCGCGCCCGAGCTCGCCTCCTCCACGCGGTGCCCAGTTGGGCCCGGGCTCGAACATAGAAGCTCCGGCCGGGCTTGCTGGCTGTACTCCGTGCGAGCCGGCAGCCCTCCCGATACTTTCGTGGTTTCGGGCACTTGAGACCCGGAGCCCACGGCGAGCCCGGGGCAGGCGCGGGGTTGGTAACGTGGGCAACCGCCATGTTCTCGGTCATCGTCCCCGCCTACAACGAAGCCGCCGTCATCGACCGCTGCCTGTCGGCCATGCTCACCGACGCCCGACCCGGTGAGCTGGAGATCATCGTGGTGGCCAACAACTGCTCGGACGACACCGCCCAGCGAGCCCGGAGCCACGGCGAGATGGTCAAGGTCGTCGAGACCCCGGTCGGCTCCAAGATCAACGCGCTCAACCTCGGCGACGACGCGGCCACCGGCTGGCCGCGCCTCTACGTCGACGCGGACATCGTGGTGAGCACCGAGGCGCTGCGCGACGTGGCCTCGATGCTGGGCGAGGGCTCACCCATCGTCGTGGCCGCCCCCACCGCGGTGGTCGACTACTCCGATCGCTCCGGGCTGGTCCAGGCCTTCTACAAGGTGTGGACCCAGCTGCCCTACTTCACCGAGGGGGTGATCGGCGCCGGGTTCTACGGCTTTTCCAAGAAGGGCCGCGAGCGCTTCGGTCGCTGGCCCGACATCATCGCCGACGACGAGTACGCTCGCCTGACCGCGGCCCCCGACGAGCGCGCCGTCACCCCGAATCATACGTTCACCATCACCCCGCCCACCCAGCTGCGCATGGTGGCCAAGATCCAGACCCGGGCTCGCGCCGGCATGTACCAGCTGCACGAGAAGTTCCCCGAGCTGCGCCGCAACGAGACGACCAATCCGGCGCGCACGCTCCGGGTGATCGCCGGTCGCCCCGACCTGTGGCTTCATGCCCCGATCTACTTGGGGGTCATGAGCTACGCAAAGATGATGGCCCACCGCAAGCTGCGCAAGGGTCAGCAGCGGGTCTGGGAGCGCGACGAAACGGCCCGCGCGGCCGCGGGCTGACGACCTCTGCTCACGTCGAACGACGGGATCCGAACGCGATCCGTCCGGCGGCATTGACCGGACCGATCGCCCATATGTGGTCGCTCGAGGGCATCGGAGGCACGCCTTGAAGCGCTGCCGGTCGACGACTCGTCGATGACCCGAAGTCGGCGAGCGATCTCGAACAATCCCTGGCGCTCGGCGGTCGCTCCGGGGGCGAGCGTCACGGGCATCGTGCCATCGTCGTATCAATTGTCGCATCCATCGTTGTATCCATTATGTGGTACGCTGAAATTCAGTGGGGTCGAGTCGCGGTTGGTGGCCAATCGGGGGATGGGCCATTGCACTTTTGATGACGGTCGTGCCGAGCGCGGCGCCCGGTTGTACCGCCAACGTGTTCTCGTGCGGCTCGGATGCCGATTGCGGCTCCGACGGGGTCTGCGAGGCGACCAGCTACTGCAGCTTCCCCGACAGCTCGTGCAACTCCGACCGCCGCTACAGCACCTTGGCCGGCGATGGCCTGGCGGGTACCTGCGTGCAAGGGCCGGTGTCGGTCGGCAGCGCGAGTTCGAGCGCCGAGTCCAGCGGCTCCCCGCCTCCGCCTCCCCCCTCGCCGGGGACCACCACGCTCGACGGCGGGGTCTTCACCGGCACCGACCCCGTCGATGCCTCGGACGACACCAACACCGCCGACACGTCGAGTAGCTCCGGGATCCCTCCGACCACCGGCACCGCGGTCGAGCGGGTGTTCGAGGGCTTGCTCGTGCTCTACGAGTTCGACGAGGGCGCCGGCACCAGCGTCATGGACGTCAGCGGGGAGGGCACGCCGCTACACCTGGAGATCCAGGGAAGCGGCTACTCGTGGGTGGACGACGGCCTCCAGGTCGAAGACGCGATCGTGCGCTCGGAGGTCCCGGCCACCAAGGTCATCGAGGGCTGCCAGGCGACCAACGAGCTGACCGTAGAGGCCTGGATCACCCCGCTGGCCGCCGACATGGAGGGTCCCGCACGCATCGTCACGCTCTCGGCAAGCTCTGGTGACCGCAACTTCACGCTGGGTCAAGGCATGTTCGAGATGCCGAGCTCGATCTTCGCCGCTCGCCTACGCACCAGTGACGACAGCGGGTCGAACAACGGCATCCCCCAGCTCGACACGCCGCCCCTGGCCGCCCCTGTCGCGACTCACGTGCTCTACGTGCGAAGTAGCGCCGAGGGTACCGACCAGATCTTCGTCGACGGTCAGCCCGAGGCGCAAGGGGTGCGCACCGGCGATTTCTCGGGCTGGGACCCTCGCTACGCGCTAGCCTGCGGTGACGAGCTCACTCGCGATCGCCCGTGGCAGGGAATCCTCCACCTCGTGGCCGTGTACGATCGCGCCCTGACCCACGACGAGATCATCCAAAACTTCGACGCCAGGTTTTGACACTGAAGTGATGGCGACCACGGCGTGCGCATCGGCTCACCGGCTCACCGGTGGCCTCCCCTCGGGAGCATGCTGCGCCGCTCGAGCTCGCTATCATGGAGGCCCTTAGCATGTGCGCCCAGACACATCTTTCATTCGGTGTTCGTTCGACACGAGCGCATGGTTAGCCCCCGTGGTAACGAAGGGATTGGTAGCCTCGCACCATAAATCGGAGAATGGATCATCCCATGCGCAAGCCCCCCGCTTTTTCCTCGCGAACGATGTTCTGGCTGCTCGGTTCGGCCGGTACCGCCCTCGTCGCATCACCGGCTCATGCGCTCGATCCTTTCACTGACGGCAGCAGTCTGCTCAACAATCCCACCCTCACCTCTGGCGTAGCGATCGGCGTCACCGACATGAACGGTGACGGCCTCGACGACATCGTCCGGCTCGACGACGCCGAGATCGTCGAGATCGAGTATCAGCTGCCCGACGGCAGCTTCGATCACTACGTGTTCGGCGATCTACCGGGCAGCCAGTGGGGCATGGCCCTGGGCGACGTGGATCGCAACGGCTACGTCGACATCTTCACCAGCGGCGCCTACAACGGGCACAAGCTTCTGCGGGCCAACGACGCGGGGAACGACTTCGATCTGACCGTGATGATGCAGCCCGAGCTGTTTACGCAGTGCGTCAACTTTGCCGACATCGACAACAACGGCACGCTCGACCTGTTCGTCTGTCACGACGACGGGCTCTCGGCGCCCATGAACAACGACGGCACCGGGGAGTTCACCTACGATCTTGGGCTCATCAACACGGAGTCCACGGTCCCCTCGGACAACTCGGGCAACTACGGCTCGGTGTGGACCGACTACGACAGCGACGGCGATCTAGACCTCTATATCGCCAAGTGCCGCCTGTTCGTCGCCGACCCGATGGACGGCCGCCGGCTCAACCTGCTGTTCGAGAACGACGGCAACGGCAACTACACCGACGTGGCCGAGCAGGTGGGCCTGCGGCCCGGGGCCCAGTCGTGGTCGATGGATTTCGGCGACATCGACAACGACGGAGACATGGACGCGTTCTTGCTCAACCACGACATGTTGAGCCAGCTGTACATCAACCAGGGGCCCGGCGAGGCGCAGGGCACGTTCGTCGACGCTACCGCCGACTCGGGCATGACCGACGATCTGGCCGCCATCGGCCTGGGCATCCAGGCGTACTTCGAGGATTTCGACAACGACACCTTCCTCGACCTGCTGGTCACCGGTCGCGACGGCGAGCACCGGCTGTTCATGAACAACGGCGACCACACCTTCACCGCCCAGGTCGATCCCTTCCCCACCGACGGCTTGGGGGTTCAGAGCGCGGCGGTGGGCGACCTCAACGCCGACGGCTTCCGCGACGTGATGGCCGGCTTCGCGACCGGCTTCAACAACCCCAGCAGCTCCAACGCCGACCGGCTGTTCATCAACCCCGGCAACGACAACAACTGGCTCGATGTGCAGCTGACCGGCGTCGCCAGCAACATCGGCGGGGTCGGGGCCCGCATCGAGCTACACGGAGCGTGGGGGGTGATGGTCCGCGAGGTTCGGGCCGGCGAGGGCTACGGGATCCACAACTCGCTCATCCGACACTTCGGGCTGGGCGCGACCGACACGATCGACAGCGTGGTGGTGCGGTGGCCCTCGGGTCAGGTCGACTCGGTCGACAACCCGGCGGTGCTCAACGAGACCGTCCACATCACCGAGGGTTGTCCCGACACCTGGTACAGCGACACCGACGGCGACGGCTATGGCGACGCGGACCAGACCACCACAGCGTGCCTGCCGCCGGTCGGCTACGTGGGCGACGACACCGATTGCGACGATGCCGACGGGGCCAACTTCCCCAATAACGCCGAGATCTGCGACGGCCAAGACAACAACTGCGATGGCCAGGCCGACGAGGGGCTCGACGATTGCGTGCCCGATCCCGGCGGCTCCGAGTCTACCGAAGGAGACGATCCGACCGGCGTGCCGACGAGCTCCGGGTCGGGCACCAGCAATGAGCCCGGAACCTCAGCTGAGGGCAGCAGCACCGGGGGCGACGCCGGGGCCAACGACAGCGGCAGCGGTGGTGGCTGCCGTGTATCGGGCTCCGGCTCCGGCTCCGGCTCCGGCGCGGCGTTCGGGTTGATGGCCTTCGGGTTGTTGATGGGTGCACGCCGCCGCCGGGGTGCACGCGGAGGCTGAAGTCGACGGTCGAGGCTGGAACCCGGGCTCATCACCAACACCGGACCTAAGGTCGTTCCTTGTCACGCTCCTCCTATGCCCACGCGCTCCGGCCTTGGCTCCGGCCCCTGGTGATCGGTGGCGCCTGCGTGCTGCTGCCGGGGCGCTCGACCGCTGCACCCACGCAGCCCGGCGAGCTGGTCAACCCGATCTTCGCCCCGCACACCTGCGAGCTGTGCCACGGCAACGAGAACGCGCTCATCCACGACGATGACCCGGACTACTCGGCGATGCGCTCGTGGCAGGGCTCGATGATGGCCAACAGCGCCCGCGACCCGGTGTTCTGGGCCGGCGTGGCGGTCGCCGACGCCGATCAACCGGGGGGCACCGAGCTGTGCGTTCGTTGTCACGCGCCCCGGGCCTTCCTCGATGGGCACGGCTCGGTGACCCGATTCGAAGATCTCTTGCCCGAAGAGCAAGAGGGGATCGAGTGCGCCTTTTGTCACCGCACCGTGGAGGACGCCGAGGCCTCGCCCGGCAACGCCCAGTACACCATCGACGACGTGCTGGTCGACGGGATCAACGTGGCTCGGCGCGGCCCCTGGGACTACACCGACGGCGTCCCCGAGCCGCCCCACACCTACTTGTTCGACACCTACCTGGGCACCTCGCGCTTTTGCGGCACGTGCCACGACGTGACCACCGAGGCCGAGCGAGTCGACGACAGCGGCGTGGGCCTGGGCGTGAGCTTCAACGAACAGCGCACCTACAGCGAGTGGCTGGGTAGCGCCTATGCCACCCCGGGCCCGGACTTTCGCAGCTGCCAGGATTGTCACATGCCCGCGGTGGCCGACAAGCCGGGGTGCACCGAGTATCTCAACCAGCACAGCCACCCCACCGGAGGTGTTCGCCACGACCTGGTCGGCGCCAACCGGTTCATGGTGGAGCTGATCCGCGACCAATACGGCTCGGCGGGGGCCAACCTCATCGCCGATTTCTACTTCGACAACACGATCGAGGCGATCGACGCCTTCTTGCCCTCGTCGGCCACGCTCGAGGTGGAGGCACCGCAAGACGTCGATCTCACCGAAGGCCTGTCGGCGCTCGCGGTCACCGTGACCAACAACACCGGGCACAAGCTCCCCACCGGCTACTCCGAGGGTCGGGTGATGTGGATCGAGGTGATCGCCGAGTACGACGGGCAGGTCGTCTATAGCTCGGGCGCCTGGGATCAACAGGGCGGCCTCCAACGCGACGATCAGCTGCGTACCTACGAGGGGCACGCCGAGCGCTGGTCCGACGGCACCATCTTTCACCTGCTGCTCAACGACCACTGGGTGGAGGACACCCGTATTCCGCCGCGGGGCCTGACTCCCAACCTGGAGACCGATCCGGTGGGAGGCCGCTACACGCTGCTACCTGACGGTACCTGGCCCCACTACGATCGTCACCGCTATGATTTCCCGGCGGCGCCCGAGATTGCCGACGCGACCCCGGACAGCACCGAAGACGACGCGCTGCGGGTAACGGTGCGACTGCGCTATCTCATCAACACTCCGGAGTACATCGACTTTCTGGGCGCGGAGGCTGGCGACGCGGGCTCCCACGTGGCGACCCTGTTCGATCTGGCTGGGGGTGCCCCGCCGTTGGTCCTCACCGAACAGACGGTGGCGATTCCGATCGTGGGCTTTGGTGCCACCGCAACCTCCGGAGCCGACACCACCACCACCACCGGTGACGGTGAGTCGACCACCACCGGCCCGGCGTCCACCACCGCGGAGACGACCGGGCCGGGCGTGCCTCCGGTCGGAACGGCCGGGTCGACCACAACCAGCGGCTCGGAGGGCAGCAGCGGTGGTGCTCTGGCCGACGACAGCGGCGCAGGGGGTTGTACGTGTCGTGGCGGCGCGCCGACCCCCGCGGGCCTCGTGTGGCTGCCCTGGCTGCTGCTGGGCCTCCGTCGCCGTCGCACATGAGCACCCCCGCTGGTCGCGCCGGGCTGCGGCTCGGGCACAGGTGAGCTACACATCGGGTCCATGGCGGGTAGCCCCTCTCGATCGGCCACGCTCGACGCCCTCGACGAGCAGGCCTTCGATGTCTTGGTCGTGGGCGGAGGGATCAACGGAGCGGTCAGCGCGGCCGCGCTGGCGGCTCACGGAGCTCGGGTGGCGCTGGTCGAGCGGGGTGACTTCGCGGGCTTCACCAGCAGCCACTCCTCCAACCTCGCGTGGGGTGGGATCAAGTACATGGAGTCCTATGAGTTCGGCCTGGTGCGCAAGCTGTGCCGCAGCCGGAACGAATTGCTGCGCGCGTACCCTTCGGCCGTCCGGGAGATCCGCTTTTTCACCGTGCTCACCCGGGGCTCTCGCTTCGGCCGGATCATGCTCTACCTGGGCGCGCTGCTCTACTGGGTGATCGGGGCCTTCTTCACCCGGCCCCCCAAGCTGCTCAGCAACGCCACGATCGCCTGCGAGGAGCCGGGCATCGACACCGCGGACACCCGGGGCGGCATCGAGTACTCCGACGCCTACATCGTCGACGGCGACGCCCACTTCGTGTTTCGCTTCGTCCGGGACGCAGTCGAGGACGGGGCGGCGGTCGCCAACTACGTCGAGTCCCTCGGATCGACCTGGGACGGCGAGGGCTGGTCGACCCGGCTGTGCGATCGCCGGAGCGGTCGCACCCTCACCGTGCGCTCACGGGTGGTGGTCAACGCTTGTGGCCCTTACGTCGAGCAGCACAACGCCAAGAGCAGCATCAACACCCGTCATCGTCACCTCTACTCCAAGGGGGTGCACCTGGTGGTCGAGCGGATCCCCCAGGCGCCCCGGGTGCTCACCTTCTTCGCCACCGACGGGCGGCTGTTCTTCGTGCTTCCGCTGGGCCACCGGTCGAGCATCGGCACCACTGACACCCGGGTCGAGCAGCTGCCCGCGGTGGCTACCGCGGCGGATCGTGCGTTCATCCTCGACAACATCAACCAGCGCCTGGGCAAGGCGCGGCCCCTGACCGAGCGCGACATCATCGCCGAGCGCTGCGGCGTACGGCCGCTGGTGGTCGAGCGCAGCGACGACGATGGTGGCCGCGACGACGAGCGCGAGGGCGACGACTGGACCCAGCTCAGCCGCAAGCACGCCCTCGAGGTCGACGCGCCGCGGCGTCACCTGTGCATCTTTGGCGGCACGCTGACCGATTGCATCAACGTGGGCGAGGAGGTCGTCGAGGCGGTGGGCGGGCTGGGAGTGGAGCTTCAGGCCAAGGACCGGCGCTGGTACGGGGAGGCCGACGTTTCACGTAAAGAGCGCTTCATCAAGCGGGCGCGCGGGCTTGGGCTCGGGCTCGGCGCGGTCGACCCCGACGTGGGCGAGGTGATGGCCGAGCGCTGGTGGCGGCGACACGGTCCGCGGGCCGAGGCGCTGCTCGAGGCGGTCGCCGAGGAGCCCGCGCTGGCCCAGGTGTTGATCCCCGGCACCGGCCTCACGCACGCCGAGGCGAGGTACGCGGCTCAGCACGAGATGGTCGTGACCTTGGAGGATTTCCTGCGGCGACGGACGCTGGTCGAGCAGGTCGTGTCGGCGCAGCAGCTGCGGGCGATGCCGCAGCTGCGCGAGCTGAGCGAGATCCTCTTCGGCGAGCAGGGGCAAGAGCAGCTGGCCGCGTATTTGGGGAGCGAAGAGCCGGTCGTGGCCTCGACGGCGTGAGTGAGATCCGGAACACTATTCACCCGCCGATCTCTTCAATAATGCCGAAGGCGGTTGGCCATGATCAGTCCGTCACAGTTCATCAGATGAGGCCCATGGCGCAAACGCCGAGTCTGCTTGGCGCCTAACCCAGGCCTATGAACCCATGGCAGCCGGGGGCGGAGAGGGGCTCCCAGAGTTTCTCCCACTGCTCGAAGCCTTTGGCACAGCAGGCGAAGCCTCGCCGCACTTGACGTGTGTCAATAAAGCGATCAACGCCGCAATAACCGTGGCACCGCCTGTGATGAGCGCCGCGAGCACGGTGGGGCTCCATCTACTGCGTGACTCGCTTGCAACCGATTTGTCGACAGAGCCCGAAGGTGATCTTGTCGGACCCGTGACAGGACCGGAATCTCGATTCGGCGGGGAACCCATTACCGGTCCAGAGTCCCGGCTCAGCGGCGTATCTGCCGCATGCACCACCTGAGCGACGAGAAGATCTCGCAGGAGCACCTCAAGTTCTGCGAGGTCAAGAGTACCTTCCATCCAAGCTCGATCGGCCGCTTCGAGCGCGAGGTAGTATGGCTGCTTATCCTGCGCAATCCGAGCTGGCATTGTCATTTCGCCCGGCAGATCACGGCCGAGGCGTACACACAAGACCAGGTAAGACAGGGCGCGAGCTGTGCGCCCGTTACCATCTTGAAAAGGATGAATCCAGTTCAAACGCCACATTACATAGGCAGCCAAATGAACGGCAGGCTTGTCCCAATTGTCGTTTATATAATCACACATGTCGTCGATATGCTCGGCGACATCTTCAGGGGGCGGTGTTTTGTGGCTTGACTTGGCTATGATCATCTCACCAAGTCGAAATCGACCGGGTGCCTCGACCAGCCCGGCAACAGCTAGTCGATTCAGTTTGATCAATACCGATGGTCTTAGTCGAAAGAAGTCAGCCTGGATACCTTCGGCGATCGCTTGCTCTAACCATCGGACCTGCTCGTAGGCATTGGCAGCCTCGCGTGGAGCCCTGTCCCGCTTCGCAACGACAGGTAGTTGCCCCCCTTCTTCTCTACTTTCCCTGTCGCTCACGAGCAGCGTACGCTTCCGCAGCGCGGTCGATCATCTCTCGAGTTATGTGTTCATTCTCGATTTTTGCGTTGCCGTACGCGAAGCTGCGACGTTGCGCCTCACGTTGCTCCGGCGTCATCGAAACGTCTCGGATGGTCTCTAGCGCTCGTTCAAATTTGGACACGGGCAGATACCTTTGGCAGGGAGGATGGTTAGGTTGGATGGCGGGGAGAAGAGCTGCAACGGAAAAAAGCGCTCTGTTCGTTCGATTATGCTCATTCGCTTACGCTACCTAAGCTATCGGTTTCTTTTGAAAATCAAGTGTTCAGTATACGCTATGAGAGCGCGCATGCCGGAAAATTTCAAAGGAGAGGCAGGAATTCCTCCTGCCTAACAGGAAACGGCGCGCATTGCGCAACACACGAGGGGTTCCGCCTACTCCGTCATCATTGGCGTCGTGGCGCCTGCCCACAAAGACGCAGCGAGAGCATTGACCCGAACGGCTCGGGGTTGGGCTTAGCCAACCCATGGGCACCGTAGCCGCTCGTGGACGACGCCGGGCGCCGCCAGTCACGGAGGCGGCGAACACTAGCTGGTCCACCACCTTCAGCGCCGTGAGCAACAGCATCCACGCCGGTATTGACGCCGGTCAGAATACACAGGATTTCATAGGTCGAATCTGACGATGTACGAGCGCGCGGGTGCAAAGCAAAAGCTGCTGATGGAAATCAAAATAAACATGCGGCCTGAGTTCTGCAAGCAACGCCTCATCACGGTGTTCACCTCGAACATTCTCCCCTTCATGTTCCTCGCCGAAGAACAGAGCTAGCGCGATGGATTCCGGCAGGTGCTCGGGACCACGCAGGGGCTATGACGGCTTCTGAACGAGATGAGGTCGGCACCTCCCGTTCCATGGGAGCAGCACCCCTGACCTTCCATGAGCGAGTTGTAGGCGCGACGGGCTAACTCAAGGCTTGCGCGTGGTGATCGGTCGGTGGAGGTCCGTCTCGAGCCGCCGCGATGGTACGCTCGTCGATGCTCGTGGACGACGCCACCCTGCCCGATCCGGCCCCGCAGCAGGACGTGCCGCTCTCCCAGGATGTCCGCAAAGCACGACCGCCGGGCGACGACCTGGCCCGGGACCGGGCCCGGGCCAAGCTGAGCCACTCGCTATTCGGCGAACCCGAGCAGGCCACCCGCCTCGGGCGCTTTGTGCTCCTCGAGCGCCTGGGTCAGGGGGGGATGGGCGTGGTCTATAGCGCCTACGATCCCGAGCTCGACCGCCGGGTGGCGCTCAAGCTGCTCCGCCCCAACACCAAAGATGAGGCGCAGCGCGAGCACGCCCGTGCTCGACTCAAGCGCGAAGCCCAGGCGCTCGCCCGGCTGTCCCACCCCAACGTGGTCCCGGTCCACGACGTGGGGCTGATCGACGAGCGCGTATTCATCGTGATGGAGATGGTGGCGGGCCAGACCCTCGAGGCGTGGGTCGAGACCAAGACCCGCTCGTGGCGCGAGATCCTCGCTGCCTATCGCCAGGCGGGCTCAGGGCTGGCCGCTGCGCATCGACTGGGCGTGATCCACCGCGACTTCAAGCCGTCCAATGTCCTCGTCGGTGAAGACGACCGCGTCCGGGTGGTCGACTTTGGGCTAGCCCGCGGGATCACCGAGGTCGAGTCCACGCTCGAGCCAGCCGCGGGCAAAGACGATCGGCTCCAGAGCGGAAGATCTCCAGCCCTGGAGGATCCGATCACCCAAACCGGCGCCGTGATGGGCACCCCGGCCTATATGGCGCCCGAGCAGGTCGACGCCGCGCAGGTCGATGCAGCGGCCGATCAGTTCAGCTTCTGCGCCTCGCTCTACGAGGCGCTCTACCGCCAGCGCCCCTTTTCTGGCGAGACCATGGCCGCGCGGCAGCTCGAGATCGAGGAGGGCCGGATCCGAGAGCCGCCCCGGGGCAGCGGAGTTCCGCGATGGATCCACGCCGCGCTCTGTCGCGGCCTAAAGGCCCGCCCCAAAGACCGCCACCCGTCCATGGCCGCCCTGCTGACGCTCCTGGGCCGGGATCCGGCGCGTACCCGCCGACGCCTACTCGTCGGCACCGCGTTCGGCAGCGTCGTCGGGATCGCTATCTATGCGTTCGCGACCCAGGCCCCCCCACGCACAGCCGCCGATCTGTGCCAGGTTGCCTCCGACGAGCTTGCGCCGTTATGGAGCGACGAACGCCGCGCCGCGGTCGCGCAGGCGTTTTCGACCGCCGAGCTTCCTTACGCCGCGCAGGCCGGGCCACGCGTACTGGCGACCCTCGCGGCCTACGCCAAAGCCTGGGGCCAGATGCGGGAGCAGGCGTGCGTCGCTTACCAGCGTGGCGGTGATTCCTCGGACGTCTACGACCGACGTGTCACGTGCCTGAGCCGAAGGCGGCACGCGCTCGATCACAGCATCGTCCAGGTGATCGAGACCGCCGCGGCCTCACCCGAGCGAACGATCGACATCGTGCGCGCCCTGCCGCCCCTCAACGACTGCAGCGACGCGGCCCGGCTCCGCTCGGGGATCCCGTCGCCTCCCGAGGCGATCGCCGACGCGGTCGAGCACCAGCGACAGCGACTAGACGAGGCCCAGACCCTGTGGGCCGCGGGCAAGGGAACGGCCGCCTACACCCGAGCCGAGCAGGCCGTGGACGAGGCCCAAGCGCTCGACTACCTGCCGCTCCAGGCCGAGGCGTTGCTCACCCTGGGGCGGACGGCGATGAAGACGAACGAGCACTATCTCGACTCAGCGCCGATCTTGCTGTCGGCCATGCTCGAGGGCCTGCACACGGGTCAGGACGAGATCGCCACCGAGGCGGCCGCCCGCTATATCTACGTGATCGGCACGTCGAGCCTGGGCCGCTCGACGACCGACGATCGACAGTTCACCCCCGATCTGGCGCTGCTCATGCAGATCGCAAAGTCCCAGGCCGAGCGTGCACCCGAGCATCGGGCGGCCCGAGCTCTGCTCTACAACAACCTGGCCAGCGCCCAGCTAGCGGCCCAGCACGTGGAGATCGCCCGCCGCTACTACCAGCGAGCCCTCGACCAGCTGGCCGACATCCCCGGCGCACCGCCCGAGCTCGACCACATCTTCGGCAACCTCGCCCACATCAGCCCCGACGAGGCCGAGCGCGAGCGCCTCTTTGCGCGCGCGTTCGATCGCTTCGATGCTGCGTATGGTCCCGAGCACCCCGAGACCCTGGGGATCCGCCTCGACTACGCCTACTTCGTGGCCGACCCCGCGTTGGCCCACGACCACCTGGCGCCCGTGTGTGAGACGTACGAGCGCTATCACCCGCAGCGAGTTGCCGACCGACACCGGTGTTGGTTCCGGCTCGCGTTCCTCACGGCCGAGCGAGGTGAGCGCTCCGAGGCGGCGCGGATCTTCGACCGGCTCGCCGCGGACGACGACCCCGTCGGCGAGCTCGCGACCCAACGCCAGGCTCAGCGCGAGCTGGCCCGCGGCCTCGCCCATGAGCTCCGGGGCGAGCTCGAGCCGGCGATCGCTCCCCTCACGTGGGTGACGACCGTCATTCCCACCGATCTTCCCTGGGACGCTTTTGTCCACGGGCAAGCGGTGTTGGGCTTGGGCAAGGTTCGGCACCAGCAGGGTCAACACCACGCCGCCGTGGCCCACCTCGAGCGCGCGCTGGAGATCTTCGAGGACTACTGCGCCCAGGACGTCACCCAGAACGTCAAGGGCCCGCAGTGGCGCGCCGCGGCCCAGGTTGCCCTGGCCGCGGCGCTGGTCGACGCCAACGCCGACGGACGAGCGCGAGCCCTGGAGTTGGTCGAGCGATCCGCCGAGTTCTATCGGCAGGCCGGCGAGGGCTATCGATGGCGGCTCGACGCCCTCGAACGCTGGCGCCGCGAGAACACGCGATAGCAGGGGAGCCAGCGAGGGCGAGCTCCCGACCTTCGATCGGCTCAGAGGGCTACCGATTGAACGTCGCCCACTCCTCGTTCGTCGAGAGCGCGCCACCCCGGGCCCGGAAGGAGCGCGCGGCCCAACTCGCGGTCGACTCCCCCGGGCCCTTTCGCTCGGTGGCCGAGAAGATCCTACTGCATTTGGATAGGCCACACTTCTTGCGGATCCAAGCCATATCCGATTGCCACTTCTCGGACCGCGGCAAGGTCAGGCACGTCGCTCCATCTTCTCCCCAGAAGGCCTCGATCTGGTCGTCTTCGGTGACCACGCTGGACCAGGGATCGAACCACTCGGCGCGATTCTGAAACGCGAGCTTTTGGCCGGTCTTCGTGAACCGCAGCTCGTTGGCTTCCTTGCAGTAGCTGGCCGTGATCATCTTGAGCGTGGCCTGGCGCTGCCACCGCTCGGTCTTCCACCCGGGTACGTGCGTCGCCGGGTCGTAACCCATGAGCTTCATCTTGCCGATCGCCGAGCCGGCGCACGCGATGTTGAACCACCGCCCGGGAGGGGTGGGCTTGACGATCGAGGCGCTGTGGTAGTCGTAGACTTCCCCTTCGACCAAGACCGCGCTCGCCGTGGGGCTGGTCCACCTCTCGGTTTGTCGGTTGCCGAACGGTCCCTTCACCTTATCTGGCGGATTGAAGCTCGCCGCTTCGACTCCCCAGCTGGGGACCTCTTGGCACAACGTCGGCCGATTCTTCTCGCCCTGGCCCTTGGCCGGGATTGCGTGGCCGTCGACCAATTTTTGGTACTCGATGACATACGCCGCCTCGTAGCACTCGGACTTGCGGTGAGTCCCCGGGTCGGCGTGGTCACAGCCCGGCCGCCGGGCCCACGAGCGTACGTAGCGAACCTCGACGAAGTCGAGCCAATACGTCGCCCCGCCGTGCTTGACGACGAGACCCTCGACCCTCGCCTTCGACCCAGACCCATCGAACAGCGCGAGCTCGCCACCGACCATGTCGAGCTTGAGCTTCGCCGCGGGGATCGCAAAATGCCGCCCGCCGGCCACGGTTGCGCCGACGATCTTGAAACCTCCCCGCGAGGGCTTTTCGCCGTCGAGGTCGAGCTCTTCGAGCGGATAGGCTTCTACCTCCGCGGAGTTACGCCCACACACGTCGGGCGGGCACGTGCTGGTGACGGGACGAGACGTGGGAACGAGCGCGACAGTTGCGGCCGTCGAAGCCACGCTGGTGTCGGCCATGGCAACGCTGTCGCCACCAAGCGTGCCGAACACGGCTGCGTACGCGAGGATGGGGTATCGGATCCATTCGTTCATGCAGGGGTTCCCTTCGGTCGAAGCCCGGTGACAGCCAGGGTCTCGCGGGTAGAGTCGGTACCGCCCCCAGCGTTCCCGACTCATCACCCATCCAGATTCACCGGAGCCGATCTTCGCTCGGCGGGGCTACTCTTCGCCATCGTGCGCTCGCGCGCGCATTGCACGAGCCCAGGCATCGAGATCGTCCATGCTCTGCGAGGCGGACACGGGCTCGTTGGCCGCTTGGTGCAGGCGCTCGCGCAGAGCGGTACGCGCGCGATACAGACGCGTGCGCGCGGTGGTGCTGGTCACGTCGAACACCTCGGCGAGCTCGTTGCTGTCCATGTCTTCCCAGTAATAAAGCTCGAGCAACAGCTGGGTTTCGAGGGGAAGCTCGCGCAGGGCCGTCAGCAGGCGCTGATGATCCTGACCCCGTGCGATCCGCGTAGCCGGGGTGGTGCGGTTCAGATCCGCCATCGACGTGACCTCGGCATCGAGCGCGCGGCCGTGGTGACGCCGGAGGTACCCATAGAACTGGTGGCGAGCGATCGTGAACAGGTAGGTGCGAAAGCTGCACTGCCGACGAAACGTATCTCGGCTGTGGGAACAGGCTAAAAACGTGTTCTGGACCAGCTCGTCGACGTCGGCGCCCACCTTGTGCTCGAAGAACCGATACACGCTGTCGAAGTGACGCTTGAAGAGCTCATTGCCGGAACTGCGGTCCCCGGCGCACCAGCGGTCGAGAAGGGCGAGATCGGCGTCCATGGTCCGCGACGAGCATACACAAAAGACAAGCGCCCGGACCGTCGGTGGACGACCCAGGCGCTTGCGATGGACTCGAAACGCAGAACGGAGAGGAGATGAACACAGACGAACGCATGGACGAGCCCGGCGGGCGAGGATTCAATCGCCGGCCAAGACCGGGCGAAAGACGTAAAGACACCGAAGACCCAGGCGAGGGGCTCGACGCGATGCCATGCAGTCTGGGGGTGCGCAACGAGATGCACACGATTCCCCCACAGAACTGCCATGAAGTCGCAGCGCGCTCCCAGTCTTGCGTGGCTCGGGCCGAGCCCATCGCCTGGGTCTTCGGTTGAGTGTTGGTGCGTTCCGGTAGAGATCTCGGCGAGGCCGCCGCGGGTGGTCGGTCTATGGCGGCGGCACTCGCCCAGAGGGTGGTCA
Organism: Myxococcota bacterium; assembly: GCA_039194325.1. Lineage (GTDB taxonomy): Bacteria > Myxococcota_A > Polyangia > Nannocystales > Nannocystaceae > Paraliomyxa. The sequence goes on from JBCCWC010000013.1 coordinate 108,846, forward strand.
CGAAAGGTCTCGGCGGGTCGCCGAGTGGTCGGTCGGTCGGTCTCGGCATTCGCCGAGGGTGCTGAGGGGTGTCTGTCTCGGATACGTCGCTACAGCGCCTCTGGATCGGAGAGATTTCGATCGCCACGGGGGAGGGCCCAGGCCACCCCGAGACAGGTCGCGGCGAGGGCGGCCACGGCCACCCGGATGTCCAACTCGGTCCAGATCTGAGGCGCGATCCAGGCCCAGCTGGCCATGAGGATAGCGGCAAGGACCAACAAGACGGTAGCTGCGGCGATCTCGAGCGTGGAGAGCATGGCGTCCTTGGTGGCGGGCGAAGGTCCGTTCACTGTGGAGCGTAGGGGGTCGAGCGGGGGGTGTCGGCTTAAAGCGGCGCTTAAACCCGCACCTGCAAATATGCTCCTGGAGCGTCGTGGTTACGGCGCCTGGGTTTTTTTTCGCCGAGCAACCGTCGGGGCGCCGTAGCTCGCGCGTGCTCCGCTCCTCGGCGCTTCTTGCTGCGATCCGGGTGACCCGCTTTACGACACCCGGCCGAATCGCCTTTGCGGGGGGGATTTTTATAGTGCCTGTCCGAGAGAGAGAGCAGGAGATGTTACAGGAGTTGAACCTGTTCCTTCTGATTACGAATCAGACGCTCTACCAGGTGAGCTAAACGCTTGTATGCTGCACTCGATTGGACAGGCGCTTTGAGCATGGCAAGCGCGGCTAGCGACTGTCAAGCACCATGCTCCGGGAGGGCAGCAGCTGGGTGCTCACCTGGCGTCGGTCGCCAACGTAGAGCGTGATCGCCTGGGCCACGGTCGCCGCGGTCTGAGCGACGAAGGCCAGGTGCTCGCCGCCTTCGCAGGTCTCCTGACCGGGTGTGTCCTCGCTGTCGATGACGAACAAGTGGTCCCAGACCACGCGGCCCAGCTCGCCGCCTGGAGCCAACGCACCGTGCACGCACGCGATTTCGCGCTCCCGCACGAACTGCTGCACCAAGGTGCGAGCCTCGGCATTGTCGAGGCAATCGACAACCAGCTCGGCGTCACCGAGCAAGGCCTCGACATTGTCGGCCGCCAGGCGGTGGGGAACGGCCTCGATCTTGACCCCGAACAGCCCCTGCATGGCCTGCTGAAGCGCCAAGGCCTTGTTCTTGCCCACACCCATGCGGGTGTGGAATTGGGCCAGCAGGTTCTTGGCCTCGATCCTGTCGAAATCGATCACCTTCCACTGCACGGGCAGGCTCCGACCCAGCTGGACCACATGAGAGCCGAGCGCGCCAACGCCTACGACGACTATGCGCATGGGCTAGCCCCGCGCGAGCCCGCGCCAAATGGCGTCCGCGGACGCACGTAGATCCGATCCTCGCGGATCTCCTTGTTGGCGGGGAAGCGATCGACCACGAAGGTGTGCATCCGAACATGCCCCGTCTTGGTGATCCCCGGGACGCTGCCAGACTGGACCGCTTCGGTCGCCCAGCGCAGGATCTCCTTGTCGGAGGCGTGCCAGCTGACGGGATCGGGCAGATCGCCGTTCTGGCCGTTCCAGGTGATGTTCAGTCGTGCGTATCGCATGGGAGTTCTCCTTTGGAATCAGGACTCGGTGACCTCAGTGACGGGCCACGAGCGGCGTCGAAGCGGATCGACCCACGGGTGGGGGGTCGGGTCGGGATCGCAGCGATAGCCGCGGGGGTCGGCCTCGTCGTGCGAGCACAGCATGACCTCGGTCGGGGTGACGATCCACCACCGAAGTCGCCGACCCAAGCCGTCCTCGCAGGCACGGAAGGTCGCCAGGTCGACGCCCGAGGGCTGGTTGACCCCGGCGGGATGGGTGTGAGCCACGCCGGCCAGGCGCTCTCGACCATTCCACAGCACCATCCACAACGACCGACTGTCGGGGATCGAGGCCGCGGTCCGCCCCGGCGGCAGGTGCCAGTACATGGGGTGGTCGTCTTCGTCGATGACCACGGCGACTTCAGCGACTTCCATCGACGACCTCGTCTACCACCCCGTCTACCACCGTAGGATCACCAGCTGGTTTTGGCGCTGGGCTTGGGCAATGACGGCGGGCAAGGACGCCAGCGTAAACCGGTTGTCGCCGCGCTCGCCGGTGCGCGAGTCGGTGAGGCAGATCCCGGCCTCGATCACCCGCAGGCCGGGCACGCGGACCACCGAGCGGAAGCGCCGGCCCAGAAACCGGAAGCGTACGACCGCCTGGTTGGATCGTCGACCTTGGGTCCAGTCCAGCAGCTCGGCTCCCGCGTCGGCGAGCACGCGCCGGGCTTGCTCGCGTACACCGCCGATCGTCTGGCCGGGGGCGCGGTTGCTGGCCCGTCGGGAGCCCCGGGCCTCCTGCTCGCGCCGCTTTTCGAGCGCCCGCTGGGCCAGCCTTTGCCGCTCGGCCGCCTGCGCGCGCGCGATCCGGGCGCGCTCGGCCTCCTCCTCGCGCCGTCGCTGTTCTTCTTCTTGGCGCTGCCGCTCCTCTTCTTCCCGCACCCGCCGTTCTTCGTCGTCGCGCAGCCACGTGTACCAGCGGAAGGCCATGTGCAGGGCGGGGGTCACGTCGGCGACGTGATCGACCGAGGGCTTTCGATCCTCGAACGCCTCGAGCACCTGCCCCTCCGGGCCCAAGGGGAACTCCGGCTGCACGTAGACCAGGCGCCCGTCGTGCACCGCGGCCAAGATCCGGCAAAAGCGGTCGAGGCCCGACTCGAGCAGGTAGACCACCCCGCTACGCTCGATGATCCGCGAGGGATCGATCTCCAGCGCCACGTCGTCAGCCAGCAGCCGGTTTCCAATGAGGTACCCCGCGACGCGCTCGCTCTTGGCAAAGAGATCCGGGTCGGCCATGGCCTCGGCGCCGGTCTTGGCCTTGCGATTGCCACAAACGGTGAACGAGTACCACCCGTGCTCGGGCGGCAATGGGCCGTCGATGGTCCACCGGCGCACTCCCGAGACGATCCGCCGACCACCGAGCCACGGGGCCACGATGGTCTCGTCTTGTTGGAGGAGATCGGCCCAGCCCATGGTCTCACCTCCGGGCCCACATCGGCGGCTGCAGCAGCTCGGTCTCGAGGATCGTGTCGATGAGGGTCTTGCGCACCGAGACCGAGCGGCTAGCCGGGGCGGCGGTCATCATCGTGCTCAGGTGGCGAGGCAGCGCGTACGGGTCGGCGATCGTGGTGTCGTCGAGGATGAAGCAGGGGATCCCGAGATCACGCGCGGTGCCGGTGACCGCGTCTTGGAAGTCGTGCTCCCCGACGGGCACGAACCCGAACGCGACCGGCGAGATCCCCGACGTTCGAACCGCGTCGGGAAAGTGCGCTTCTTGCTGATCGCCCACAAACAAGAACAGCGCGTCCTCGCCCGCCTTGGGCTTGTACTTGGACAGGCAGCGGATCCCCGCGGCGTGGCTGGTGCCTCCGCCGGCGCGAAAATTGCGGAAGGCCTGCTGCACGCCGGCCGCCGAGGCATGGCGGATCTTCACCTCGCGCCCGATGGTGTTGAACACCGCCACGTGCAGGCGCTCGAGCGGAAACGCCTGCAAGAACGCGCTGATGTGGGCCTTGGCGGTGACGATGGCCTGCTCCATCGACCCGGAGATGTCGACGAACACATAGACGCGCAGCCCCTCGCCGACCTTCTCCACCGCCTTTTGCAGGGCGCCGTCGGCCGCCTGGCGCAGCACCTCGGCGGTCTTCTTGCCGCGGACCCGCTTGGCGATGTTGGCGGCGCGCCGGTCCTCGGTCTTGGCCATGGCGCTCATCCACCGCTCGCCGATCACCGGCACATCGAGCAGATCCATCTCTTCGAGGGTCGGCGTCAGCAGGACCAGGTCGTTGTCCGACAGCGATCCGGCCTCGGCGGCGGCGGCCACGATGGCCCGGGTCAGCCCGACCTCGGCCGGCAGCAGGCCCACGATGCGCTTGTAGCTCGGCCGAGAATCGACGATCCGCTGGCAGATCTGTGCCTCGGAGAGCCCCTGCCAGGTCTCGGCCGCAGTGACCTCCACCCCGATCGCCAGACTGCGTCGACCGTCGCCCGCCTGCTTCTGCTTCCAGCGCAGGATCTCGAAGAAGCGCGGGCTGTCGGGCTTGTAGCCGCTACGCCGCGCCAGCTCCATCACCGTGGTACGAAACCCGGCGTTGACCAGCGCGACGAGCTTTTGCGGGATGCGCTCGCGCTGCCACAGCCAGCGGGCCACCACCTTCGGCCAGCGGCCGAGCGTCGGCTTGCGCGCGGATCGGCCGAAGCCCGCGCTACGGTTGAGGTCGGCGACGGCCGGCAGCGACAGGACCTGACCTATCCTCAGCAGCATCTTGGGGTTGAGGTGCTGGTTGTCCTTGCGCTCGATGAGGCACATCGCCTCGCCCACCGCTCGCAGGTCTTCATCGTGGAACAGCAGCTCGCCGCTCTCCCGCACCGGCTCGCCGCAGCGGTTTTGCACGAGCATCAGCGCGGCCAAGACCACCTTGAGATCCCGGTGCTTCTGCGTAAACGCGTAGGACGCCCACCGAGCCGCGAACTCGTTGTCGAGCGTCCACACATCGAGCGCATTGCGGTAGTACCAGGCCGCGGCCTCAGGGTAGATCCCCGGGGCGCGGTACTTGCCGACGACCTGACCGCCTTCGACGATGTCGCCCTGCTCGTTGATGACCCCCACGTAGATCGGGGTATGCCGCTCCATGCGATAGGCCAGCTTCTGACCACGTCGTCGCCGCCAGGTCACCGAGCTCCATCGGTAGCCGATCGGCGCCCGACGGTCTTCGACCATCATCCCCGGCCGGTGGTGGACGATGTGATCGGTCGACTCGAGGAGGGTCTTGATGATGCGGTCCGCTGAGCCGAGGCCTTCCCGATCGCTGCTCATGATCGTATCCCGTAGCCGTGGCGTGGCTCGCCCCGGTCCGGACAGGGTAGCAGCCGGACCGAGGTTTGCCGTCTACGACTCACCGTCAGATTCGACCTGCTCACTCACCGTCGGCCTCGTCGTCAGCCTCACCGTCGGCCTCGTCGTCAGCCTCACCATCGTCCTCGCCGGCCTCCTCGGCGGGGATTACCCCTTGTGTCGGCTCCTCGGGCTTGTCGCTGTCGTCCACCATGCGCGCGACCGCGACCACGCGCTCGCCATCGCCCATCCGGATGATGCGAACGCCCTGGGTGTTGCGCCCCAACACGCTGATCCCGTCCACCGGGGTCCGGATCACCTTGCCGTCCGACGTGATCACGATGATCTGATCCTCCGGATGCACCAGCAGGTTCTCGACCACCTCGCCGTTGCGTTCGTTGACCTTGACGGTGATGAGCCCCAAGCCCGCCCGGCTCTGGGTGCGATACTCGTTGGCCGCGGTCCGCTTGCCGTAGCCGTTGGCGCAGATCGTCAGCACCTGCAGCTCGGCGTCGGCGTCGGCGACCAGGCGGCTCATGGCGACCACGCGGTCGTCCCCGCGTAGCCCCATGCCCCGCACACCCCGGGCGTTGCGCCCCATCGGCCGCACGTCGCTCTCCTCGAAGCGGATCACCATGCCCTGCGCGCTGCTGAGCATCAGGTGCTGCTTGCCATCGGTGAAGCGCACCGAGATCAGCCGGTCGTCGTCGTCGATGCTGACCGCGATGAGCCCGGTCTTGCGCATGTTGGCAAACTCGGACAGCTGGGTCCGCTTGACGTAGCCCTTCTCGGTGCACGTGACGATGTAGTGGTTATCGTCCACCTCGTCCTCGCGGTACGGCACCATCTCGAGGACCTTCTCGTCTTGCCGCATCTCGAGGAAGTTCACCAGCGCCTTGCCCGGCCCGTCGCGCCGCCCCTGGGGCAGCTCGAACACCCGCTTGCGAAACACCCGCCCGGTGTCGGTGAACATCAGCAACCAGGCGTGCGCGCTGGCCTCGAGCACGGTGCTGATGAAATCGTCGTCGGCCCGGCCACCTCCGCTCTTGACCCCCTTGCCGCCCCGCGCCTGCACCCGGTAGTCCTCGGTGGGCAGCCGCTTGATGTAGCCCTGGCGGGTGAGCATGACGACCATCGAGTCGTCGGCCACCAGATCGATAGGATCGATGTCGTCCTCGGCCTCGAGGATCTGGGTGCGCCGCGACCCGGGAGCTCCGGGCGCCCCGTCGCCGGCCGACCGGCCCTCGGGGTCGCCATAGGCGTGGCGCACCTCGAGCAGCTCGTCGCGGATCACCTTCATCAGCAGGCGCTGATCGGCCAAGATCGCCTCAAGCCGGGCGATCTCCGCGCTCAGCTCCCGGTACTCGCCCTCGATCTTCTCGCGCTCGAGCCCGGTCAGCCGCTGCAGGCGCATGTCGAGGATCGCCTTGGCCTGGCGCTCGTTCAGGTTGTACGGCCGACCGCGCGCCGCCTCGACCTCCTCGGCCGGACGCCCGCAGCGCTCGAGGAAGGGGGCAAACCCGCTCAGCGGCTCGGCCATCAGGGCCGCCCGCGCGATCTCGGGGTTGGCCGAGCCACGGATGATCTCGATCACCCGATCGATCGCATCGATCGCCACCCCGAGGCCCTCGACGATCTCGCGCCGCTCCTGTGCCTTGCGCAGGTCGTACTTGGTGCGGCGGGTGACCACCGTGCGGCGGTGGTCGATGAAGGCCACCAGCGCGTCCTTGAGGTTGAGGACTCGCGGCCGCCCGTTGTCGATGGCGATCATGTTGACCCCGAACGAGGTCTGGAGATCGGTCATCTTGTAGAGGTTGTTGAGCACCACCTGGCCCGCAGCGTCGCGCTTGACCTGGATCCAGATCCGCATGCCCTGGCGGTCGCTGTAGTCCTGGACGTCGCTGATCCCCTCGAGCCGTTTTTCGCGGACCAGCGTGGCGATCCGCTCGATCAGCCGGGTCTTGTTGACCTGGTAGGGGATCTCGGTGACCACGATCGACTCGCGCCCCTTGGAATCCTCTTCGATCTCCGCCCGCGCCCGCACCGTGATGCTGCCCCGCCCGCTGGCGTAGGCCTGCTTGATGCCGGTGCGCCCGATGATGAGCCCCCCGGTCGGGAAGTCCGGCCCGGTGACGTACTCCAGCAGATCGCGGACATCGAGCTCGGGCTCGTCAATCAGCGCGATCGTGGCGTCGACCACCTCAGTCAGGTTGTGCGGGGGAATGTTGGTGGCCATCCCCACCGCGATCCCCACCGCCCCGTTGAGCAGCAGGTTGGGCAGCTTGGTGGGCAGGACGGAGGGCTCGAGCTCCTTCTCGTCGTAGTTGGGGACCCAGTCGATCGTGTCCTTGTCGATGTCGGCTAAAAGCTCGGAGGTGAGCTTTTGCATGCGCACCTCGGTGTAGCGCATGGCCGCGGGGGAGTCGCCGTCGATCGACCCGAAGTTGCCCTGCCCGTCGACCAGCGGGTAGCGCATGGAGAAGTCCTGGGCCAGGCGAACCAGCGCGTCGTAGACCGCCGAGTCGCCGTGCGGGTGATACTTGCCGATCACGTCCCCCACCACGCGGGCCGACTTCTTGTAGGGCTGCTGGTGGGTGTTCCGCAGCTGGTGCATCGCGTAGAGGATGCGGCGATGCACCGGCTTGAGCCCGTCGCGCGCGTCGGGCAGGGCCCGGGAGATGATGACGCTCATCGCGTAGTCCAAAAAGGAGCTACGCATCTCGTCTTCGATGTTCAGCGCCGTCTTCTGATCACTGACCATGGGCTTCTTGTCTCGGGGGCGGCCGGGCTCGTCTTTGGGGGGCCACCAGGGCCCTGAGGGCGGCCAAGGATACCCTCGCCCTCCCTGAAGGGACATAGGCGCCCAAGGTGGCCCTCAGATGCGAAATTCGGGGTTTTTGAGGGGCCGCCGACCCGGGCCGCGTCGACCCGTGCTACCGAGATCCCGTGGAGCGGGGCAAGTTCGTTCAGATCCTCCGCGTCGAGGACTTTCGCATGGAGTCCGCCGCCGAGGCGCAGCCCGGCTCGCGCGAATCGGTACGCGCCGCCAACGTGATCCGGATCTGGCTCACCGGTCAACCGGTCGGCCACTCGCGGGTCACCCAGGCGTTCCTCGAGGCCCGCTCCGACTGGCACGAGCCCGCGCTCCCGCGCTTCGATTTCACCCCGCCCCGGATCGTCATCGCGTACACGCTGCCCGCGATCCAGCCCGTGGTGAGCATGCTGCTCGACGGGGTGCAGCTCTATTGCCAGTACCGCGAGCTGGAAGGCGGAGCGATCCACGCCGACGTGCACATCCCTCGCCGCCACGCCCGATCTCACGAAGATCCGCACTGGGTCCCCCCGGGGTAGACCCTGTGGAGCGATCGACGAACGCCCGCGGTTGCGAGAGGATCTGCGGCCAGCCTCGCGACCAGCCTCGCGACCGGCCTCGCGACCGGCCTCGCTCGGTCATCGACGATTCCTACGCCGAGCGAGGACCCGCTCGGCCCGCTGGAGCGCCCCGTGGGTGAGCGCTCCGAGGTAGTCGAACCGCCGCTCGTCGGTCAACAACCACTGCTCGGCGGAGCACCGCTCGGTCACCGGCATCGCCCGCGGATCCTCGGCAGCGTGGACGATCCACCAGGCTACGCCGCGCAGCCGAGCCCGACGCGCGAGCCATGCCGTGCGACAACCCCGGGCCTTGATCCGACGTTGAATGCGGGCCAATGTACAGCACGCTGCGGGATCACACTGCGCCACTGCGGTCAGATCGACGACGACTCCGCTGCCCCACAGCAGGTCGCAGAGCAAGCGGCGAACCTCTTCGCCGAGCCCGGGCAACGACGCTCCCTCCAAGACACCGCTCAGCACGATTGCAGCTCGATCGTCGGCAATGTGCTCGATCTCGTAGTGAAACGACGCGCTAGCCATCGATGGATCTCGGCGACCGGGGGGCGATGCCGGAAACGGAATTCACCATACACCACGACGAGCTTCGTGGCCCCATGCTATGACCCTTTCGCCCGAAATGGGACGGTAGTTTCGAGTCGACACATCGGTCGACCAGCCGGTTTGACCGTCGGAGGTATCCTGGGCGGCGCTTTGGTCAGGCCCTTCGCCATGCTTCGTCGTGCTCTTCGTTCCGTGCCCATGCTGCTCCCCGCGCTCGGCTGTCGACCCACCGCTGTCGATCTACCCGAGCCGCCGCCGGCCGTGGTCGATTCCGTGCTCCCGGGAGGCTCCTCCGACGCGGTCTTCGGCACCGCGGCTCCCTCGGGACGAGATCCGCGATCGGTCGACGTGGCGTACGACCCCAACGCGGATCCGCGCAATGCCGAGGGCTGGTCGCTGGCCGCCAAGCGCTCGGCCACCGACCCGGCCGACGCCCGCAAGGACGCGTTCACCATCGAGGCGCTCTATCGACTGGCGGGGCTCGGCGGGATCCGGTGGTCTCCCGACGGCACCCACGTGCTGTACACCGTCACCCGCCACGACCTGGCCGCGGGCACGTCCAACACCGATGTATGGTTGGCCGATCCTCAGGCGGGGACGACCCGCCAGCTTACCCGCCACGAGGGCTACGACGGCGCGGCCAGCTGGGCGCCCGATGGGCGCAGCTTCGTGTTCGTCTCGGCCCGGGATCGAGACGCTCAGCAGCTGTGGCGGATGTCGATCGACGGGGGTGAGGCGGAGCGCCTCACCTCGCTCAGTACCGGAGCCAGCGAGCCGCAGTGGTCTCCCGACGGCCGCCGGATCGCGTTCGTCTCGCGGGTGTTCCCGGAGTACGGGGCCGACGACGAAAAGAACGCCGCCCTGCTGGCCGACATCGCCCAAAGCCCCACCCGGGCCTATCTCGCCGACGAGCTGCTCTACCGGCACTGGACCCGCTGGGACGACGGACGTCGCGACCACTTGTTGGTGCTCGATCTATCCGACGGCTCGATCATCGACGTGACCCCCGGTGAGTACGACTCCCCGGCGTTCCGCCAGGGTGACCCCGGCTTCGCCTTCTCGCCCGACGGTCAGGAGTTGTGCTTTACGAGCAACCGCTCGCGGGGCAGCGCCCCGGCCTGGTCGACCAACAAGGATCTCTACGTCGTGCCGGTGACCGGCAGCAAGGCTCGCTCGCTCACCGCGAGCAACCCCGGCTTCGACGGACATCCCCGCTACTCGCCCGACGGCCGGACCATCGCGTTCCGACGCCAGACCCAAGACGGCTACGAGTCGGACGAGTTCGAGCTGGCCCTCTACGACCGTCAGTCCGGAGACGTTCGGGTGCTCACCGATTCGTTCCCCAACTGGGTGACCGACATGCACTGGTCGGCCGACTCCCAGAGCCTGGTCTTCCAGGCCCCCGTCCGGGGACGAACCCCGCTTTATCGAGTGCCGGTGGACGGAGGCGCAATCGAGCGGCTGGCCCTGCCCTCGGCGCGGGGCTGGGATCTGGCCCCCGACGGGCGCTTGGCCTTCGCGTTCTCCTCGGTGGGCACTCCGGTGGAGCTGTTCGTGGCCCAGGCCGATTCCCAGACCGATTCCCAGGCCAATCCCCAGACAGGAGCGCCGCGGCGGCTCACCGGCATCAACGACCCGGTAGCCGAGGCCTTCGACATTCGCCCCGTGGAGGAGCTCGACGTGCCCGGGGCCGACGGCAAGCCCGTGCACGTGTTCGTGGTCAAGCCGCACGGCTTTCGCGAGGGCCAGCGATATCCGCTGATCATCAACGTTCACGGCGGCCCGCAGTCGCAGTGGGCCGATTACCTACGCGGGGACTGGCAGGTCTATCCCGGGGCCGGCTACGTGGTTGCGTTCTTCAACCCGCACGGATCGATAGGCTACGGCCAGGCGTATACCGCGGCGATCTCCAAGGACTGGAGCGGCAAGGTGTACGAGGACGTGATGGCGGTGGTCGACACCCTCGAGCGCGAGCCCTACGTCGACCCCGAGCGCATCGGGGCCATGGGCTGGTCGTACGGCGGCTACATGATGAACTGGCTGCTGGGCCACACCGATCGCTTCGAGGCGATCGCCTCGATGATGGGGATCTACGATCTATCCTCGTTCTACGGCAGCACCGAAGAGCTGTGGTTTCCCGAGTGGGATCTGGGCGGGCCCTACTGGGCCAATGCAGAGGCCTACCGCCAGCAGTCGCCCTCGACCTACGCCGATAAGTTCAGCACGCCCACGCTGGTGATTACGGGGGAGCGAGATTTCCGGGTGCCCTATACCCAGAGCCTCGACCTGTTCACCGCCTTGCGCCGCCAGGGCGTACCCGCTCGGCTGGTGGTGTTCCCCAGCGACGGCCACTGGCCCAACTTCGTGCGCTCGATGCCGCTCTATTACGCGGCTCACCTCGACTGGTTCCATCGCTACCTCGGCGGCGCGCCCTCACCCTATGATCTCGAGGCGATGATCCGCGGCCGCGCCTACGACCGGGAACCGTGAGCGGATCGTCACCGCGTTTTTGTTCAAACGCTTTGCTTGACACCCCCTGGGTCGTGCCGTAGACCCATGAAACGAGGAACTGAAGATGTCCGCCATCTCCACCAGCATCCGTCGAGCCACCACTTCTGCCGCCGCCGCCATCGCGGGCGCCGCGGCGGGTATGGGGTGCTCCGGAGCGGGATGGCCGGGTACCTCGCCCAGCGGCACGGCCGTCTGGGGCTAGCCTCGGGCTCGCTCTAACGCTCCTGCTGTCCCTTTCGTTTCCTCCTCCCCTCTATTGGGGCCTGTATCGGGGATAGCGGAACGGCGAGACAGCGGGAGCAAACGAGCACCAGAGCTCGAGGCGAAAGCCGAGCGTGCGTGTCGATCGACCGCAATCCCTCGGCACTCCCCAGTCACGGCTTCGCTGCTGGGCCGAACGACGGCCACCTCCGTCGACGCATCTCGCTCCGGAACACGGGGGTCCACCCCCCATAGTCCTCGCTCCTGGGCCCCCTTACGCGGGAGTAGCTCAGCTGGCAGAGCGCCACGTTGCCAACGTGAAGGTCGAGGGTTCGAATCCCTTCTCCCGCTCCAGCGCTGGCCCACCGCAAGCGAGCGAGTTCGTCGACGGCTACGATCTTTTCCCTTTGCGGGTGTAGCTCAATGGTAGAGCGCCTGGCTTCCACCCAGAGGATGCGAGTTCGATTCTCGCCTCCCGCTTCTCACTGTTCATTTACGCCGGCCGGCGATCGGCGATCGCCGGCCACCAACAACACACGGGGCATGGGGCTGCCAGGGGTGGCCATCTGATTTGCACTCAGAATAACAGCTCGGTTCGAGTCCGAGATGCTCCACCATTTGTCTTTGCCGGTCTCTTTGCCGGTCTCTTTGCCGGTCTCTTTGTCGTTCTTGCGCACAGACGTCCCGCATCGACAACGAGGAACGCTCACCATGAAGCGCATCTACATCGTGATGGACACCCTGTGGCCCGCGGCCCCGCGCCGTCACGGGTCGTTGGTGTAATGGTGAGCATCGCGGTTTCCAAGTCCGCGGGCGGAGGTTCGATTCCTCCACGACCTGCTCTAGCACTTCCTTCCTTCCCGCACGCCATCCTGGATCCCACCCCCACCCCTCCAGGACGGCCCCCCCGCCGCCGAACGCGCGGACCGAACCCTCGGTCTGGTACGATCCGGCTCGCCATAGGGTAGACCCTCGGGTACCGACCAGCCGATCTGACAGAGCCGACAACCGCACTTGTCATGTTCGGACCCTCCACGCCGTCGGGCTCTCGAAATCTCAGCCGCCCTGCATTGGCACGGCGGTTGCTTTATTGAGAGACGTGGCCGAAGGACGGCCTTCTCCAAGCCAAGGACCGGCGAGGAGATCGACATTGCTGGCGAGATCCCGATCTCGCCAGAGCCCGGGAGAGCCGCTAGGACGGCGACTCGATCCGGGCCCGCGACTAGAGGCTGCTAGGATGGCGGCCTCGTCGTCGCATGCCCGAGCTACCCGAGGTCGAACGCGCCCGTCGCTTGATCGAGCAGGTCGCGGTCGGCCGTCGGATCGCTCGGGTTCGATGTGCAAACGATGAGATCGTCTTTAGCGGGGTGAAGCCGCGCACGGTCACGCGCACGCTCACCGGCCGCGCGATCATGGCCAGTCGCCGCCGAGGTAAGCAGATGTGGTGGGAGCTCGACGAACGTCCCTGGCCCCTGTTCCACTTCGCGATGACGGGGCAGTTCGTCACCCCAGACGACGGTCCGCTGCGCTTGGCCGCTCATGGCAAGCGGCCGCTGGATCGCAGCTGGCCTCCCAAGTTTTGGAAGATCCTCGTGTGGCTGGACGACGGCGGGCAGCTGGCCATGACCAACGCCCGCCGCCTGGGGCGCATCCGCCTTCGGCATGATCCCGAGCGCGAGCCCCCGATCGCCACCCTGGGCTTCGATCCGCTGTACGAGATGCCGAGCGCGGCCGCGTTTGCCGAGCGATTGCGCGCTCGCAAGACCGTGCTCAAGGCCCTGCTGCTCGACCAGCGCTTCGTGGCCGGGATCGGCAACTGGATGGCCGACGAGATCCTCTATCAGGCCAAGATCGATCCCCGCCGCCGTGGCCACGAGCTGAGCAACGCCGAGGCCCAACGGATCCACGCCCGGCTCGGCTCGATCGTGGGCCAGGCCTGCGCGGTCGATGCCGACAAGACCCTGTTCCCCCGCCGCTGGTTGTTCCACCATCGCTGGGGCAAGAACGCCGACGCTCGTACGGCCAAAGGAGAGCCCATCGAGTTCCTGGAGATCGGCGGGCGCACCACCGCGTGGGTGCCCAGGGTGCAGAAGTAGCGCTGCAGAAGTAGCGCCACGCGCTCCCGTAGCCCTCATCGCCGTGGGCACCCGCCGTACGCGTCTGCCGTACGCGTGTGGGGTCGGCCCAGTACTCCGTACCAGCCGAGCGATCGGCGCTCGACTAGAGCAGCTTCAAGTAGTTGATGATGTCCGTCTTCTCCTGCTCGGTGAACGCAGGGAAGCCGGCGATCACGAAGTAGTCGCTGTAGTGGTCCATCATCTCCTCGAGCGTGGCCGCCGAGTTGTCGTGGAAATAGGGCGCGGTGTGCTCGACCCCCCACAACGTGGGTGTGCGGAATAGGTTCAGGTCGGCCAGATCTCCGGTGATGAGGGCACGACCGGGGTCGGGCGTCTGCACGATCGTGGTGGTGCCGTCGCCATTGTCGACCTCGAAGGTGTGCACCGGGAGGTTGCCCGGGTTCAGCTCGGAGACGAACGCAGTAAAGACGCGAACTCCCGCGGGCAAGGGCGGCTCGGGGAGGAACCCGCTGGTCTCGTTGAGCATGGGCCCATCGTGGCAAAAAGCGCACAGGCCATTGGGACCGGGCAAGAAGAACTCGCGCCCGCGGATCTCCGACTCGGTCTCACCGGGCGGCAGCTGCGGAGGCGGACCTCCCTTGAGCGCCCACTTCTTGAGCTTCTTGTTGTTGAAGAACTTCTTGGTCTGCTGAAAATCGGCGATGGCCTCCAGCTCCTGCGGAGTCGGCGGCCGTCCCGGCTCGGCATGGGCGTCGATCGCCCCGAGGGCCTGGGCCTCCAGCGAGTCGTACCGTGCGTCGTACATGAAGATGTCGTCGAGCGACGGCACGTTCATGGTGGTCGGGACCCCGCGCAGTAGCGTGACCTCCGTGGCCTGCGGATCGTCGACCAGGGTCCATCCCGGCGGCAGCGGGATCGTGACGCGAACGGTGGCGTGGGCCAGCAATCGGCTGTAGTCGTTGCCTACGCCGTCATCGCTGTCGATGGAGCGAAACAGTGGCCCCGTAGGATCCTCGGCGTAGGCCGCCTGGACTTGCGCGGGCGAGAGCGCCCCCGTGCTCTTGGTATGACAAGTCCTACATGTCCGGCCATTGCCTTGGAACGTCTCCTTGTTGAAGAGCTTCTTGCCGTTGGGTGCATCGTCGTCGTCGTCGCAACCGTCATCGTCGTCGTCGTCGTCGTCGTCCGCCAGCGGCCCCCCCATGGCCACCAACGTGTCGTCGTTGAGTTCCGCTTCCGCGTCCTGTTTGATTTCGTCCCCGATCGTCGCCGTGGTGTCACATCCCCCTATGACACCTAGACTCACCCCGAGGACTACCTCACGAGCTGTGTGTAGTCGCATAAGAGTTAATGTCGAGAATTGAGCGCATGAAGCAAGGACAAGCTTTTGCTCGCGGTCCTTTTGACCACTATTTCATGGTTAACACCACGGAATTACGAGCGTTTTCGCCAACCAGCAGCTTCTGGAACCGGTGGATTGCGAGCGATGGCGCTCACGATCGTCCGTGTAATTGCAAGCCTGATCCACTAAATCGCGCACGATCGGGACGCCGTTGGATGCCCGTTGACGAGGCTCGCGCCGGACAATGCCCTCGTTGGTATCACCCATCTTCGGCGCTCAGCACGCAGTACTAGTTTGAGACCCTGTGTGCACGGAATCATCGAGTCAAACCCACATAAATATTCTTGCTATCATAAGCATGCGCCAATAACGCTCCACTCACGCTACTGTCGAGAGGCACGATCACGTCACCCCGCCATGCCAGCGCCGCCTGCTTCAGCGGTAAGCACTACTCGCATCACTTCGATCACCCGCGAGACTCCGCGTCAGTCGAGCCAGCCATCGTGGTGCCGGTCGGCGGCCTCCCATGGTGAGTAACCCGCGGCGCCGGCGGTCGGGGGCTGATCTGGACGATCGTCTGGCAACTCGAGGGCGGATCGTCGCGGCGGTTGGGGGCGCGGGCCTGAGCATCGGCACGCGAGTTCCATCGCAGGCGGCAGGCTTAGTGGTCCAGTGGTCCAGTGGTCCAGTGGTCCAGTGGTCCAGTGGTGACTTGGTCGACTGATATCCTGCGCCATGCTCCGGCCGAGGATCTCCGCATCGAGCAAACGATGGGAACTGGGCCCCGAGATCTGCCAGGTAGGGTATCGTCCCCTTGGGAAGGGGCCTTTTGGAGGACGCGACCCCAGGGAACGATCGTAGCGCACGGCCAGGCTTGATCTCCGCCTTGGCAGGGCTCATCGATCGCCTCATCGCCACCGAGGATCGACAGACGAGCAGTGACGAGCTTCGTCGGCTCCGCACCGCCGCGCTGGCGATACTGCTGACGCTCGTCATGCTCACGATCGCCGTCGTCGACGACTTGGTCCATCAGCGCATCGGCGAAGCGGTCATCGGCATCATCGGTCTCACTGGCGCCGGTGTCCTGTTGATATTGCTCCGACGAGGTGCGAGCACGGTCTTTGCGTCGCACGCCCTGGCGATGGTCTTGGAGCTTCCGATCCTCGTGGTCATCATCATCGACCCCGAGACGTTCCAGGTGGTGAGCCTGGGCCTGTTGGTCACCCCCGTGATGGTCATGCTGCTGACTGGAGGGCGTCACGGCTGGCTGTGGTGTGTGCTTTCGGTGCTGGGCTTCGTGTGGCTGGGTTTTACGCTCCCCTCGCACCAAGAGTGGATGCTGGGGCTGAGCCTGGCCACCATCGGGCTGACCGCCGTCGCACACAGCTTCGACACGATGCGCAAGCGCACCGAGAAAGAGCTGACCGAGGCCCGAGACGAAGCGACCGCCGCCGCCGAGACCAAGTCCCGGTTCCTCGCCAACATGAGCCACGAGATCCGCACGCCCATGAACGGGGTACTGGGCATGCTGGGGTTGTTGCTCGATACCCGCCTCGACAAGATGCAGCGCAGCTACGCCGAGACGGCCCATACCTCCGGAGTCTCGCTGCTCGACCTGCTCAACGACATCCTCGACTTCTCCAAGATCGAGGCGGGGCAGATGGTGCTGGAGGCCGGTCCCTTCGACCTGCGGGCCCTGGTCGAGGACGTCCTCGACCAGGGCCCGCAGGTCGAAGGGACCGGCCTCCAGCACCATCTGCCCCGCCTCGATCTTGGAGA
>JBCCWC010000014.1:0-122056 GCA_039194325.1 Myxococcota bacterium
CACCTGGGATATGTCAACCAATGATAACTTCGAGAACGCTGTTGTTCCTGCTATGGCGGATGATCCACCGATCGATCTTCATCTAACGACCGAAGGCCAGTCAGAGTTCGCTAACATCGCTCAGCGAACCGGCGAGGATCTTCCTTTTGATTTCGATCTGCACCGGCGGCCGGAGGTGGGCGAGCCAGACCTTCCCGGTGCGGACGTTCCGCCTTCGTGAGCGTTGGAGCAGATCAACGACGGTTGTCTTGGTCGTCTCGGTTCGGCCAAGCTCGGCCAAGCATCAACCATCGAGCTGACGCAGAAACCCCGTGATGTCCTCCTCAGGTAAGTTCTGGCGGTGGTCGCTCAACCCCATCACCACGCGATCGCCTTGAGCCTCGGCGACGACGATCTGAGTGATCGTCCCAACCACCGGGTCCAGCTTTAGGCTCACACTTCGTACCTGCCGTCGCGCCGCCGACCCTCGCGGAGGCATCAACTCTAGCCGGTGCCCTCGGCCCTTGGGTACGTGGGTACGCGTATCCTCCAGCAACTCGGTGCCGTCTCCGGGCGAAAACATCCGCCGTAGCCGCTGGCCGAGCCACTGTGCAGCTGGTCTTGCATCCGCCACGGTGGCCGAGGCGTGACTTCGCCCGACGTTGTTGACGAACACGCGGATCTCGTCCCCATCGATCACCGTGGTGCTGCCTTGCCGTCCGTCGTCGCGTAGCACGAGCAGCTGCGGCTCTACGAACACCAAGGTCCCCGTGCTGAGCAGCGGCTCTTCGAGCAGGGAGGTCTCACGCCGGGTGCTCAGGCGGGCCATGAGGTTGCGTGTGCGGCGAGCGTAGCTGCTCCATAGCTCGAGCCGGTTGGCGAGCTTGCGCTGCTGTGGCCCTGGGGCGGCGTGGCCGAGGTTCGTTGGCAGGGTCAACGCGGGCAGGACCAGTGCGGGCACAGCCAGCAACAGCGAGCGGCGGTCAAAGGCACGTGGGTGCCCTGCGGTCCGATGTTGGCGTTCATCCATCACAGATCTTCCCATCACAGATCTTCGTCCTGCGAACCGGCGCGCTTAGCGCCGTTTTTCGAGAAATCCCCCATCCCAAACACCCGCATCATCCCCGGCGCCACGAACAACCCCGCCCCGCTCGCAACCACCGCCCCCACGGCAACCACCAGCCCCACGTAGCTCCACAACGCCTCCCCACTCACAAACAATGCCACCCCCGCCACCGCCTGGCACAACCCCGACAGCAGCACCCCCGTGGCGTAGAATCTCGCCCCCGTGCGCACCGACTGACACGCCCGCCCTCCCGCCACCATCGCCGCTGCCCCCACCAGCAGCAGCGCCGGCACCAACGCGGGCCCCAGCGGCAGCTTGAGCGCCACCATCACCGCCAGTACCGCCGTCTGAGCGGTCAACGCCGCGCACGCGCACCCCAGCGCGGCAGCCAAACTCCGCGTGCCCAGCCACACCGCCAGCGCGCCGAGCCACAACTGCCCCATCACATAGATCCCCAACCAATCCGCAAACCCTTGGCGATCTCGCCTCGCCGCCACCGCGGGCCCGTGCAGCACCAGTGTGTCTCCGCTTTCGGTCTCGATCCGAGGCACCGGCGTTTCGTCATCCGCGTGCAGGTGCACCTCGGTCACCAGCGTGGTGCCGTCTTCGCTCAGATACCGCCCGATCCACCGCCCCATCGGCCCATCGAGCGCCGCCTGGGGCGTGGGCAGATCCTCCAGATCTGCGGCCCCTCGCAAGAACTCCCCAAACGCATCGGGTCGAAACCCGCGGGTCTCCAGCTGCTCGCGCAGCGCCGCCATGCGCTCGTCGATCTTCAACTTCGCCAGCGATCGTTGCCGTGATCTCAGCTCCCCCGGCGGCAGCACCAGTCGCCCTGGCGAGTCCACCCGGGTGGCGTCTTTGGGCACCAGCGTCGCCAGCTGTCGCGCGTGCTCGGCCGCTCGCTCCAGCGCCGCCGCGGGTGTCTCCCCGCTCGATGTTGCTCGCACGACCAACCGCGGGTCGAAGAACGCCTCCCGCACGATCCGCTCTGCTTCGTCGGCCGCCTGCGTCGCGTTCATCGCGTCCGTCGCGTTCATCGCATCCGTCGCGTCCGTCGCATCCGTCGCATCCGTCTCTTTCGCGGCCCCTCCCGCATGCACGCGATCCCCCCCCGCGGGCACGCGATCCAGCGCCAAGAACGGCAGCCGCCCCACGCTCCACGCCCCGCCCCCCAGGGCGCTCACTGCCAGCACCACCGCCAGCCCGCGCAGCGGAAGCAGCACGAACCCTCGCCGCGCCGGCGCGGTGTCATACCGCGCCAACCTCAGCAGCGCCGGCACCACCAGCCGCAGCAAGATCACCACTGCCGCCACCCCGGCCGCCCACTCGATCGACCACTGTTGCCACGCCGGATACGGCGACAACCAAAGCGGCAGCAGTGCCCCGCCGAGCACCGCCGCCGCCGGCCACCCGCGCGCCGAGATCCGCGTGAGGTGCAGCGCCCCTTCGCACCCGAACCCCAGCACCAGCATCAGCATCGGCACGTCGTACGGCCCCACCGCGGGCCCCAGCGCCAAGATCCCCGCCAGCACCGACCCGAGCACCAGCACGATCGCCAGCACCGGTCGAACCGCGCGCATGGCCAGGCTCATCACCACCACCAGCCCCCCGAACCCCAGCACCACGAGCCGATCCCATCCGCCCATGATCGCCGCCTTCTGCCCAGCCCTCCGCGACCCGGGCCCCACCAGCGCCGCTTCTACTGTCGAGTTGGGCGTCGAGTTAGGCGAGGAGCTGGGCGAGGAGTTGGACAGTGCATTGCGCACCTCGTGCAGCAACGCCTCGGGTGCTTGCTCGCTCCGCAGCTGGATCAACAACCCTCGCCCATCCAGCGCCAGCAGATCCCCGGCCGGCGTTAGCTCGGCCGGCATGTCCTCCGCATTCCCCAAATGCGTCAGCCGCCCGGCGTGCCCTCGCGATAGCGTGTGCAGCCGCAGCGGATCCCTTCGTGGTTCCTCCCCGCTCACCCCATAGAGTGGCGAGCTCAGCCGCGCGCGCAGGGCATCCACTGCTTCGGCCATGGCCGCGTCGGTCAGCCGCTCGGCGAGCGCTTCGTGGGCGCTCACCGGCAGCAGGTACAGCGCATGGGCATCGAGCCACGCGGTGAGCTCCGCGGCGGGTGGCCCTAGCGGCACGCGTCGATCTCCCAGCTGCTCGGCCACCGCAGCCGCGGCCGCAATGAGCCGATCGGTGCCGCTCTCATTGTCCCCCAGCGCATCCTCTTGCACGGTCAGCAGCAGCAGCGGCTCTCCTTCGGGCGCGCGGTGCTCGGGTGGCACCAGCGCCTCGAGATCCCCCGAGATCTCCACCCCCGGATCTCCCAGCACGCGCCCCAGCAGCACCACGGTCAGCGCCACCCACACCGTGACGATCGCGCGCGGCCAGGTCCGCGCGAGGCGACGCAGGGACAGCCGGTCCTCATCCTCCGGGACGGTGTCCTCCGTGATGGGGTCCTCCGAGCCCTCCGGTTCCGCCGAGCCCTCCGAGTCCTCCGAGCCCTCCGGTTCCGCCGAGCCCTCCGAGTCCGCCGAGCCCTCCGGTTCCGCCGCAGTGGATGCCACCGCCGAGCCCTCGTCCGAGCCCCGATCCTCCGGAGTGCGTTCATCCCGGGAGGTCTCATCCGGGGTGTTCTCCCCGGAGGCGTCGTCGGGACGTTTCGATGAGTCGCGTCCGCTCACCAGCCGCGGAGGGTAGCACCTCGTGGTATCAACGGGCGATGTCGCTCAACCCGGATCAGCGTGCCGCGGTGGAGCATCGGGGCGGGCCCTTGCTGGTGTTGGCGGGGGCGGGCACGGGCAAGACGCGGGTGATCACCCATCGGGTGGCGCAGCTGCTCGACGAGGGGATCGAGCCGTGGCGGATCTTGGCGGTGACCTTCACCAACAAGGCGGCCGGGGAGATGCGCGAGCGGATCGACGGCTTGGCGGGGGGTCGCCACGCCACTCGTGAGCTCTGGGTGGGCACCTTCCACTCGATCTGCGCCCGGATCTTGCGGCGTCATGGCGAGCAGGTGGGCGTGTCCCCGCGCTTTTCGATCTACGACCCGGGCGATCAGCAAACGGTGATGGGCCAGGTGCTCAAGGAGCTCAAGGTCCCCGACAAGCTCTACACCCCGCGCGGCGTGCTGGGCTTTCTCGATCGTGCCAAGAACCGCGGGCTCGACCCCAGCGGGATCGATCGCTTGGAGCTCCCCTCGCCGGTGGCCGCCGTGGTGCGCGAGGCCTACACCCTCTACGAAAAGCGCCTGCGGGCGGCCGACGCCGCCGACTTTGGCGATCTGCTCCTGCTCACCGTCAAGCTCTTGCGCGGGGCCAAGCGCCCGCGCGAGGGTCAGCTGGCCGACTTCGATCCCGCGGCCCGCTTGCTCACCCGTTTTCAGCACGTGGTGGTCGACGAGTTCCAGGACACCAACCCGATCCAGGCCGAGCTGGTCGACCTGCTGGCCAGCCGAGCCGAGCTTTGTGTGGTGGGCGACGACGATCAGGCGATCTACGGCTGGCGCGGCGCCGACGTCAAACAGATCCTCGACTTTGCGCGGCACCACCCCGGCACCCAGACGATCCGCCTCGAGCAGAACTACCGCAGCACCACCCGGATCCTGCGTTGTGCCGACTCCGTGATCCGTCGCAACCGCGATCGCCTGGGCAAGACTTTATGGAGCGACCGAGGCGAGGGCGACGCCGTGCGGGTGATCGCGGTCGACGACGAGCGCGACGAGGCGCGCCTGGTGGCCTACGAGGTGCTGCGGGCGATCGACGAGGGGGCCTCCCCCAGCGACTTTGCGATCTTCTACCGCACCCACGCCCAGTCGCGCGCGATCGAAGAGCAGATGCGCCGCGCGGGCCTCTCGTGTCGGATCGTCGGCGGCGTGGCCTTCTACGAGCGGATGGAGGTCAAGGACGTCCTCTCCTACCTCACCGTGCTGCTCAACCCGCACAGCGACGTGCACCTGGCCCGGATCATCAACCGGCCCGCACGCAAGATCGGCAAGACCTCCCTCACCCGCCTGCAAGATCGCGCCGCCGCCGAGGGGATCTCGCTATGGGACGCCTTGCGCGAGCCCACGGCGGCGGGCCTGGGCAAGGCGGCGGCCAAGCGGGTGCACGAGTTCGTGGGCTTGATCGAGCCGCTGCGCGAGTCGGTGGGTCGGCAGCGTGTCGACGAGCTGCTCGCCCGGATCGTCGCGGCCACCGGCTACCACGCCTGGCTCGATCAAGACGGCAGCGAGGAGGCGCGCACTCGGCTGGAGAACCTTCAGGAGCTGTTGGGCAACGCCCAGGAGTTCTGCGAGGAGCGCCCCGACGCCAAGCCCTTCGAGTACCTCGAGCTGGTCAGCTTGGTGGGCGGCGAGCGGGGCGAGGGCGACCGCGGTCGGGTGATCACCATGATGACGATCCACAGCGCCAAGGGGCTCGAGTTCCCGATTGTCTACCTCACCGGCATGGAGGAGCGGATCTTCCCCCACGCGCGGGTGCTCGACGATCCGGTGCAGCTGGAGGAAGAGCGGCGCCTGGCCTATGTGGCGGTGACCCGGGCCAAGGATCAGCTCACGCTCACCCTGGCGCGTCGCCGGCGGATCTACGGCCAGCTGCAGGTGGGCAACCCTTCGCGCTTCGTCGTCGACCTGCCCGCGGATGCCACCGCCACCGTGGGCCTGCGGCCGCGGGCCCATCTGTCGGTGGTGCGCCCGTCGCCGACCCCGACCCCCGCCCCCCCTCGGGAGCCCAGCTGGAACGACGACATCGAGTACGACGAAGCGCCCGACGCTCCCTTCACCGACGAAGAGCTCGGGGGTGGCGAGCACTACGACGAGGTGGGCGAGGGCGTGGCCCTCTACGTGGGGATGCCCGTTCGCCACCGCAAGTTTGGCGAGGGCGTGCTCAAGGGCTGGAGCGGGGTCGGCGACGACCTCAAGCTTCAGCTACGCTTCCCTGGGCACGGCGCCAAGACGATCCTGGCCCGCTTTTGCGAGCCGCTCTAGAGCCGAGACGAGCTCTTCGACGAAGCGCGACGATCCGACGCGACAAAGCGCCACAGATCCGACGCTATGGAGCTGACCGGATCCGACCGGCTCCGACGCGACGGAGCTGACCGGCTCCGACGCGACGGAGCCGATCTGCATTACCCCGAGGTCGGTTCGATGCGGCGCATCGCAGCCTCGAACTCCATCCCCAAGAGATCGCGGAACGCCTCGAGCTTCGCCGAGGGTCCATGGGCGGCGCGTGCCTGCTTGGCGGCCCGATCGCGTTCGGCCCGAAGCTCGCCCAGGCGATCCACTTCGGCGTGGAGATCCAGCGCCGCATACAGGTAGGCTCGGTGCAGGCCCTCCCCGCGTAGTGTTTCGTACGCGGCTCGGATCCGCTGAAAGCCGTCGGGATCGGTATGGGGAGGACTCTCGGCGAGCATGGCAAAGTAGGCCTGCTTGACCCGCCCCGGATCGAGCGTGGGAGCGATCCCCAGCACGACGAAGGGGCATACTACCCTCGTAGACGACTCAGGCGCGGTCATTTGGTCGCCTCCGCGACCGTCTGTGAGCGTTCGGCCTCTTCAATCGTCGATCCATAGTCGTCGGCCTCGTGTTGGAGCTCCGGGGGCAGGCATCGCTGCACCATCCCGACCAACGCACCATATTGGAGCTCTCCACGCTGGCATGCGTCCACGAGTCGATCGATGAGGGTTGTGCCCAGGGCTGGCGGATAGTTGGTGAGATGGAGCATTGCCTCGAACAGCTCGACCAGATCATCCACGCACCATTGTGCGCGCTGTTCGATCCGTCGCTGCATATACCGGTCGAGCGTCGGCCACTCGTGCGCCCAGATCATCCGTGCCACCCCCACAATCTCCGTGTTCGACGGTTGCTCTCCCAAGTAGGCTTCGACCCAGCGTACGCCGTCTTCGAGGTACTCGGGCTCGTGCAGGATCAGGTGAAGCACCTCCATGGATCGGGGCACGACCCGCATTCCGTGGCTCTCGATGAAGGCCCGCTGTCGGGGCCCAAAGCCCTCTGCGACATGCTCGGCCATCGCCAGCTCGACCATGTCGAGCAGGGGGCCGGGGACGAGCATGAGGGGGGGCATCGCGTTGAGCTCGTCAATGAAATCGAGCAGGCTCTCGGGCACGTTGGGCCACTGCTGATCTTTGAACTGTATGACCCGTTGCCGGAGTTGCTCGACCGTGGGAGTGGTCGACCAGCGAATCGTCGGAAGCTCGAGCTCGCGGAATTCCAGGCAGTGCACCACCGCAGTGGCAAGCTGTGCCTGCTCGACCGCCGACGCGCGATCCCACAGCTGCTCGACCACGTCGAGCAGTCGCTTCCAGGGGAGCGCCTCGAGCTTGTGCACGAACGCAATACGGCGTCGCTCATCGAGCGACATCAGCCATTCCAGCAGCGTGCCACGGTGCAAGGCCGTGTCGTAGGCACGGGCGATCCACGGCGGAGGAACGCCCTCCCAAGAAGGACGATCCTCATCCAGGTCGTCGTACCAAAGCTCGAAGGCGTGCCCCCAGACTGCGACGTTGCTCGCTCGTTTGTGCATCCGGCCGGCGATGGCGACCGCGTCGGCGCGGAGCCAAGGCTGGGGCTCGAGGCTGATGAACGCCGCCTGGGCTAGCGTGCGGACGTTGCGATCACCTGAGGCCACGTCGAGCAATCGCCCCAGGCAGTGCAGGTTCTGGCGTTGAGACCGGGGACTCAGCCGGTTGCACAGCCGAATGGCCAGGCCGAGCGTGTCTGGATCTCGGTGGTGGGTGCTGAGCCGGGCGATGAGGTTGAGGCCGGTTCGTAGCGCGTCGAGATCCTCGGCTATTGCGGCCTCGAGGGTTCGCAAGCGTATCGCGGGTAGTGCCGCGGCGGCATGCGCCTGCCTGGCGGCGTGACTTAGGTGTTCGAGATGGCGGGTGATCGGCTCCTCGAGTTTTTGCGGGTGTAGCACAAAGGAGCTCGCGAGGACGGCCTGTCGAAACGCATCGGCAGTCTCGAGCGGCTGCGGGAAGTCCCACGAAGGGCGGAGCGGCTCGCACAGGTACGGGAGCTCGTCGGCGTGCTCGGGCGGGATCCACTGGCCGTGCACGGCGGCGGCTCCGAGCCAGGGGCGCAGCTGAGGTGCGCGTTGCTCAAGCGTGGGTCCCAGAGCATCGGACAATCGGCGGAGCGATGTCCGTAGATCGTACTCGACGCACGGACCCAGCATGATCCAGCGGCAGGTCGTGGCTTCGGGCTCCGGGAGCAGCCGGAGATCGGCCAGGCCGTCGGCGAGCCCCTTGGCCAGCCGAAGCAAGCGGGCGGAGTCTTTACGGCGGCGGGATGCAGCCACGTCTCGAGCGAAGATCTGGGCGACCACGCTCGGATCGGGCACAGAGGAGACTCTCGCCGCGAGCTCGAGCACTTCGACCGCGTCGCTTCGGCGGAGCGCCCGCTCGAGCAGGGCCTCGTCGCGTTTTTGCTGTTTGCGCGCCCGTCGGGCGGTTCGCTTGGCCATGGCTTGGTGTCCTCCGCTATCGCCCCTCGTACTCCAGGAACAGCTCAAGCAGCTCGTCTTCGGCTTGCTCGCGCGCCTCGTCGTCCTGTGCGTTGTCGTAGCCGTCGAGGGCGGCCTGCAGCACCACTCGATCCTCTTGTTGTGGCAACGACTCGAGCAGCGCTCGGGCACGGCGGACGACGGCGCTCTTTGTCTTTGATGCCCGGTCGGTCTCGGTCGTCGAGGTGGAGTCGGGGACGGTGAGCTGCACGATCTTCTCGTCTCCGCCCGGCTGTGATGCGGTCACCCGCACGACGCCATCGAGGTCGTAGGCCAGGCGGATCCACACGGGTGAGCCGACGGGCACCGGTCGAAGCGGGAACTCGAAACGGCCAACTCGTGCATTACGTGAAGCACGGGGCGACTCGCCTTGCATCACCTCCACCTCCACGTGAGGTTGCTGGTCGATCCCCGTGTAGAACTCCTCGGTGCGCTCGGTGGGCAAGGCGGTGTTGCGGCGCACGATTGGGCTGAAATTGTCGTCCCAAGGATTGCGGCGGTTGGTCGTGCGTATGCCCAGGGAGTGGGGGGCCACGTCGACGAGCAAGCGCTCGACGGGTTGATCTTGCAAAAGCCCCGACTGGATCGCGGCCCCGAGCCCCACGGCGAGATCGGGATCGATCTCCTCGTGGATCTCGGCGTCGAAGCTCGTGGCGAGCAGCTGGCGGATCCTCGGGATCCGAGTAGAGCCACCCACCAGGCAGATCCGCGTCAAACGCTCGCCGGGTGCGAGCCGGGCCTCGTCGAGCACGCGGTGGGACAGCTCGAGGGTTGACCGCAGCAGATCGTCGATCAGCGCTTCGAGCTCTCGGCGAGTGACCACGAGCTCGAGGTGAAGCGGCTGGTCTCCATGGGCCAAGAACTCCTCGCGCACCTCCACCTGGGGCTCGGCAGACAGCGTGATCTTGGTGTCTTCGGCGGCGCGCCGCAGCCGAGCCATCGCGGCCGGGCTGGAGCGCACGTCGGTGTGGTGTTGGGTGCGGATCGTGTCCACGAAGCGGCGCACCAACCGCTCGTCGAAGTCGTCGCCACCCAGCGCGCTGTTGCCCGTGCTCGCGCGCACCTCTCGAACTTCGCCCATCACCTCGAGCACCGACACGTCGAAGGTGCCGCCGCCCAGATCGTAGACGAGCATGATCTCGGGGGTCTTGGGGGCGTTGGGTCGCTCGTAGACCAGCGAGGCGGCGGTGGGCTCGTTGAGCAGCCGCAGCACCTCGAGCCCCGCGCGCTCGCCAGCCGCGAGCGTGGCTCGGCGCTGGGCATCATCGAAGTATGCGGGCACGGTGATGACCGCCTTGTCGAGCACCTCGCCCAGCTCTCGCTCGGCGCCGTGCTTGAGCGCGCGGAGGATCTCGGCCGAGACGTCCTCGGGGGGGATCGCTCGCCCGGCGACGTCGATGCTCGCCTCGCGTCCGATCTTGCGCTTGACCGACTGCACTGTGCGCTCGGGCCATTGCAGGGCCAAGTTCCGGGCCGGTCGCCCCGTGCTGACGGTGCCATCCTCCTGGTAGAGGACGACCGAAGGGACGACCGGAGATCCGTCGATCGGCAGAGCGCGCGGTCGGCCTTCATTGAGAGTTGCGACCACGGAGTTGGTCGTGCCTAGATCGATTCCAATGACTGTATTCATGATGACTTCTTGCTGACGATGACCTCGCCTTCGCGGATCACGCTGGTCCCGCGCAGCGCCGCGGCCCGGACGACCCGAATGACCACCGCGTCCTTCACCGATGGGCTGTGCTCTACGCCCACCACTCGAAATAGCTTGGGATCGACGGGTACCCCGATCCTGGCCCGTCGGTCGATCCCCATGGCCCCCAACAACCCTTCGAGGCGGGCCGCGATCCCTTCGAGTCCGCGGTCTACGGCCGGTCGATCGGCGACCGACCGGCGGGCATCGTCGAGGCGGTCGAGCACGTCGAGCACGGGCGCGGGGTCGAGCCCCGAGCCCTGAGCAGGGCCTGGGCTGACGCCCGATTGAGGACCGGCAGAGCGGGGTCGTTCGCTCAATAAGCGCGAGATCTCGTCGAGACGCAGCGAGAGCTTGCTCTGCGCCCGGATCATCGTGCGCATGCGTTCTTCTAGGTTCATGACCCAAGCAGGCCGCGCACTCTGCTGCTCGTCTGGTTCGAGATGGTCGATACGATTACTACTATTAATAGTGCGAGTAATCGTACGAGCACCGTTGTTGGCGCTGGAGGAATCGCCGACATCGGTGTGCGTGCGAGTGTTGGTCTTCGCGATTCGCGACCTCAACCAACGAACGAGACGTGCGCGCATGCGCGCATCATCTACTATGCAAAAAGAACTCTGGCAACTCCATGGGCCGGTCGGGATTCGAGCAAAAACCCTTATTTCCTTGTTCGTTGCCCATCATCATGATCATCGAGCGAAGAGATCTCTCTCTCATTTTCTCTTATCCACACAGTGAGTCATTTCGGCCCAGCACTCGCTTGCTGGAGTTGCAACTATTCCTAAAGAACAAACACTCTACTCGCTCCAACGACTGAAACAACACGGTCCATCACTGACCGTTCGTCGCACGGAAGTCATTGCGCACAAGAGCAACTCGCGTAAGTCGAACCCGTATAGACTACGCGGTCTGAGATCCAAAGCAGCGATCAGCGGCTCGATCATCCCACCATCCTGCGATTGTAAATGAAACATTTCGGTCCAGTGTGACTCCAGTGCTATCCAAGCCAAGCAAGGAATGTTCGTTCGCGAGTCGTGAGTCATTTGGGTCCAGTCTCAACGCAGCCACACCGCACTCGATGGCACGTTCGCTGATCGTCTGGATCCATAGGACGGATGCCGTCCGCTGCGACGGCCAAACCGTGGGCGCGGGAGGCGCTCCAGATCTCACTGCGGTGGACGCTGCAGCGCACGCCGCAGCACGCAGTGGGCCGGATCGATCACCTCGCCACGGCGGTACCGATCGAGCAGCACCCGCGATTGGCGAGCGAGCAGGCGGCGAACCTCCCGCCGCATGCCCTTGACCCGCGGGATCTTCATCGAGTCGTACGCGGTGCTGTGATGACGCAACCACGCGATCGTGGCCGCCTCGGCGCGGCGCTCCACCGAGATCCGCTGGGTCCTGGCCACGGTGCCGCTGCCCACCGGCACCGCGTGCGCGGCGATGGCCGCGGCGACCTCTTGGGCGAGCTTGGCGTATCGCGGGGCGAACCGCAGGAACTCGCGCACGGCCCCCTCGAATTGCTCGGCGTAGGCGGCGTGCTTCTTGGCGCGGCGCGCTCGATCATTCTCGAGGCGCTGCGCGTAGCGGGGATCGCTGCGCTCGACGCTCAGCTCGGCCTTGATCCGCTCGATCGTCTCTTTGGGCGCCCACACGCCCCGGGAGAACATCTTGCGCCCGCGTGGTTGCTTGATCGTCCACGCGGGGCCCGCTTGCTTGACGCGGCGGGTGAGGGTGGCGTCGCCGGGGGGCAGCAGGGCCCACCCGGCGGGTACCGTCAGCACCGTCCCGTCGGGGGTCCGGGGTCGATCGGGGGCGGGGCCGACCAGCAGATCACGGCTACACTCGGGCACGGGTTGGACGTGTAGACGAACGCGGGGCGTCGCTCAACCGTTATCCACTGGTAGCCCGGCGGTAGCCCGGCGGTCGCCCGCACGGCCGCCCGGTCCCTCGGCCCATACTGCCTCGGTCTATACTCCCTCGTATACTGGGGCACCTTGACGATCCTCACCGCCAACGATCTGCGTCATCGCTATGGCATTCGCGAGATCCTCCAGGGCGCATCACTGGGGATCGAGGGGCGCGAGCGCCTGGGCCTGGTCGGGCGCAACGGCTCGGGCAAGACCACCCTGGTGCGGATCCTGGCCGGCGAGCTTGCGCCCGACCAGGGGGAGGTCGTGCGGCGCACGGGCCTGCGGGTGGGGTACCTGGCGCAGGAGCCTCGCTTCGAGCCCGGCCAGACCGCGGTCGAGGCGGTGCTGTCGGGTCTCGAGGCGTGGCAGGCCGCGCTCGATCGACACACGGAGATCTCGGCTCGCCTGGAGGCCGGCGGGGATGACCTCGAGCCGCTGCTGCTGGCCCAGGCGGAGGCGGCCGCGGAGGTCGAGCGCCTCGGGGGATGGGAGAAGCGGCACGAGGCGGCCATGGTCCTGGGCCATGTGGGGGTGGAGCAGATCGACGCGTCGGTCGATCCGATGAGCGGGGGAGAGCGGCGGCGAGTGGCGCTGGCCCGTGTGCTGGTGTCGGCCCCCGATCTGGCGATCCTCGACGAGCCCACCAACCACCTCGACATCGCGGCGATCGAGTGGCTGGAGCGCTGGCTCGTCGAGCGCTTCGAGGGAGCGCTGGTGCTGGTCACCCACGATCGCTACCTGCTCGACCGCGTGGTGAGTCGCACCTTGGAGGTGGATGAGGGGCGGGTCTACTCCTACGACGGCGGGTGGGGCATGTTCCTCGAAGCCAAGGCGGAGCGAGCGGCCCACGCCGAGCGGGTCGAGGCCAACCGGCGCAATTTCCTGCGGCGCGAGCTCGAGTGGTTGCGGCGCACGCCGCAGGCTCGCACCACCAAGCAAAAGGCCCGGATCCAGCGGGCCGAGGCGGCGATTGCCCAGTCGGGCCCGGCGATCGAGCGCAACGCTCGGATCGAGATGGAGCACGTGCGCAGCGGCAGCACGATCCTTGAGGCGGAACAGCTGGCGGTCGACGTGCCGGGCCGACGCTTGGTGACGGGGCTGACCCTGCGGCTGTCCCAGGGGGAACGGATCGGGATCGTGGGGCCCAACGGCTGCGGCAAGACCAGCCTGCTGCGGGCCCTGACCGGCCAGGCCGAGCCCGCGGCGGGCACGGTGACCCGCGGCAAGAACACGCGGGTGGCGTTCCTCGACCAGCAGCGCGGGGGGCTGCGCGACGAGGCGACGATCTACGACAACGTGGCGGAGGGCCGCGGTCACGTCGAGCTGGGGGGGCGGACCCTGGAGATCCGCGCCTACCTCGAGCGCTTCTTGTTCTCGTCGCACGAGCAGCGCAAGCCGGTGGGCACGCTGTCGGGCGGTGAGCGGGCGCGGGTGGCCCTGGCCCGGACCTTGCGCGAAGGGGCCAACGTGGTGGTGCTCGACGAGCCCACCAACGATCTCGATGTCACCACGCTGGCTGCCCTGGAGCAGTCGCTGCTCGACTACCCGGGCACGCTGCTGGTGGTCACCCACGACCGGTGGTTCCTCGACCGGATCGCGACCTCGGTGTTGGTCTTCGAGGGCGAGCGGGTGGTGCAGTACCCGGGCGGCTATGCGGACTACCTGGCCCGCCGCAAAGCCACGCCGTCGGTCGAGCCCACGGCATCGGGCAAGCCCACCGCATCGGGCAAGCCCACGGCGTCGGGCAAGAAGCTCACCCACGACAAGACCGGCGCGCTGCCGGCTCGATCGGGCCTGACCTGGTCCGAGCAGCGTGAGCTCGAGGGCTTGCTCGATCGGGTCGAGCAGGCCGAGCAGCGCGTCGCCGCGCTCGAGACCGAGCTGAGCGATCCCGCGTTCTACGAGCGCTCCGACGACGAACGTCGGGTATTCTTTGAGCGATTGCAGGCGGCGCGAGCGGAGGCCGAGGCCATGACCGAGCGCTGGACCGAGCTCGAAGAGCGCCGTGAGGCGTAGAC
Source organism: Myxococcota bacterium (assembly GCA_039194325.1). Lineage (GTDB taxonomy): Bacteria > Myxococcota_A > Polyangia > Nannocystales > Nannocystaceae > Paraliomyxa. The sequence continues at coordinate 14,190 of JBCCWC010000014.1, forward strand.
TTTTGCCCCAGTAGGTCAGTGTAAGGAAGTTGACGGGATCGGTTTCGTTACGTTAGGAAGCAGATCCATTACCCGTATTTCTTAACGTAAGAAGAATCAATGTTTCAAACTGAACAGTTTCCTGGCTTACACTGAATTAGTGAGCTAATCCATAAGGGTGATGTCTACTGCCCCCAAGGTTTTCAGCCTCAGCGTGGCGATTGGTTTGCTCTGCATCGGGTGTGATCCCGGGTCTCGCGGCAGCGGCGACGACTCCAGCCTCGAGACGGGCGTGCAGCTCCCGGGCACCGGAGGCATGTCCGACGACGCGACGGCCTCCGGCGGCGGCGACGAGCCTGGCTCGGCCGACGGCAGCGGCACGGCCGGTGACGGTCCCGACAGCGATTCCAACGGTGATCCCGACGGCACGAGCGGTTCGGGCGAGCCCGGCGACGACGGTCCGCCCCCGTGCAACGACGAGACGATCCAGCTGGCGGTCGAGCCACCGCAGGTGGTGCTGCTGCTCGACAAGTCCGGCAGCATGGTTCAAAACGAGTGGGATCACGACGACGATCCGGTCACGCCGTCGATCACCCGCTGGAACAGCCTCTACAACGTGGTCGATACGCTGACCCACGACGTGGAGGACGGGATGGAGCTGGGCATGGTGCTGTTCCCCTCGGCGTCGCTCACCGAGACCGATGCGGCCACCGCTTGCATGGTCGATTCCGATCCGGCCGCTTCGGTCAGCCTGAACAACGCCGACTCCATCGTCAGCGCCCTGCCCGATGCCCAGACCACCGAGATCTACGGAGGTACCCCGGTCAGCGGAGGGATGAGCGTGGTGTTGGAGCACCTGGCGGAGGTCGAGGACGGTCGCGCACAGGCGATCTTGCTGGTGACCGACGGTGCGGCCAACTGCATGGACGGGACCTCGGGCAACGACGTGTTCACCGAGTACGACGCCGAGCTCGCGCCGCTGGTGGCGGGGGCGTTCTCCGAGGGGATCCCCACCTACGTGGTCGGAGTCGACATCCTCGACGAGGTGGGGATCTACCCCGAGGACAACCCCTACGTGCGCCTCAACGAGCTGGCGCAGGCCGGCGGGGTGCCTCAGCAGGGCGGGATGGACTCGTTTTACAACACCACCGACGAGACGCAGCTGCTCCAGGCGCTGGGAGAGATCACCAGCGAGCTGGGGTGCACGATCGAGCTGACCGTACCGCCGGAGTTCGAAAACCAGCTGACGGTCGAGATCGGCGGTGTCGAGGTGCCCCGGGTCGATCAATGCGAGGCCGACGGCGAGGGGTGGCGCTACCTGCAAGACTCCGCGCCGTACACCTCCATCGAGCTGTGCCCCGGTAGCTGCGACTCGGCCCAGACCACGGCCGCGCTCGACGTCGAGTACAGCTGCATACCTCAGGGGTGAGCGCGCCGACCGTGCGGTGGGCCGGGCGGTGGGCCGAGCGGCGGGCCGGGCGGTGGGCCGAGCGGCGCGCCCGGCCGACCGACCACCCGTTGGTGCGTCCACACCGGTGGCGTTGATAAGAACGCCCTTTCGTTGGGGGCGGTCGTCCTCGTCGCGCTCGGGGTCTCACTATCGCTCGCTGCGACCCGGAGCATTCGGTCCATTGTCCGAACGGCGCTGGCCGATCATGGGCCGATCACGGTCCGATCACGGTCCGCGGCCCGGACGGACAATCGCGGAGGCGGCCGAGTCCGTGGTACGTCGATTCGAAGCGTAGGCGTACATCATGGACGGCGCTTCTCCGATGGCGAGAGACTACGACCAGCCGACCAGGGCCACACCCGGTGCGGAGCTCGAGTGGGCGGTTGGCGCGTTGCCCTCCCAGGGCGACGTGATCGACGGCAAGTACGTGCTGGGGGAGCGCCTGGGTCAAGGGGGCATGGGGGTCGTCTACCTGGCCAACGATATTCGCCTGAACCGGCCGGTGGCGATCAAGCTGGTGCACCCGGTGATCGCCGACGATCCGGATCTCGGCGCGATCTTCCAGCGCGAGGCCGAGAGCATGGCCCAGCTGCGGCACCCCAACATCGTCGAGATCTACGACATCGGTCGGGTGGGGGTGCTGCGGTATCTGGTGATGCCCTATCACAAGGGCGACAACCTCGTGCAGTGGATCAGCAACAACGGCGAGCTCCCCCTGCCCGTCGACGTGGCCATCGATCTGCTGGTCCAGATCTGCGAGGGGCTCGAGGAGATGCACAGCCACGGCCTGATCCACGGCGACGTCAAGCCGGGCAACGTCCTGGTCTCCGACACGCTGGCGGTGACGCTGGTCGACCTGGGCCTGACCCGATCGATCTGGGAGCTCGACGATCTCGACGCGGTGCGGGGAACGCCGGGCTACATGGCCCCGGAGCTCACCCGCCGGGTGCGGCACCCGCTGACCCCCAAGGTCGACATCTATGCGCTGGGCGTGATGGCCTACTACCTGCTCACCGGCGTCAGGCCTCGCGACGGCGAGGATCGGCCCGAGGAGGATCCGATGCGCGAGACGATCGTCCTGCCCAGCGAGCGTCGGCCATCGCTGGGGCCGGGGTTCGACATCCCGATCGTGCAGGCCCTCGATCTCGATCCCGCGGTGCGCCCCAACATCGCTCGGTTTCGCGAGGCCCTCCTCGCGGCGCGCGAGACCCCGGGCGAGCGGCCGCTGGTGATGCTCGTCGACGACGACGACAACTCGCTGATGCTGATGGCGGAGATCGTGCGGGCGGCCGTCGATGCGGAGATCGTCGAGTTTTGCGATGCACGAGCCGCGCTTTGTGCCATCGAGGAGCGCCTTCCCGCGCTGGTGATCTCGGATCTGCTGATGCCGGGCATGACCGGGATCGACCTGACCGCGGCCCTGCGGGATCACCCCCAGACCCAGGAGATCCCGGTGGTGGTGGTCTCGGCCGTCGGCGGCGCCGACGACTGGCAGGTCCTGCAGGGGCTCGGCTCGGTGTGCTTCTTGGTCAAGCCGATCATCCCCGAGGTGCTCAGCGACGTGGTCCACCGGATGCTGCGGTCTCGACGGTGAAGACCTCGACGGGCTCCCGCTTGCCCTTGAGGCGAATGGGCTCGAGCGCGCGGTAACGCAGCCCCTCGGGGTTGCCGGCGGCGGTGCGCACGGGCGCCGACAGCAGCACCTGCCCCGGCTCGGCCGCAGAGCACAGCCGAGCGCCCAGGTTCACCGCGTCGCCGATCACGGTGTAGTCCATGCGGTGACGAGCCCCCATGGCGCCCAGCACCACCTCGCCCGCGTTGAGCCCCACGCCCACCTTCATGCAGGGGGCGTCCTCGGGGAGCTCGGCGTTGATCCGCTCCACCGCCTCGACCATCTTCACCGCGCAGGCCAGGGCCCGTGACTCCATGGAGGGGCCGCGGAAGGTGGCCATCAGCTCGTCACCCACGAACTTGTCGATGTCGCCGCCGTGCTCCTCGACGACCTGGGCCTGAGCGTCGAGGTAGTGGTTGAGCATGGCCACGACCTCCTCGGGCTCGACGGTCTCCGAGAACGCGGTGAAGCCCCGGATGTCGGAGAAGAGCACGGTCATGCGGGTGCGGTGGCCCTTGCGCTCGATCCCGGTGCGCGCGGCGTCGACCGAGCCCACGGTGGCCTTGCTGACGAACTTGGACAGCTCGAGCTTCTTGCGGATCTCCTCGATCATCAGGTTGAGACGCCGGGCGAGGCGGCCGATCTCGTCCTCCGAGCGCACGGGTACCCGCTCGTCGAGCTGCCCTTCGCCGACCCGGTCGGCTACGTCGCCCATGGTGGCCACCGGGCGAACCACCAGCGCGCGTAGGCCCGCATAAAGTAGCCCGATCGTCAGCACGATCGTCAGCACGGCAAAGCCCAGGCCCGTGGTCACCAGGCGACGACGGCCCCGCGCCGCCTCGCTGGTGTCCACCACCACCTCGATCGCACCGCGGAGCGGGTGGTCGTCGCCGTGGCACTGCTGGCACTCGGGATCGTTGGCCAGCGGGGCCACGTAGACGAAGCGGGCGTCGTCGTCCTGTAGCTCGCCCGTCGACGCGGACGCGTCGGTCTGCGCCAGAGCCTGCGCCACCGCAGCCGAAGGCGAGGGGCGGACGAAGGCATCGCGATACAGGCGCCCCTGCCCGTCGTGCAGCGTCAGCGTGGTCACGGCCCCCGTGGCGGCCACCTCGTCGAGGAAGCGGGCGATCAAGCGACCGAGCCCGGCCAGCATCACGTGGCGCAGGGACACGTCGGCCGCGTCGACGATCGCGGCCCGGGGCTCGGGCAAAGACGTGGTCAGGGTCAGCACCGCTCCGCGCCACGAGTCCTCGGCGTCGTGGCAGGCGTGGCACTGGGGATCGTTGGGCAGCGGCCGCAGCCGTGCGGTCCGCTCACCGGCGCTCAGGCTGACCGGCTGTCCGCCCTGGATCGCCCGGGCGAGGGTGGCCGTCGGAAGATCGGGCTCGGCGCCAAAGGCCAGCTCCCCCTCGGGATCCACCACCGCGACCCCGGCCAGGCCATCGACATGGGTGGCCATCTCGCTAAAGTAGGCGTCGAGATCGTCCTCCTTCTCGGCGGTCATGATCTGCACGAAGGCCGAGGTCGAGACTGCACCCAGCACATCGAGGGTCTCGTCGCCCCCGTTCAGCTCGAGGCGGGCGCCGGCCGTGCCCAGGGTCAGCACGCCGCGCAGCGAGCCTTGTGGGTGGCAGCGCTGGCAACGATCCTCGTTGAGGATCGGCAGCACCGTGGTCTTGGCGTCGGGATCGGGCGCGGGCTGCCCCGCGAGTGCCTGCTGGATGTGAGCGTCCAGCTGGTCGTACGGAGGGGGCGCAGGGATCTCGCCGAACACCTCCTCGCCGTTGGGTGCATAGATGTGGACCTCGGCGGTGGACAGCCGCCCGCGAGCGTCGCGGATCATCGAGCGTGCGGTGATCCCATTGCCGGTCAGCATCGCGGTGCGCACGCCAGCGGTCAGCCCTTGGGCCATGCTCTGCGCCGCCGCCTGCCCGTTTCGCCGCATCTGCTGGGATTGCAGGTGAGCGTTGATCGCCGCCGGGATCGCAAAGCCCAGCGCCAGCGTCATCAGCAAGATGAGGGCAATCTTGGCGACCAGATGCCGGCGGACGATGGCCCACATGTCGCCCTGATGCTACGACGGCCGGCGGTTCGATGCGCGTATTTTCCGCTCGTTCGGATTGCCCGGGCCACGGAAGCGGGCACCTCGCCCGGCTGGCGGGTGTAGGGTGCTCGGACCACGCCAGACGAGGTCGATCACGAGCGCGGGGAGCCGATGTCTCGAACCCTACCAACTCGATCCGAGGTCGTGCGGGCGGTGGTCCGGCTCACGGACTATTTCCTCCCGACCAGCTCCGAGGCGCCCGATCCCGAGCGGATCAGCCAAAGTCGCATCGCCGTAGGCCAGGCCCTGTTCCTCTGCATGCTGGGCCCGTTGGTGTTCGCCAGCCACGCCGTGAACGGTCGGAACGTCGAAGCCGGGCTCGCGTTTACGTTGGTCGGTGTCTTCGGCGTCTTGCTGCTGGCGACGCGCCGGGGGCTGTCCCCCCGGTGGCTCGTCTGGCTCATCACGATCATGCTGCTGGGCGTCCCGACGATCGTGGCCTTCTCGGGCGCGGGGCTCCATGCCCCACAGATCCTCCTCTTGGTGGTCAACAACCTGGTCATCATGCTGCTTCATCCCGCTTGGGTGGGCGTGGTGGCCTCTTTTGTCATCTCGATCGTATTGGCGATCCTCGGCCAGACCACCCCAGGAGATCCGGCCACCACCCGCCAAGCGCTGATGACCTTCCTCATCGGCAACTGGACGCTCACCGCGCTCGGGGTGGTGTTCTCGTGGCAGCGCCGGCGGGCCCTGGACGCCAGCCGCACCAAGAGCAACTTCCTGGCCAACATGAGCCACGAGATCCGCACGCCGCTCAACGGGGTGCTCGGCATGCTGGGGTTGCTGCTCGAGGACGAGCTGACCCCGTCGCAGCGTCGCTACGCGGAGACGGCCCGGCTGTCGGGGCAAGGGCTGCTCGATCTGCTCAACGACGTGCTCGATCTTTCGAAGGTGGAGGCGGGTCACCTCGAGCTAGAGCCGGTGCCGGTGAACCTGCGGACGCTCGTGGAAGACGTGGCGGACCAGTGCGCGATCCGAGCGGCCCACCGGGCGCTCGAGCTCGTGGTTCGGATCACCGACCTCGTCCCGACCCGCATCGTCGTCGACGGGGGACGACTTCGGCAGGTGCTGACGAACCTGGTGGGCAATGCCATCAAGTTCACCGAGGAGGGGCATGTGCTCGTCGATGTGCGGCTTTCGGAGAATGATCGGGCTCCCCCCGACCATGTGCGGATCCGGATGGCGGTGGAGGACACCGGGATCGGGATCTCCGAGGAGGATCGGGTCGCGATCTTCGACAAGTTTCGACAGGCGGATCCATCCACCACGCGGCTTTACGGGGGCACGGGGCTGGGCCTGGCGATCTCCCGTGAGCTGGTGTCCATGATGGGCGGGCAGCTGGGGGTGAGCAGCGCGCTGGGCCAGGGGTCGACCTTCTGGGTCGACGTCCCCGTGCTCGTCGATGAGTATTCCGAGCAATCGTCGCGATATGCGGAGGCGCTCGCCGGGGTGCGGGTGCTGGTGGTCGACGATCACCCCGTCGCGCAGCACGCCCTGCTGGAGCAGCTACGACGCTGGGGCGCGGTGACCGAGGGCTGTGACTCAGGGGTGGCGGCCTTGAAGATGCTGCGCGCCGGGGTCGCGGGGGGCGCCCGGTGGGAGATGGTCGTGATCGATCACGTCATGCCGGGGATGGACGGTCTCGAGCTGGCGGCCCGGATCGCCGAGGAACCCGCGCTCGAGGGGGTGGTGCTCGTCTTGCTGACCATCATTGGTCGTCGCCTCGATCGACCGAAGCTACGGCAGCTGGGGGTGGCCGGCTACCTCACCAAGCCCATACGGTCGTCCGAGCTGGCTGAGGTCACGAGGACCGCGTGGCAAGCTCGGAACGAGCGTCGGCGTCGAGGGCCGATCACGGGTCGGCTGAGTGCGGAGCGCTCGCTCGTCGCCGGCACTGTGCCCCTGTCTGGGTGTCGGATCTTGGTGGTGGAGGACAACGCGATCAATCAGCGGGTTGCGGCCGGGCTGCTCGAGCGCCTGGGCTGTACCGTGGATCTGGCGGGGAACGGCCGCGAGGGGGTCGATGCTGTGTACTCCGTTCCTTACGATCTAATCTTGATGGACGTTCAGATGCCCGAGCTCGACGGCCTGGAGGCCACGCGGATGATCCGCACGCGAGAGATCGAGTCGTCGGGACCGCGGGTGCCGATCGTCGCCATGACCGCGCATGCCCTCGCCAGTGACCGCGACCGATGCCTGAAGGCAGGGATGGATGGCTACCTCACCAAGCCCGTCTCGATGGAGGCTCTCGCCTCCGAGCTGACTCGGTTCATCTCGGGCCGCCCGGCGGGAGCGACCGCCGCTGCCAAGGGCGAACAGGTGCGGGGACGGGACGCACAGCCCTTGAAGGACGCACAGAAGGTGAAGGGATCGGAGATGAGCAAGGAGGTCAAGCAGGTCGAGGTCCAAGACGATGCGCAGCAGGTCGCGGGTCGCGACGCCGTCTTCGACTCGGAGCAGCTGACGATGGCCACGGACGGGCGGCCCGAGGAGATCCGCGAGCTGGTCGAGATCTTCGTGGGCAGTGCCCGCCAAACGGTCGCCCAGATGCAGGAAGCGGCCGATCGAGACGACCACGAGCTCTACGGGCGCTTGGCCCATGGTCTCAAGGGTAGCGCGGGCATGATCGGGGCCTTGCGGTTGCACGAGTTGATGAGATCGCTGATGCTCCCTCGCGAGCGTGAGGCGATGATCCGCGGGGTCCAACAGGCGAAGATCGGCCTGGAGCGCGCAGAGCAAGCAATGGGGCGGTGGCTCGCGGAGCTCGGTGGGTCCGAACCCCTCACGGTGTCACCGGCGAACCCCCGCGACGACCGCTCGTGAGCCGCTCGCGCGCGGCGGGCGGTTAGAGCGGGTTGAGTGGGACGAGCGGGTCGTTTCGGTCGCGGTCTCGATCCTGCTAGGTTGGCGCTCGCATGTCGGATCGCATGCGCTCCGTTGCCGTGATCACGGGCCTCGCGGCGTTGACGATCACCGGGGTGTGGACAGGGGCGTGCCGTGACGAGCCTCGGGTCACGCCGATCGGTACCGTCGCTGAGCCCCGCGAGCCGCCGCCTCCGGTCGAGTGGTCGCAGCAGGGCTGCACGGCGGTGGGCTGCCACGCGGGGGTGGAGGCGATCCGTCCGCCGGGCTCGGGGATGCTCGCGGCCCTGCGCGAGCGCGGGTCGGCCTTTGGCGATCCGGATGGTTGCGTGGTGTGCCACGGTGGGGATCCGGCCGCGACCGATCCCTCGCTCGCCCACCAGGGGGCGCCCGCGGGGCTTGAGGCCGAGCAGGGCCCCGAGGGGTTCTATCCCGACCCGGCCTCGCCGTGGATCAACGAGCGCACCTGCGGCCAGTGCCACGCCGAGCTGGTGCGGGCGCAGTGGAACAGCCTGATGATGACCGAGGCGGGGAAGATCCAGGGGACGACCTGGTCCTTTGGCGCTCCCGCCGGCGACAGCTACGAGCATCGTTGGGCCAACTACCCCACCGAGAACCCCGAGGATGACAACGCTCGCCAGGGCACCGCGGCCTACCGCGAGTACATGGCCAAAAAGAGCGCCGCTCACCCCAACATCTTCGTGCAGGCCCACGAAGGGGTGCCCGACGCTCCGGCGTGGGACGAGCTGTCGACCGTGGTCGAGGATCCGCAGCGATCGGTCTTCACGTACATCCGGGCCGAGTGCCAGCGCTGCCACTTGGGGGTCAAGGGCCGCCCCAAGCGTGGTGACTTTCGAGGCATGGGCTGCGGCGCGTGCCACCTCCCCTACGGCAACGAGGGGCTCTACGAGGGGGGTGACGCTACAATTTCGGCCTCCGAGCCCGGCCGGCCGCTGGTGCACACCATCCAAGGCACCCGCGATGCCTGGGTGCGCGTGCACGAGACCGACTACACCGGCGTGCCGGTGGAGACCTGCACCACCTGCCACAACCGCGGCAAGCGGATCGGCGTGTCGTACCAAGGGCTGATGGAGGCGGCGTGGGCGTCGCCCTACACCGAGGGCGGCGGCGGTCAGCTGGGGCTGCACAGCAAGCACTACGTGGCCATGGAGCAGGACGTGCACTACCAGCGCGGCATGCTCTGCCAGGATTGCCACACCTCGGGCGACGTACACGGCGATGGGTTCATCGCGGCGGCCAACCTGGCCGCGATCGAGATCGAGTGCACCGACTGTCACGGCACGCCGGGTGCCTACCCCTGGGAGCTGCCGCTGGGCTGGGGCGACGAGGACGGTCGCGGTGCTCTGTCCGAGGGGTCGAAGGGCCCCGCCCGCGGGGTCGCCCACGAGCTCCCCGAGTACCTGCGGCGGGGTTGGGCGGCCCCGGGGCAGGACGGCTGGGTGCTCACCGCGCGGGGCAACCCCATGCCGGAGATCGAGCGGGTGGGCGACCGGGTGCTGGTGCACACCGCGGGCGGGGCCGACCTGTGGCTCGAGCCGCTCAAGCGCAAGGTGGAGCAGGGCACGCTGTCGCCCGAGGCCCGGGTGGCGATGGTGCACGCGGGCAAGCACATCGAGACCATGGAGTGCTACGCGTGCCACGCCGGCTGGGCGCCCCAGTGCTACGGCTGCCACGTGAAGGTGAGCTATGCGGGCGGGGCCCGCTCGTTTGACTGGGTGGCCGCCGGGCGAGCGCACCAACAATCGCCCGAGCACCGTAAAGACCGAGGCGAGCAGGGCTACCAGACCTTTATGCCCGGCGAGGTCACCGAGATGCGCTCGTTCATGCGCTGGGAGGATCCCCCGCTGGGGGTCAACGGCGAGGGCCGAGTCTCGCCGCTGGTGCCCGGGTGTCAGGTCTCGGTCACCGTTGTCGGCGAGGACGGGCAAGAGGTGGTGCGCAACCAGATCTTCCGCACGCCGGCGCACACCGAGGGGGCCGGGGCGCAGGGGCAGCTGGGGATCGACATGAGCCCGATCCAGCCGCACACGATCGGCAAGGCTCGCTCGTGCGAGTCGTGCCACGGCTCGGCCAAGGCCATGGGCTACGGGATCGGCTTCACCCGGCCGTGGGACACGGCCAAGGTGGTGGAGCTGGCCACCGCCGACGGCACGGTGCTCTCCCGCAACGCCCGCGCGCAGATCGAGGCGGTGCAGGGGCTGGTGAGCGACTGGTCGGCGGTGGTCGACGAGCAGGGGCAGCAGCTACAGACGGTGGGTCACCACTTCGATGGGTCGGGCCCGCTCTCGGACGAGCAGCGGCGCGCTATGGATCGGAGCAACGTGTGCGTGGCCTGCCACGAGCAGATCCCCTCGGGTAGCCTGGCTGTGTCGGCGCTCCACCATATGGCGGCGGTCTCGGGGCGGCTGCCCACGAGCAATGCGGAGCATCGCAGCTTGTTGCGCTCGATCCTGCTGACCTCGGCCTGGGCCCAGATGGGCGCGGGCGCGCTGCTGATGCTGGGCGTTTTGGGGGGTGTACGGTGGTGGCGACGACGTCGACGCTCGGCGTAGGCGCCAGCAGTAGGCGGGGCATCCGAGCCGGGGTGATGATCAGCTCAGCGACGGGGTGTGGGGAGCAAAGGCCAGGTGGATCGCTCGTCGGGTGCGGTGTCGATGCTGGGTGGTGGCGACGCTCTGCATGAAGGTCGACAGCACGGTGGTCATCAGGATGAAGGTGGCGATGGCTTCGAGCATGAACATGGTCGGTTTCCTTGGGCTGGGCTGGTTCGGATAGGGCTGGGTGGATGGATTTCTTGCTTGTCGCTACGCATTAGGGTTGGTGCAGGCGTCGTGCCAGGCTGGAGCACGTGTCGGGTGCGAGTCTCGAGGCGTCTCTAATGCTTCTAGAACAGTGTTTATCGGGCATTTTGTGACTCCTGTGGTCGTCGACCCATGCGAGGACCAGCGGTCCAATAGTCGCGATGACTCGCGAGTCGCCAGTGGCCGTGTCGTCTTGTCAACGGTGCTAGCGTGATCGCGGGCGGCGAACGTGTCGGGCAAGCATCGAGGACTGGCCCCTGGTGACGCCGAGCGCTTTGCGATGGACCGTCTGCCGGTGCTGCAGACGGCGGTCTCGGAGCTCTCGTGGCTGCTTGGGCGCGGCTACGCCGAGCGCTCCGCGCTCGCGCTGGTGGGCAATCGTCACGCCCTGTGCGCGCGGCAGCGCAAAGCGGTCTCCCGCTGCGCCGCGGCCGACGAGGCGGCGCGGGCTCGTCGGTCGCGACGGGTAGACGCGGCCGCGCTAGCCAACGCGGTGGTTCACGTCGATGGTTTCAACGTGATCATCGGAGGCGAGTCGGTCTGGAGCGGCGGCGTGGTGTTGTTGGGTCGTGACGGGGCACACCGGGATCTGGCGAGCGTGCACGGCACCTATGCGCGGGTCGAACAGACCCTCGGGGTCCTCGATGCGCTTGCTGGTGTGCTGGCGCCGGCTCGCGCCGTGGTCTGGTATCTCGATCGCCCCGTGTCCAACAGCGGCCGCCTGGCGGGCCTTGTGCGCCAGTGTGCCCAGGAGCACGGGTGCCGGTGGGATGTCGAGCTGGTGTGGGATCCCGACGCCGTGCTGATCGGCAGTGAGGCCATCGTGGCCACGGCCGATGCTCGGATCCTCGACGCCGGGATCGCTTGGGTCGATCTGGTCGGGGCCTTGGTGTCGCGGGCCCCGGGCCGGACCCGGGTGCTCGACCTGGGGACCGAGCGGAGCGCCGAGCGAGACGCCCCGCTGGGTCCCGATCAGCCGAAGACTTCCTCGTAGAGGCTCTCGTTGAAGCCCACGAGGATCGTGTTGCCCGCGCGGAGCGTTGGCGCGCGGAGGTTGCCGGTGGAGCCCAGCATGGCGTCGACCGCCTCGGAGTCGACCGACGCGCCGATCGTCCAGGTGGCGACCTTCTTGCCTTTGGCCACGAGCAGGCGGGTGCCCTTTTGAAGCATCGCGCGGGCATCCTCGCGGCCCAGTTTGCGGCTGGCCGAGACGATCTCGGCGGCCTCGAGCTCATTGGCGTCCATGAACTTGGACGCTCGCTTGCAGCCCGTTCAACCGGAGCGTTGGTAGAGCCAGTCGATCTTGCTTGGTTTGGTCTTGGTCATCGAACTTTGAATAGCGGAATGTCCGAGCGGTCGCAAACGCTTTAGGCGGGCCCAACCATCCCATGGGATCTTGTTGGACGGCGGGATCTTGCTAGATCCCGCTGAATCATCTCGGTCCACTTTAGAGTTCGACGACTTTAGAGCTCGACGACGAGCTTGCCGTGCTTCTCGCCCCGCAGCAGCTGGCGCAGCGCCTCGGGCAGCTGGTCGAAGCCCTTGCGCACGTCCTCGAGGGTCTTGATCCGTCCCTCCCCGGCCCACGTCAGCAGATCTTTGCTCGCCTCGGCGAACCGGTCCGCGTGGTCGGAGACGATGAACCCCTGGATCCGCAGCCGTCGCATCAACACCATCGGGAACGCGTAGGGTCCCGGCTGCTTGTCCTTGGAGCCCGCCGCGTTGTAGCCGGCGATCAAGCCGCACACGGACACCCGGCCGAAGTTGTTCATGCGCAAGAGGATCTCGTCGAAGATCGGGCCCCCCACGTTCTCGAAGCAGACGTCGATCCCGTCGGGGCAGTGCTCGTCCAAGCCTGCCCCCACGTCGGCGTTCTTGTAGTCGATGCAGGCGTCCAGGCCCAGCGTCTCGGTGGCGTAGCGGCACTTGTCGGGGCCGCCGGCGATCCCCACCACGCGGCAGCCCTTGATCTTGCCGATCTGACCCACCAGCGAGCCCACCGAGCCCGCGGCCCCATCGACCACCAGCGTCTCGCCTTCTTTGGGCTGGCCGACGTCGAGCAGCCCGATGTACGCGGTCATCCCCGAGGTCAGCGCCAGCAGGCTGAGCACCTTGGCGTCGGGCAGCGGTAGCTCGGCAGGCAGTGTTTGCACGAAGTTGGCGGCCGGCTCGATCGTGGGGTGCGTGGCCCAGCCCAGCAGGCCCACCACGCGATCGCCGGCCGCGTAGTCGGGGTGGGCCGATTGCTCCACCACCCCCACGCCCAGGCAGCGTACGACCTCTCCTATCGCGATCGGCGGCATGTACTGCGGCTCGTCGCTCATCCAGATCCGGATCGTCGGATCGATCGACAGGTAGGTGGTGCGGATCTGGATCTGCCCCTCGCTTGGTGCGGCGACGGGTTGCTCGTGGCGCCCGAGATCGGAGTCCTTCAGCTCGCCCGAGGGACGGGTCTCGAGGGTGAATGTGCGGTGCTGGGTCATCGAGCGTGGCCTACCACGGTCGTGCGACCCTGCCCACATGGGTCCCGCCTCGCTCCCGCTCCGCTTCTCGTTGGGCCCACGTGGTGGGTCGCCCGCGCGGACGCACTCAGCGCGGGGGATCTCCGGTCAGCGAGATGTCGCCCTCCTCGTACAGTCGGCGCCCTATCGCCCGCCGCAGCGAGGCCGGCGGCGATGGGCTGGGCGGGGCGTGGATCCGCAGCACTACCGCCCCCACCACGCGCTCGTCCCCCTCGATCGTCGCGTGGAGCATGGCGCTCAGCCAGCCGGAGCGAGGGTGCTCAAGGGTCTTGCCCTCCTCGGTCCTGGCCGAGTCTTGGGCGGCGGCGATCCTGCGGGCGACGTCCTCGGCGATCGCGGCGGGTGGCTCGGAGCCCGCCGACGGGGCGACCAGCGTGGGCTCCCCGTCGCGCAGCAAGTAGAGGAACGCCTGCTTGCTGCCCGCTGCCTCCCGCAGGGTGTCGAGCGCTCGCTGGGCCCGCTCGGCTGGGGTGTGACAGGCCGACAGCAGCGACAGCGCCTCGTCTAAAGAATCGTGGGCGGTATCGTGGGCGGTGTTGTGGGCAGCCTCGGGGTCGAACACCAGCGTGGCGACATCGCTGCTGCTGGACCCCGCGTCTCCCGGGCGGGTGCCCTCGCCGATCCGCCGCCTCAGGCGCTCGTAGCGGGCGATCAGCACCGGGTTGCGGGTGGGCACGAAGTGTCGCTCGACGCGCTCGGCGTGCTCGCGAGCCCCGTCGTCGTCGCCCGAGTCGAACGCGAGCTCGGCCAGCACCTCGTGGAGCGACCCGAGCACGAAGGGATTGTCGATCGCTTCTGCTTCTTGGACGAGGCGAGCCAGCCGCTGGGCGGCCGCGTCGGTCCGGCCGCCGGCGATCTCCACCAGGGCCAGGCAGCGCTCGGCCCGGAGCCGGAAGCTCGTTTGTCCGTACTCGGGGTGGGCGGCGTGGGCGATCGCCTCCTCGCAGGCTCGCCGGGCGTCGCCCAGCCTGTCCGCCTCGCGTAGCGCATCGGCCCGGGCCGCCAGCGCCCACGGGCGCGGCAGGCCCTCACCCGGGGGCAGCTGGGCCAGCGCTTGGTCGACGAGCGCCAGCGCCTCCTGGTGATCGCCCCGCAGGCGGGCATGCTCGGCCTGGGCCAGGTGCAGGTAGGCCGAAAACCCCAGCCCCGCCTCTACCTGCCGGGCCAGGGCCTCCACGCAGCGCCGCAGCCCCAGCATGTCGTCGGTATAGGCATAGGTGATAGCGGCCGACGAGTGGTGGATCGCGTACAGCTGCCAAAGCGCGCCCAGGCGTACGAACTCGAGCTCGGCCTTGGCCCACATGCGCTGGGCCGCCGCCGACTCGCCGCGCCACATGTGGTAGTAGGTTCGCGCCTGGAGGCCCCCGATCACCCAGATCCGAGGGCCCAATTGCTCAAGCTTCTCGATCTCGTCGAGCGCCTCGGGGTTGCCGACTCGGGCGGCGACCAGGGCTCGCTGGAAGCGAGCGCCCCCCATCGACAGCGCCTTCTCGTCGGCGGTGAGCCAGCGCCGCTGCGTGTGCATGCCGCTGAGGTTGCGGGCGCTGCTGTCCATCAGGGTGGCCAGGCGGCCGAGGTTGAAGTTGAGCAGGTTCTTGGTGAAGCTGACCGCGGTGCGCACGAACATGTGGGCGACCGGACTGACCGAGGCCAGGGCGGCGTTGCATCGCCGCAGGCCTTCGGTGTCGAAGGAAAACCCCGCCACGCCGGCGCTGTAGACCACCGTGCGCAAGTACATGTCCAGCGCGCGCAAGAGCGGCAGGCGACGGCGTGGCGCCACCGCCCGGTGCAGCAGCGTGACCAGCACCGCGACCACCAGCGCCAGCGTGCGACCGAGCAGTCGAGCCCAGCGCTCGGCTCGGGCCAGGCCGCAGTGACTGGCGAGCACGCGCAGCGTTCGCTCGCGGTGGCGCTGGTTGACCTGCCGATCGCAAAAGAAGCCCGCGCTCACCAGCATGTACGAGAGCTCCGCCACCTCCCGGGGCTGCCGGCCCTGGGCCTCGATCACCGCCAGCGCGGCCTCCAGGGGCGCGATGCAGTCCTCGAACGAGGTCGCGTCGAACAGGCGCCGGCCCGCGCTCGCCAGCAGCCGCGCCCCTCGGGCCTGGTCTCCGCCGCGTAGCAGGTGCCAGCCCACCTGGGCCTCGTGCTCCGGAGTCACCGGGCCGTCGGCGGCCAGGGTCTGCCCCACGTGGAGCTCGAGGTCGCGGCGAGGCCCGGGGGCCAGGGTGCGCAGCAGCGCGTCCCGCAGGCCATCGTGGCGGATCTGGTAGCGCGCGCCGGTGCCGATCAGCACCTCCTGGCGCACCAGGGCGTCGATCGCCGTGAAGACCTCCTGCTCCGGCATGTCCGGCGCCAGGGCCACGCACAGGGCCAGGCCCGTCTGCTCCCCGTGGACCGCGAGCACCTGGCCCAGCGTCAGCGCCGAAGGCGACAGGTTCGCGATGCGGGCGTCGAGGGTCTGCTCGAGCGCGGTGGGCAGTCCTTCGCCCTCGAAGTGCTCGGGGAGCACCCACATGCCCTCGGCGTAGCGAAGGCGATCGCGCTCGATCAGATCGCGGACGAGCTCGGTGCAGTGCAGGGGGCTGCCGCCCGCGGTGCGGTGCAGCCAGTCGGCGAGGCGCTCATGGTTGGAGACCTCGCCGAAGGTGCTCTGCACCAGCAGCCCTACCTCGGACCGGGTCAGGCCCCGGGAGCGCAGGCGGATCGCCCGCTCGCGGAGGTTGGCCAGGGCTCCGTCGGCTCGGCTCGGCTCGTCGGAGCGGATCGCCGCCACCAGCAGCAGCGAGCGCTCGGGGGCCACGTGGGCCAGGCCCGCGATCACGGCCGCCGAGCTCTCGTCGACCCGCTGGAGGTTGTCGATCACCAGCACCAGCGGGCGGTGCATGGCGAAGGTCGTCAGCCAGTCGCTGAATGCGGCCTGCACCGCGGCCCGCTCCTCTCGGTGGTCGCGGGAGTTGCCCGAGCGCTCGCCGCCTTCGAAGGCCAGCGGATCGGGCAGCAGCCGATCGATGAGCGCCGCATGGCGGGCGCTCTTTGCCGGATCCTTGCGTCCGCGTCGCTCGAGCTGCCGGGCCAGCTCGCGCACCAGCGCGTAGGGCCCCGTCGCGCCTCCCTCGCCGTGCAGGACCACCGCGCCGGCCAGCTTGGCCTCCAGCTCGATCTCCCGCAGCAGCCGGGTCTTGCCCATGCCCGAGCGGCCCTCGATGAGGATCGCCCCGCCTTGTCCGGCCGTGGCTCGCTCGATCCGCTTGCGGGCCAGCTCCAGCTCGCGCTCGCGCCCGACCATCGCCGCGCTGCTCACGTAGCCGTGGGCCGCGTCCAGCTGCGGCGCCGCCGGTAGCTCGGCGATCGCCCCCAGCCGCTCGATGACCTCGGCCGCGTGGCTGGGGCGCCCCAGCGGCTCGGCGCACAGAAGCGACAGCACCAGGTCGTCGAGCGCGGGCGGGATCCCGTCTACCAGCATCGAGGGGGCCGGTGGTGGCCGCCGGCCGTTACGCATCAGATCGTCGAGGTTGCGGATCCGCTGCGGGTGGCGACCGGTGAGCAGCCAGAACGCCAGCGCGCCCAGCCCGAATAGATCGGCTCGGCCGTCCATGGGCAGGCCCAGCAGCATCTCCGGCGCGATCGAAGGCAGCGTGCCCACCACCTCGTGGGACACGCCCATCGTCGCCAGCATCCCAAAGTCCAGCAGCTTGGCTCGGCCGTCCTCGGTGCAGCGCACGTTGCGGGGGGCCACGTCGCGGTGCAGCAACTGGCGCGCGTGCAACAGCGCCAGGGCCGAGGCCACGTCGCGCAGCAGGCCACACGCGCGTGGCCAGGGCAGGGGGGCCAGCTCGGACAGGTCCTGTCCGTCCAGCAGCTCCATCGTATAGAAGGGCCGATCCTTGTCGTCGACCCCGTAGTCGTACACCTCCACGATCCGGGGGTGTCGCAGGCGGGCCAGCGTGTGGAACTCGTGGCGAAAGCGGAGCCGATCGTCTTGCTTGTGCGGGCCCAGAGCGAAGCGCTTGAGCGCCAGCGGGCGATCGTTGGCCAGGTCGTGGACATGCCACACCTCGCCCATCGCCCCCTGGCCCAGCCGCCCTTCGATGTGGTAGCGACCCGCCAGGGCGCCCGGGTCGGACAGATCGACCGGCGGGGACGGCCGATCGCCGACCTTCACGTCGACCTTCATGGGGGCGCGTTGCGCTCGGTCTTCGGCAGGGGCCGCCACCTCGGCCGATGATACCGATGACAGCGCGCGCCGGTCGGCCGTCCGTGCGGTCAGCCGCCGTTACGGCGCCGAAACAGCGGTCGCGGCTCGTCGACCCCGGCCTGGTAGCGCACCGAGAGCTCGCTGAAGGCGGCCAGGGCGTCGACCAGCGACTTGCCCGGCTGTAGCTCGAACGCATCGAAGCCACAGCGGTGCATGTACAGCAGCTGATCGCGCAGCACGTTGCCCATCGCTCGTAGCTCGCCGCGGTACTCGTGGCGCTCGCGGAGCAGGCGGGCGAGGCTGTAGCCCCGGCCGTCGGTGAACTTGGGGAACTCGATGGCCAAGAGCGGCAGCGTGTCGAGCTCGGGCAGCAGCGGCGTGGGCTCGTCGGCGGGCTGCAGCCGCACGCCCACCTGGCCGGCGCGGGCCACAAGGGCGTCGTGCTCCGCCTGCCAGCGCCCCAGGCTCACCGTCACGTCGGCCTCGTCGGCGGGCAGCGGATCCTCGTCGCCCAGGTGGACCCACGTGCTCGTGACGACCTCGCCCCGTTTAATGATCTCCATAAAGAGCCTCCTTGAAGGGCTTGGGACCCACCCGTCGATAGTAGTCGATGAAGCGCTCTTCGGCGCCCTCGCGGCCCTTGAGATAGACCTCGAGCACCGTCTGTACCGCGTCGACTACCTGCTCGCGAGTGAACGCGCGACCCACGATCTTGCCGATCGAGGCGTCGTCGCTCGGGGAGCCCCCCAAAAGCAGCTGGTAGGCCTCTTGGTCGATCTTGTCGATCCCGAGGATCCCGATGTTGCCCACGTGGTGGTGCCCGCACGCGTTGATGCAGCCCGAGATCTTCAGCGACATCTCGCCCAGATCGGACAGGTAGTCCAGCTTGTCGAAGCGCTCGCCTAGCTCGATCGCCAGCGGGATCGAGCGCGCGTTGGCCAGGTTGCAAAAGTCCAGCCCCGGGCAGCAGATGCTGTCGGTCAGCGTGCCCGCGTTGGGGGTGGCCAGCTCGTGCTCCTCGAGCCGGTCGCGCAGCTGTTCGAGCCGGGCCTGCTCCACGTCGGGGAACACCAGGTTCTGCCCGTGGGTGACCACGATCTGGCCAAAGCTGAACTCCTCGGCCAGCTGCGCCAGCACGTCCATCTGCGTGTCGCTGGCGTCACCCGGGGGTCGGCCCGGGGCCTTGAGCGAGACCATCACCGCACAGTAGCCCGGCTGGCGGTGAGGGAAGACGTTGTTGCGCACGAAGTGCCGCAGCCGGGCATCGCCTCCCAGCCCCTGGGCCAGCACGCTCAGATCCCGGGCCGGCAGCTCGCGGTAGGGGGGCGGCGCGAAGTGGGCCTTGATCCGATCGATCTCTTCACGGAGCAGCTTGAGCTCGCTGTTGCGCAGGTGGGCCCACTCGGCCTCCACCTGGGCCCGGTACTCGTCGATGCCCAGCGAGGCCACCAGGATCTTGATCCGTGCCTTGTACTTGTTGTCGCGTCGCCCGTAGCGGTTGTAGACGCGGAGCATCGCCTCGAGGTAGGTCAGCAGATCTTCGTAGGGAAGGAACGGACGGACCACCTTGGCGATGTGCGGGGTGCGGCCCAGGCCGCCGCCCACCAGCATCTCGAAGCCTCGCTCGCCCTTCTCGTTGTCGACGATCCGGATCCCGATGTCGTGGAAGCGCACCGCGGCGCGATCGTGGCCCGGGGTTCCGGTGACCGCGATCTTGAACTTACGCGGCAGGAAGGCGAACTCGGGGTGGAAGGTGGACCACTGCCGGATCAGCTCGCAGTAGGGGCGCGGATCCTCCAGCTCGTCGGGGGCGATCCCCGCAAAGTGGTCGGACGTGGTGTTGCGGATGCAGTTGCCGCTGGTCTGGATCGCGTGCATCTGCACGCTGGCCAGGTCGTCGAGGATGTCGGGGACGTCTTGTAGCTTGAGCCAGTTGTACTGGATGTTCTGGCGGGTGCTGAAGTGCCCGTAGCCCTTGTCGTACTTGCGGGCGATGTGGGCCAGCTGGCGCAGCTGCTTGGACGACAGCAACCCGTAGGGGATCGCCACGCGCATCATGTACGCGTGCAGCTGCATGTAGAGCCCATTTTGCAGGCGCAGCGGCTTGAACTCGTCCTCGGTGATCGAGCCCTCGAGGCGGCGGAGCACCTGCCCGCGGAACTGAGCGGCGCGCTCGTCTACAATGCGCTGATCTTCGGCGTCGTATTGGTACATCGGTGAGCCCCGGGGGGTGAGTGCGGGGGAGTTGGATGCGGTAGGTGAGTGCGACTCGAAGCTCAGGCGGTCATGCGGGAGATCGCCACCGGATCGGGACGACGCAACGGCGTCGTGGGCCCCGTGCCTCGGATCTGTTCGCGGGTGTTGGTGGCGCGGGGGCCCTCGGGGCCGAGCACCACGCGGAACGCATAGGGATCGCAGACATGCCGCTCTTGCTCGCGGGCCTTCGCGAGTGCCGCGTCGCGCTCGGTCTCGCTGACCATCGGCTCGGCCTCCAACAGCCGGGTTGCCCATGTGCCGTCGCTGCGCAGGTAGACCGCTGCGCCTTCGTCGGTGGTGTTGGCGGTGACCACGAAGTGAGTGCCTTTGGAGCGTGCCACGAGGAAACTCTGGCTCAATATGGGGGAACTTTCAAATGCTCAAACGCAACGGGAAAAAACGGCGGAGGGCAGGGGTTTGATCATGCAGATTGAACATGAAAACGATGTTTATTGGGTGTAAGGGGACAAGATTCAAATATACTGTTTTTTATGAATGAATATTGATCAATGCCTGCGCGTGACGCGTTCGGGCTTGATCTTCAGTATTTTACTGTAAGTTATGGTTGATGGGCCGCCTAGCGGTCGCGATCAGGAGCCTCGCTCGCCGGACAGTAGCAACCGCGGCGAGTCGATGGTCCGGACCGTGGGTAGCGGCGCGGATCGTCAGGGAGGGAGGCATCGCCTCAGCCCCGATACATCGTGGAGCGAACCACACCAAGGAGCGATCGCCTGGTGAGGCTGGCCAGTCGCCGGCCCAGGCGTTGCGATCGAGTGATCGTGGGTTGCTCGAGGCGGACCGTGCCTCCCACCTGCACCATCATCCCGGGCTGGATCACTCCGGCATAGACGCCGAGGTGGCCCGCATGACCATCGAGCAGCGCAGCGTGCGAACTTCGACGCGGACGCGGAGCCCATGGTCCCCGATCGCGAGCACGCCACCTCCGATCCACGCGTGCGCGGGGAAGTCCTCTTGGGTTGGGGTGGAGTGGGGTGGAGTGGGGCTCGAGCCCCAGCATGGTGTGAGCCTGCCGGGAGCCGACTCGTCCGGCGTGTCGTGACCATCAGTCCTAGTGCCTCGTGCCGGAAGTTCGTGCCGGGTTGGGCACGGCACTGCACCACGAGGGCTGCGTTGCTCGTCAGTTACATATGCCCGATATGCGCCCTCCTCGCGCCTTGCCCTCGCGGCGCAGCTCCGCACCCAACCCGGCACGAACTTCCGGCACGAGGCACTAGTGCCTCGCGACGTTGGTCGCTGCACTACGCATGAAGCATCGGTGAGGGCCAGGGCCGAGCCCGAGTTCATGGAGCAGGCTTGTGGCGCTCAAATGCCGATACGGAGTATGCTCCTGCTTGATGAGAGAGCGACTCTCCATGGCCGAGCTTACCGAGCGGTTCGACCCGGCTCCGCTCGTGCCTCCGAGCTTACTCGATGAGCGAGAGCGTGATCTGAAGCGGCTCGGGATGCCGGTTCCGGTGGTGTACCAGCCCGCGATTCGGTGGGAGTACCGGGTGGACTACCTCGGTATGGTAGCCGCTGGAGCCGACGATCCTCACCGTCGATTGCGGCACCAACTCTTGCGCGGGGCCTCCAGCACCAAGTACTTCGTGAGCGGGAGCCGAGGGGCTGGCAAGTCGACGGTGATCAACGGCATCCGCGTCGATCCCGAGATCCGGGAGCGCTATGTAATCATAGGATTTTCGGTGCATGACTACCTCAATCTCGATGATGCCAGCGCCGATCAGCTGATCGCTGTGTTGATCGCTCTGGTGGTCGAGGCGGTCCAGTCGTACGAGGGGTTGGCCAAGGCCGGGCTTCCTGAGGTCAAGGAAGCCCTGGCCGAGCTACGCACGCTGCTGCGTGAGGCCATGCCCCACGTTCGACTCGATAGCGTAGATGTCAAGCTCTTCGGCCTAGCGGCGGCCAAGTTCAAGGATTCTGGCGGGATTCGTACGACCTTCCGACAATACATGGGACGCAACCCCACTGCGGTCCTGGACCTGCTCGACCGCCTGCTCGACGTCTTGCAGCGCGCCGCGGACAAGGAGGTCCTCATCGTCATCGATGACCTCGACAAGGTGGCCGACTCCAAGGCGCAGAGCGATTTCTTCTCCACCAAGCTGACTCAGCTCCTGCGGCCGAGGTGTCGGGCCATCTATACCTACCCGATGGAGCTCGAGCGCAACCCCGACTACAGCAGCCTCAAGGCCCAGAAGAAATTCGTCTTTCGCAACGTAAAGCTCATCGTCGGTGTCGATGACGACACGCTCCGGCCCGATGGCACTCGGGTCCTGTCCAAATTCATCGAGCATAGGCTCGACGGACCGATCGAGCGTTACATCGAGCCCTCGCTCCTACCGCAGATGTATAGGTATTCCAGCGGGAACTTTCGCGAACTTGCCCGTATCGTCGGGTTGGGGTTCGAGAGTGCCGACATCCTGGAGCGAGATCGTCTAGACGACGAATGTCTCCGATCGGCGCTCAAGATCCTCCGGAGGGACTATGCGTCGTTCATGCTCAGCTACCGGGGCGTGCTCGAGGCGGTCGCCAACCGGGAGAGTTTAGACATCGAACCGAGGGTGCTAGGCCCGCTCATCCAGTCGCTCGCACTGGTCGAGTTTCCCAACGATCCCGGATGGCTCGGCGTTCATCCGATTATCGTGGATTTACTCGCCTCTCGCACGTCGAGCTGAAGACCGCAGCCGATGTCATCGCTGCGTCAGCTCACCGAGTTGCTCTCGCTGGCCCGCGTACTCGGGCGCAGTCGCGGCGGCATCCACATCGTCGTGGGGGGCGCTCCAGGGGATTGGATCATCGAGAAACTGCGCGCTCGCGTGCTGTCGGGGCTAGAGCTGGTACTCATCGACGGCCTCGAAGCCCTGGGGCCTGTTCGTGTGCCAGGGCACATATTGGTGGTGCGGCTGAGTTCTCCGGCGACCGAGGGGCGTTCGATCGCCAGGGCGCTCAACCTCCATCGCGAAGAGCTCGTGGGGGATAGGTTGCACACCATACTGTTGCTGCCAGACGAAGAGGCGCACGTGGAACTGCAGGAGGTCGCGCCAGATCTGTGGTCCTTTCGCCATCGCAGCTATTCGCTGGCCGATGAACCGATGGAGCTCGAGCGAGATCGTGAGCGTCGAGATCGGCTCGCAGCGGTGCTCGTGGAGCGGGTGTGTGCCGTATCTGGGGCTCCTCACGGCGTGAGCACGGCGCTCGTCGACGAGATCATGGCCCGGGTGGGCGCCGAAGCCCTGTGGGAGCACTTGGGGCTTTGGCGTGACGACGGGCAGCAACTCGGGCGCTTGGATCCATTGGTGCACTACCTGTGCACGGACGAAGTATCTTTGCCCACCGGGCTCGGTGAGTGGCAGGAGGAACTGGATAGACTACGAAATCGTTTCCGCGTGGGTATGTCAGAGGGTCGTGCGTCGATCGAGCTGCCGTCACCAGACTGGAGTGCCGAGCCCGCGCCCGGGGGCGATGAGGCCATTGCGGCGGTGGTGATGGTTCTCGACCGGGTCGGAGTCGCGTGGATCACCGGGGGAACGTCGGGGGCGGCTGCCGCGCTGGCCTCGGGTGCGGGCTTGGTGTTGCATGGTGGCTACGACGTCGTGATCACGCTCGATGGGCGCGGCGGGCTCGAGGCCACCGTCGATGGTTGGCTCGCGGCGGCTGAGAGCTCCACGCGGAGCACGACGCTGCGGCAGCACCTCGAGCAGGTCGGAGCAATAACGGGCTCGCGCGAGGTGTTGTTCATCATTCGAGAGGCCGAGTTGGAGGACGTCGACACACTGCGGAGTGTCTTGCCCTCGGCGAAGGTGATCGCCACCTCCATGACGGTCGAGGTGAGAACGCACTGGTCTGGGGCAGAGGGGCTGGTCGTGGGTTCTCGTGCCGTTGGCCTGGCTCAGAGGCTCGGCATCGGTCCGGAGCAGCGGACGCGCCTCGACAAGATGGGCGCTCGGCTCAGATCCGTGGGTGAGTTCCTCGCGGAGGCCATCGAGCCCATCGCCAAGCTCGGTGAATCCGAACTCGTCAGGATCGTCAGTGAAGGCAGTCGGTGGACGGCGGCGGTCGCCGTTGGGATCAAGGAGGCTGTACCTTGGGCCGAATTGGTGGGGATGGTTGCGCCGCCGATCAAGCTGTTGTCGGCCATCGTCAATCATGCGACGAAGGTACCGGATCTCGAGGTGCTGGCGTACCTGGTGTGGTCGAATGCATACCAGCGGTCGGTGGCGCAGGCGGTTACGCTGCTCGCAGATCGGGCGGTTGGGTACGAGAGCTCGAAAGAACTCGGGGCGAAGGTCGAGTGGGCGCTCGGGCAGCTCGCCAAACCAGAGGAACCCACGGTCGTGGCGCCCACGCTGAAGGGAGTGCTGACGCAGCCGTTCATCCGGCATGCTGACGAACTGCTCGACGCATATGCGAGAGCGGCTGGCTTTCGCGATGAGGAGCGGCGGGTGCTGGTACAGCAAGTTCACGAGCGCTTTCGCTGGAACCTGATGTTGACGCTCTTACACGGGGAGTTCCGAGAGAAGTTCGTGCCGCTCGTCACCTCGCTCGACCTCGGTGAGGGAGAGGAACTGCAGGCGAGGGACATACTCCAGCGCCACGCGGACTACCATCGGGCGCTGTTCGAGGAGGCGCGGGTACTGCGTCAGGAGCCCTTCTCGCTGGCGCATGTGTATGTGCCCAGTGATTGCGGTGTGCTCACGTGGGGGGAGTGTCGCGATCGTAAGCTCGATCCCTTTGGAGAATCTGGCGGGCATAGGCCGCTGCTCGACGAGGTGCTGAGGCGGATACAGGATCCCGACTTCAAGGATGTGATAATCATCCAGGGCGTCGCTGGATCAGGTAAGTCGACGTTTACGCTATGCCTTTGTGCCGAGCTCATTCGTGCTGGGTTGCTGCCCATTCGGGTGCGGCTGCGAGACATTGATCTTCACCAGCACGCCGAGCATGCGATCCCGGCTCAGGTACTGTACGAGGATGATGACGGGCAGGAGCGCCGAGCAAGGGAGCCCGAGCGACTGTTCCGTGGCCTCGATCTATTCGATGAGTCAGCGACGGTCTCCTTTGGCGAGGCCATGATCTGCCCGTATGTGCTCATCCTTGATGGGTGGGACGAGCTGGAGACTACGGGAGATCAGCGACTACGAGAGCGGATCCCTCGCTTCATCGAGGAAGTACGTGAGAGTTTCATTCGACAGCGACGCACCCTCGTGCGGGTGGTGCTGACGGGGCGTCCCTGGTCAGAGGTGACTCGATCTGACGCTGGGTTTCTCGGTGCCGACACGCCGATCCTCACGATTCGACCTTGGGACCCGGATCAACTCGGTCAGTTCTTCACCAAGGTGGGGCATTGCGTCGACGTCGCGCCGCTGGGGTGGCCGGAAGGGGTGCCACGCTGGTGGGTGGTGGATGCCCAGAAGCTCACGCAGGCGAAGGCGCAGTACACGATGAGCCGAGCGCGGGCTCGGGAGAGTGAGCGAACGGCCGATTCCCGGGCTGCATTGGAGATACTGGGATCACCCCTGCTCGCTCACCTCACAGTGCGGCTCCTCAGTCGCGGGGGAGATGATGTCGATGTCCTTCTGTCGGATGCTACACAACTCTATCGTCGGCTTGTCGATCAAACCTGCTATGACGGTGGCCGGGCGCCCTCCGCGGCAGGGAAGGTGAAGCATGATCCGGCGTTCAACGGCGCCCGGCTACGTACACTACTGCACATTACGGCAATGGCGATGACTATCGAGGAGCGCGAACGCATCTCCTACGAGGTATTGGCGCAGCGGATTCGAGACCTTCAAGAACTACACCCATTCGAGGATGAAGAGCTCTCGCGCCTAGTTGGCAGGGCTACTGACGAGTTCCCCGTGGCGGAGCTGCTCATTGCATTCTTCTTCAAGGGGGGACGTCGGGATCTCGGCTGTGAATTCGCCCATAAGTCCTTTCGAGAGTACCTATTTGCCGAAGCGCTGGTCGAGGTGCTCAAGACTGCGGCCGAGGAGCTTTCCGCTCGGAGCCGGAAGAGGACCGAGTGGTGGGTGGATTTCTCGGAGCATGACCCCCGATATCGATTCATTCGCAGGCTTGGTCCTGCTCTGGCTGCGCAGTGGATGACCCCCGACGTTGTTGCGCATGTAGAGTCGCTGTTGCAATGGGAGATGAGCCGAGCGGACGATCGGGTAGGCGAGGCAAGGTGTGAGGTTATCGTGCCTTCTGTCTCCATCGAGGGGTGGTCTCGTATTCGAGATGCGCTGGCCGATCTCTGGGAGTGGTGGGCCGAGGGGATTCATCTCCGCTCCTTGGTCAAGAAGGGGAGGAGGGGAGACCTGGAAGAAGCGATTCCCTACGCAGTCGAGCTCGCGCGATGGATCTATCCGGCGGACTGGCGCACGCAGAAGCAGCTACCCGCACCGGTGCGTACCGTCACGATCGATGCCCACCTTGGAGATGCGCTCTGCCGTCTTGCTGCGTGGGTCCATGCGTTCGTTGCACACGTGCGAGGTGTACCTGGCACGCGCGGGCCATGGAAGCAGGTCGAGTCCCATAATGGCTATCAGTGCAGGTTCGAGGCTGGTGGAGTCGCGTGGACGCGGTTTCGCCCCGGAGGGGGGCAGCGTGGGTATCTGCAGAACTTCATTGGACGAATCAATGGTGCTGGCTGGCGTCATCGGGGGCGGTTTCCTTCGCACGTAGACCTAGGTGACGTGGACGCTCGCGGTGTGGATCTCAGTGGTGCAAACCTGGGTCGCGCGTATCTTGAGCGTGCGGATCTTAGTCATGCGAGACTTAGTGGCGCGGACCTCAGGAACGTGGGCCTTGGTCATGCAGACCTTGGTCATGCGGATCTTAGTCATGCGAACCTGATTGATGCCAACCTAGGTGGTGCGGACCTCAGTGGTGCCAATCTTAGTAGCGCGGACCTTCGTGGTGCGAACCTCAGCGGCGCGAACCTCAGTAATGCGCACCTTCGTGGTGCCGATCTCATTTACGCGGATCTCATCGGTGCGAACCTCAACGGCGCGGATCTCATCGGTGCGGACCTCATTGGGGCGCACCTCAGCGGTGCAGATCTCAGCGGTGCGCACCTTAGCGGCGCGGATCTCAGTGGTGCGCACCTTAGCGGCGTAACCGGTCTCGTGACCAAGCAAATAGCGAACTGTCGGGGTGTCGATGATGCGATATTGGATGAATCTCTACACAAAGCTATCCGCGAGATGATCGGGAATTGAGCCATGAGTGACCCCATAACGGTCCCGTCGAGGAGCCCATCAGCGATCCTGCTCGGAAGCTCCGGGGACGGGTGCCTCGAGAACGGGCGCGCCAGAAGCGGTGGGCCTGGGGTGGGGCACCCAAAGTGGTACACTTGAAGCGGTGCACCCCAGACGGCGCCGCGCCTTGAGGTGCGCACCATCCGGACCCTACCCATGCGCGCTGACGATCGAAGTTTCCGCAAGAACGTCGAAGACCTGCTCGCAGCCGCGGCCGAGATCTGGCCCGGTCAGGTCGGGGTGCACTCGGTGCCCGTGCTGCTCGACACCGCGTGTCGCCGCGTCACGCAGTTGCGCGCCGGGGCGCCCGAGCATCGCCGCCGGATGAACCGCAAGCTCTTCTCGATGGGGATCCCGACCCTGGCCCTCTACCGCACCCTGCGGCAGGACGCGGGGTTCGACCAGGAGCCCGCGCTGGAGCTGCTTGATCGCACGCTGCACCAGGTCTACGAGCGTCGCCTGGCCTCGCCGGTGCTGCGCAAGGTCGCCAGCGGGGCGTTCCGCCTGCGGGTGGTGCGGGAGGGGATCATGCGCGCCGCCGAGAGCCTCGACGAGCCCGAGGGGTTCTCGATGCGCCGCGTGCCCAGCCCGGGGACGCTGTTGGCCTTCGACGTGGAGCGCTGCCCGCTCGCGGAGTTCTTCGCTCGGCACGGGGCGCCCGAGGTGGGGCCGCTGATCTGCAAGATCGACGACTTGGTCACCGATGCGCTGTCGGGGGTCACCCTGGAGCGCACCGGTACGATCGCCGCGGGGGCATCTCGCTGCGACTTTCGGTATCGACGCACGCCGTAGCCCCGGCGGCGGGAGCTTGGGTCTTGCTTGGGGCTCGCTCGGCGCTACTTGTCGTAGGCCACGCGTAGCGCCTCGAGGTCGACGTCGTTCAGTCGTGCGGCCATGTCGCGCAGCAGCTGTTGCAGCGCGGGCGGGGCCTGGCGCCCGCGGTAGGACAGCCCGAGCTTGTTCGTCTGCACGAAGTGGCGGGCGCCGTCGAGGGGGGCGAGCCGGATCTCGTGTCGCGCGAACGCGGGGTGCTCGACCTCCAGGACCAGCCCACGGTCGTCGACGGCGGCGACCATGGCCCGCGCCCGCTGGGGGGGGGCGCCAGGCGGCGCGAGCCCGTGCCGGCGGGCGAGCGCCTCGGAGGCGGGGCGTCGGACGGGGGGGATCTCCACCGGGCGGGCGCGAGAGCGTGCAGAGTTGTCGCCCCGGCGGTCCAGGGCGATCTGCACAAGCTCGCCCTGGAGCTGCCCGAGCTCGGCGAAGGTCTCGGCGCGCTCGAGCCGGTCGACCCGCGCGGGCGTGCGGGTCTGGACATCGTCGTAGTCCTCGAAGGTGCGGCGGGCGGGCCCGGGCCAGCGCTCGACGGCCGCGTCACCGAGCACCGTGCCCGGCAAAGGGTGGTAGGTCGACCACATGAACGAGCCGGGGCGCAGCTGGTGCAGCATCTGGGTGGTCGCGCGCATCTGCTCGCGGGTCTCGCCGGGGAGCATGGTCATCAGCGAGGCGCTGGTCTGCAGCCCGAGCGCGCGGCAGTCGTCGAAGACCTGCTGCAGGCGAGCCTGGGAGGTCCGGCGATTGAGCACCTCGCGGCGAAAGATCTCGTCGCCCGCCTCGATCCCGCAGTGAAACAGCACGCAGCCGGCCTGCCGCAGCAGCGTCAGGCGCTTGCGGCTGGCCGCGCTGGGGTGCATCTCGACCTTGAACGGCAGCCCCACGCGCCGCGGATACTCGTGGGCGAAGCGCTCGAGCCAGTCCAGATCGACCGGGAAGTGCTCGTCCCAGAACTCGAAGCCCTCGGGGCGGTAGCGATCGCGCAGCGCGGCCAGCTCGTCGCACAGGTGATCGACGGGGCGATGGTTTCGCTTTTGGCGATCGCTGAGCTCGTGCAGCGAGCCCCAGCGCGGCGCCGAGCAGTAGGCGCAAGAAAAGGGGCAGCCTCGCCCGGCCCGGGTCGGGAGGTAGCCGTCGACGACCGGGCCGAAGGTGTTGATCCCGTCCTCGATGATCTGCTCGACCGACCCGAAGACCTCGTAGTCCCACCACGGCACCGTCGCGATGTCGGGGACCGGGTCGGCTTGGGGGATCGGATCGCTCCAGCCGTCGCTCTGCTTGACCCACAGGCCCGGCCGCGTGGGCAGTAAAGGGTGGGGAGCGGTGGGTTGGGGGGTGGTGGGGCGAGGAGCGGTGGTGGTGGTGTCGGCGAGCGCGGCGAGGAGCCACGTGAGCGGGCGCTCACCCTCGCCGATGGCGATCGCGTCGACGGCCTCGCAGGCGGCGACGTCGTGGGGCGCGAGGCTGGCGTGATAACCCCCCACGACCACGTAGGCGCGGCCTTGCAGGCGGGCGAGCAGCGCGGCGGCGCCGGGCCAGTCGCGGGTCATGCACGAGGCCCCCACGACGTCGGGGGCGAGCTTGTCGATGTGCTCGGCGACGCGGTCGATCCGATACTTGCGGAATACCTCGAGCGCCAGCGGCTCGTGGCCGGCCTCGCGCACCACGGCGGACAGGGCGGCCACCGAGGAGCTGAACGCTCGCCGCGGGTCGGTGAAGAACAGCAGCAGTACACGCAGGCGCATGGGCGACCTATCCCCGGTACTTCTTGCCTAGCCCCCGTACTTTTTGCCTAGCCCCCGTACTTTTTGCCTAGCCCCCGTACTTCTTGATAGTCGCGTCGAGTCCCGGCAGCACCAGCCGCAGGTAGAGCGCGACCAGGCCGGCCAGGCCGGCCAGCAGCAGGAAGAAGCTCACCGGGGTCATCGTGCCCTGAATGCCGCCGAAGAAGCCGGAGAAGTTGTTGCCGAACGCGGTGGCCAGAAACCACCCGCCCATGGTCAGCCCCACCAGGTGCGGCGGGCTGAGCTTGGTGACCAGCGAAAGGCCCATGGGCGAAAGGCATAGCTCGCCGATCGTAACGATTGCGTAAAAGCCTACCAGCCACATCCCGGTGACCCGCGTAGCCCCGTCGTCGGTCATTAGGCCCGCGAGCGACATCAGCAGCAGGGACATCGTGGTGAGCACCATGCCCAGCAAGAGCTTCTGGGCCGTCGAAAGCCCACGCCCTCGGCGCTGGAGCGACGCGAAGAAGCCGACCAGCAGCGGGGTCAGGGCGATCACGAAGAACGCATTCCACGACTGGTAGAGCTCGGAGTTGAAGACCCCCAAGAACTTGCCCGGAGGCAGCGTCTGCGGCGGGTGCCCAAAGCGCTCCTCGTAGCCCGCGTAGAGCGTGGTCATCAGCTCTTGGTCTACGATCACCACCCCGATCCGCTCGCCCTCGACTTGCCGCACGAACGCGACCCGCCCGGTGGGCTTGGCGCCCTCGGGCACCTCGACCGCGATCGTCTTGGCGCCGTGGGAATCCTCGATCTCCTTGACCTCCACCACCCCGGGCTCGAACACCTTGGCCGCGCGCTTGGTGATCGCCTCGGGCTCTTTGGTGTCTTCGTCCTGCAGCGGCAGCTCGACGACCGTCAGATCCGGGTTGGCCGCCGCAATCGCGCTGACGGCCGCGGGATCCAGCCGCTGTTGGCCGAACATTCGGGCGTGGGCGGGGTCGGTCGCGACCCCCAACGAGTGGAGATCGGGTCGCGGGACGTCCTCGGTAGCGGCCGGGTAGTAGTTGGGCAAGGCCTCCTGCTTCCAGATGCTCGGGGTGACCTCGGGCGCGGTGCGGGTGGTCTGATCCCGCGCCCATTGGGTCATCGCCGAGCCGTTGAGGTGGAGGATCATGAAGAACGTGCCCCCCGCGATGTAGATGGGCAGCAGCGCCCGCAGCCCCGGTCGCTCACTCTCCTTGGCGTTACGCACCAAGGTGACAAAGAAGTAGACGACCGGCAGGATCCCGAACAAGAAGCCCACGATGGCGGGGCGCATGCCGCCGGGCAGCATGCCCTGGGCCCCCAGCCACTTGGCAAGGAAGTAGCCGATCGCCCCGAACACCGCCGCGGGCCCGAGGACCTTGGCGAACACCACCCCCAGGCCCGCGTCGTCCTTGCCCTTCTTGGGGGGACGATCGGCCGCCGCGAGGTTCTTCCACTGCGACAAGAGGATCAGCATGGAGATGAGCAGACCAAACCCCGCGATCCTGAAGGTCCACAGCCAGCCCGCCTCGTTGCGCACCGCGGCCGCCAGCAGGTTGGCGAACAGCGCCCCGATGTTGATCCCCATGTAGAAGATGTTGAAGCCCGCGTCGCGCCTCGCGTCGCCGGGCTCGTAGAGGTTGCCCACCATCACCGAGATGTTGGGCTTGAAAAAGCCGTTGCCCACGATGAGCCCCAAAAGCCCCAGCAAGAAGAAGCTCTTGCCCGGCACGCTCATCAAAAACAGGCCCGAGGCCATGCACACCGCCCCCACCAGCACCGCGCGCCGGTAGCCGAGGAAGCGGTCGGCGATCATCCCGCCCAAGAAGGGCGTGAAGTAGACGAACGCGAGGTAGAGCCCGTAGATCTCGTTGCCCTCGGCCGAGGGCATGCCCAGGCCGCCGCGCTCGGTGTCGGTGGTGTACAGCAGCAGGATCCCCACCATCGTGTAGAACGCCAGGCGCTCCCACATCTCGGTGAAGAACAGCGCATACAGTCCCCGGGGGTGTCCCTGCTTTTCGGCCATGGCTCTGCCTTGGTCGCCGTAGTCATGGCGACCGGCAGAGGATACCCCGGCCGGCTCGGAGCGCGAGCCGACCGGGCCGTGTTTGGTCGGGGCCCGCTCGGGTCCGTTCCCCGGGCCCGCTCCCCGGGCCCGCTACAGGTGCTCGGAATCCACGTTGAAGGTGGTGGCCTGGTACCACTGGCTCCACGGCACGATCGCGCTTTGCAGCGAGGCCGGCGGCTCCTGGAAGGGGGGCTTGTTGGCTCCCAGGCAGATCAGGGCCAGGTAGGGATCGAAGCGGCGACCCAGCCGGATGATATCGGTGGGGTTTTTCGAGTTGAGGCCGTTGGGCTCCAGGCAGTGCTCTTGCAGCAGCCCGAGCACGGTGTTGGAGGTGGCGTTGTTCGAGGCATCGGCGGTGCTGTGGATCTCGTTTCGCGCCGCGCTACGGCTGGCGTGGAAGATGATCTCGTAGTGTACGTGAGGGTTGGTGTTGAAGGCGTTGCCGGAGGTTCCGACGGTACCCACCCGCGTGTCCTGGGTGATGCTCTGCCAGTCGCCGAAGCCCACGTCGCGGGTGTCGAGGTGGGAGTAGAGCATCGAGGCCCAGACCTCGGTGCCCGCGATGTTCACCGGGCAGATCACCTGCACCCAGTTGCCAAAGGAGCCGCTGGAGCCCGACAGCGTCTCGCCCGAGCAGGGGGCGTAGAGCGGCTCGCCGGTCACACCGAGGAAGTCCACGCCCGTGTGGAGGCCGTTGCCGCTGCCGCGTGGGGCTTGGAAGTATCCCGCGCCCAGATTGTCGCTGCGCAGGCCCAGGTCGACGTCGAGGATGTACGTCCAGTCGGACAGGGCACCGCCCGGACCGGGATCGGGCAGTGGGTCGGGCAGTGGGTCGGGCTGGGGCCCGGGGCCCGGAGGAGGCTCGCCGCCGTCCGGCACCGTGTAGCCCAGCGTCTGGGCGTACTGCACCCAGACCTGCCAGAACAGGAAGTTGCCGAAGGGGGCCGGGTTGCCGCCCGCGTCGCGATCGCCGACCCACGGGGTATAGGTGTAGAGCACCGCGGTCGCCTTGTTGCGCGGCGTGATGCTCACCGGATCCAGGGTGCTCTTGGGTTGACCCACCGCCCAGCCCGAGATCGTGGGGCGACCGGCGTCGAGGTCATCGAGGTAGCTGCGGGTCAGATCGCCGGCGCAGTCGAGCTGGTTCTCGAAGCCGGAGAACTCGGGGGCGCAGCCGGCCCCGTCGGGGCAGCCGCACCCGAATGCCTCGTCCATCGCGATCTGCGAGCAGGTCCCCAGCGCGCCGACGAGCGAGGACTCCTTTTGCAGGTGGGTGAGCAAAAATAGTGGGTTGAGCCCGTAGTCGGTGGCCGTGTCGCGGATGAGCTCACCCGCCGTACGGCCCGAGAAGCGCTCGCTGGCCAGGCACGAGGCCAGGCCGTCTTGGTAGGGGTCGGCCAAGAAGGCATCGATCTGCGCGGCCGTGAACGCGGAGGCGTCGAGCATCGCCGCGTCGGCGACGATCTCGTTGGCGTCGAAGGTCGAGCCCGCTCCGCCGTTGGCGTCGTCGGCTTTGCCCGCGCCGGCCTTGTCATCTTCGACCACCAGCGCCTCGCGTTCCTCGGGAGCGTCACAAGCGACGGTGAGCCCGGATAGGGTCACGAGCGCAGGTAGTGCGGCGAGCCGGAAGCAGCGAACACGTACGGGGAGAGTTCGTAGGTCGTCCATAGTAGTAATGACGTCGTTGCCCCAGTCGGTGACGTGGTTGCTCGACGGGTAACGGGCGATTAATCCTCGTGGGTCGTGTGAGCAGAGGAACGGCGGAGCCATCGCATTCAGCTGCTCGCTGCCCATGGACATGACCGCGGTGATTGAGGTCATCGGGTTCACCCCTGCGGCGTTGCGTGAACGATCGCGGTCGACGGAAGCTCGGGCGCGGACGCGACGGACTCCGAGGGCCCCGCCAGCACGGGGGCTTCGCAGTGCCCGGTGCCTCCCTCGCTGGTCGAGCTCGAGCCGCCGCTGTGGTGCCCCGACGGCTTTAGCTTTGACGAGGCCTACCACCTATGCGTGAGCGAGACCCTCGCCCGCGGGCCCTTTCGCGACCCGATGATCGAGCAGTGCCTGGTGTGCGGGGCCGCGGCCTGCGACGAGGAGGACTGGCCCGCCGAGTTGGCCCGCGGGCTGCGGGGGACCGAGCGCTGCCCGCCCCGTGGCGTGGTTGGTCAGCGCCTGCCGGAGCGTCAGACAAAGCGCATACTGGTCGCTGCGTTCGTCCGCGGGCCGAGAAGATCAGGCTGTTGAACACACCGAGGCGCTGTTGATCGAAGTCACGAAGAGCGCGGGTGTTTCAGCCGATACACGTGCACCTTCGATCGTCGCCGCCAGCTCATGTCCAGGCGCAGCACGTCCTCCAGGTGAAACCATGGGTTGTCGTCGACGTCCTGCGTGGTCACCCATCGCAGTCCCGCGGTCAGCCGGGCCAGACGTGCCGCCAGCCGCTCCATGAACTCGCTCGAGAACGCGGTCGAGCAGGAATAGATCACCGTCGCGTCCTTCATGCGCGCGCGCATGAAATCCGAGCGACGAAAGCGGCACTCCCGGGCGCGCAGCAGCCCTCGAGCGGCCACCTCATCTCGCATGCGCTGGGCGATCCGGTAGCGGCGCCCCATCAGCTCGATGCCCACGCAGCGGGCCACCGGGACGGTCATCGCCACCTGCAGCACGACCTTGCCGATCCCGCTGCCCAGGTCGTAGAACGAGTCGTCGGAGCGCAAGTTCAGGTGCTCGAGCAGCTGGGCGGTCGCGGTCGGCATGATCTCGCCGTAGGTCGCCGAGGACCCGGTCGCGGCGACCCGTGCTTCGCCCGTGGGGTCGTTGTCGTATCCGTGGGCCTCGCGGTAAAGCTGCTGGATCACGGTGCGAGGGTCGGGCGTTGCGCTCATCCGGTGGCGCTGTGTAGCACGTTGCTCACCTTCTGCCGATCGAACCGTGCTCGGCTCGGCTCGGCTCGGCTCGGCTCGGCTCGGCTCGGCTTGGCTCGGACGGCGACGGTGCGCTGGCCCATTGCCACGATGTCGATCAGGTCGCGGCACTCGCGAGCTGACTTGGAGTTTGCCCGAACATGCGGCGAAACTCGCGGCTGAACTGCGACGGGCTGCCGTAGCCCACCTCGAACGCGGCCTCGCTGGCGCCTCGGCCCCCCAGCAGCAGGGCCCGCGCCTCGTGCAATCGCATCTTCTTGATGAACTGGATAGGTGACAGCGATGTCGCCTTCTTGAAGTGCTCGTGTAGCGTCGAGTGGCTCATGCCCGCCTGTTTGGCGATGGCCTTGATGTCCAGGGGCTCGCGGTAGTTCTTCTCCAGGTAGCTCACGACCCGCGCCACCCGGTGCGCGCTGCCGTCGCGTAGGACGAAATTGCGTAGCAGGCCGCCGTTGGGCCCGCGCAACACCTCGAACAGCAGCTCACGCTCGAGCCCGGGGCCGAGGATCTTGCGCTCCATGGGTCGGTCGACCACGTCGAGGAAGCGGACGAGGGCATTGTGTACCCCGTCGCTCATCTCACAGGGGGCGACCGCGACCGAGGGGGCGGCGTCGTTGGGCCAGTCGAAGTACTCTTCCATCTCGACCAATAGGGTGCCCACGCGGGCTGGGTCGAACTTCAGGATCGCGGCGAGCATGGGCTTACGTGGCGTGGCCGTGACGATCTCGCTCTCGATGGGCAGCGGCAGCGAGCACAGCAGATAGTTGCGGGGGTTGTATTCGAACGGCCGGTCGCCCAGGTAGGCGAACTTGCGCCCCTGGGCCACCACGCACAGCGACGGCGAGTACACCACGGGGGTGCGAGCCATCGGCTCGATCATCCGGCCCACGACGAGGCCCGGCCAGGGGGTCGCCATGACGCCCGTCTGCGTGGCCAGCCGGTCGATCGTGCGGACCAACAATTCCCGGGAAGTCATGTCCTTGGAATTCATGATGATTCTCGGAGGAAGGCTTCGGTAGATAGGAGTATTGTATCAGAAATGGGCCATCGAAGAAGCCATTGCTACCGGGCTCCGGATTTTTGGGCAAGCTTGCCGGAGGGATCGCCTAGCGACGAACGGCCCGGGCCTCTAGGTTACTCGTGCCTGTCGGGTCCCTCTCACTCATCTCCAGGAGCTACCGATGCCTCTCGATCACTACGTCACCCTGGGCCGCTCCGGCCTTCGCGTCAGCCCCTTGTGCCTGGGCACCATGACCTTTGGTGAGGACTGGGGCTGGGGCACCAGCGTGCAGGAGTCCACCGCGATCCTCGATCGCTTCATCGAGCGTGGCGGCAATTTCATCGACACCGCCAACATGTACACCAAGGGTCACTCCGAGAAGATCATCGGGGACCATGTTGGCCGGGATCCGGCCAAGCGCGATCGCCTGGTCATCGCCACCAAGTTCACCGGCAACATGTATCGCAAGGATCCCAACGGCGGCGGGACCAACCGCAAGGCGATCGTGCAGCAGTGTGAGCACAGCCTGCGCCGGCTGCAGACCGACTACATCGATCTGTACTGGATGCACGCGTGGGATCACTTCACGCCCATCGAGGAGACCATGCGCGCCCTCGACGATCTGGTCGCCGCGGGCAAGGTGCGCTACGTCGGTGTGTCCGACACTCCGGCGTGGAAGGTCACCCAGGCCAACATGCTCGCCGAGATGAACCGGTGGACTCGGTTCGTCGGCCTGCAGATCGAATACTCGTTGATACAGCGCACCGTCGAGGGGGAGCTCGTCCCCATGGCCCAGGAGCTGGGCCTGGGCGTGACGCCCTGGTCACCGCTCAAGGGTGGTGTGCTCACTGGCAAGTTCACCCGGGATAGCGACAGGAAGTCGGAGCGAGGCGACTGGGTCAATCCCCTGCTCAACGAGGACACGTTCAAGTTGGTCGACATCTTGGTCGACATCGCCCAAACGCTCGACAGCACGCCCGCGCGAGTGGCCCTACGCTGGGTGCAGAACCGTCCCGGGGTGACCTCCACCATCATCGGCGCCCGTCGCATGGAACAGCTCGATGACAACCTCGCCTGCCTAGACCTCGAGCTGCCCGCGGAGGCGACCGCCACGCTCGACGAGGCCACCAAGCCGGCGCTGCCCTTCCCCTACGATTTCCTGCGGGCGATGCCCGGCTTCTTCGGCAACGGCGCCAACATCAACGGGTTGCAGACCTCTGAGGTCGGCTTCTCGCCCGAGGGCGACGACGATCGCTACTGAGCTGTTGATGCCGAGGCCGGGTCGGGAAGCGCGACTTCGTCGCGCCCGGCCTCGAAGTATCTATGCCGAGGCCGGGTCGGGAAGCGCGACTGCGTCGCGCCCGGCCTCGGTCTTCTCAGGAGCCGGTCCAGTCACGAGCCGCTCACTTCGAATCGGAGCGACCCCGGATGATGATCCGGTAGGAGCCGGCGCGGGTTGCACGGGGGGCTCCTATCGATCGAGAGGGTCGGCGCCGGCGGTACTGGCGCGTGCGGGCGAGCTCGGTCGAGTCTAGAGGCTCGCGGCGAAGGGTTCCGTCGGTCTTCGAGGTCTCGTTGGAGGACGCCATCGTTCGATAGTGGAAGCAAGACTCGGGCCATGGGCTAAACGCTGGAATACCCGCGGTGGTGTAGGGGGCTTTCGCACGCGCGCGATCGAGGTGTTCGAGGGTACTGGCTCGATTCGTCATGTCGATCGGACAGCCAGACGAGTGTTTTTGACGCATCGAGGTCGTTGGCTCGTCGGCCTGGGGGTGGAGCGGTGTGCGATGGGATCCCGCTGTTGGTGGCCGACCCGCCGCGAGCTCGTGTGGCGACTGTCGTCATCGAGGGGCATGGTCTTGCCCCTTGAACAGCGGTCGCGACGAGGCTCGGCGGGCGGTTTCGGCTACCGTTCGTGGGAGTCCCGACTATGCGTGGTGAGAGCAGTGACGACCGGGATGACCACCGGAATGACGACGCGCTGCTCGAAGGTCTCGCGAACTTGCTCGCCAAGAACACCGACGGCGATCTCTATCGAGGCGGTCGGGGGGATGATTCCGATCGCGCACCGTCGCCGCGCTCCGGGCCGGCCGCTCCACTGGCCCCGACGGTGGAGGAGGCGCCCAGCGACGACGCGGCGCCGATCGATCCCGTCAGTAGCGACGACGAGCGGGTCTTGCCCCATCTGGGCTTGGTGATCGATGGCAAGCGGGAGCTCATCCGGCACATCGGCGCCGGGTCGTTTGGTTCGGTCTACGAAGCGCGCCAGCGTGATCTAGATCGGCTCGAAGCGGTGAAATTCCTGCACGAGCGGTGGATGGGCGCCGAGTATGGCGAGATCCGTGCGCGGTTCTTGGCAGAGGCTCGGGTCATGGCACGGATGCAGGGCCCTCACCTGGTCGCGGTCCACGACTGGGGGATCTTGCCGGGCGGGCTGCCCTACTTCGTGATGGAGCGGCTCGAGGGCAAGACCCTGCGGCAGCGGCTTCACCAGGACGACAAGCTTCCCCTGCCCGAGGTGTTCGAGATCGCCGTCGGGCTGCTCAAGGGGCTTTGTGAGGTCCACGCGCACCGGGTGATCCATCGCGACGTCAAGCCGGGGAACATCATCCTCACCGACGACGGGATCAAGCTGCTGGATTTTGGGCTGGCCAAGACCTCGATGGGCATGACGAGCGACGACGTGGTGATGGGGACGCCCCTTTATATGGCGCCCGAGGTCGTCACCGGCGAGGCGCGACCGGATGCCCGCACCGATCTCTACGCGGCCGCGGTCGTGATCTACGAGATGCTCGCTGGTGAGGCGCCATTTCGTCGATCGGGCAAGCACCGCCGGGAGCTCGAGCGCTCGATCGTCCACGAGGCTCCGGCGCCGCTGAGCGTCCGCCGACCGGGCCTACCTGCGGAGCTCGAGGCGCTCGTGCTGGGAGCGCTGGCCAAGCGACAGACGGATCGGCCGAGCACCGCCCAGGCCATGCTCGATCGCTTGCTCCACATCCAGGCGCGCTGGCGCGAAGCGGCGGACGTCGAGACTCGGCCGATCCGAGGCAACGTCGTCGAGGGTTCGTCACCGAACGGCGATGGGGTGTTCGAGGACGTCAC
Source organism: Myxococcota bacterium (assembly GCA_039194325.1). Lineage (GTDB taxonomy): Bacteria > Myxococcota_A > Polyangia > Nannocystales > Nannocystaceae > Paraliomyxa. The sequence continues at coordinate 52,945 of JBCCWC010000014.1, forward strand.
GGGGCCCGACGGGGACGCGCCCGAGCTCGAGCGACCGGCGACTGGTCGGCGGCGGTGGCCCGCGGTGGCCCTGGTCGTCGTGGCCCTTGTGTTGGTCGGCGTGGGTGGAGCGATGTGGCCCTTGCGATCCGAGCGTGGCGATCTGTCGGACGGAATCCTCGTGGTGCGCTCGTACTGGGCCTCCCAAGCCGTCGAAGACGCGCACGCGAGCGCGTGCGCGGCCCTGGGTGGTGAGCGAGCGCTCCCGGCCGACGCGGTCGGTGGTCGGCCCGTCCGTTGTGTCGCGCTGTCGTGGTGGGACGCTGCATGGCCGCGCCTTCAACGGCTTGGTGATGCGCGGGGGGCTGGGGCGGTGGTGTTGGTGAGCGAACGGGCTGTTCGGATCCGGGTGTCTGATCAGGGCCCGATGAGCCCCCTGCTCGCCCAGCTGCCGTCGCTGGAGTTACCCACTGGGACCGGGGCGATCGAGCGGGTGGCTCCGGTGCTCGAGGCGCTCTTGCGGCCCGGTGCGCCCGTGGGCGAGCTGCCGGTCCTCGACCCCGTGCGGGATGGATTTCATGCGACGGTGCTCGCCGAAGTGCTGCGTCGATACCACGGTGCTCGAGATCCCCAGACCCGCGAGCGGTTGGAGGTGCTCGCACGATGTGCGGGGGACACGACCGACGCGGTCACGTCGTACTACTGTGATCTCGCCCAGCTGCTGCGTGCGATGGACATGCCGTGCGAGCGCGCGATCGTGCCGCTGCGCACGCTCGTTGCGGCGGCCGAGCCGAACGCCGACGTATTGGCATTGACCGCGCGGGCCGAGCTGGCGCGGTGCCTCGCGCGGGATGGTCGCGAGACCGCCCGAGATGAGGCGGAGCGTCTGGCCCTGGCCGTTCTCGCGGGTGGGCCCACTCCGTGCATTGCCGCGTCCCTGATGAGCACAGTGGCCCATATCGCCGCCAACGGGGGAGATCGTTCGGGAGCATTGCGGCGGGGCACCACGCTCGATCTGGTCACCCTGCAGCGATGTCCTCGCCCCATGGTGGCTCGTGAGCTTGGTGAGCGTGCCTACCTGCTGGCCACCGCCGAGCCGCCGCGGTGGTGCGCGGCCGCCCGCGATGCCGCCGACGCGCACGACCTGCTTGCTCAGGACATCGACGTGCTGGTCAACTGGGCCGAGGCCGTGGCGATGTGCCCGAAGAGCACCACGTCGACCCGGGATGCCGTGGTGTCCGAGCTCGACCTCGCTTCAGTCGGGGCTGGTGCGCCACGGGTTCGCGTGGCCTTCATGCGGTGGGTGCTGACGCGCGGAGCGGCCGACGCCCGCGCGGTGCTCGATGCGTACGACGACGTCTCGATGAACGAGGCTCCCCTGCCCCCGGGGCCATGGCCGAGCCTCGGGCTGTGTGAGTCCGACCGCTCGTCGTGTGCCTACGAGGTGCTGATGGCACCCAAGGGTCCGGACTCTGCGGTGCAGCTTGCCCGCGGGCTCGGCCTGGACTAGCTGCTAGCCATGTCGGGGGCTCGGCCTCGCCCCTTGGGGGGCTCGCGTGCCTCGACGAGTCATTGTTGGGCGTCGGGGCACACGTCCTCATCGTCCCCGAGCCCGCGTTCCCTTCGCTTCTTGGACGGTAGCGTCAGGGGCCCCCACTCTCCGGTCACGACGAACGATCCCCAGAAGTAGGGGTGTTCACGGCCTTGGCACCGCAGGAACTCGAGCTGGGCGCGTTGCATCGCCTGGTCACGGGACTGTCCGTCTCGAAGGCTGCGATAGAATTGCTTCATCAACCACGGGGTGGCTTCATCCGAGACATCCCACAGGCTCATGACGACGCTCTGAGCACCGGCGATGGCAATGCTCCGCTGAAGCCCGAGTACGCCTTCGCCAGCCTCGATCGCTCCGAGCCCGGAGCTGCACGCGGACAGCGTCACGAGCTGGGTTCCTCGGAGGTCCAGCCAGCTTATCTCATAGGCGGAGAGCAAGCCGTCATCGGGACCCTCCGCTGTGTCCTTCGCCCGGAGCGTCGGCTCGGCCATCTTCAGGCCCGAGAAGATCATCGGATCGAGCTGTGAGCCCATGCTCCGTCGCTGCTCGTCTTGGGAGAATCCGTGGGCCCCGATGTGGAGCATCCATGGCCTCGAGATCCCTCGAAACTTCGACTCGGTGGCTTCACGATCGTCCCATATATCGATGCCCCGGAAGATGTCTCGGAGGATCTGTGCTTCTTTGTTCGTCCCGGGAAGTCGTGCTCCCTTGGGGTTCGCGATGGCCAGGCCCGGCTCGACGGACGGCTCGAACCGGCTCCACGGGCGCAGGAGATCGCGTCCGGCGTTGAGGTAGTGCACGAGGTAGTCCTCTAGCAAGTACTTCCCGTCTTCGGTGGGGATGGTCGCGAAGGACACCCGCCTCATCTCTCCGTCGGGGGACAGGAGCAGCCGCCGCGCGCCTTCGAGATGAGGCAAGAGCGGGGCGATGAGCGCTTGATGGAGCCTTCGTCCAGACTCCGTGATGTCCGATCTCCCGATGATATCCTGGGAAAACGATCGGATCGATGCATCGATCTCCGCGGCGGGGCCGAGATCGATCCATTTGAACTGTTCATTTCGAATGACGCAGGCTGCATAGCGAGGCTCGGTCGCGGACTCGGGCTCGGGCTCGGGCTCGGACTCGGACTTGGGCTCGGGCTCGGGCTCGGACTCGGACTCGGACTCGGACTCGGCGGAGGGATCGAAGGGCACGTACCACAAGAACTCGACCAGGGCGTCGTCGGGCTGTAGCACCGATTGAACGTCCTCGATCTTCACCGGGCTCGGTGTCTGAGGCCGGATGCTGCCGAGCAGGAACGACTCGATGGCCTGCTGTTTCTTTCGGGCTTCTCGGAGCCCAAAGATGAAGCCGGGGCCCAGGCTGGACCGGCGTGTACCTCGCAAGGCGAACATGGCCACTTTCGCCCTTGCCGCCAGCGCTCGCTTGACCAGGCCCTGCGAGTCATGGGAGAAATTCTCATGCACCATGGGGTACGAGCTCGACAAGAGCCCGACCACGTTTCCCTTGCGATTGAGGGCCAGCTCAGTGGTGAATCGCTTGGTGCGATTCTTCCATAGCTCGCCGCTAAAGTGCAGCGATAGTGCTTGATGCACCGTATGTCGAGATGCCTCGACGGCCGCGAGCATTCGGCTCTCGTCCTTGGCCGTGATCAAGCTAGCGATCTGTACGTCTTGTTGGGCGACGATGAGCTCGACCGATGATTGTGCTTTGGAGAGGTCACCGTCGAGCCAGTATGCTGTGGTCAGCCCCGAGTAGACCGACATCATCTCGGGTCCGGCGTCCGGCAGCTCGGCCCCGACCGCCAGCGCCTTCTTGAAGCTCCGCTTGGCGGCCGTACGCTGCCCTCGGCGTAGCTGCGCGCGTCCGAGCCCGGCGTAGTTGCGCATGAGCGCACGGCCTCGGGCGCTCCCGAGGCCAAGGTTTATCTCGATGGCGGCCGTCCAGGCATCGATGGCGTCCGTCGATGACCCTTCGTGGAGGTGAACCTCGGCCATGATGTCGAGATCGTCGGCGATGTCGGGGTGGTCGGCGGGGAGGTCTTGGCGATCTTCGTGCATGGCTCGCTCGATGATCTCCTTGGCCTTGGCGTATCGTTTGCGCGACAGGTTGAGCCGTGCTTGCTCTCGCAGCGCGGAGGTCCGGCGGAGCTGGAGGGATACGTTGCCGGAGATGAGCGCGAGTGCCTCGGCGTAGAGCTGCTCGGCATTGTCGAGGTCACCCTGCTGGGCATGGAGCCGAGCGAGATCGAGGGTCGCGTCGAGCACCTCCCGCCCTTGTTCCGTCGCGCGCGTAAGCTCGAGGAGCTTCTCATAGAGCGCTCGGGCCTTGTGTAGCTCGCCCTTGGTCATGTAGATGTTCGCGAGGTCGTGCATTGCACGTCGTCGCTCGCCGTATCGCTTGCATCGCGGGAAGACCTTCGCGGTCGGCTTGAACCATGTGCCCGTTGCCAACGACTCGTTCCACTCGAAGAAGTCCCATGGTCGGGCCAGCTCGACGCTGGGCCTGAAGCATCCTTCGGTATGCTCGAGCCCGTCGGGGGTCGATATGTCCGGAGATAGAGCTGCTTGGTACATGGCCTCCGCGTCGTCGAGTCGACCCTCGCGGAGGTGGATGTCGCCGAGGTGGCTGTATGCGACGGCAACTCGCTCGTGCGCGTAGTCGTCCTTGGCCTGGTATTCATCAATGACTCGCTCGTAGACCGGCAGCGCCTCTGCGTACTTTCGTTGTCGCCAGTACATCCGCGCAAGATCTTCTTGGTGAACCAGTGTGTCTGGGTGGTCTTTGCATAGCTCGGCCTCGGTGATGTCCAGCGCTTCTCGATACAGTCGCTCGGCGGCTCTCCAGTCGCCACGCAACTCGTGGAAGTAGGCCAAATTGCTAATATATGTGGTTGCATACAAGGGCTTCCCATACGAACGCACCAACCGCAGGGCTTCTTCGGCATAGGACCGGGCACGCTCGATGTCTCCGAGAGCACTATGGGCTTCAGCGAGGCTGCTCAACAGCAGGGGATATTCCGCCACGCGAGGACTGTCGCGGTGCCATCGCCTCGCGCTGGGGGCCGCCGTTCTGTAGACGTCGATGGCGATCCAATGCATGCCGTGCTTGTGGTAGAGTTGTCCTAGCTGAATCATGCAATTCGTATACTCGCGTGGCTCCTTTCGGTAGAACATCTGGGTGGCCTGGCAGGCATATGTCATGTTCTCGATGGCTTTGCGTTGGTCGCCGCGTCGATCGTGGAAGTAGGCATTGTGTTGATGGGCGAGGAACTGGTATCCTTTAGGGATGAGCGGAAGTGCGGTTCCACCCGGAGCTGGCCGATAGAGGCATGACCATGCAGGCAAGAGCAGGATCACGAGCAGCACGACGTGGATCGTAGCTCGTCGCGCTGTCGAGGCTCGATGCTCGGGGAGGGGGGCCATGGCGAGGGGGTGTTGGTGTTGTTGGTGGTGGTGTCGTGCCATGTCTAGAAATGACCCCGCATCGAGACATAAGGAGCGCGCGCGACCGAGGGCGCAGATGCGGTGGGCAGCGCCGACACCATGATCGACCAGCCCATTCGGTTGTACCCGCTGGCGTACCCCTTTTGCATGTAGCCGATGCTCGTAGCGAGGTCGGCGAGGATGATGCCAGAGTAGAAAATGGAGTATCCGGTCTTTAGTTTCTTTGGGTTGCTGAAGCCGTCGGGGCGGGAGAGGACTCCGAAGGCGGCTCCGGTGAACGCCACGCTCGTAAGGAGGGCGAGCTTCGACAGCAAGAGCCCCCACCGGGCCGTCCGCGCTGCGAATACGCTCTCTTTGGCCGGTCCAAAGGACTTCTGATAGGCTTGATACCGCCCGTATCTATACATGCCGCCGAAGAGGAACCCGTGGCCTGCGTATGCGACGGGAGCACTAACTCCCAGGACCAGGATCGGCAATACGGCGATGTCGATCACGTTGTCGGAGCTCAACGCATAGGCGAGCATCGAAACTCGCCCCACGAACGCGGCGCTCGCGAGGACCCCGCCGACGGCCAATAAGCCCTTTCCGCTGCGCAGTTTCTTGGTCTTGCAGGGGGGGGACGCGTCGCGTTGGCGCTTGACGCCGTCGCTGGGGCCACTGGGGTCGGGCGTAATGCTCTTTGGCCCTTGTCGTTCTTGGACCAGTGGGCCCGAGCGGGCGAGAACGCCGTCATCGGCAGGGGCGGTGTCTGCCGATTCGGTGGAGGCCAGGGCGGCTCTCGAAGCCGGCTGAACAGTACAAAGACTCGCGGGAGAGTCATGTCGGGTGAAATCTGGGGCTCTTACCACTGGTGATGAGGACAGCAGCACGGCCAGGAGTGAGCGCAGCATGGTGCTCGGAGTCTTTCTGATGTAGATGCTCTTCGTCGGGAGGACGCAAGAGGAATGGATGGTGCGCACAGGTGCTTGCTATGTCGAGGCGCCGATTGGCGTGGTCGTGACGGGTTGATCCGCGTACGCGATCCACGTAGGCTCGCCGAGGTGTCGTACCATCGCGTGCGCTGGCGTTGCTCGGTGGCCGCCTCGATGCTGTGCGCTGTGTGCGTTGTGGGGGCCTGTCGTGCGCTGCCGCCCACCGAGATCGTACGCGGCTGGGTCAGGGGTGAGCAGGAGCGAACGATCAGGATCGATGCACGGGGGACCTCGCTGGGTCTGCTCCTCGCGCCAACGCAGGGGCAGGAGCAAGGGAATCCCTTGCCGGGTAGCTGTGCCTGGGATCTCATCTCGATCCTCCCGGCGCCACTGGCAACGGGAGAAGTCTTCGCCTCGGATGAGAGCGGCCGAGTCCTTCGATACGCCAATGGACGATGGACGCCAATGGGCGCCCTGGCGGAGGTGCCCCCGGTCGGGGTCTTGCTCGGGTTCGAGGCGGCTACTTCTCCACTGGTCATGCTCGTCGAGCAAAAAGAGCAGAACACCTTGTGGAGCTTGACGGTCGTAGGCGCCGAAATTACCGACGTTGCTCGGTTGCCCGCCCGCAGGCCGACGTTTGCCGATCGGCAGAGCTTCCTCGAGCAGTACGATGTTGGTCGTTGTGTCCATGCGGATCAGGACTGTCTCTTCTTGAGCAAGAGTGTCGGTAGCCGCGAGATCTCCGTCTATCGAGAGCCATTGCCCGGCCTGGCGCGCACTCGAGTCAGAGTGTTGAACGAGTCTGTTCGGGATGTTGCCTACGTCGAAGGCTCGGAAGGACGGAGCCTCTATGTGCTGACCAATATCGAATGTAGCCAGTGAGAGGTCTTCAGGGTCCGCTCGAAGATCTCGGCGAAGAGTTCATCGGCTTGTTGACGGCATCGCTGCTCGGGCGGAGCATCGAGCGCTTGGCTTTTGTTTGGCCTCATCGAGCCATGGGGCCCGAACAGATGCCGGACGGTCGGCCCGTTCGGAGGATTGCGGAATTTGCGCGCTCCCGCTTTGGGTCCCCATGGTGCAAGCAGAGTGGTGCGCATGCAGTGATCAGTAGGGGCCGTTCGTCAGAATTTTCTACCGGGCGGCCCAAGAAATTCTCGACGACCCCGAGTCGTGTGCGTGAATGCCGCAGAACGCGTGCAACAACGAGGACAGCGAGGACGGATGACGAGGGCCGGCGCACCGACGAGTCAGTCGCCGCCGCAGCCGCCGCAGCCAGACCCACAACTGGACCCGCAACTGGACCCGCAACTGGACCCGCAGCTAGACCCACCCGAGTCGACGCTGCTGCTAAAGCCGAGCGAGTCGAGCCAGCCTCCGCCGTCGTTGCTGCTGATGCTGCTGAGCTCGCTGCTGGTCTCACTGGTCTCGCCACCGGATGGCGCCAGCGCGTCTGGGGGAAAGCATGCCTGGTACTCGCTGCCTTCGTGAAAGGTCACGTCGGAGACCTGCTGCGGGGGCGCGAAGTCGGCCTGGGGATTGAGGGTGTCCTCGCGGCCGGCGTCGAACCCCAAGGGACCCACGTCCAGGACGCCCCGTCCTGCTTCGTCGACCAATGACACGTTGCTGATGTACCGGTTGTGGGCGTGGCTCATCTCCGACCAGACCCATGCGTAGAAGAAGGCGTCTGCGAAGCCGTGGTAGCCCCCGAAGATCGGGTCGCCATGGGCATCCCACCCGTCGTCGTAGTCGACCTCGTTCGCGTGGCCTCGCCGCCGCTTCGGCCGAACGATCTTGCGCTGGCTCTGGGTCTCGATGTCGTCGATGTGCATGTGCTGCGACACCGCCTGCTTGACCGATTCGACGAAGGTGTCGAACGCAGCGTGGCGATCCTTGACGAAGGCGTCGTAGCTCGATTGCTCGGTGAAGATCGGGCCCAGGTGTTTGTCGAGCGCGTCGGCATCGCGGCTCGAGGACCCGAGCTCTCCGAGCACTCCGTTGACGTTGATCGTGATCGGATACTCGCCGGGGGCGTGCATGCGCAGCACGTCGATCTGGAGCAGATACTTGAAGACCGCGTCTTGGTGCTCGAGCACCAGGGTCAGGCGGTCGAACACGTCCTTGCCAAAGGCGCTGGCCTCCGAGGCGGCGAACGACTGCAGGGCCGGCTGCAAGTCGTCGGGGCGGCCTTGTTTGTCGTGGTAGAAGTCTTGGCCGTCCTTGGCTAGGCGCACGATGTTGGTGATGCCCACCGTGCGCAGGGCCGCGTTGAGCTGCTGCAAGATGCTCACCGCGGTGAAGGTCTCGACCTCCATCTTCGTCCCGGCCAGGCCGGCCGTAAGGTAGTAGAAGAAGCGGCCGAAGGCCTTGCTCGGCTTGACGCGCTCGAGCGTGGTCAGCTGGGATGGATCGATGCGGAGGTTGCTCGAGAAGTACATGGCGTTAGGGAGGTCCTTGGCAGGGGCCACAGTCGGCGGTGGCCGAAAGGGGCGAGGGGGCACCCCACCAGGCCGGGTCGGGCGTGCCGAAGCGAAGGGTATAGCGACGGATCGTCTCGCGGAAGCGAGCGCGATTGAGCGCATCGCCGCCCCCGGGGTCGTGATGCATGAAGCGACCGAAGTACTGCGCGCACAGATCGGCGTACTCCCGGGTGCACAAGATCATCTCGTGCCACGCATCGTCGACTCGGGGGCTCGGGGTCAGTGACTGGTCCGCCTCCGCGACCAAGGACAAGAACCGGAGCACTTCGAGGACCGCGCGGGGGGCCTGGGCAGGATCGAGATCGCACGCGGCGACCAGCTTGTCGACGAGGACCGGCTTGGCCCGCAAGAGCCCAGCGGCCACCGCGGGGCGATCGAGGTCGGCGTGGCCCACCTCGTCGATGCTACCAGGGTCACGAGTCCTGGTTGGTCAGCGCCCGTACCACGCCCTCGAGCATGTCGAGCTCCACGGGCTTGACCAAGAAGCGATCGGCGCCCATCTCCCGCAGCAGCTGCCAGTCCGATGCTCCCCCATACGCGGTGACCACCACGATGGGGACCTGGGCGGTGGCCGGGTTGGCTCGTAGCGCGCAGGTCAGCGCGGCCCCTCCCCCGTGGGGCATGTTCAGGTCGGTGATCACCAGATCGAGGTGCTCTTGGGCGGCGATCGCTTCAGCCGAGGCGGCGTCGGCCACCGTGATCACATCGATCTCGGGGAAGCTCATCATCAGCAGCTCCCGGGTGGCGACCAGGGTGCTGGCCTCGTCGTCGACGACCATCACCCGCAGGGGAGGCGACGGGGAGGACACGCTCCGGAGGGCCTGGTGGAGGGCCGAAAGCAGCTCTTCGGCGCTAGCCTGGCGATCGGCCGGGCTCTTGGCCAGGGCGTGCATCAGGGGGGCATCGAAGGCGGCGGGAAGGGTGGGGCAGACCTCCGAGGGCCGCGGGGGAGCGGCGAAGGCGTGCCGGTTGAGTAGATCGAACAGCGACGGAGCGGCGAAGGGCAGCGTTCCGGTCAGCAGCTCGAAGCTGATCACGCCCAGCGCGTAGATGTCGATCCGCGTGAGCAGGCCGGGCTCAAGCACCTCCCCGCGGGCGATCTCGGGGGCGAGATAGGCCGGCGTCCCCCATAGAGGCATGCGCTCGCCGACGGTGTCGTTGCCCACCGGATGGGCGAGCCCGAAGTCGGTGACCGCGATTCGTGACCCCGAGCTCACCAGCACGTTGCCGGGCTTGAGATCGCGGTGGACGGCGCCCGCTTCGTGGATCGCCTGAACCCCCTCGGCGAGGGGATCCAGCAGCGCGAGCGCCTCCGCCGGAGACGGTCGTGGATGTCGACGCTGCCTGGCCGCGAGAGTCTGCCCCGGGATGTACTCCATCGCGAAGTAGGGATGCCCCTGTCGGGCTCCGAAGGCGTAGATCGTGACCACGTTGGGGTGACGAACGCGAGCCATGGCGCGGGCTTCCTTCAAGAAGCCGTCGCCCATTCGATCCTCGCCGCGCATGTCGGAGTGGAGCAGCTTGATCGCCACGTCGCGATCGAGGGGCTCGTCGTGGGCGAGATAGACCGTGCCCGTGCTCCCCGAGCCCAGGATCGCGCGGATCTGATACTTGTCGTCGAGCCAGTCGCCGATCTTGGGGGCGTTGGCCTGGCCGACACGTCGGTCGTTGCTGTTGTGACCGTCGAGCTCGAGGGTCGCGGCGGCGGGATCCGCGAAGGCTTCGAAGCAATAGGCGCTCGGATCCCGTGAGTTCGTGAGCATCGGCCGCAGCATTACACGCACCGATCCCGAGCGAGCGCGCAAACCATGCGTATGCTCATCGTCTCGCGCGCGTTCGCGTTCGCGTTCGAGTGTCGAAGGTTCGTTCGTGGTCATCGCACGAGCGATCAGTACTCATCGTGCCGTTTCACCCAGGCCATCGGCCATGGCAGGCCCGCCTCGTCGCGCCCCTTGGGGGTCAGGTCGAGCCAGTGGTAGGTGCCATTGAGGATGTCCAGGCCGCGCGCGTAGGTCGAGTACGTGTGCAAGATCTCCTCGCCCTCGCGCAGGAACACGCTGGCCCCGGGGAGCTCGGGGCCTGCTTCGAGGGTGCCGAAGTTATAGAGCGTGGCCTTGCCGGCGACCTGCTCCTCGGTGAAGGTGACGTCGAAATCGTGGTTGAAGGTGTTGCCCGCCGAGGACACCCACGCAAAACGCCAGCCCATGCGCTCGGCGTAGGCACGAAGCTTGTCCAGTGGTCCCCGGGATACCACCGCGAACGCGGTGTCACGGGCCCGTAGATGGGGGATCATTGGGTCGAAGTGATCCGCCCAAAAGGTACAGCTGGGGCAGCCGGCATCCCAGTCGGGCCCATACATGAAATGGTACACGATGAGCTGGTGACAGCCGTCGAAGAGATCGGCGAGGCGACACTCGCCGTCGGGGCCCTCGAAGACGTACGCGGTCTGCACCCGGCGGCGGGGCAGGGCCCGTCGGAGCACGCTTACCTCGTCGCGCAGGCGGGTCAGCTCCTTTTCTCGGGCCATCAGCTCGAGCCGAGCCGCGGTCCACTGCTCCTTGTCGGTGGTTTCGTGCAGATTGGCCATGGCTCCGACATAGCCCCTCCGGCCAGCGGCGGGGAGTAACAATGCCGACGGGATTCTTCGCCCGCCTTTTGCCACTTGCCATGGACTCCGCGATCAACACCGCCGCTCGAGCACTCGCCGCCGGCGATCCAATCGCCGCCCTCAACCAGGTCGGGCTGCGAGAGGATGGCCCGGGCCTGGCGCTGCGGGGCATCGCGATGGCCCAGCTGGGGGAGTGGCCTCGAGCCAAGGAATTGCTGCGGGCGGCGGCGCGCAAGCTGGACCGTGAGCCCCTCGCACGGGCCCGTTGCATCGCGGCCCAGACCGAGGTGGCGCTCGCGATGCGGGAGCTGGGGACCTCGGCCGCGGCGCTCGACGAGGCGATCGAGGTGCTCGACGCGCGTCACGATCGGATCAACGCCACCCATGCCCGCTTGCTTCGTCTACGGCGGCTGCTGCTGCTGGGTCGGCTCGATGAGGCCGAGGCGGAGCGTGAGGTGCTCGATCTGCGAGCGATGCCACCGATGCTCCAGGCGTACGCGCAGCTGGTCACGGCCGACATCGCGGTGCGGCGAGTACGGGCTCGGGCCGCCGCGATGGCCTTGCGCTTCGCTCGGCATGCCGCCGCGCTTGCCGGCATAGGAGCGCTCCGGGCCGAGATCGAAGCCACCGCCGAGCACTTGCGGCGCCCCGCGGCCCGGTTGCGCTCGCGTGGGCGTGACCGCACGCTGGGGCTCGTGGAGGTGGAGGAGATCCTCGACTCGCCGGCGCTCGTCGTGGATGCCTGTCGTCGTACGGTGGGGCGGCATCGGCAGACCCGATCGCTCGCGCGACGCCCGGTCCTGTTCGGGCTGGTGACCGCGCTGGCCGAGGCGTGGCCGGGCGACGTGGGTCGGGAGCAGCTGTTGGCCGAGGTGTTCGAGGCGGAGGCCACCAACGAGTCGTGGCGAGCTCGGCTTCGGGTGGAGATCGGCCGCTTGCGCAAGCAGCTGGGCGATCTGGCCACCGTGGAGTCGACTCCCCGGGGGTTTGGTCTCCGTTCGTTCGACGCCTCCGAGGTGGTGCTGCTCGTACCACCGGTCGATGGAGAGCACGCGGCCGTGCTGGCGCTCTTGTCCGATGGATCGACATGGTCCACGTCGGCTCTGTCTCTTGCTTTGGGTGTCAGCCAGCGTACGGTGCAGCGAGCCCTCGCAGCCCTACAGCGAGACGGTCGGGTCCAGGCACTCGGGCGAGCCCGTGCGCTGCGGTGGGTCGCGCCCCCGGTCAGTGGATACACGACAGCGTTGTTACTCCCGAGGTTGAGCGCGGGTGGGTAGCATGCCGGCGATGAGTCCGTCGCGTAGACCTCCCCGCCGAGCATTGATCGAGCGCGAGTATGGGCCCTTCGATGACCGGCCTACCCACGGGATCGCCTACGATGGTCGCCGCCTGTGGATCGCCGCTGGCAAGGACATTCAGGCGCTCGACCCCCGCAGCGGGGCAATCGTCGGCTCACTCCCCGTCGCCTCCGATGCGGGCACCGCCTACGATGGTCGTCACCTCTATCAGCTGACCGGCGAGAAGATCCAGCGGATCGACACGCAGACCGGCCAGATCGTGGGCACGATCCCTGCTCCGGGGCGAGGGCGAGACTCCGGAATGACCTGGGCCGAAGGCAAGCTATGGGTCGGCCAGTATCGCGATCGCAAGATCCACTGCATCGATCCCAAGACGGGCAAGATCATCAAGACGATCGAGTGCGATCGGTTCGTCACCGGGGTGACATGGACCGGCGGCGAGCTATGGCACGGGACCTGGGAAGACGATGCCAGTGAGCTGCGGCGGGTCGATTCCGACTCGGGCGAGGTGCTCGAGCGCTACCAGGCGCCCGAGGGCGTGAACATCACGGGGTTATCGTCCGATGGCGACTGCTTCTTTTGCGGCAGCGGTCCCGAGGGACGGGTCCGCGCCCTTCGTCGCCCCGGGCGATCGTGAGTCCCGCAGCACGCGGGCGGTCGCTGCAATGACCAGTCCCCACTCTCGCGGTGTCATCATCGAGCCCTGCCTTCTGACTGACAGTCAGACTGACAGAAGGAAGCGCTGAAGCACTCGCGGTGACGCGACGATGTGCGATCGATCGCGGTGCATCTTCTTCGTTCAATAATGAGGGACATGGGTGCATGGGAACCCGCGGGAAGATCCGGTGAAGTCCCAGATCGATACGCTCGGGATTTCATCGTGAGGTGCATTGCGTGGTCGTTCGCGTCGTCCCGGCATCCGGGCCCATCGTCACCATAATGCTACAAGGTTCCCGAGGACCAAGTAGGGGTATGTATGCGAAGCTCCTATTCATGATGAGGTGGAGCCCAATAGCCCGGTTTGGGAGAGGATCGCTCGTGCTGGTTGCGGGGATGGCCACGGGGAGTGGATGTCGTGATCGCGGGGACTCGGCGGCGGGGACCGACACCGACACTGGCACTGGAGGTCCCGGTGGGGCCTACGACGCGGGCCTGACCGAGGGCGACAGCGAGACCGAGACCGACGGGGAGCCGGGTGATGCGTGCATGGCATCGAGGGCGCCTCGGCAGCTGCGGCTGCTGACCCGGCACGAGTATGACGCCACGGTGCACGACCTGTTCGCGCTGGTCGACCCCGACAGCTGCTCGGACGACGCTCAGTGTCCTGCGGGAGCGACCTGTGAGGGCGCGACCTGCCAGATCGAAACGGTCTTGCCCACCTCGTTCGAGATCCCCGGGCAGGGCGGATGGAATAGCGTCCACCTGGCGGGGAGCTTCAACGACTGGCCGGGCACTGTGGCCGAGGGGGGCTGGGCCCTCGACTACGACGCGGGGGCCGGTACGTGGACCGGCAGCTTCGAGATCCCGGCGGGGCAGCACCTGTACAAGCTGGTCATCGACGAGTCCGACTGGGTCCCCGATCCCTCCAATCCCCAGACGGCCGACGACGGGTTCGGAGGCAGCAACTCGGTGCTCGACGTCGAGGGCCAGACCCAGGTGGTGCCGCCGCGATCGCTCACCTTCACCGAGGATCTCCCGGCGGAGGTGCGCCCCACCGGCTACCCCTTCGACAACAACGCCGCCACCGGGCTGGTGACCCCGGTGCACGCCGAGCAGTACATGCGCGCGGCCCAGGCGGTAGCGGCCTTTGCGGTGGCCGAGTCGGACGCGTGGCTGCCCTGCGCCCCCGAAGGGGACGGCTCGGTCTGCGCCCAGCAGGTGGCGACGCAGTTGGGGCGACGAGCCTTCCGTCGCCCGCTCGACGACGACGAGGTCAGCAAGTACGCCGATCTCGTCACGGGCGAGGCCAGCTTCGACGACGGCCTGCGGGTGGCCCTGCAGGCCATGCTGGCCTCACCCTACTTCGTGTACCGCTTTGAGGTCGGCGAGCCGCAGGGCGATCACTTCGTGCTCACCGGCTACGAGCTGGCGGCCGCGCTGTCGTATGGCCTTTGGGGAACGACCCCCGACGACGCCTTGCTCGATGCGGCCGAGGCGGGGGAGCTGAGCTCGGCCGAGGGGGTGCAGGCCCAGGTGCAGCGCCTGCTGGAGGATCCCCGGGCGCGCGAGCAAGTGGGGACCTTCGCGGTGCAGTGGCTCGAGGTGGAGAAGGTCGCCACCATCGACAAGAATGCCGCGATGTTCCCCAGCTTCGACGCGGCGCTACGTCGCTCGGTGCTCGAGGAGACCCGCCGCTTGGCCGCCCACGCGACCTTCGCCGGCCCAGGGGGCTTCGATACGCTGCTGCAGGCCGACTACACCTTTGTAGACGCCGCGCTGGCGGGCCTTTACGAGATCGACCCGCCCGACACCGACTGGGCCCAGGTGGCCGCGCCACCGGGCCGAGCCGGCATCTTGGGGCACGCCAGCGTGCTGGCGGCCAATGCCTACCCCGACCAGACCTCGCCGGTGCGACGGGGGCTGTTCGTGCGCCGAGCCCTCTTGTGCCAGGAGCTGCCCGACCCGCCCCCCGACGCCGGCGGCGTGCCCGACGTAGATCCCAACGCGAGCACGCGCGAGCGCTTCGAGCAGCACATGAACGACCCCTACTGTGCCTCGTGCCACCAGTTCATCGACCCGGTGGGCTTCGGCTTCGAGCACTTCGATCCGGTCGGGGCGTGGCGGGACGAAGACGCCGGCCACTCGATCGACGCCACCGGGCAGATGCGGGGCCTCGAGTCGCTGAGCGACGACGTCCAGGATTTCTCCACGATACCCGAGCTCGCGAGCATCGTGGCCGGCAGCGAGTCGGCGCCCGCGTGCTTTGCTACCCACTACTTCCGCTACACCCACGGGCGCCTCGAGACCTCCGACGACGAGTGCGCGCTCGAGAACCTCGCGCGCCGGTTTAGCGAGGCCGAGCACGACGTGGTCGCGCTCATCGTATCCACCCTCACCGCGCCGGAGTTCATGGTTCGCCGCTAGCGATGTACTGCTCGTGGCACCACTCGAACACGAACCCATCGAAAGCCCGATCCATGCGACTTCCCGCCTGTTCTCGTCGTCGTTTCTTCTCCACCGTAGCTGGGGCCGGCCTGGCTCTGCCCTTCTTCGAGCTGCTACAGCCGGGGCGAGCCCGTGCCGCCAATGGCCTAGCCGAGCGCCTCATCGTGTTCTACTTCCCCAACGGGGTGGCGGGCACCAGCCAAGACGGCCAGCCTAGCCAGTGGCACTGCACGGGGGGCGGCAGCAACTTCGAGCTGTCGTCGCAGCTGCAGCCGCTGGCCGGCTTCCGAGACGAGTGCCTGTTTCTCAACGGCCTGTCGATGGGCCCCACCGACAACGGCAACCACCCCGGTGGGGCCCGCAAGCTGCTCACCGCCGCCGACCACGGCAACGGCGAGTCCATCGATCAGATGCTGGCCCGGACCGCCGGGGCCGACGCTCCGTTTCGCCACCTCAACCTCGGGGCCATGGTGATGCACGACAACCCCAGCGGGGACGCGTTCATCTCGTACTCGGGCCCGGGGGCTCCCGTGGCTCCGCAAGACGATCCGGTGGCTGCGTTCGAGTATCTCTTTGGGGCTGGCGTCCCCGGCGGGGGCGGCGAGCCGGGCGAGCCCGATCCCCGGCAGGTCACCGTCATCGATGCCGTGCTCGACGACATGGACCGCCTGCGCGCCCAACTCGGCGACCTCGACAAGCCCAAGCTCGACCTGCACCTCGAGTCGCTGCGCGAGGTAGAAGAGCGGATCAAGAACGTCTCCGATCTGCCCGCGACCTGCAAAGATCCCACCCTCGACACGACCGGGGTGGTGCCCGGCAGCTACGACCCCAGCACCTTCCCCGCCGTGCTCCGGGCCCAGATCGATCTCACCGTGCTCGCGATGGCCTGTGGTCTGAGCCGGGTCGGGGTGATCCAGTGCGCCCACCACACCAGCGACATCGTGATCACGCAGTTCCCGGGCACCGAGATGTATGACCCGGGCTTCAACATCACCAGCCACGGCGCGTCGCACTATGGCTCGAGCCACGCCGGGCAAAACTATGATGCGCACTTCCAGCAGGGCCGCTACTGGGCCGACCAGTTCGCCTACCTGCTGCAATCGCTCGCCGATCGTCCCGATCCGCTCGGTGGCGGCTCCATGCTCGACACCTCCGTGGTCCTTTTTTGCACTGAGGTCAGCGACGGCAACACCCACGAGCACCACAACATGCCCTTCCTGCTCGCGGGTCGGGGCGGGGGAGCGATCGAGCCCGGTCGCCTGCTCGGGTTCGACGGCGATCGCCACGCGGGGCTGCTGGCGGCGATCGCCCACGCGATGGGAGAGCCCGTCGGTGGCTTTGGCGACACCGGCACCGCGCCGTTGTCCGGGATCCTCAGCTGAGCTGGGCTCTAGATGCCGAGGCCGGCTCGGGGATGCGCAACGCAGTCGCGCCCGGCCTCGGTCTTGGGCTATCTATGCCGAGGTCCTGGTCGGCTCGGCCTTGGTGCCCTAGGATGGGTCGATGACCTCGGTCGTGTTGTGGTCCGTGTCCATGCTCGCTTCGCCGGTGCTGCTGGCGGAGGCGGGGCCGACGACCGCGGTGGTGCGGGCTGCCGACGACGAGCGCCCCCAGCGGCGCAGTCGGGATGACGCCAAGGGAGCCCCGCCGATCCAGATGGGCATGGGCCCTACCGCGCTGGCCATGCTTGCGCTGGTCTTCGCCGTGGTCGTGCGCGCTAGCCGTCGTCGCCGAGCCAGCACCACCACCACGCTGTGAGCGAGCGCGGCCCCGCGGGCGGTCTGGTCCGGAGGGGCCGACGACCGGCCGGTGGTCGATCAAACCTCGTTCTTGGTCCCCTGCTCCGGATCATAGCGGGCTGGATTGACCCCGGTCGTCACGGTTCCCTACGTTCGAACCGCAGCCTGTTCGGGATCACCACGGAAAGTAGGACTCATGGATATCGTTAGTATCGGTCCGGTGGCGGGGGGACCCGTCGAGCTCCAGCGCGAGATGAGCGCGGTCGCAAGCCGCTTGTCGGGACAGAAGCTGGCGTTCTTGTATCTGCCCATCGATGCCGACCATGATGCCTACCTGCGAGCGGCCGAGGAGGCCCTAGGGGGTCCGGTGGTGGGGGCCACCACCGGCGGTGCTGCGTTCACCGAGCGAGGGTGGACCAAGTCCAAGCCGGTCGCGGCGGTCATCGGTGGTATCGACGTGGCCTTCGAGATCGGGGTGGCGACCGGGCTCGGGGACAACCTCGGCGCGTCGATCGCCACGGGGGTGCGTCCCGTGGTCGAAGCGGCTCGGGCGTACGCCAGCCGCAGTCACGCCCTCGTCGTCCTGGCTGATGCCTTCGCGTGTGATGGCGAGGCCCTGCTGTCGGCCGTGGCCGACGCGACGCCGCCCCACTGGCGCCTATTCGGAGGTACGGCGGGCGACGACTGGACGTTCACCGGCACCAAGGTCTTCGCCCAAGGGGAGGTCGTCCAGGGGGCCGCGGTGATGGTCGGCGTGTTCTCCGATGCTCCTCCCTCGCTGGCCACCCGGCACGGCTGGTGCGCGGCCGAGGGCGGCAACGAGCTCACCGTGACCGGGATCGAAGGCAATCGCCTGCTCACCCTCAACGGTGAGCCCGCCGCTCGCGTCTATCGGGCCGAGCTCGAGCGGCTGGGCTTTTGGAAGGAGGGCGAGGAGCTCATGCCCGTGATGGCCAAGTACGAGCTGGGGGCCAAGACCGTCTTCGGCAACGAGCTGAAGATCCGCGCCCCGCTAGGGGTGGACGATGATGGATCGGTGCTGCTGGCCAGCACCTTGCCGCGCGGGACCCTGGTCCGGGTCGTGACCGCCGATCCCGACCAGCTGATCGCGGCGGCCACCGAGCTGTCGGCCCGAGCGCTCGAGCCGCTGGCCGGCGCTGCGATCCGGGGCGCGCTGGTCTTCGATTGCGCCGCCCGGCTCCAGCTGCTCGGTTCACGGTACGGCGACGAGGTCTCCGCGTTCCTCGGCGGCCGCAATTTCCCCATGGTGGGCATGGCCTGCTACGGCGAGATCGCTCGGTTCGGCGGGAGCATCGAGGGCTTCCACAACACCACCGCGGTCATGGCCGCCTGGTAGTGGACGCCGGCTTGGTCTATACCAGCTCGATGCCGTAGCGCGAGCGCAGCTCGACGAGCGGGACGTCGAGGTGGTCCGGCCAGCGATACAGCGCCCACTTGCGGGTCATCCGACGCGAGCGCCACATGACCTTGGCCACGCGAGGGAGGGTCGACAGGGTCGACGCCACCACTCGGCCGTAGCCTATGTCGCGAAACAAGCGACGAATGAAATCCCGCTGGGCCTCGCTGCGGAAGTACGGCCACAGCTGCTTCCACGTCGTATCGGTACCGACAAAGGTCCAGGTGTCGGCCAGGGTCTCGTCGGGCAGCGAGGTGCCGAGCCCAAAGAGCACGTGGCAGGCATCGTGGGCCGCTAAGAACATACCCAGATCGCCCAGGGATCTGTCTTGGGCGAGCTGCTCGACGTCGAACAGGTTGGGGTTGGCGGCTTGGTACTCGGCCAGGCCCTCGCGCAAGGTCTGCGTGGAGTCGGCGTGTTGGTAGCGACAGCGGACGGCGACGCCGGGCGTGACGGTTGCCCCGGCGGGGGCGGGGGCGGGGGCGGGAGCTTGGACCATGTCCATCGAATCTGCGTCCTCTCTTGTAGTGTTCTCTCGGTTTTTCTTCGGGTCGACAATCAGTTCGACCACCTGGTCTCAAATATGAGACCACCGGTCTAATTTTCGATCGAGTTTGGTCTTTTTTTTATAAGCTACCGGAACTAATAAGGAAAAAATGATCGTACGGCCGGTCGAGCGCACGGTGGTTTTCGCTTGCGCAACCTTCGCATTTGCCGAACGAACCCATCGAGGCTTCGAGCGCCGTCGCGGCGCGGGTCGAGGGATCGACAAGAGGGCCGAGCGGGATGGAGGTCGTTCGTGGAGCGGTGGTGGTCGTCGAGCGCGCGAGCGCCGGCGTCGCCCGGTGTCGTGGGGGAGACGACACGTCCCGCGTCCGTGACCCTCGAGGGCTCGTCACCCGCGGCCGAGCTCGCCGCGGTACGAACGGGCGCGGCCGGCTGTGGGTGCAGTCGACTCCGGTCCGACTCGATCCCGGGCTGGTTCGACGCCGGGTGGTGACCCCGTGGCCCGTCGATGGCTCTGCTGGTTCGGCGCATCTCGCTCTGTCTGGTGGCTCGGGTGCATCGCGGGGTGGTTCGAGGTCGCGCGGCCGGCTACGATCGATCGATGTCCGTGGATCCCGTGCGGCGCATGGCGACCGTGGACGACCTCCCGGTCGAGCCCGATCGCCGGGCGTACGAGATCGTGCAGGGCGTCATCGTGGAGAAAGCCAGCCCGACCTTCGAGCACGGTGAGGCCCAGGGAGCGGCGGCGGCTCATGCTCGCCGCTTTCATGGCCGGGGCAACGGCGGGGGATCGGCGGGCTGGTGGATCGCGGTCGAGGTCGACGTCGAGCTTGAGCCGCATGAGCTGTACCGCCCCGATGTGGTCGGCTGGCGTCGGGATCGCACGCCCGATCGTCCGCGAGGTTGGCCGGTTCGCGTGTGTCCCGACTGGATCTGCGAGATCCTGTCTCCGTCTACGGCATCGCGCGACGTAGGTCCCAAGCTGCGGACCTATCATCGGCATGGCGTTGGTCACCTGTGGATCGTCGACCCCGAGCACCGCATGCTCACCGTGTATCGGCACGGGACCGACGGCTACGTGGTGGCTCTGGCCGCGGGGGTTGAGGAGACGGTTTCGGCCGAGCCCTTCGAGCGCCTGCCGCTGCACGTGGGTGTGCTGTTCGGCGTGGAGGAAGACGCGCCCACCGTTCATCCCAAGGACGGGCCGGCACGCTAGCGGCGGGCAGGGGGCGACCTGTCCATGCCCTGTGCGGTGCTGGTGAGATCTCGGCCGCGCCGCTCGCTCGCCGATTCCAGGCCGATCGTTGCCGATCGCGTGACGGCAGTCACGACTGACGGGGGATTTGTTACCGGTCCGTCATGCTCGGTTCGGGTGGTCACGCTACGGTGCCGCACTTTCCATGAAGACTCTACGCGTTCGTTCGTTGGGCATCGTGGTGGTGTCTGCCGGTTTGGCCTGCTCCGATGATCTTCCAAGTGTGCAGACGATGACCATGGGCTCGAGCGAGTCCGACACCATCACCGGCACCTCGACGATGTCGCCGGTCACTGGTCCGCCTCAGTCCACCACCGCCAGCACACCGGGGGCTACCGACAGCACGGCTGCCTTCGACGGCACCACCACCGATGGGGCCACGACCACGGCCGCGGGTACCCAGACCACGGCAGCGGACACACAGACCGAGACGGGACCGACCACCGGCGGGGAGACGACCACCGAGTCCGGGGTTTCCACCGGGACCACCACGACAGCGACCGAGGGGACGGGGACCACCGCCGGCGGGATGGACGACACCATCTACGAGATCCAGGACGGCACGATCTCCACCGGAGTGGCGGTCGACGTCCAGGGGGTCGTCGTCACCGGAGTGGGTGGCTCGGGGTTCTTCGCCCAAGAGCCCGGCGGTGGCCAGTACGCGGGCGTCTACGTCTACGTGGCCGCGCCGCCGATGGTGATGGCCGGAGACGAGGTGGACATCGTGGGGGTCACCGTGGAGTTCAACGACCTGACCGAGATCGACGTCCAGGCGGGGGCGGTCACCCCGACCGGGCTCACGGGCGTGAACCTGGTACCCGACGTGGTCGTGCTGTCCGAGCTTACGCCCGCCACCGGTGAGCCCTGGGAGGGGGTGCTGGTGCGCATCGAGGGGGCACCGCTGACCGTGGTCGATCTGCCCGGCTTCGACGAGTTCGACGTGGGCGACGGTGGAGTCGACGACGCACGGATCGACAACTTCCTCTATAGTGTGTTCGACTTTCCCGCGGTCTATCCCGGCTTTGGCGTGGGGGCTACCTTCACCGCGGTCCAGGGGCCGGTCAATTTCACCTTTGGGGCGTACAAGGTCGCTCCCCGCGAGCCTACCGATCTTGAGGGTTACCTGCCGCCCGCCGCCGCGCGTAGGGGGGCGCTGGGCGTGCCGCTGCCGTGGTTGGAGGAGGCGCCGCCGCGGGGCTGATCGCTCGGCGCCGAGCCCCGTAAGCGCGGGTGGGGGCGCACACCCATCCCCGGCGGGGCGAGGGCCACGAATATGCGGGTATCATGCCGACCCATGCGAAGCATCGTGCTGGCGTGCGTGCTGGGAGGGTCAGCGGGGGCGGCGGCGTGCTTACTGAAGCTCGACAACGAGATCGCGTGTGGAGATGGCTATACCGACACCCCGTCGGGCGAGGAGTGTGACCCCGAGGACAGCGACAGCTACCGCGACGCGTGCGGCACCGTGCCGGGCTACTGCAATCCCAACTCGTGCCAGCTCGAGTGCTGCGGGGACGAGGTCGCCAACGGCGTCGAGGAGTGCGACGCATCCGACCTCGGACAGTTGGGGCCGGACGGGGGCTCCGGCGCGGGCGAGGGCTGCCGGGGGCTCACCATACCGGGGACCACCCAACGCTATGCGGGCGGGACCCTGGGCTGCACGGACGCGTGCCGCTTCGATCTAAGCGGTTGCTCGTTGTGCGGCAACGAGCAGATCGACCCGCGGATCGTCTATCCCGACGCCGAAGAGCTCGGGGCCGAGATCTGTGACGGTGATTTCGTCTTGCCCGAGCCGCTGCGGAGCCGATGCGCGGGGGTCTGCGAGTATGCCGGCGACAAGCCGGTCGAATGCAACGTTGCCTGCGATGGCTGTCGGTTTCTCACCGTGCTCGAGCCCAAGCAGTGCTGTCGTCCCAAGGACACGCCGATCGACCTGGACCGAGAGCGCGGCTACCCATGTTGCTGCGAGCTCGACGAGCGCGAGTGCGACCTGACCGAACTGGCACCGGAGCCCGGGGTTCAGCCGGTCTGCCCGGGGTGAACCTCGGCCGAGCGAAGATCGCAGCAGCCCGGGCGGGGTGTCCCCCGACCGGGCTGCTGAGATTAGGCTGCTGAGAGTGGGCGCCGAGGCTGGGCCTTGGCCTTAGACCGGGCAGCACTGGTAGGAGTAGGCCCCGATCCCCGAGATGGTGCACTCGTTGGACGGAGCGGCCTGACACAGGGTACCCACCTCCGAAGAGAGCACGCAGGTGTCGCTGCACGAGTTGAACATCGAGCCAGCGAACGAGGTGGGCGCGTCTAGGGTGCCGGGGTTGCAGTCGTTGTCGATCATGTCGTACTGGATCTCGAAGCCCGAGGGGCTGACGTCGGGATCGGTGTCGTCGCAGTCGTCGGCGTTGTCGACGAAGCCGGCTGGCGGGGCGCAGCCCACCTCGGTGACGTTCGGGTCGCCAAAGCCGTCGGCGTCGGCGTCGGCATAGAACACGTCATTGCAGCCCGGCACGCCGCCGCCGCCCCCCTCGCAGGCGCCCTGGGACGCCACCGAGACCCCCGCGGCCGCCGCCGCATGTTCGTTGGAGTAGGTCATGCCGTCGCAGCCACAGACCGGCGCGTCGATGTCGGGGGCGCCCAGCTTGATCGGTTCGCAGGTGCCCGAGCCGAACGCGCCGCACGACGTGGCCTCGTCGAAGCGGCAGTACTGCTCGTCGTTGCACTCGGCATCCGAGTCGCACGCACTGGGCGGCAGCTGCACATAGTAGGGCTGGCAAGCCTCGAGGGTGAAGTCGTCCTGACCGGATCCCCAGTACCAGGAGCGCTGCTGCGACTGGGCGAGCCAGCGCCCGATCCCCCAGTAGCCGGCCTGGTCGACGAAGTACGAGGCGTCGGTGGGCCCGTCGTAGAGCACGGGGAAGGTCTGCAGGTTCAGGCCCGTCTCGCTGTCCACCTCGAACGGCTCGCTGGTCGGCACGGTACCCACAAGCGAGAGGTACGGGTCGGTGTTCGGGTTCAGCTCGACCGCGACCACTCCTCCGTACGGCAGCGAGAAGTCGCCGTGCGGGCCGTCGCCCGCGCTGGCCATCCAGTAGAGCCACGACTGGCTACCTGCGTTCCACGAGTAGACGTTGTTCACCGCGCTGCCGAACTGGTCGACCACGTCCGAGGCCACCTCCACTCCGCCCAGCATGCACAGGCCGAACTTGTTGAAGCCCGGGTGGACGGCGGTAGTGGTCTTCATCACCATCGTGGACAGCTCGGGGCCGCTCTGGGTGGAGTAGACCACGCGGTAGAAGTAGTTGGGCGTGAAGGTCTGGCGGGCGGCCGCGCCCGGATCGGTCATCATGCTCGAGCCCACGGTCAGGGTGAGGCTGCTGACCGAGGCGGGGAGCGCCCCCAGGTCGGGGTCGACCAGGTCCTGGGCGTTGGACGAGCGCA
Source organism: Myxococcota bacterium (assembly GCA_039194325.1). Taxonomy (GTDB): domain Bacteria; phylum Myxococcota_A; class Polyangia; order Nannocystales; family Nannocystaceae; genus Paraliomyxa. The sequence continues at coordinate 76,668 of JBCCWC010000014.1, forward strand.
GCACCATCACCGACGCCGAGGGGTCGACCGAGGTCCAGGTGAGCACGATATCGTCGCCGTCGGTGGCAATGTCGACTGGAAAGCCCGGGAACGCGTCGACGCGGCGCTGGGTGGTCAGATCGCCCGAGGCGGGGCGGTGGGAGGGGGCAGCGGCGTCGTCCTCGTCGACCAGCTCGAGCACCTCGATGCCGCTATCGTTGTCCGTGACGCAGGCGGGAGCACCGAAGGCGCCCATGGCAACGACCAAAGTCCACGCACCAAACTTGCTTTGCATGTCTCGCTCCGTCATTCGGACCGTATGGGTCCGAGAGGTTGTAGGGGCGGCGGGCCGACCCTCGATCTCTACTCATCGAGTACGTCCGATCGAGGCGCTACCGGTCGGGAGATTCCGGCTGGGGCACCGGGGGAGGCCCCTCGCGCTTCATCGAAGCGTTCAACGAACTCTGTATCATTCATCTACGGCCAGGGATTCACTTCGTCAAGCTAGACTCGTGCAATTGGCAATACATTTTTTAAGGGGCCCCATGAGTGCCTCCAGGACGCTTCGAACGGGCATCCAAAACGGCACGAAAGCCCGTCGCCGGGGCATTTTGACGCGTCGTGGCTCGATGCGCAGAACGACCGGCCGACGGTGTCAGATCGAGTGTCCGGGGTGCCAGATCGAGTGACCAGGGGGGTGTCAGGTCGATTGACCAGGGGTGTCAGATCAAAACCTCGGGGGGTCGAAGGCGGTCGCGTGGTGGTGTCAGATCGAGTGACCAGGGAGGTGTCAGATCGATCGTACGCCCACGGTGGTGGGGAGGGCCAAGGACAGACCTAAGGACAAGGACACCCACCGGCGGGAGGTGGGCCGACTCGGTCGCGGTTGGATACGTTGCCGTGGGGAACGTGTTACCGGGGAGTCGAAGGGTAGACGCCGCCACCTACCTCGATGTTCCCGTGGAGATCGAGATCGGAGCCAGAACAGTGACCGGCGATGCCAGCCGATGCAAGGTGTCGACGAGCCTTCGTTGATCGACGTCACGGTGCTCGACGCTGCGGTGCTCGACGGATCGTGCGTGGGGGAGCGGCCAGCCACCGCTGCGCGCGCGCTCGGTCGCGGGCAGAGCCAGCCCCGGAGGCTCGTAGATCCTCGACCGCCCGCTCGCCCATCAGCAGGGCCCGCTCGGCCTCTCCGTCGCGGTACAGCGTTCGGGCGAGTTCGAAGCGGAGCCGGCCGACCGTACCCGACGTGGCCTCGTGGGCCTCGGCGAGCTCGACCGCGCGTTCGAGGGTCGAGCGCGAAGCCTTCAGGCGACCCAGCTCGCGCAGGGCCCAGCCCTGGGCAACCCGAGCGTCCAGCGACGCCGTAGGGCCTCGTCCGTGAGCCTCGAGCAGCTCGACGGCCCGCTCGGCCTCCTCCAGGGCTTGCTTGGCCTGTCCCGTTTGAACCATCAGCAGGGCCACCATCGAAGCATGCAGCCCATGCTCGGGGTGCTCGGGCTCCAGCCGTTCCCGGGCGATCCGCTGGGCCTGCACCGCCAGCTCCAGGGCCTCCTGGGGGCGCTCTTGGTCGAGCACCGCCTGGGCCAGGTTGCGCATCGACTCGGCGATCGCCGGGTGCTGTGGCCCTAGCTTGTCGCGCCGGATGTCGAGCGCTCGACGATGCAGCTGCTCGGCCTGTTCGGGACGACCGAGGTTGCGCTCCACGATCGCCTTGCTGGCCAGCGAGCGAGCGTACTCCAGGTGGTCGGGACCGAGCACCTCCTGCTGCAGCGCGAGCGTGTGGTCCAGCTCTGCCTCAGCGTCCTCATAGTGGCCCTGCATCACCGCAATCAGCGAGAGGTTGGCGTACAGCGAGGTCATGCTGGGATGCTTGGGCCCCAGGACGCGCTCGGTGAGCCCGGCTGCCTGTCGCAGGTGCTCACGGGCGCGGTCCATCTCGCGGCGCTCCGCATAGGCGCTGCCCAGGTTCATCAGCGCGACCGCCAGGTTGGGGCTGTCCGGGTCCAGGGCTCGCTGCTGCTCGACCAGGCGTTCGAACAAGACCAGGGCCCGGTCGTAGTGGGCCTGTCGGATCGCGATGATGGCCAGGGTGTTGGTGATACCGATCTCGATACGAGGTGCACTGCCCATGCGGTGGACCAGGGCCTGCGCGATCCCGACCCACTGTTGGCCTTGTTCGTGCAGTTGCTGCTTGGCGCCCAGCTCGTGTCCCAGATCGACCGCCGCCATGGCGGCCCGGCGATCGTCGCCGGCCGCGAGCGCCTCGCGGAACGCGGTCCGTAGCATTTCCAGGCCCTCGGGTTGGTCGAGCGAGAGCTGGGCGCGGGCCAGCGTGTGCTCGACCGCCGCGATGATCGGCCGATAGTCGGTGGCCCGTGCCTGGTCGAGCAGCGGCCCGAGCCGCTCCACTTGTTGGTGGTACTTGGCGGCCGACGCCAGTGCATCCGCATGGGCCAGCGCCTCGCGGATCGCCGTGACCTGGATGCGGGTCGATTCCTGCTCCGGCGGGGCCACTCCAGCCTCGAGCGCAGCCACGTCCTCGCAGCCGGCCAGATCGGGCAGGCCCAAGGCCTCCTGGACCGCGCGGTCGACCACGGTGGGATTGGGCTCGGCGAGCACCCCGAGCAGACCATCGAGGCGCTGCAGTCGCTCGCTCAGGCACTGTCGTCGCTTCTCGAGCAGTTGTGCCGTCTGGGTCTGGTCGACATGGGTGGCCTCACAAGCCCTCGTGCTCTGCTCGGCCCACGCCAGTGCATAGGCGTCGACGTGCTGGGCGACGCGGGCCCAAGTGTCCTCCGCATGGGGCAGATCCAGGCCTTCGAAGGTCGTGCGTAGCGACCGTTGGCGCTCGTCGCTCCATACCACCTGCACCTCGTTGGCCGACGCCGCACAGGGGGAGCGAGCGCTAGACGCTCCCGAGCGATAGGCCAAGCCGGCCACCGCCAGGGCTCCCACACCCACCGCGCCCGCCAGGGCCCACCGCCGCCAGGAGCGGCCGTGGTCTCGCTGCAGGTCGGCGAGCAGCGCGTCCATCGACGGGTAGCGCTCGTCCGGGTCGCTTCGCAGGCCGCGCAGCACCACGCGACGCAGCCACGCGGGGACCGAGCGATCGGCGGGCGTCGGCTGGATCTGGCCGGCGAATACCGAGCGGGTGAGGCTGCACATCGAGTTGCCCGCAAAAGGGCGCAGCCCGTGGAGCGCCTCGAACAGTGCCACGCAAAACGAGAATTGATCCGAGGTTGCGGTGGCCACCCGTCCCGCCAGCTGCTCCGGGGACATGTACGCGGGCGTGCCCATCACCGTGCCGGCCTCCGTCAACGCTTGGTCGAGGTTCGAGCCGCTCATCATCTCATTGCGGCCGTTGCCGCCGCTATGGTCGTCATGGCCGTCGTAGAACCCGATCGAGTCGGCGCTACCGCGGCCTCGAGCCAGTCCGAAGTCGAGGACCCGGACCCGACCGTCTCGGCCCAGCAGCACGTTGTCCGGCTTGAAATCACGGTGGATCAGATCGGCGGCGTGGGCCGCCGCCAGGCCACTTCCCGCCTGGACAAAGACGTCGAGGATCTCGGGGATCGAGCGGGTGCGTTCGTCGAGCCAGCGGGTCAGGGTCGGCCCATCGATGAACTCCATCGCCACGAACACCGAGCCCGACAGCTCACCCACGTCGTGCACGGCGACTACGTTGGGGTGGGCGATACGAGCGATCGCCTGGGCCTCGCGCATGAGCCGAATGCGTCCATCTCCCACGTACGAGGGGCGGAGCAGCTTGATCGCGACCCGGCGGTCGAGCTCCGGATCATAGGCGGCATAGACCACGCCCATCCCGCCCGCGCCCAGCGGATCGGTCACCACATAGCGATCGACCAGCGATCCGCGGGCCAGCGTAGGCGCATCCCGGTCGCGTGCCGTCGGCTCCGTTTCCTCGCCGATGCGAACGGTCTGCTCACCGAGGCCGTGGGCCCCGGTCGGCATGATCGTCGGGTCCTGATCCACCGCCCGACGAGCATGCCTTGGTGGTTCGGCCTTTCCACGCATGCGCTACTTGCGGAGTCTCATGGCGAGATGTCGTCCCTTGTGGGCGCTATTGCTCGGCTGGTCATCCTCACTACACTAGTCGGACTCCAGAACTCTTGCTGCCGACGTAATCGGACATACCAAGAATTTCTGAGGTAAACCCTTACCGCCAAACTTCGCGCGCGTCCCGCTCGTCTCATGTCGCAGTCTTCTCCCGATGAATCGTCGTCCTCGTCGACGCTCGCCCGCTCGCTCGGGCTGCAAGAGCATTCACTGGAGGACGTGCTGGCGTGGGCACGGGGCCGGGCGACCGAGCTCCTTCAATCGGTCGACGACCAGGACTTGCTGGCCTTGCTCGAGCCGCCGGCACAACGGCCGAGTCCGCCGCGGCCTGCGCTACCGGTCGAGCCGGTTCGGGTAGCAGGTGAGATCGATGCGCTCGATGCCGAGTTCGGGTCTTCGCACGGTGAGGGTTCTCCGTCGGGGGTTGCCTCAGCCACGCGTCCCGTTCCGGAATTGGCCTTGGCTCCCACGGAGTCGCTCGGGGTCGTGCCACCGCCGCCCGCCTTTGCCACCAAGGGTCCTCGGCCGGAGACCGTCATCGGCCCCGCTCCCACCGCGCCGCCGGGTTTGTCCCGCACAGGTCGCCCCGGAGCGAAGCCCCGCGGGGCTGGTCGGCCGTCGTCGGCGACCGACGCTCGGCGGGGGCCGGTCGCTCAGTAGCACTCCAGCACGCACTCGAGTCGCTCGTTCTCGCAGCGTACCGTCTCGGACGCGCCCGACGACTCGGCCGCGCACTCCAACGCTCTTTCGAGGCAGCTACTCTCGCAGGCTTCGTCAAACCAGGGGGCGCATTGCTCGAAGTCGAGGTCACAGCGTTGCTGACACTCGCCGACCTCCACGACGCCACTGCACCCCTGCTGGCAAGCCCTTCGCTCCGCGATGCAGCCGGAGCGTCGCTCGCACAGCGCGGTGCTCTGGTCGATCGTGGCCGCGCAGCGGTTGGCGATGTCGGTACAGTCCTCCAAGTCGCCGAAGTCCTCGGGATCTGCGTCGTCGAGGCACCAGATGAAATCCACGCTGCACTCGCTGCGCTTCGTCGCTTGTTCGGTCCAGCACTGGACCCCGCGCTCTCCCTCGGTCGCCGAAGGCAGGCACGCGCCCAACAGGGCCCAAAGTCCGGTGGTGATGGCGATTTGTACGATGGTGGGTCGATGCGTGCGCATGACGGTGATGCTCCGTTGGGACAGACTCCGTTGGGCCAGACTCTGCTGGATCGGCTCAGAAGCGAACGAGGAGGGCCGCGCTGGTCGTCCAGAAGTAACGGCGAAGATCGGTGTTGGTGAGCTCCGAGCGGCGATAGCAATCGCGGATCCCCTCGTCGACGTCGCAAACTCGGGTCCAGTAGGGCAGGGTCGCGCCGGTGAGCATGCCCAGCGATACTCGATCACTCAGGCGCACCTGTACGCCCACGTCGGCCCCCAGGGCCAGCCCGTCGGCCGCCACGCCCGCGTTGGACCAACGCACCAACGAACGCGCGTAGCCGACTTGCAAGCCCACCACCGGCTCGGCGCGCCACCGGCCTCCCGAGAGGTGCAGTCGGGGTCCGACCAGGGCGGCCAGCCACATCGCCAGAGGATCCGAGTCGATGTCGTTGCCGTGGATCGCCGCGAGCCCGCCGACCTCCACCGATAGGTGAGGCGTGGCCCGGTACGCCAGTCGCAGGTCGAGCCCGCCGCCGACCCCCATGCTGCCCGCCGCGCTCCCCACCCGAAGCTCCCGGCAGCCGGAGCCCAGGCATGCGCTGACCCCCGGGGCGATCCGCAGGCCCAGACCCAGCAGGGCCGCCGCCGGATCTGCGGCTGGATCCGGCGTTGGCTCGGGCGCGGGCTCGGCCTGGCCCTCGGGCTCGGGCTCGGGCTCGGGCGTGAAGGCAGGGGGCTCGCCGCACTCGCCCGAGGCCGGGTCGCATGCGACGAAGCACTGGCCGTCGAGGCAGGTCGCGCCCTCGGGGCACGCCGGTTCACACGTCGCCGGCTCGGGTTCGGGCTCTGGCTCGGTGGAGGTTGTCTCGGGTGGTGGTTGTTCGGACGTCGCAGGCTCGGTGGGGGTCGCCTCGTTGCCGTCGGTCGCAGGGAGCGACGGCGCCTCGGGCTCGAGCTCGGCCGCCGCGGACGGCACCGAGAGCCCGAGCGCGGCGAGTATCACCCCAAGCAGGGCGTGGCGGCACGAGGGGCGTGGTCGAACGATGGGCACGGCCCCGAGTATCCAGAAGACCGGGCCCGGTTGAGAAGACCTGTTGCAGACGAGCGACTGGTGGGCCCCTACGATCGTTCTGGCGAGTTGCACGCCGCTGGCCCGGATCGCGGGCCGCGGATCGGTGTAAGGGCCGGCACGGCCTGCGGTGGCTTAGCCTACCGACTCACTGTGCGTGCCAGCCATCGTCGAGCAGGGCCTGGCGGGCTCGATCCAGCGCTTGCGCGGCCGCGTCGTCGCTGGCGAATCGCTCGGCCACCTCGGTCTTGAGCACACCACCCTCCACCGTCAGCCGGGCTTCGATGGTTCGCCCACCGGTGGTGAAGCTCAGCGTGGCCGCCTTGTCGAGCTCGGCTTCGGGGACGACCGACAGCGCGGGAGCCTGCGCGGCGGCCGGGGCCCCTGCCGAGGCCTGGCCGTCGTCGGCGTACCCCTTGCGTCGCTTCGAGGAGGAGACCTTCTCCAGCTCTTTGCGGGCCTTGTCCTCGTTGCCGAGCTCCTTGACCTGGGTCTGGCCGTTGGTGCCGATCCGTCCGTAGTTGACGTAGAGCGTGCCGCCGTCGACTCGGGCGCGCCAGAATTTCTTCGAGCTCCCATCGACGAGCTGGAGGCTGACGTCCCAGGATTCGCTCATGATGGACTCCCTTGTGAGTCGGGTGAGGCGGGGTCGTCGGTGCCCTCGCGCAGTGCCGCCACTTGCTCGAGCAGGAGGCGACCGCGGGAGGGATCGGTCATGTGGATGTAGGCGGCAAAGCCATGCAGGTGATCGAGGGACTCGGGCCCCGCCTTGCCCTGGCGGCGGTTATGCAGCGCGGCCCGGAGCTTGCGGCGCAGCGCACGGGGCACCCGGGCGGCGGGGCGCTCACCCGCGCTCGGATCCATGCCCGGATCCGTGCCCGGATCCATGCCCGGATCCGTGCTTGGATCCAGCGCGTTGACGACCAGGCCCGTGACCTTCTGCCGCCGACCGGAGCGCATCACCCGGGTCTTGGCCGGGTGGACGGCAAAGCCCTCCGAGCTCACGATGCTGCGCACGCGGTGCAGCAGCTTGCCTACGGGGGCGTCGCCCTCGTGGTGCCACGAAAAGGTCAGGTCGTCGGCATATCGCGAGTAGCGAAAGCCGAGCGCGCGAGCCAGGCCCTGCATGCGCCGATCGAGGCGCAGGCACAGCGCATTGGTGATGGATGGGCTGGTGGGGGCGCCCTGGGGCAGCGAGCGCGGGCCGATCGCCACGTGGTGAGGCTTGCCCCGCAGCTCGATGACCTCGCGGGGGGCCTCGGTGCACAGCATGGACAGCACGGTGGCCACCTGCTCGCCGTAGCCGGCCTTGCGCAGCAGGCCCTTGACCCGTGGCTGGGTGATCGTGGGGTAGAAGTTCTGAAGGTCGAGCTTGACGACGACCCGGGCCCCGGCATGGACCTGGGCATTGGTGACCGTGCTGCGACCGGGTACGAAGCCGTGCGCCGCTCCGTGCACGGGCAGATGCTCGGTGATGTTGCGGGCGATCCAGTGCTGAGCGGCCTTGAGCTGGGGCTTGGGCGCGCTGATGAGGCGCAGGCCACCATCGCGCTTGGGGACGTGCCAGCGGTGGTAGTGCGTGCTTTTGTCGACCGGCCGGTGGAACACCAGCCAGCGCAGCCGCGAGACCGTCAGGCCCAGGGCCCGGGCCAGCGCGGTGGTATCGGGCAGCACGGGCAGGGCGTTGTCCTGGCGGCGGGCCTCGGGATCCTTGATGTCGAAGCGGTCGACGTCGGCGGTGTCGTGATAGAAGACGCCCGCGCCGATGTGCACCAAGTGATTGCGCCGGAACTCGCTCCAGGCGTGACGGCGCAGCTGCTTGCGGACGCGTCGCTCCTCCTCACGCCGAGCCTTGTACTTCTTGCGCTCGCGGTCGGAGAGCGTGGAGGTATCCACGCCTTCGTCCCACAAGCCTCGGGCTTGCAGCTGGGCCACCACCCACGCGTCGATCCCTCCGGCCTCGGCAATCTCGGACCAGGGGGGCAGCGGGGGCTCGGTGGACGAAGGATCGGTCATCGAATTGGCAAGGAGGGCGACGGTGGGACCGTAGCGTCGGCCGGTCGGGGACGAGCCCCGAGCCGGCGAGGAAAGGGAACCGAGACGCTACTTCTCGACACGGGACACGGTAGGCTCACCGGTTTGTGGTACGGAGGGGGTCGTAGCGACTGGATTGAACGACGGTTGCGTGGTTGGCCCAGATAATCCGGTCGCTACGACCCCCTCCGTACCTGACAAACCACGAACAGCCTACCTTGTGGAGTGATGCAGTGATGTTAGACCGGGGCGGCGCAACGCCACCCGTGTGCAACGCACGTGGCTAACGAACTCGGTTCCCTCTCCTCACGGCTCGTGAAATCCAAGCGTCACGCTAGCCCTCTGGCTCGGTGGTGTCAACGCGATCACGCCTTGGGAACGACAAAAAAAGATCTGATTTCAAGCGTTTACGGGCTCGGTCGCCCACGCGAGGACACACCCGTGCGAGCGGCCCGGCAGGCCGCTTTGGGGAGGTGGGTGGCCCATGGGGTCGGGCCCGACGATGACGGCGTATGTTCAGGGGCTCTGGGCAGCGCTGGCGTCGACGAAACCCCGTGACGAGAGCGTCTCCAGCCGGCCAAAGTACTCGACGCTGGCCTCCTCGGAGGAGGAGAACAGCAGCCTCTGCATGCGCATGCGGTCGGGGTGTGGACCCCAGCGCACGGTCACCTGGCGGTGGTCGAGGCTGACCCGGTAGGTGAGCGAGCCCTCGCGGTGGCGACGGACGAAGGTGCGGGTCTCGGCGCGGATCAGCTGACGGCCTTCCTCTGTGTTGCGTGCTCGCTCCAGCTCGGCGCGTTGCCGGGCGTAGAGCAGGCGTAGAGCCATCATGGGCACCGTGGGGCCCTCGCGCAGGCCGCTGCGGCGAAACTGCGGGCTTGTGCACGAGGCGTCGACCGTCCGACCCTCGCGATCGAGGGTGAACGAGGTCTTGTAGCTGCGGTGGGCCTGCGGATCTTCCACGGTCCCCTCGATCTTGGTGCCCTCCCGGCCCAGGTCGTGGACTCGGGTCAGCGTCACCGCGCCCTCCGTGTCGAGCAGGCGGTGGGCCTCGGCCTCGCGGGCGTCGCGGAAGCGCAGCGTCTCGGGGTCCGGCGGGGAGGCTAGCAGCGGCCGGTGGACGAACTGGCGGGCGGCCACGTCGTGCAAGACCATGCCGCGTTGGATGTGGTGCAGCAGCGCCGAGCGCAGCTCGGCGCGGGGGCGGTCGGTCTGCTCGCTCAGCGCCTCAATCGTGTGCGGCCGCTGCTCGAGCAGTTGGAGCACCTTGCGGGCCAGGACCTCGTCGAGCGGACCGGCGTCGAGCAGATCGAACGTGGCGATGCCCGCCCAGCCGGCATCGGTCCACCCCGACAGGGCCAAGGTCAGCTCCGCGTCGCCCAGATCCACCACATAGAACGCCGGCAGGCCGGGCCCGACCAGGTGGATCTTTACGCTGCGGGCGTGGGGTAGCAGCCGCGCCAGCACCGAGAGTCGCCCGCGACCCCAGGTACGGACCACCATGGGCATCGCACCCTCGTAGGGAGCCCCGGTCGACTCGATCACCTGCTCCCAGGGCTCCAGCACCAGGCGGGGGCGCTCGCCGGGCACCAGCTCGTAGCGCAGGGCCCGTGGTGACGTGCGAGCCCGTCGCTGTCGCAGGGTCAGCAGCACGTTATAGAGATCGACCGGGGCCAGCTCGAACGAGTGCAGCGGCAAGGTCGAGGCGGACTGCACCTGGCCGAAGGCCCGGATCCACCGCAGCGGGACCAAAAAGCGCAGCTCGTCGCCCTCTTCGGTCGTGGTGGGGGTCAGCTCGAGGACCGACGCTCGGTAGGAGCGCAGCCGCCCCAGCGCGGCCAGCAACGGCGGCCCCAGTCGCACATGCGAGGTCCCGGACTGTAGCGACTGAGCCCGGTAGGCCGCACCGGCGCGCATCCACAGGCGGGCATACGCCGACTCGTCGGCCGAGAACACCTCCAGGCTCATGCCCTGCTCGTCGACCCGCAGCACTGGATCGAGGGGGGACTCTTCGGCGGCCGCTTCGCCGTACTTGGCGGCCAGGAAGTCGCGCTGGGCGTTCCATACCTCCTGGCTCACGCGCTTGCCCTGGGCCAGCAGGTAGGCCAGGTAGTCCGCGCGGCTGCGGGGACGAAAGCGGAGATCGCTGGTGAGGATCTCGCCCATGGTGAGCAGGGCATCGCGGATCACCCCCGGGCGCTCGAGCTCGGCTATCAGGCCGCAGTCGGCTCGGATCCCGTCTGTGGGGATGCGCAGGCGGAAGGCGTCGCCCTCGGCTACCGGATCGGTGGCGGGGGCGTAGCGCACGCGGACCTCGGCGGTTTGGCTCGTCATCGTCAGCGCTCCTCGGTCGGGTTCATGCGTAGGCTCGGGCCCGGGCTTCGCCTCGCTGCAGGCGGCGTAGCGCCCGGAAGGCGGCCTTGCGAACATCGGTGGGTTCTTTTTGTGCGGCGAGGATCTCCTCGAGGATCGCTTGGGCGGCTTCACCTCCCAGGCGGCCCAGGCTCCCGATCGCGGTCAGGCGTCCGGACCCCTTGCCCGGAGTCTGCGCGAGGGCCTGGATCGCCTGCACCTGCGCACCACCGAGCACCGCGGGCAGCACCACGCCGCGGGCCTCGTCGGAGACGAGCAAGTCGTCGGCCGCCTGGGCCAGGGCGGCGGTGGCCACCGGAGCTATCGTGGCCGCATCCGCCACCGTCTGGGCCTTCAGCACGGCCGCCGCCTCCTCGGGCGCACGGGTCGAGACCAGCTCGGCCGCCGCCCGGCGGACTCCCGCATCGGGATCGGCCAGCGCGGTCCGAGCCCGGCTTACGTCGGAGGGATCGCCGTGCGTCGTCAGCAGGCGCAGCGCCTCTCGGCGTACCCAGGCCGGCGCGTCCACGTCGTCCACCGCCGAGCGAGCGGCGGCTTGCCCGGTACCTCCGAGGCGGCGGCCCGCCCACAGGCTCGCGGCCCAGGCCCGGGCCAGGGCCGACAGGCGGACCTGACGTTGGGCGTCCTCCCCCATCGCCTGTGCGTGGAGCGTGCGCCAGGCGGTCGCCGATCGCGCGGCCGCTTGTCCGACGGCCTGGGCGAGGGGCTCATGGCCGCTCGCCCCCGCGATCCAGGCCGCATCGGCCCGCGCCGCATCGGACTCGCCGGCCAGCAAGCTGCGGACCGAGTCGTCGGGGCACTCGCCCCGTCGGACCAGGCCTCGTCGGAGTCGGCGGCGGACATCGTCGTTGTCGATCTCCCCCATGCGTGCCACCAGGGTCGCCGGGTCTCCGTGGCGGGCCAGGAAGCTCGCCGCCGGAGCCGAGATGTCCGGGTGGCGGCTACGCAGGGCCAGCAGGTTGGTGCGCGTGGGTTCATCGGCGAACAGCCGATCCAGGGCGGCGCGGGCGGCCTGGCGCACGCCGGAGCCTTCGTCGTCGAGAGTCTCGGCCAGCACCGTCTCCGACGATGCGTGGCGAAGCTCGCCCAGCTGGATCGCCGCGTGTCGTCGGACCGCCGCATCCTCGAAGCGATCGGCCAGGGCCGCCTCGAGCACGCTGCGGCTGCGATCGTCACCCGCGTAGCGGAGCCCGGTGAGCGCCCGGGTGCGCAGGCTCGACGCGCCCTCGCGGGCTGTTCGCTCCACCAGGGTGCGGATCCGTGTGTCCTGTTGGTCGTCGAGGTGGGGGAGCATGCGTCCCAGCGCCTCGATGGCGGCGGGCGCCAGGGCTCGGTCCTCGTCGGTGAGCTCCGCGTCGGGATCCAGCAGGGGCTCGATGTCTTCCAGGGCTCGTCGGTCCCCCAGCGTCCCCAGGGCCAGCAGCGAGCGCTCACGCTCGGGCTGCTCGCCCGCCTTGAGCACGAGCAGCAGCGCCTGGAACGCCTCGGGTCGACGGCGCCCCGCCAATCCTGCGGCCGCCGGCAGCACCAGCTCGCGTCGACCCTCGCGCAGGGCGAGGGCCAGCGCCTCCAGCGAGGCGCCCGGCACGTACTCGCCCCGGAATGCGAGCGCTTCGCAGGCGGCCACCCGAATGTCGGGCTCGCGATCTTCGAGCAGCCGGGCCAGCAGAGGCTCGGCCCCCGAGTCGTCTACGTTACGAAGCACCTTGACGGTGCGACGCCGCAGCTCCTCGTCGGTCGACTGCGCGGCGACGCTGAGGTATCGCAGCACGCGCTCGTCTACATAGCGAGCTCGGGTGCCCCCGGTGGGGAGCTTGCGCGCCCCTTCGGTGGGGTGCCGGGCCAGGCTGACCAGCGCATCGAAGGCCCGTGTGCGCACCGGCCCCTGCTCGTCACCGAGCAGCGACAAGAGCACGGTCTGCCCGGCTACGTGCCCGATCCGTGAAAGCGCGTCGATCAGTGCAAAGCGATCCGCCGTCTTGTCGGGATCGTCCTCTATTCGGGCGGCGATCACCCGCGCCGCGGCCTCGCCCGCTCGATCGGCGTCTTCGGTGCGGGCGTGGGACAGCGCCACCAGGGCCTGCAGCGCTCGCTGGGCCACGCTCTTGTCTTCACGCTGCAAGAAGGCGGCCAGCACGTCGACCGTGCGCACCTCACCGCGGGTTGCCAGGGCCTGGGCGGCCTTGAGCCGCAGATCCTCGTGGTCGCTCTCCAGCGCGCGCCGCAGAGCCTCGTCGACCCGCGGATCGCGAGAGTCCACCAGTCGGTCGACCACGGAAAGTCGTACGTCGGTATGTCGGCTGCCGAGCGCCACCAGCCAGGGCTCCAGGCTGCCGTCGTCGAACAGCCGCTGGATCATGGTGACCGCGTGGCTGCGCACCTCGGCGTTGGGAGCATCGACCGCCCCGAGCGCCAGCGGTCGGGCTCGAGCGTGGCCGCTTGCGGCCATGCCTACCAGCTCGTCGACCGCCCCGCGGCCCACGTCGGCGGCCTGCGATTGCAAGGCTAGACCCAGCGGGGTGGTGTCGCCGTCGTCATAGAGCGCTCGCAGGGTCGACAGCGCGGCCTTGCGGGCGAGGTGGTGCGGATCCGAGAGCGCGCGCCGTAGCACGGGCAACACCGCCGGTCGTCCGACCTCGGGGTGGCGGGCCAGCGCGCCCAGGCGGGCCAGTGCGTCTCGGCGGACCCGGTGGGTCTCGTCGGACTCGCCGCGCGTTGGTGCCTGGCGCACCAGCCCTACGTAAGCGCCGAACACCAACTGGGTGATTGCCGCGCGATCGACTGGAGCGTCGGCCGCCGGTGGTGCCGCCTGGGGTCGGGGTCCGCCGACGAAGCGCAGCACCTCCAGCACGCGCTCGGTCAGCGTGCCGGCCCCGTCGTCGCGGACCTGCTCCAGCAGCCGGCGGATCCAGCCCGTCTTGCGGGGCTCGCGACGCTCCGGCTGCCCGCTGGTCACCGGGGCATCGGGCTTGTCGACCGCCTTGGGGGCCTTGAGGCGCCGAAGCTCGCGCCAGAACGACTCGGGCTGGGGGCGCAACGAGAGCACTCGAGCGGCCGCGTAGCGTTGCGCCGGGTCGTCCGAGGCGAGCACCGCGATCAGCACGTTGAGCAGGGGCCCGCGATCCTCTTCGGCGGGCCACTTCTTGAGCTCGGAGGCTCGCTCCGGTTTGCGTGGGCCCACCAACTCCTGGGCCAATGGTCCCAGGGTGTCGGCGGCGTCTCGCACCTCCAGCGCTCGGGCAGCCACCAGCCGGATCTCGGGGTGCGACGAGGCGATCGCCGCCAGCAGCAGATCGGGTGGCAGATCGGCCCGGGCCAGCGCTAGATCGCGGGCGACGACCACCGCGAACACCAGGTCCTGGATCTCGCGATCGGGATCCTCCAGCCCTTGCAAGATCCCCCGGATCCCATCGGCGCCCAGGGCCACGAAGCTCAGGATCGCGCCCTCGCGGATCGGGCGATGTTCGTGGCGTAGCGTGCCCGCGAGCACGGGGACCGCCCGCGCGTCACCCATGCGCGCCAGGCCCTCGGCCGCCCAGCTGCGGACCGGCAGATCGGGATGCGAAAGCGCGGTGACCAGGGGGCGCTCCTTACCGGGCACCACCGCCCCCGCCAGCCCGCGCGCGCCCATCTCTCGGACGACGCCGTCGGGATCGTCGAGCAGGGTCACGTAGCTGGCGATCGACTCCACGTCGCCCACGTCGGCCATGGCCCGAGCCGCCCGCTGACGCAGGGGATCGGAGGGTCGGTTGATGTCCCCTTCGGGGATCGCCAGCAGCGCGCGCATGGGGGCGATCGCTCGGTCGTCGCGACGCTTGCCGCACAGCTCGCCCGCCCGCACTCGGAGCCCCCAGAACTTGCTCGAGAACGCGGTGACGAAGGCCTGCTGATCCTTGGGGGTCAGGTGATCGAGGGCCTCGATGGCGGCGATGTGCACCGGCGGCGACTCGTCCTCCAGCAATTCCAAAAGGCGCGTGCGCAGGGCGTCGGCGCTGCCCTTCTTGGCGCCCTTGCCGCCCGCGGCTCGCACCGCCGCTCGTGGCGAGTCCATGGCCAGCCGGTGGATCGAGTCGTCCGAGGCCAGGGCCTTCTTGCGTGCCTTGTTGTGCTTGCTGTCGATGAGCGCTCGATAGGCCGCCAGCCCCACGTCGGCGACCGCGTCGCTCACCAGCTCGCGCAGCAGGTGCTCGGCCCAGTCGCCGTCTTGTCGGTCGAGCTCGCTGGCGACTCGCTGGCGGATGTCGGCATGTCGCGACGAGGCCGCGCGGCGCAGCACCGTCTGAGGCGACTTGCTGTGCCACGCCCACAGCGTGCGGAATGCCTCGCTGCGTACCGACTCGGCCTCGTCATCCAGCGCGTGGCCCAGCAGGACGTCGGCGTGCTCGCGCGCCTTGTTCTTCGTTTTCTTGTCGGGCCCCAGCTTGACCAGGATCTGCAGGGCGCGGGCGCGGATATCGGTGTGGCCTCCGCCCAGGGCGGTAGCCGCCAGGGCCACCTGGCCCGGCTCGCCATCGGGCTCGGCCAGGGTGCGTAGCGCGTCGTAGGCCCCGGCGCGGACCGAGTCGCTGGCGTCGTCCAGCAGCCAGCGTAGGCGCGTGCGGAGGCGCTCGTCGCCCGCCATCACCTTGGCGGTGGCCAGCAGCGCCGCCACCACCTCGCCGCGTACCGAGGCATCGGCCTCCCGTGACAGCTGCAACAGCGCCCCGGTGGCCCGAGCGTCGCCCAGCATGCCGAGCCCCCGTGCGCCGCGCAGGGCGGTGTCGGCGTGACGGCACACCAACGCGGCGAACAGCGGCGCTCGGTCGTCCTCTTTTACGGTACCGACGGTACCGACGGTATCGACCGCAGCGCCCGCGGAGGTGGCCGGAGCCAACGAGCCGTCCTTGTCCAGCTTGCGCATCGCCGCATCGAGCGGGCCGTCGACCTGGCGCAGCGCGAGCGATAGGGTGGGGCGCCCGGCGATCGCCACCAAGAACGCCACGTGGCGTACTCCGGCGTCCTCGTCGTCCAGGGCATCCTCGACCAGGGCGTAGCCCTCGTCCTGGCGAGCGTGGCCGCGTTGGCTCAAGCGCAGCAGGGCCAGCGAGCGCACATCGGCCGGCCCCCGGCCCAGGGCTACGCGGGTCGGCTCCAGCGAGTCGGTCGACTCCAGCGCTTCGAGGGCATCGAGGGCCGCGTGCCGAACCTTGGCCTCGGGGTCGCGTAGGCGATCGGCGATCATCGCCGGGACCATCGGGGACGTATCGCGAAGCCCCGGCAGGCGGGACAGCGCCTCGATGCGTAGATCCGGGTGGCGTGAGCCCAGGGCCGCGCGGGCCGGCGCCAGCGGGGCATCGTCTTCGAGCGTGGTCAAGGCCGCCAGTGCGGCCCGGCGGACCTCCTTGTGGCCGTCGTCCAGCGCCTGTCGCAGCGCCGGTCGGCTGCGGCGGCGACCCGAGCGGCCGATGATCTTCGCGGCCAGCGAGCGCACCTCGGGCTTGTCGTCCTGGCCCAAGGCGCGGTCGAGCATTCGCCGGGCGTCGTCCTCGGGCAGGGTTCCCAGCGCCTCCAGGGCCGCCTGCCGGGCCTTGGGGCTGCGTGCTTTCAGCTCATCGCGCAGCTGGTCCAGTCGCCCGTCGACTCGGTCGATCTCGTCCGCGATGTCGCTGGCCTCGCTCAGGGTCAGCACCGAGAGCCGGCGCCACTTGTTGCCCACGACGAGCAAGCCGCCGCGCTTGGCCGGCTTGGCCCGCGTCGACGCGGGCAGCCACGCCAGCGCGCCCAGCCCGGCCTTGCCCACCTCCACGCTCTTGGGCTTGCGCTTGGAGTCGAGCTGCCACGACTTGAGCTGGCCGTCGTCCCCCACCGAGAACAGTCGCTGCGGGTGCTCTTGTCCCGCGTCGTCGTGCAATCGGGGCCCGAGCACCAGGCCACGCACCGGCCCGGCGTGGCCGGCGTCGCGTGAACGATTCTCCTCGTCGACCGCCCCATCGAGGTAGTACAGGCGGATCGAGCCGTCGCCGGCGCCGGCGGCCACTCGCCCGTCGTCGGTCGCCGCCAGCGCGAACACCCCGCCCTCGGCTCCGGGCATGTCGCGGACTGGTGCGTCCTCCATCCCCACCAAAGGCAGGGCCCGCACGATGCTGTCGTCGCCGGCCACCACCAACCGCCGCCCTCCCGGCTCGAGGGTGGCCGCCCGCAACGGTCGCGCGCTCACCTGACGTTGGCCCAGGGGGTTGAGCGTCGGCTCGGCCGAGACCACCTTCAGCTCGAACGCCGCGACCTGGCCGTCTTCGGTGGTCGCGACCAGTCGCGTGCCCATGGGGTCACGAGCCAGCGCGGTCACGGGGCCGGGCAACTGGTGCAGGCGTAGCGACCGCGCCTCGTTGCCCATGTCGATGCCGTAGAGCACCCCGTCGACTCCTCCTACGATCAGCAGGTCGTCGGCCATGAAGCACAGCGCGGCCACGGCGGAGCCTGTCTCCACCGAGGCCTGCACGGTGAGCTTGGTGGCCGACAGCACGTGGACCGACGAAGACGTGACCGTGTCCGCGTCGCGGAAGCCAGCGTAGGCGAAGAGACGACCGGAGAGCGAGCCACTGATGGCCCGCACGCGCTCGACGTGAGGGGCGAACTTGCGAGTCATGGGCGTTCAGGCGGAGATTTCAGGCGGAGATTTCAGGTGGCGGCGAGGGAGCCAAAGCGAGGGCGGCGAGGAGGCTTGACCGGGATCGAGCCCGGAGGCAGATCGATCGTGAGCGCCGGATGGGCCCGCCGGATCGTGGCGAGGGCGGCGATGCAGCCGTGGCGCTCGCCCTTGCCCTCGGAGTGGGCGAAGGACTCGAGCACGGGCAGCACCAGCGCCGCGAACTCGCGGTCTTCGACGGCGAAGTCTCGGACCACCTCGACGAGGCGGGCCTTGGCGACCGACGCGGGCAGCGGCCGGTCGGGCAGCTCGTCGCCTTGGTGCTCGCGCCGCTCCATGCGACCCGGGGGCAGGCCGAACATCACGGCCCGCAAGAACTCGCGCAGGGCCTCGCCGGTGTCGAAGCGTCGCTCGGCCGCCACCGTCTGCCCCGAGGGTTCACCGGCGGAGGCGCCGAGGTAGGCCCCGGGCCGGTGCTTCTCCCACAAAAGACGCACCGCGAACAATCGCACCTCGCGATCGGGACTCTCCATCAGCCAGGCCAGGCGCTGTGCGCCGCCGACCTCGTCGTAGCACCGGCGGATGAGGGTCAGGCCCACCTCGCGCGTGGACTTGACCGAGCTCTCGGCCAGCATGAATACCTCGTCGGCCAGCAGCCAGTCGGCGGGAGGCGCGTCCTCGGCCTCGGCCGAGTCCGAGTCAAGACCCAGGCGCAGCAGTACGACCCCAGCGGCGGCCCGGGCCTCGCGGTGGCGGCTATGCGCCAGGTGATACGGCAGGCCACGGTCGCCCCATCGAACGATCTCGTGCTTGGCGATGTCTTGGGCCAGCCGGCGCACGTCGGCGCGGCCATCATCAAACAGCGGGCGCACCTGGTCGAGCGGGTAATCTTTGTGCTTCAGTCGCGGTTTGAGGCCGTAGTCGCGAGCCTCGGACATCAGGGGCCCCGCGGTGGGGTGGTGGACTCGCAGATACGTGGCCGCGAAGGCGCGCACCGTCTCGGGCTCGTCTGCACCCGCGGCCAGGGCCCACAGCTTGTCGAGTCCCGAACCATCTCCGGCCGCAGCGCCGAAGTCCGCCGGTGAGAAGTGCTCCAGCATGTAGCGGTGGGCAAAGCCGTGCAGGCTCTGGTCGGCCTGCCGCACCATCGCCAGCAGCCACGGCAGCCCGACTCGGGCCGGCTTGACCAGCTTGGGGTTGCCCAGCACGTCCAGCGCCATGCTACGCAGCCGCGGCCGCATGACCAGGCCCTTGACCCAGTCCACGTCGAGCGCATCGCCTTTGAGCATGCCGCCCCGAAGCCATCGGCCCACCCAGTCCGTGTAGCGTCGATCGAGCAGGGCATTTTTAATCCAGTCCAGCCCGATCGCTTGCCCCGGGTACTTGCCCAGCGTGCGCAGTACCTCCGATTGCCTCCAGCGGTCGAGCCGTGCGTCCTCCAGCAGCGCCAGCCAGTGCTTGGCCGGGATCTTCTTCTTGGCATCCTCGTAGAGCTTGGTCACGAAGCGCTGCTGGGCGCGGTTGCCCGTCCACAGCACGATGAACGACTCCGCGTCGAGCTCCTCGGGCCCAAAGCTCGCCTTGATCTTCTTCTCGGCCGCCTTGGCCGTCTCGCTGGTGCCCAGCAGGCGAACCAGGGCGGGGAGCCCCAGCACCCGGGCCGGCATCGGGTCCAGGCGCTCGGCCGCGAACTTGCGGACCTCGCTCTCGCCTTCGGTCGCCAGCGTCACCAAAAGCTCCAGCGGCAACTCCGGGGCCTGAGCCCGGGCATAGGTCACCGCGAACTTCCGGGCATTGGCGCTGCTCGAGCGCAACAGCGAGATCGCCAGGTCGTGCAGCCCCAGGTCCGCGAGCTTCGAGGGGTGAAACCGGGGATCGTCACGCAGCAACGTGGTGACAAAGTCGTGGACCGATGCCAGCGGCTTGCGCCCCAGGCGTGCCAGCCAGGCCGGCTCCACCGCGCGCAGGTTCTGCGGAAAGTCCACCGTGAGGCAGTGGATCGCAAACTGGCAGACTTCGTTGTTGTCCGCGTCCTCGAGCAGGCGCAGCAGCGGATCGGGCGAGAGCTTCCACGCCTTGGGGAACGCGCGCTTCTTCAGATCGCCCGGCGGGCGGCCCACTCCCCCGCGGCCCTGACCGCGCAGCAGCTGATGCCCCCAGATCTGGCTGGCGACCCAGGAGCTCCAGAAGTTGAAGCTCCGCGGGTAGTGCCGCAGCACCTGCACCGCGAACTGCGGATAGGCTTCGGGCACGGCGGTGCCCAGCTGCCGCAGGTATCGCCACACCCGGCGCTGCATATAGAGGAACGTGGCGCCCGAGATCTCCCCGGCCTTGGTCGGGGTCTGACCCATCGCGTCCAGGCGCCAGCCCAGCACGCCGAACATGGCCGCATCGTGGCGCTCTTCGGCGAGCTTGTAGACCTGCTTGACCGCCTGCCACAGCCCCCAGCCCATGCGGGCGCGGGTGAAGATCTCCTCGAGGGCGGCGCGGCCCGGCTCGTCGCCGGCTTCGTAGAGCTCAAGCAGTAGCGCGCCGAGCTTTAGGCGTGGCGGGGGATGGGCCGCCGACTGCAGCGCGTCCCATGATGCCCGCCGGATCGAGCGTTGCTCGTCCTCGGTCTTGTAGGCCAGCCGTCCGCCCCCTACCGTGTTACGAAGCCGCGCCAGCGTCCACGCGTCGCGGGGCAGTGCGGGAACCGAGGCCTTGGGATCCGTTTGCTCGGACCGATCCTCTGGAGGATCGGGCTGGTCCATATAGCGAATGACCAGCTCCGCGAGCTGCGGGTCGCGTAGCGTTGCCGCACGCTCGATGTCCGTCCAGGTGACCTCACGCTCGCTTGCCATCTGCCCCCTTGTCCGAGCGCGTACGCGACCGGACGGCGATCCTCCGGGAGCGGCGGCAAGAACGCAACCCTAAATGATGGTCGAGGCCGCGATTGGGCGGCCTTTGGGGGGGCGTGGGCGCGGCAAGAAGCGGGGTCGGCGCAGGATCCGGCTAGGTGCCTGGGTTCGCCGCCTGCTTGGCCCGGCGCTCCAGGTCCAACAAGCGCTTTCGCTCCTCTTGTTGTTGCGCCTTCATCTGGGCCTCCAGCTTTGCTTGCTCTGCCTCGAGGTCCTCGAGGTCTTGGATGTCTTGGAGGAACTGGTCGATGCTCGCGATCCGCTGGCGGGCGTCGGCAACCTCTTGGGGGAATCGGCCCTTGGCGGCCTTGGCAAAGCGGTCGAAGAAGCGCTTGGCATCGAGGTAGGGCTCGTCGTTGAACTTGGTCTTGCCCTCGCCCGGGCCCTTGCCCGGGTCGGCCACCGCCGAGTGGGCGGGGGCGATGTGCTCGTGGTAGAGGATGCCCAAGTTGTAGAGTGCGCGGGGATCCCGGTCGTCGAGCTTGCGGGCGCGCACGAGGGTCTTCTCCGCGTCGTCGTAGCGACGCAAGCCGCGCTGGGCCACGCCCAGGCCCAGCAGTGCGGTCACGTTTCGTCGGTGCTGCCCGTCGTCGAGCGCCTTGACGAGGCTCTGCTCGGCCGTGGCGTAGTCGCGAAAGCGTAGCGCGATCATGGCGATGTTGAGGTGAGCCTCCGGGTGGCCGGGATCGATCTGCGTGGCTCGCTTGAATGCACGCAGGGCCATGACCTGATCGTCGTCTTCCATGAGTAGCAGGCCGTGGATGTTGGCCAGCTCGGCGCTGGGTTGCCCGTTTTGCTCGAGGATCTTGGTGCCCTGGGAGACGACCAGCTTGGCGAGCAGCAGATATGAGCGCTCGCCGGCCCGGCCGCGGTCGTAGTACAGGCGGGCCAGATTCTCGTGGGAGGTGGCGTTGTCGGAGTCCACCGCCAGTGCGTTGCGTAGCGCCAGCTCGGCCTGGTCGAAGTCGTTGGTGGCCTTCCCGCTCAGGTAACGGTGGCGCAGCGCCGCGGCCAGGTTGTTGCGAGCGGCGGGCGAGTTGGGGTCGGCATCGACCGCCTGCTGGAACGATGTCGCGGCCTTGCTCCGCTCACCGGTGTTCCACCGGAGCACGCCCAGGTTGTTGTGGGCGCCACAGTGATCGTGGCGGGCGGCGATCGTGTCGCGATAGGCGGCCTTGGCCTCGTCGGTGTTGCCGCAGCGCTCCCAGACCACGCCGGCATTGAACAGCGCGTTGGCGGTCGCGGGCTGCTCGTCGTCATGGGCAGCGCGGAAGGTCGCGGTGACCTCCCTGCACTCTTTTGGGTCCAGTCGGCCGTCGGCTTCGGCCTTGGCCAAAGCAAAGAGCGCCCGGTCGAGGTCGGCCTTGGCCTTCTTCTCGTCGAGCGGCGGTGGCTCGGGGCAGACCGTGCCGTCTGGGCACTGGGTCGGGTCGGTATTGGGCGGGATGCAGGCGGTCACGCCAAGGGCCAGCCCGAGGCCGGCCCCGCGAATGATTGAGGACATGGAGGGTCTCCGAGGCTCGACGACAGGCGGCGAGGCCACGATCGGTGCGAGACATCGATCGGGCCTACGCTGCCTGTTGAGGTTCGAGGAAGGACGCCGGGTACCACGAGGGGCGCCGATGAAGGTTCCCGGGTCGAGGTTTGGTCGATGTCGATCAAACAGCGAGCAGACTCATCGGGAGACGAACGTTCGCGCGGACCCGATCGTGTAGGAGCGACTACGTGGAGTTCAAGCGAGCGTACGTGGCGCGGTGCTTTGCCTCGCGGGCGATCACCGGGGCTGTGCCGCGCACGCGTAGATGCCAAATCCCGTGCCCACCGTCTCACAGCGTCCATCAGCGCCGCAGCTGCTCGCCCCGGGGTTGGGTGCACCGGCCGCGGCCATGGCGTTGATGCACTCGACATTCGAGGCGCAGTTGACCGAGCAAGCCGTGCCGAAGCACAGCGGGTCGTAGTTGCTGAAGTCCCAGCATACCCCCGTCATGCAGTCGGCATCCGCGAAGCATTCCTCGCCGATCGCCAGCGGCCCGAAGCCCCCGCTGCTCGAGCCATTCGGGCCGGTCTCGCCCACACCTATGGTGGTGGCCCCTGCGGTCGACTCGCTCGGGCCGGTCGAGCCTTCGAGGCCCATGGTGCTATCGGCGAGGGTCGTGGTCGAAGTGCCCGTGGTGTCCGATGGGCCCGTGCTCGTCATTGGCCCGGTGGTGTCCGCAGGTCCAGTCTCTGCGCTGCTGTCCACGCACTCGCACGGGCCGAACGCAGTGCCCTCGGCGTTGCACTCTTGGTTGCCCATGCCGCCCGGGCACACGCAGGGCTGGAGCGCTCCGGGCACGCACGCCGGAGGTCCGCCTTCGGTCGTGCTGGGGCCGGTGCTCGCGTCGCTGGTGCCTCCACCCCCGCTCGGGTCGAAGCAAGCCGTGAGAGTCAGCGAGACGACGACGGGGCCGAGGGCGGATCCGAACGAGCGCATGCAGCAACGATAGCAAGCGGGTGTCCCGTACACGGACCCTCGGCGGTGCGGTGTTGGCGAGGGGGTCGATTCGTTGCGATCGACCGCATTCGCCTGCTCGGCACGAGCCATTTGCCGGAGCGATGCTAGTGACCAATACGTGGAAAGGCTCACCCTCGCGGTCCTCGACGATCAGCTCGCCATCAAGCTCGCGCAGGAGTCTGGGGAGCTGCAAGACATCGAGATCGTATGGTCGGGCCAATCCGCCGATTCGATGATGGATGCGCTGCCTGTGCTGCGCCCGCGGGTTTTGGTGCTGCAGCTCGAGCATTTGGGGAGCAACCCGATTACCCGCGCTCAGCTGCTGGCCAAGCTCGCCGAGGCGGAGCTCACCATCGTGACGTATGCGTTCGCCCGGCGAGAGGTGCTCGACGCACTGCGGAGCGAATCGGTCCGGCCGGTAAGGGTACCCCTCACGGCTCAGGATTTTCGTGCCCAGCTGACCGGTGTGATCGTGCGCTCGCTGACCGTCGACCAAGCCGATCCGCCGGAGGAGATTCAGCCTCCCCGCTACTCCCTGGCCAAGCTCGCCGAGCTCGAGGCGATCTCCACCAACGTGCAGTGCGAGTGCCCCCATCACCTCTCCTCGCTGCTGACCTCGCTGACCTACTTCGAGCGCTACTGTCAGGATTGCGAGAACCGCGACGAGGACGATGCCAAGCTCCACCACATGCTCTACGAGCACACGGCCCGGGCGCGGATGATCCTCGAAGAGGGGCTGCGGCATACCCTCATCCACGAGAACATCAGCGTCTAGGGCTGCGGCTTTCCGGCGAACGCTTGGCGGCCAAGCGCGACATTCGCAGGATCGACCCGGTTGCGGACGACACGTCGCTGGTGCTTGTCAGAAATGGTTGGGTTCGTGTGAGAGGCCATTGACGGCCGTGCGAAAAGGTCGGGATCAGCGCGGAAGGCCCTCGGCGGCGGTGGTCGCAGGTCGGGATCAGCGCGGGAGGCCCTCTTCGGCGGTGATCGCAGGTCGGGGTCGGCGCGGGAGGCCATCGTCGGCGGTGGTCGCAGGTCGAGGCCAGCGCGGGACGCCATCGGCGGTGGCGGTCGCAGGTCGAGGCCAGCGCGGGAGGCCATCGTCGGCGGTGGTCGTAAGGTCAAGGCCAGCGCGAGAGGCCCTCGGCGGCGGTGGTCGCAGGTCGAGTCCAGCGTGGGAGGCCATCGGCGGTCGTGGTCGCAAGGTCGAGGCCAGCGCGGGAGGCCATCGACGGCGGTGGTCGCGAGGTCAAGGCCAGCGCGGGAGGCCATCGGCGGCGGTGGTCGCAGGTCGAGGCCAGCGTGGGAGGCCATCGGCAGCGGTGGGAGCAGGCATGGCCACTCGCAATGGCCTTTCGAGGGAGCGGATCCGAGCCAACTAGCCAGGCGCAGGGGTGCAGGGAGCTGCTCTCGAAATTAATCGAAAAAAAAAGACCGGAACTCGGCCAATCTCTGGGCCGAGAACACTACTTCAAAGTGCCCGCAAACAAGCGGACAGAAAGGCTCTAAAAGTCATGCGTGCACTGTTGTTGTCCGATGTCGAGCTCTCCTTGAGACACCTGCTCGTGGAAAAGAACGCGACCTTACAAAACACCGCAGCCGGCCGGCTCTATGTTCCGCGACTGACTGCGTATCGGTCGATGATTACAGCCCTGCCCGAATCCGACTTGGAACGGCGTCAGCTCGTCGCGACCATGGTCCGTACTGACTCCCAGTACAATGCGTCTGGCGCGGCTATCTGGCACTATATCGAGTCGGTGCTTCGGGCTCCAGATATCCCGCCGAAGGAACGTAGTGCGGCCGTACAGATCCGCGAGGCGTTCGTCCCGCAGCTCTCGATCCTCAACCTCAGCTATGCGACCAAGGCGGCGCATGCGGAGCAAAGGCGACCGCGTATTTCCGAGCTCGCCATCGAGCTGGAGCGATTTTCGGTCCCGGGTCACTCGACGCTGGCCGCGTGGGTAGAGAGCTTCGTCTCCGCAGGTGAGGCCCTCGGCGAGCAG
Organism: Myxococcota bacterium; assembly: GCA_039194325.1. Classification (GTDB taxonomy): domain Bacteria; phylum Myxococcota_A; class Polyangia; order Nannocystales; family Nannocystaceae; genus Paraliomyxa. The sequence goes on from JBCCWC010000014.1 coordinate 101,373, forward strand.
CTTGTGGTCCGAGCCAAGCTACACCCAACGGGAGGGCTACGAGCGGAAGCCCCTCGTCTTCGAACCGAGACCATCGGGCTCCTGATGCGGTTGCGAGCCGCGCTGGCCGACGAATTCGCTGATGATCCAGCGACCTTGCGCGAGTACGATGCCGAGCTGTTCGGCTTCATCGACGAGCTCGTTGCTCGCCGTGAGCAGAGCCTAAGTCGACGAGCTACCCCGGCTGAGGAGGATCCGGAGGTCGAGGTCGACGAGCTTCCGGCGGTTGCCTCGGAGCGATCCGAGGAGGAACCACCCAAGAGCGCTCAACCCGAAGAGCGATCGGCGAGGGCGCGCTTGGCAAGCTGAGATCGATGGGGCCTATCAGGCCTCGACGAGACCTCGCCAGGATCGACTGGCGAGGTCTCGCAGATCATCGATCCGTCTTCGTGTGTTCGGGACTACGACTCGGACGAGAGGCGCGCGGCTGGTTCGTGTCGCGGCGTGAGCTCTTGGCTCGGGGAGACCATGACCTCGACCAGCGGCAGCGCCCTCTTCGCCCCTTGGCCTCCTGGTTCGGCGTGGTCTCCGATCGGGTAGGAGAATCCAGCACGGCGCCCAGGGTCTGTGGATGGCGGCGCCGAAGCTCCACTCGGCTATGCTCCCGCGCGGTGAAGTCGCAGGCCTTGCTCTCGCGCGCGTTCGTATTGGCGTTCTGCGCCAACTTTCTCCATAGCCTCGCGTTCTTCGGCTATCTCCACCTACCCGGTTTCCTCGCCGACACCGGGGCCACCGAGCTGACGATCGGCGTGGTCATCGGGGCCATGGCCGCCTCGGCGATCGTGCTGCGTCCGTTCATCGGCGAGCTGCTCGACCGTCGGGGCCGCCGGATCATCGCTCGGCTCGGCTCGGTCGTGCACCTGCTGGCCACGCTGGCTTACCTCACGATTGGCGACGTCGGCCCCTGGTTGTTCGTGGTGCGCGTGGTCCACGGAGCGGCAGAGGCGATGCTCTTCTCGGTCCTGTTCACCATAGCCGCCGACGTCGCCCCTCCGTCGCGGCGAACCGAGGCCATCGCGCTGTTTGGGGTCTCGGGCCTGCTGCCCATGTCGCTGAGCGGCCTGATGGGCGATCTGATCCTGGCGCAGGCCGGCTATGCGGAGCTGTTCATCGCCACCGCGGTGGTCGCCGGGCTGGGGGGGCTTTGTGCGTGGCCGCTGCCCGACTCGCGGCCGGCGGTCGAGTCCGACGCGCCTGCGCGGCGATCGTTCCTCGCGGCCGTCATGCAGCGGCCGCTGCGGCCCATATGGTGGCTGGGCCTGACATTCGCGACCGCGATCTCGAGCTACTTCACGTTCCTCAAGACGTTCATCGAGCACACCGGCACGGGCTCGATGGGTCTTTTCTACACGGTCTACTCGGTCGTGGCGATCATCTTGCGCCTGGGGCTGGGCTGGCTGCCCGACCGGTTCGGGCCGCGGCGTACCCTGTACCCGGCGATCTTGGCCACCACCGGCGGCCTGCTGCTGTTGCCCGTGGCGAGCAACAACCTGGAGATGGGTGTATCGGGCATGTTGTGCGGGATGGGCCACGCCTTCGTGTTCCCGATCCTGCTGGCGATGGTCGTCGAGCGGGCCGCGGCGAGCGAGCGAGGGGTGGCCCTGTCGATGTTCACGGCGCTGTTCGATCTGGGGCTCTTGCTCGGCTCTCCGCTGCTGGGGGCGCTGCTCGAGCGCACGGACTACGCCGTGATGTTCACCTCGGCCGCGCTCGTCACGGTGGTCGGGGGCATCGTCTACGCGCTGTGGGATCGTCGAGCCACGGGCGGATAGGGCCGCGGCTCATGAGCACGACCCCACCATGACTCGATGGATCCGCACCAACGCCTCGTCGATCGTAGCCTCGTCGTGATGTCGGTGGGTCACCAGTCGGATCTGATGCGGAGGTCGTCCGCTCGCGATCACGCCGGCTTCTTGCAGCAAAGTGAGCACCGCCTTGGTGTCCAACCCGCTGCTCCGATGATCCACATACACCATGTTGGTATCGACCGCGTCCAGCTCCACCGCCAGCCCGGGGATCTTGGCGATACCCTCGGCGAGCCGCCGGGCATGACGATGATCCTCGGCCAGCCGCTCGACCATGGTCTCCAGGGCCACGATGCCGGGAGCGGCGATGATCCCCGCCTGTCGCAGGCCTCCGCCCAGGCGGCGGCGCACCCGCTCGGCCTGCTCGATGAACTCCCGGCTACCCGCCAACACCGAGCCCAGCGGGCAGCTCAGCCCCTTGGTCAGGCAGAGCATCACCGAGTCGACATCGCGGGTGTACTCGGTCACCGACACCCCGGCGGCAATGGCGGCGTTGAAGATCCGGGCCCCGTCCAGGTGCACACGCAGGCCGTGGCTGCGAGCCGTTCGGCACAGGGCGCGGTGATGCTCGACCGGGATCACCCGACCGCCGCTCCGATTATGGGTGTTTTCCAGGCACAACAGCCGCGCGCGTGGGTAGTGCAGGTCCCGGCCCCGGATCGCAGCTCGCAGCTCGTCGGGATCGAGGCGACCCCCCGAAGAGGCGAGCGGCCAAGGCATCAGGCCGGCCACGTTCGCGAGTGAGCCGACCTCGTAGTAGTAGATGTGGCTGTTGCGGTCGAGCAGCACCTCGTCGCCGGGCTGGGCGTGGACCATCAACGCGACGAGGTTGCCCATATGGCCGCTGGGGACCAGCAGCGCGGCATCCTTGCCCAGGCGTGCCGCGGCGAGCGCCTCGAAGCGCGCCACGGTGGGATCCTCGTGGTAGGTGTCGTCGCCCAACGAGGCGGTGGCGATCGCCTGGAGCATGGCCTCGGTGGGGAGCGTCTGGGTATCACTGCGGAGGTTGATGAGGGCGCCAGCCACGAGCCGCAGGCTACCAGGCCGAGGCACGCCTCCGTATGATGGCGAGATGGTCGAGCGGTGATACGGGTGAAACGGAAGGCCGTCGATCCGTGTCAAAGTACGCCTCATGAGCGTTGCCCCCCGTCGTCGAACCGCCCGTCGCACCGGCCCGTGGCTGGGCATGCTGCTCGTGCCACTCGTGCTGACCGCCTGCCCCCGGCAGGCGGTGGGGCCGGCCCCTGCCTCGCCAGGACAGCCGCCGGTGGCGGCCGAGCCCGCACCGCGCCCGGCGAAGCGGGCAACGCTCCGCGAGCTCCACTCGGTCGAGGGGATCACCGAGTACGCGCTCGACAATGGCTTGCGGGTGCTGCTGTTCCCCGATCCTTCGCGTGAGCGGGTCACGGTCAACATCACCTACCTGGTGGGATCGCGGCACGAGGGCTACGGCGAGACGGGCATGGCCCACTTGCTCGAGCACATGCTCTTCAAGGGCTCGCCCGCTCATCCCGATCCCTGGGACGAGCTGCAAGATCACGGGGCCGACTTCAACGGCACCACTTGGTACGACCGCACCAATTACTTCGAGACCATGCCGGCCAACGAGGTCAACCTGGCCTGGGCCTTGGCCTTCGAGGCCGATCGCATGACCAATAGCTCGATCGATCCGGCGCAGCTGGCCAAGGAATTCTCGGTGGTGCGCAACGAGTTCGAGATGGGCGAGAACTCTCCCGCGGGGGTTCTCGACGAGCGGATCCAGTCCACCGCGTTCTTGTGGCACAACTATGGCAAGTCCACGATCGGCTCGCGTAGCGACATCGAGAACGTGCCCGCCCCGCGGCTGCGCGCGTTCTACGAGAAGTACTATCAGCCCGACAACGCGGTGTTGGTGGTGGCCGGCTCCTTCGACAGGCAGCAGGCCATCGAGCTCATCATCGATAGCTTTGGCTCGATCCCCCGCCCCGCGCGTACGCTGCCCCCCACATACACCGTCGAGCCCGTCCAGGATGGGGAGCGCACGGTGACCCTGCGCCGGGTGGGTGACGTCGGCGTGGCCAGCGTCCTCTATCACGGCGTGTCCGGGGCCGATCCCGACTACGTGGCCGGCGAGGCGCTCTTGCACAGCCTCACCGACGAGCCCTCGGGGCGGATCTACCAGGCGCTGGTCGAGTCGGGGCAGGCGTCAGCCGTCTATGGCTCGACCTTTCCGCTGCACGATCCGGGCTGGGTGCAGGTCACCGCCGAGGTCCCCCAAGGGCGCCCCGTAGAGCCTATTCGCGACCGATTGCTGGAGCTGTTGGCCGAGGCGGGGGCGGGGATCACCGAGGAGGAGGTCAAGCGCTATCGCAATCGGCGACTCAAGCAGCTCGAGCTGGCCATGACCGACAGCACGGAGATCGCCATCTGGCTTTCAGAGTGGGCGGCGCTGGGGGACTGGCGCATGCTCTTTTTGTACCGCGATCGGGTGGAGCAAGTGACCGCGCGCCAGGTCCAGTCGTTCGCCCAGCGCTACATCAAGCCCTCCAATCGCACCGTGGGAATGTTCCTGCCCACCAAGAGTCCCGAGCGTGCACCGCTGACCACCAGCCCCGAGGTCCTCGCTCAGGTCGAGGGCTACCAGGGGCGTAATGCGCTGCGCGAGGGCGAGGCATTCGCCGCCACCATTGCCAACATCGAGGCGAATACCCGCCGCGACCGCACTCCAGGAGGGATCCGGCTGGCGCTGCTATCCAAGAAGACCCGCGGAGAATCGGTGGTCCTGCGCTTCCGGCTACGGGCGGGCTCGCTGAGCGAGCTGAAGGGCAGGGCGACGGCGGCGGGCTTGGTGGGTGATCTGCTGTTGCGCGGTACGTCTGCGCACTCGCGCCAGCAACTGCGAGACGAGTTCGATCGCCTCAAGGCCCAGGTCTGGTCCGGTGGAGGGACATCGGGCGCGTGGGTCGACGTGACCACCGTGCGGCAGAGCGTGCCCGCGGTGATCGCCTTGGTGGCGGAGGTGATGCGCCAGCCGAACTTCCCCGCCAAGGAGCTCGAGGTGCTGCGTCAAGAGCAGCTGGCCTTGCTCCAAGAGGCGCGTAGCGAGCCGGCGCCTCGGGCCTTTGCGCACCTGGGGCGGATCCTCGCCCCCTACGCGGTCGGTGACCCGCGCTACACGCCGACGATCGACGAGTCGATCGCACGGCTGCGCAAGGTCAAGCGTCGCGACATCGTTCGGCTGCACAAGCGCCTGTGGGGGGCGGGAGATCTCCAGATCTCGGTGGTCGGTGACTTCGACCCCAAGGCCCTGCGTCAGGCGATCGACGAGCACCTCGAAGGGTGGACCGCATCACGCTCCTTCGAGCGGATCCCCTCGCCCTTCCAGGACATCGGCGGTGGCCCCGCGGCCTACATCGATACGCCGGACAAGGAGATGGCCATGGTGATCATGGGTCAGACCCTGAAGCTCCGCGACGATCACCCCGACTACCCCGCGCTGGTGCTGGCCAACCACGTGCTGGGCGGGGCGGTCGAGTCGCGCCTGATGGAGCGCCTACGTCAGCAGGAAGGCTGGTCGTATGGCGCCTTCTCCTTCGTCGACGTCGAGTCGCTCGACGACTCGGGGCGCTTCATTGCCGGAGCCCAGTGCGCCCCGCAGAACGCCGACAAGGTGCTGGTCGCGATGACCGAGGAGGTCCAGCGGCTCATCCGCGACGGGGTGAGCGAGCAGGAGTTGGCCGCGGCCAAGGCCAGCTACCGCGCGTCGTTCGATAACTCGCTGACCAGCGACGAGACGGTCGCCGAACGGCACCTGGGCGATCTGTACCTGGGTCGCACCATGAACTTCACCCAGCAGCTCAACGACGCGATCGCCGGGCTCTCCGCCGAGGCGCTGCGCGCGGCGCTGACCCGCCACATACGGATGGACCGATTCTCCAAAGTGGTCGCGGGCGACATGGCCAAGTCCGGGCGAAGCCGCTGAGGGCGTAGGATCTCGAGCGCCGCTCGCTCACTGTGGCCAGCGGCGCCCGTAGTGAAGACCCTACCGGTCGGGGCCTAGTCGTCCACCGGCAGCCCGCTGGGCACGCTGTCGGGGACGAGGTGCAGCAGGTTGAGCGAGCTGGGATCGGTCAGCGCCGAGAGGAACGCCATCAGGTCGGAGACATCGTCGTCATTGAGGGGATCGCCCTCGACCGCGAGCAGGGGATCGAGCGATCCCATGAGCATGTCGATGGTCTCCGGATCGTCCTGGTACGTGCCCCGCAGCTCGGGCTCGACCTGGAAGTCGTCGTACGAGATCAGGGCCGACTCCGGGTCGAGGTGGTGACGCACGGTGTCCTCGAGGTCGGCGTAGGCGCCGTTGTGCATCCACGGCCCCTCGAGCTCGATGTTGCGCAGCGAGGGGGTGCGGAACTGGAAGTTGTCCGCCTCTTCGCCGGTCACTCGCCCGCGGCCGAAGTCCAGCGGGGCCTCCTCGCCCTTGCCCGTGCCTACCTGAGGCGCGGCGATGTTGTGGAAGCTCTGGTCGGTCTGCAGCCCGCCGCTATGGCAGGCGGAGCAGCTGGCCCGGCCATAGAAGAGGATCGCGCCCCGCTTGGCCGCGTTCGAGAGCGCCGAGTCGTCGCCGGCGAGGTAGCGGTCGAAGGGCGAGTCGAGGGCGGTGAACGCCTCGGTCATGAACGCGGCGGTGGCCTCCGCCAGGTGCACGATGTTGATCTCCTCCTCGGCGACCCCGAACAGCTCGGTCAGCTGCTCACGGTACTCCGGGACCCCCAGGGCGCGGTCGACCACTAGCGGCCAGATGTCGGCAAAGTCGTCGTTGGTGAGATCGGCCATCTCGTTGGGCTGGCCGAACACGTCGAGCTCGCCGGGGAAGCCCCGCATCTCCTCGTCGGGGGTGACCGGGATGATGAAGAACTCGGCCAGCGCGTTGGTGAAGTCTTGCGGGGTGTCGTCGCCAGCCGGCGAGAAGAAGCCCTCGTCGGGGTTGCCGCCCAGGCGGCCGTCCCAGAACATCACGTCCCAGCCCGGAACGCCGCGGTTCCACAGCGAAAGGGTGTTACGCGCGAGGAACAGGCTGTTGGGGCCGTGCTGGCGGGCGGGCCCCAGGCCCGTGGCGCCCTGGCCTCGTGACTGGCTCTGGGCGTCGGCGGAGCCCAGCAGGGGGTGGTGGCAGGTCGCGCAGGAGATGTTGCGTCGTCCGGCCAGCTCCTTCTCGAAGAACAGCTGCTGCCCCAGCGTGACCATGTCGGGATCTTGAGGCGGCGGTGGCGTCACTGACTCCACGCCCTGATCGTCGAGCAACTGGCGAAGCTCGTCGTCGAGGGTCGGATCGGCGGGCTCGCCGGTGCCGGTGCCGTTGTCGCCAGTGTCATCGGGATCGGGATCGGGATCGGGATCGGGATCGGGAGTGCCCTCGCTGGCGGAGGTGTCCGGGTCGGGGTCGGCCCCCGTCTCCTCGGCACCGTCGTCCATCGGATCGTTACTACCGTCATCTGCTCCACAAGCGATCGCCAGAGGCAGGACCAGTAGGCCGACCAGCACTCGTGCCGATGCTCCGTACGTATTATTCATGAAGTTGCTCATCTCGTTGTTCCCTCCGGGCTCCGAGCAATCACCTCCGAACCAATGACCTTCCATGCAGGACGAGCACGCGAGCAAGAAGCTCACGCTCGGCCTCAGTAGGGGTGGATCCGCGCGGCGCTCATCCGCCGGGCGGGGCTACCTGAGGTTCAGGGGTTCCCGGATTGCACAGCTCCCGTGCCGCATTACGCGTCGTCATAGAACTCAGTTACTTTCATAATTTCGGACGGATCATTGATTTCATGTGCTCGATATAGAGGCGCTCTGATCTTCGTGTATCGAACAAAGACATCCGGACCCCTGCAAGGAGGGGCCCGGATGTTCTCGTGGCGCGTTGGCCCTGGTGTGGCATTGAGTGGCGGCGAGCTGGCCGCTGCACCACCGGCTCACTACGGCCGGCTAGATCCCTTCGCGTGGGACCCAGGCGGCGTGGAACCCGATGGGAACGCGCGCTGGCACGCGGATCCTCGCGACTGGCTCGGCCTCGATATTGCGCGCGTCGATGACCAGTAGCTCGCTGGTGCCTTCCCGCCGGTCGTGGACGAAGGTCACCAGCCAGCCGTCGTCGTCTTCGGTCGCCCCGGGGCGGGGGACGAACACCGGCTCGTCCCCGAAGCGATCGGGGCCGAAGTCGTGCGCTCGGCCCGAGCCTGACGTCAGGTCATATTTGATGATTCCGTCGAAGAGTAGCGTGGGCTCGTTGGCCACCCGGGGGTTGTAGCTATGGCGCGTGCGGACGCCGAGCCGATCATCGTTGATACGCGGGAACTCCGACGCTGCGTCGTCGAGCTGGCGCTCGCGGGCTTGGCCGGTCGATCGATCGAGTCGCCACTCCCACAGCACGGGATAGAGCTCCAAGAACTCCAGCCGAGCTCGGGTATCGGGGGTTGGCTCGCGCGACTTGGGCAGGGGATTGTCGACCCGGCAGGCGTGCAGCACGATCTCCGACCCTTCTTCGTAGGCGTTGATCGTGTGATAGATGTAGCAAGCGGGGACCTCGAACCATTGGGTCTTGTCGGTCGTGGCGTTGCGCGCAAGCACGCCAAAGCGCGCGGGCGACTCGGGATCGAAGCGGATCCGGCGCTTGCCCGCGCGCAGCTTGTCGACATCCCAGACCATCGGGAGATCGAGCAAGATCGTATAGTGTTCGGTGATGGCGATGTCGTGGAAGAAGCGCGGGCCGCTGATGTCGATGGGGACGAGCCGCTCGAGCTGGCCATGGGCGTTGGCGACTCCCACCTGCAAGAACGGCGGCTCGAGCCGCGAGAAGTCGTAGAACACCAGCTCTCCGGTGCGCGGGTCGACCTTGGAGTGAGCGCCCATGTTCGAGGTCAGGGCACCGCCCATTGTCTCGGGTCCGAGCGTCTCCAGCCCGGGGGTCGACACGTGGATCGGCGTACCGCCCAGGTACCACGAGGTCAGCAGGCGACCGCTCCACCACACCAGATCGGTGTTGGCGGTGTCCTTGTCCGGGGTTCGTAAAGAGGTGGGATCGAAGGGCTCCATCAGCCCCCGCCAAAGAGACGCACCGGCCTTGGTTTCCTCGGCGAACGCCGCGCTCTTCACGTAGCGGTTGACGTAGCGAGCGCCCGTGTCGGTGAGGGCGACGCCATGGACCATGCCATCGCCGTCGAACCAGTGGTAGTGCCCGACGGGGGCAAATCGGGGGTTCGGCCCGTTGCGCACGTACATGCCCCGCAGCTCGGTGGGGATCTCGCCGGCCACGACCGTCGCGGGCGCGTCGTGTTCATCGGTGACCGGCTCGTACAGCCCCTGGAGATACTCGCTGACCATGGTCGCTGGTACCATGCTTGGCCGCGGCGTTCGAGCCTCGGGGAGGGATCCATGGCGAATGGGGTGATGATCATCGGAGGGGCGCAGACCGACTTTGCGCGGAACTGGTCACGAGACGGCCAGGGGATCATCGAGATCCTCCAGCAGGTCGTGCCCGTTGCGCTCGGGGATGCTCGCGTCGATGACGCAGAGCTGGGTCGCTTGCGAGACGCGGGGCGGATCGGGATCTTCGCGGCCAACTTCAACGGCCAGCAGTACTGCCGCCAGGGCCATACGGGCGCGCTATTGTCCGAGGTCAGCCCTGTGTTCGAGGGCATGCCGGGCGCGCGCTACGAGGCGGCCTGTGCCTCCGGCTCGGTGGCGATCGATGCCGCCGGCACCAAGATCCGGGCCGGCGATCTCGACGTGGCGGTGGTCGTGGGGGTCGAGGTCATGCGCACCGTCGATCCCCGGACGATCAACGACTACCTGGCCACCTGCAGCCTGTACGCCGAGGAGGCCAAGGACGAGGAGTTCTTGTTTCCCCGGATGTTCGGCTCGATCACCGACCACGTGCTGGCGACCAGCGACATCGACGAAGCCCGGTTGATGGCGGCGCTCGACCGCGTAGCCGAGATCAACTACGCCAACGCCCGGCGCAATCCCAACGCGCAGGCACGGCGCTGGGAGCTGGATTCGCAGGCGATGCAGCAGCGGGAGGCGTCGTATGGACCGCAGCTGGGGGGGCGCACCCGATTCCGCGACTGCTCGCCGGTCACCGACGGCGGTGCGGTCTTGTTGCTCGCGTCGGCCGACTACGCGCAAGAGCACGCGACCCGGACGGGGCGGCCGGTGGCTCGCCTGGCCGGCTGGGGTCATCGAGAGGCGCCGCTACGGCTCGCGGCGAAGCTCGATCCACAAAGCCGGGGGGAGGCGTTCTTGCCGTGGACGCGGTGCGCGATCCAGGACGCCTACGCGCGCGCCGGGATCAGCGCTGAGGATCTCGACGTGATCGAGCTCCACGACTGCTTTACGATTAGTGAGTACGTGATGCTGTCGGCGTTCGGGCTGACCGAGCCGGGGCGGGAATACGAGGCGATCGAGCAGGGGCGTATCACGTCGGACGGCCCGATGCCGGTCAACCCCTCGGGGGGGCTGCTCGGGGCCGGCCACCCGGTGGGGGCCTCGGGCGTGCGCATGGCCTACGATCTGTTCAAGCAGGTCACCGGGCAGGCGGGCGACTACCAGGTGCCTGGTGCTCGCCATGGGGCGATGCTCAACATCGGCGGGAGCTTCACCACCAACGTCGCCCTGGTCGTGGGGGCGGTCGGCTCGTGAGCAGGGGCGCTCGGGCGCCCTATCGTTCCGCGCAGCCCATCATGCCCCCGTTGCTTGCGGACGTCACGATGCCGCGGCCTTCGTTGAACCCACAGACTATCCGTGATTCAGACAATGCAACCGCAAGTGATAGTTAAGGTTTTAATCAGCCTGGTTCTGCCGATGGTGTTCATGTCGTGTGGTCCACGCGTCCAGGACGAAGACTCCGCCGAAGAGCATGCCAACGAGCAAGACGCAGCCGACGACGCGTGTGGGGACGGCTCATGCCCTCCCGAGCTACTGTGCGGTGAAAAGCAGCGAAATTGTCGTGGTGTTCTCGGGATCGGAGATTGCATTGATGGTAAGTGCGGTCCCCGACTCTTTGAATGCGTTGGGGCCTCATCCGAAGAGCAAACATGCGCTGAGGTTTGTGGTACGCTCGACATGGCTTGCGTCGAAAATGGGTGTGATGGGGCCACCGCATTCGGCTATCCAGGCCCGCAACACGAAGCCGTACATGCGTGTGGGAGCGCCTCCCCCAGCTTCAGAGAATGGGTTACAGAGATTCCCGGACCCTGCGATCAACCGCTGCCCTTCACCGGTGACGGTTCGTTCTCAATCTACAAATGCTGCTGTGATGACCCTGATTGGTAGGTGACGCCTATCCATGACCCGAGCGGACCCGAAGGGTCTACCTCCCTTCGCCCACCTCATCTCACCGTCGCCGAGCGCTGGATCATCATCCTCCACCGGTCCGAACGCGGCTCTACGTACCCTAGGTCTGCGCTCCCGTACCCCAGGTCTGCGTTCCCGTATCCTTCCGGGACCTCTCCTGCGCTCTTTGCGCGTTGCTCCCCACCCGTTGTCCTACAGCCACGCGACTACTCTAGCCACCCGTGGCCACGGCATCGACGGCCGCGAATCCGGCTGGTGTGGCGATGTAGGCATTTTGGGCATTGGCCCGGTCCATGCATTCCGGTATTGCGGGCGGCAGGCGGTTAGGAGGCACGGAATTCATGTTCATCGCTATCATGTACGCTTATGGCAGTGACATCGAGAGTGTCGGTGTCGACGGCATTCGAGGGTGCCTAGGCATCTTTTTGGCCACCGACACGCGGCTCTACGCCATTCACATCCCGGACGCCCCGAACCACTTCGATGCCGGGCGTGCTGCGTTCGTCCACTATGTCAACCAAACCGAGCCCAATTTCAACCAGGGCACAGCGCGCTTGTTCGCGGTCATGAATGGCCCCAATCGTCCGGCGGCCTATGCCGAGCTGCTCGCCTATGCCAACGATCTCGGCGTTCACCGGCTCGAGACCGTGCGTATCAACGAGCACCTCGGTCAGCAGGGATTCGGCCAGGATGCCGCGGCGATCGTCTGCGAGCGGATCCCTGGCTCGACGAACTGCCGGCTCAAGTACACGCGGGGTGACGACATCCTCTGGCAGAACAACGGCACCGCGCGTGCCGACTTGTATCGCGCGAACATGCAGGCCGACGACGACAGGCTCAGCACCAACCCGGCCCTGGGGCAAGGCTGGCACATGGTCGACGATACCAACTCGACGATCGCGACCACCAACTGGTGATCGCCCCTCACCAAGGGCACCCCGAGCATTCCCCCGAAGACCCATGAGCGCAGCACGACGCCATGGATGAAATCGAACTCACAAAGACCGAGCGATGGCCCCATGGAGTCGTTGCAGGCCCTTCGAGGGGGACGACCGGGAGTACGTCAAAATCGCCCGTGAACCCCGAGCGAGCCCCCGCCCGCCATGGGGGCTGCCAAGAGCTCCAGCCGCCGGGCTCGACGATCGCGCGCGAGTATCACGCCACCGGTGACCAGAGCGGTGGCGGCCAGTCCTTGCAGGACTCCCAGGGCCACCAGCGCGGCTTTGTCCCTCCGTGACTCGCCGAGGGGCGCCGCGATCAGCGGTCCGATGACGGGGACGAACAGCAGCTGCGACGTGCGCCGTATATTGCGTTCTTCGGGGTCGAGCCGTCGATCCTCATGGATCCGGTCGAGCTCGGTAGCCGCGCCCAGCGTGCCGCTCAGGTAGAAGACGCCAAACAGAGCACCGCCCAGCGCGACCCCTGCTCGTGTGGATCGCAGGGCCTTGCGGTCGAGGCGCTTGGCGCGGAGCCACGGTGCGGGAGGGCGGAGGCGTCGGTCGTGACGCGGTGACAGCGACAGCGCGGGTACTCGCGGGCTCGGGTGGTTGGCAGCGGTCTGTGTGGTCGGGCTCGGGGTCACGGTTGCCCGAGTAGAGTCGTTGGACGAGGGGTCGGCCGGTGCATGGAGAGACGGGGCGGTGAGCAGGCCTCCGAGGGCGAGCGAGAGCACCGTGGCGAAAATGGCGGCCATGGCGTGGTCTCCGTCAAAAGCGCACCTGCAGCGCGACTCGAGCCTGGCGAGCGGAGCCGGCGGCCGAAAGGCTCAGCCGCTTCAGGCGGCGGGCCCGTAGGAGTCGATGCGTGCCCAGCAATGCAAGGCCCACGCCCAGTGCCTGGGTAAGCCCGGCCATACCGGCCGCCCACGCTCGGACGGCACGGTCGGAGCGGGCGATGGCCAGGGCGGGGCCGATCCCCGGGATCAGCAAGGCTCGGCCGTAGGCCCGTCGGCGCTCACCACGGCGCCCTTCGTCGGCGTCGGTGCTCGGATTATCGACGAGGTCTCGGGAGCGGTCGATGGCCACGGCCCCGGACAGGGAGGTGATGAGATAGGAGATCCCGGCCACTACCAGGCCGCCGGCGAGCAGCCCGCTACCGGTCTTGCGGTCGTCGCGGATCTGCGAGTGCAGCTTCTGCTGGTATCGCTCCTGGGCCGTCGGTGGTCGAGGTTCGGGCGTGGTGATGACCGGTGGTGATGGTGCTGGGCTGGGCCCGCTGGATACGGCGACCTTGACCTCGGTCGTGGTGCTCCCCGCTGGCGGGGTCTGCTCCTGGGCGGTGTCGGAGTCGTGGGTCTCGGCGGTCGCGCGCAAGGCGGTGATCGGCAGCGGGTTGGCTCCCGCGGTCCGAGGCAGCACGGCCAGGGCTACGAACAGCGGTAGCGAGCAATAGAAGCGGTTCATGGCGGTCCTCGGCGCGCGGCGAGCGTGCGCATCGGGGTAGTGCCCGGGTCCCCTCGGACGATCATGGGGCCAAGCCCAGATCGGGTGATCGCCGGTGACTCCGTGGTTTACGCGGGGCCCTAGGGCTCGCTAGGCTCGAAGAGGTGGCAGCCTCACGACCGGCCTCGGCCCTCCCTGGTCCGTCGCCGATCCCCTTGGTGGGCAATCGTCTCGATATGATGCGGCTGTTTTGGGATCCTCTGCGGCTGTTGCCCCGGCTCCATCGCGAGTACGGTGACGTCGCGGCGCTGAGCCGGGGCGACCCCTCCCTGGTCTGTGCCTTTGGTCCGGCGCACAACCAGCAGCTTTTGCCCCGCGCACGTCAGTTCGAGCACTTCGGGGAGGTTCCGATACGGGTGCCCGAGGGCTCGGCATTGGCTCATATGCAGGTCAGCCTCGTCACCGCCAACGGAGAGGCTCATCGCCGCCTACGTCGCCTGATGATGCCGTCGTTCACCCGCACGGTGATCCAGGGCTACCGCGACGACATGGTGGCGGTTGCCGAGCGACACCTGGGACGCTGGCAAGCCGGGGCCACGATCGACGTGGTGCGGGCGATGACGGAGTTGGCGCTCGACACGAGCGTCAAGTGCTTGTTTGGGCTCGACGCGGGCGACGGAGGTCTCGAGCTGGGGCGGATGGGCGAGCAGTTCCTGCAGCGGGTGATCGATCCGGCGACCGCCCTGCTGCCCATCGATCTTCCGTGGCTGCCCTACGGTCGGCTCTTGCGCCTGTGTGAGCGCTTCGAGCGTCGCCTGCTCGACATGGCCCACGAGCGGCGGCGTAGCCCGCAGACCGGGCACGACGTGCTCTCGCGGCTCATCGAGGCCCACGACGAAGACGGCTCGCGCCTGAGCGATGTGGAGTTGCTGGGCAACATGGGCCTGCTGTTCGTGGCCGGGCACGAGACCACCGCCTACGCCCTGGCCTGGATCTTGATGCTCCTGGCCCTGCACCCTCCGGTGTTCGTCGAGCTGCGCGACGAGCTGCGGGCCGAGCTGTCGGGTGATGCGCCCACCGTGGAGCAGCTGGCTCGGCTGCCGCTACTCGACGGGGTGGTCAAGGAAGGGCTGCGCCTGCTGCCGCCCACGTACATCACGTTCATCCGTCGGGCCACCGAGCCCTTCGAGCTGGGGCCCTATCGGATGCCCGAGGGGTCGATGGTGGTGCTCAGCCCACTGGTCACCCATCACATGCCCGAGGTCTATCGGCAGCCCGATCGCTTCGAGCCACGGCGATGGGCGCAGGGCAAGCGCTCCCCCTTCGAGTATCTGCCCTTCGGGGTGGGGCCGCGGCTGTGTCTAGGGGCCACCTTCGCCGAGCAGGAGATCCGCATCGTGCTGGCGCTCATCGTGCAGCGGTTCGGCCTGCGCATCGCCGATGGCTTCTCGGTCGATGTCAAGGCGCGGGGGATGACCTTGGGTCCGA
This sequence comes from Myxococcota bacterium, assembly GCA_039194325.1. GTDB lineage: Bacteria > Myxococcota_A > Polyangia > Nannocystales > Nannocystaceae > Paraliomyxa. The sequence continues at coordinate 116,413 of JBCCWC010000014.1, forward strand.
GTGGCGCCATGCCGATCACGATGACCTCGCCCGAGGCGTCCGTGGGCACGCCACCGGAGCTTACGGGCAGTGTTCGCGAGTTCGTGACTTGTTGAGATCCTTCGGTGTGGCTCCACCGTAGCCCCCCAAACGCCTAGGGGCCGCGCGCTCGCACGCGCTCGCCTCAAAACCGCAGCTGCAGCTCGAAGCTCGCGGCCAGTGGGGTCTGAAACGAGGTCTTCACCCCATAGTTGCCTTGTCGGGCGAGGATCGTGCGCTGGAAGAACGCCTGGGGATCGCTGGTGCTCTGGATCTTGGTGTGCTTGAGATCCTCGAGGGTCCCGCCGGCGACGGCGCGCGTGGTCTGGAACGAGTAGACCTCGTCCACCCGCATCACGGCCCGGGCGTTGGTCACATTGATCACCCGGACGCCGGCCTCGAGCTCGAGGTTGCCGGGGAGCGGATAGGCGTAGCTGGCGCTGAGGTTCCAGCGAACGTTGGGCTGGATGCGGCCGCCGGAGCCGCGGGGCAGCACGTACACCGGGGCGCCGGCGAAGACGCTGTGCCCCCCGCGCATCGAGATCGGGAAGCCCGAAAAGAGGCGCAGGCTCGTCCCCAGCGTCAATCGCCCGGCCTCGCGTAGATCGAAGGTGTAAAAGCCGTCGAGCTTGAGACGGTGCGGCGTGTCGAACGACAGCGGCCCGTAGCTGTTGCGGACCAGCTCGGGGGTGTCGTACTGCACGCTGGCGCCGAGGTTGATGGCCCCGGTGATCGGATCGACGAACCCGTCGTAGTTCCCGCGCAGGCGGCTATAGGTGTACGAGGCCAGCAAGAGCCAGTTTCGGGCGAAGCGCTTGCGGATCTCCAGCGTCAGGGCGTCGAAGGAGCGCCGGGGGGCGTCGAAGATCTGATCGACGCGCTCGAAGGCGTCGATGAGCGCTTCGCAGCGCTGGAGGTCACGGGTGAGCGGACCGCGGGCGGGAGCGTCGGCCGCGAGCGCCTGCAGCCGACCGTCGAGCTCGGTGCACTGCTGGCGCTGGCGCTCGATGTCCTCGCGGGCGACCTCGACCCCCGGGTTGGCGATGACGTAGTCTTGTCCGCCGTTGGTCGACACGTCCTCGACCGCTCGCCGCAGATCGGTATGGAGCCACCGGACGCCCACGATCAGATCTTCGATCACCTCGTGGTCGTAGCCGAGCTGGAACTGGTGATTATACTGCCCCCGCAGCCGGGGCACGGTCGCGCCCTCGGTCAGCTGCGAGGTGCCGGCGGCCAAGTCGGGGCAGTACTCGGTGGGCTGGCCGTCCTGCTCGCGGGCGAAGGTCTGGCCGGCTACCGTGACCTGCTGCCCCTGACACTGCCCGTCACGATAGGTGCGGCGCACGTCGACCAGGCCGCCGAACACCCGTGAGGCCAGCTGCACGGGCAGGGGAGTATAGAACCACCCGTAGCTGGCGTACAGGCGGCTGCGGCCCTGGTCGGTCCAGTCGTAGACCACTCCCAGCCGAGGGGCCACATTGTCCCGAATGAATATGGCGCGCTTGCCCAGGATGTCGCGTATGTCCTGCAGCTCCCAGCGCACCCCGGCCGACAGATGGAGGTTGGACAACAGGGCCCACTTGTCTTGCAAGAAGAGCCCGTAGTGCTGAGTGGAGAGTCGCTCGCTATAGGCGGGGGCCCGGATCCCGCTCCCTGCTGGGGTCGCGATGGCGCTGAGCTCCCCTTGCTCCTTGCGCACCCGGCCATAGCCGAAGGTCGTGCGTTGCTCCGGGTTCTCCTGGTCGACCACGATGTAGCGGTGGTTGTCGACCCGATCGGTGTTGGCGATGAGGTATTGCTCGGTGCGTGGATCGAAGCACCACTCGCCTCCGTCCCCTTCGAGCCCCTCGCCCGTGCAGCGACCGTAGAAGTCAGCGCGGTTGGATCCCGAATATCGCGAGGTCGTGCGGCGGGTGAGGTGCTCGAAGGCCACGCCGTACTTGAGCTGGTGGGAGCCGGCCGCGTTGAAGAAGTGGGTGGTGGCCAGCCGGCCTTCGATGCGCCGGCTACGATCTCGACCAGACTGGCCCAGGCCTCCGGACATCCACAGCCTCACCGGGCAGCGGGTGCCGGGTAGCTCCGACTGGTTACAGGCCGCGGCCGCGCCGGGGACCAGGTCCAGCCGCCCCTCGCGGTCGAGCAGATCGAACAGCTCGGCGCCGTCATGGCTGCGGTGCTGGGTCGCGGGCTGGTCGCGCAGCTCGGGGTTGTCGAGGCGCCACGCGGTCTCGTTGGTGTACTGCGAGTACGCGAGGGTCGCGTCGAGCTCGATACGATCGTCCATGAGGCGCCCGCGGTAGCCGAGCGCCGAGTACAGCACATTGCTGCGGTCCCAGCCGAAGTGGTCATTGACGATCCCGTTGGCCACCAGCGTGCTTCCACCCAGAGGATCGGTGGTCAGCATGGGGTCGAAGGGGCTGGACGCGGCGTGGCGATAGCTTCGGCGCAAGAACTGGGGGGTGCCGCCCACGGTGGCCCGCAGCAGGTGTCGGGGGCTGATGTGCAAGTCGAGGCCGAGCTGGTAGCCCACCCCGATCGCGCCGGTACGGAACCGCTGCTCGGCGAACTTGTCCGTCGTGATGGTGCTGCGGCCCGGTGCGCAGTCGAGTGCTCCGTTTTGGTGGGGGCAGTCTTGGTAGCCACCGGAGCCGTCGGCGTCGACCCGATGGTGGAACGACTGTACCAGCGAGTTTCGGCCGCCGGTCGCGGAGATCCCCGCGGACCAAAACAAGCGATCCTTGAGGATCGGGCCGCTGGCGGCGACCACCCCCTGCATCACGAAGTCTGGGGTCTCGGTGGTGCGTACGGCGTTGTCGGTATCGAGGATGAAGCGGGGCGAGGCCAGGCGCGGGGTAAAGGTGAAGCGGGCCACGCCCCGGACGATGTTGCTGCCCGAGAACCGTCGCACGGCGATTTGCCCGCCCGAGGCGCCGCCGAACTGTGCATCGTAGCCCGACTCCTGGACCTCGATCTCTTCGACGAACTCCTGGACGATGCTGGCCCCGACCGTGCCGAACGCGGGGTTGTTGATGGTGGCTCCCTCTACGGTGTATCGGGACTCGGCGCCGGTGGTCCCGGCGAGGCTGATCCCGGCGGCGTCGCGGGAGGCGGTGGGGGAGATCTCGATCACCTGGGTGAAGTCGCGGCCGGTGGTGCTGCCCACCGGGATGTTGCGCATCTGTTGCATGCCTACGCTGGAGCCGGACGAGCTTTGGTTTTGGACCGTGGGGGCCTGCACCGTGATGACCCGCGTAAACTGGGTCTCCGCGCTCGCAGGCTGACGGGCGTGCTGCGCGGTGTCAGAGAGGGTCGAGGCGGGGGACCCTGATCCAGACCCGGAAATAGAGGTGTCGATGACTGCGCCCGTCGACGGCTCGACCGTAGGCAACGCGGCCAGCGAGGCGAGCTCGGCCTGGAACTGCTGGGCGCCGGAAGCCACGGGGTCGACGTCCTGTGGCATGTCCACCGGCTGGACCACCGACCGGGGGCGGCCGTCGCTCACGACCCGCGTGCGATCGACGGCGACGAAGCTGGTGTACTCCGTGACCAGGCGGTGCTCGAGGCCGAGCTCGGTGATCTGTTCGGCGACCTGGGGGTCGTAGGCGTGCCACTGTCGCGCGTCGAGTTCTTCGACCTTGGCCCGGGCCCACAGGGTGGACAGCAGGGCGTTGGCTCCCTCGACCCGGTGCACGTCCATCTGGATCCTCAGGCTCCGGTGGCCCCCATGGGCGTGGAGGATCGCGGTCGGGCCCACCTCACCGTGGTAGCGGCCCATCACGACCACCGGCTGACTGACGAACAGGTCGGGGATCTGCGCCGGGTAGTGCTCCATGCGCAGCGGGCTGAGGCGGGGGAACGTCAGCTTGGTCAGCGCGGGGCGATCGATGTCGTGCATGAGCGCGTTGACCACCCGGGCGGGATCTTCACGGGTGCCGAGGTGACGCGAGACCCCCTTGCCCGCCCGCGAGATCCCGTCGATGAGCAGGTGGTTGGGCGAGGAGCCGACCCCGATCCCGAACACGCGCGCCACCTTGCCTCGCTGTGCCTGCTGCTCGACCAAGTCGCGCGCACCCGCGAAGATCTCGGTCTCGTTGCTCACGTAGCCGTCGGTCATGATGAGCACGTAGCGATTGAAGCCGGGGGCGACCTCGTCGGTGAGCGAGGCCCGGACCGCGTCGTCCATCATCGTGCCGCCGCCACCGACCATGCCGTCGACGAACTTCAGCGCGGTGACGAGGTTGGTGGCGTTGGCGGGGCGCGGCTGGCCGAAGAGTCGCTCGGTGCCCGAGGCGAAGCCGACCACGTCGAAGGTGTCGACCGGTCGCAGCCGGGCCAATAGCTCGCGGACGGTCTGCTTGGCCATGGCCAGGGGGGGACCGTTCATCGAGCCGGAGCGATCGATGATGAAGATCACCTCGCGGCGACCGATCTCGGCGTCCACGTTGGTGTGGGGCGGGTGCACCACCATCAGGTAGTGGCCGCGCTGCTGGGCGTCGGGCTGCCCCAACAGCACCGTCGCTCGGGGCTCGGAACCCGTTGCTCGGTAGCGCAGCACGAAGTCGCGGTTGGGCACCACGTCGCGTCGGGCGAGGACGACCCGCAGCTTGCCCTCGACCGCTTGGGCGTCGATCTCGTGCGTGGGGGCGTTCCACGACACGATGGGGGGCCCCGCTTGGGCGTCGACGACGATGTCGATGTCGTGCCCGGTGCGGACGCCGTGGCCCACCACCGGCGGTGAGATCCGGGCCGCGTCGGGTGCCGAGCCGCCGCTGGGGTCGAAGCGGGGACCCACCACCATGGGGAACACGAACTCGTACTCCCCCGCGTCGTAGGTGAGCGTTTGCAGGTAGCGGATCTCCACGTCCACGTCTTCGCCGGGGGCGATGTTGGTGACCGATTGGGTGAAGACGTTGGGGCGCTCCTGCTCGAGCAGCGAGGCGGTGTAGCCCTCACTGCGGGCGGTCTCGTAGGTCTGCCGCGCTTGCTGGCGGCGCATGATCTCCGCTTCGATCACGCGATCGCCCACGGTCATGCGCATGTCCGATACGGCGCTGTTTTCCGGCAGGGGGAAGGTGTAGACCACCTCGATGGGGTGGTCCGAGGCGTTGTGGAAGCGCTGCTTGACCTTGACCGCGGCGATGTGGCCCCGCAGGGCGGCATGGACCCCGGTGTGGCGCAGGGGCAGCGGGTTGCCCTCGGCGTCGCGTAGCTCGGGCAGTCGACCCGGGCTGGTGTAGGCGTACATCGGGCTCGGCGTCGCCGGGCCCGTCCAGGCGGCACTGACGGAGCGCTCGGCACGGAGCGAGGCACCCAGGGACGTACACCCCACGAGTAACCACAGGCTCATCAGGCCCACGAGCGCGACGGCTCGATGTGGGAAGGACTTCGACACCCGGGCGCGTCAACGCCGGGAGCGAAGGAGGCTTTCGATGGGGTGGGATGGTTTGGGGATGAGGGGATGAGTTTGGGATCGGGGACGGGTGGTGGGATGGATGAGCCCTGCGTTTTATGGGGTTCGGTGGGGTTGAGGGGGCGTGTGTTCGAACCGGGCTTTGGGGTTCGACCCAAAAAGAAGCCGCGCCGCCCACCCGGGCGGCGCGGCGGGGATGTGCCGATTCGAACGAGA